>CANMKE010000001.1 GCA_947498325.1 uncultured Persicobacter sp.
ACCGCCGAAGGCGCATAGGGATTATCCAATTTCTTGTTGATGCTCACGCCCATGAAAATCGCCGTAATGCTCTTCGCTTCATCACCTTGCGCCGGATACAAATAACCATAGCCGGTGCGGAAATATTTGAAAAAGTTATTCAGATAATTCGCCTTGTCATTCCATCGGCTCAACAGCTTTTTCTCCTGTTCAGACTTTTGATTTTCAATCTCACTCACCCGACGGCTCACATATTCCTTCTGCAACCCTTCCTCCGGCACCGGAATTTTGCGGAAGCCTGCTTCCTCCTCAATCCCATCAAAGAGCTTTTTGAATTTCTTATCCAACTGATTTTGCCCCGCCTTCAATTTTTCCGCCACATACGCATTGTGTTCTTCGATCAACTTTTCCGCCACCGCATTCGGATCCTTACCGCCCAGCTCCTTTGCAACCAAGCCTTTCAATTCATCCTTCGGAATCGGCTTTTTGAGCACATTCACCTCACAACGCTCCACCATGCTATTCTCCCCAAAAACCGAAAGACCGGCACCCTTGCCACTGACGGCAATCATTTGCGCCTTCGTTTCTGCCTCCAAATCCAAGACATCCACCTCCAAATCATACTCATCGGTCTGCTTCAAATAGGCCACATAATCCTCATACCGTTCAATGATCTCCTTGTAAAATTTCTCCTGATCTTCCACCGGCAAAACCGCCACCCGTCCCGTAACTTTGTGCGATGCCCCAATGGTCGAGCCATCGCCCGAAAGGTCCACCGGATCATCCAAGCGTGCGCTCAACTCCGGATTTTCACGAAGATATTGCACCACAATTTTGTCGCCGTACTTGTTCAAAAAGTCCGGTGAATCCAACTGCGCCTTGTTCGATGATTGTGAAGAAGTCGTGTTCGCATCCAAGGATTTGAGCTTCTTTTTCAGCATCATCATCAGGCGTTTTTGCGCCGGTATCGCCGAAATGATATAATCGTATCGAGGCTTCAAAATCTGCCCCGTCCGGTTGATGCGCCCACGCTTTTGAATTTCCGTATTGATGTTCAGCTCCGCCTGTAAGATAATCATGACCCTTTTTTTGACATCCTTACGAGGGACCTTATCGGTAACAATGGCGTGCGCCGAAGCTCCTGTTGATCCCGACTGATTAATTAACAAACAGTCGATTTCATTGTCATTGTAGCGACGGAAAGCATCTGCCGTGTTTTCCTTCGGACGGCGAACGATCTTGCCATTGGTCGTAATTTTCCCCCGTTTGTTCTGCTCAAATTCCACTGCCAAACTACGCCCCGTAACCTCGCCGGTTCGGTAACCTGCTGCCTCAATTTTTTGAATGATAATATCGAGTGGACTGATCGAAATACCGGTGCTCACCTCCTGCGCCCTGTCCAAAATATCATAGTATGCCGACTGCGTGCTCGCCGGAAAATCCGCAATGTTCAGTGTCCTTTTGATCGACTTTCCCGCCGCCGTTTTCTCCGTATATTTCAGCGTACTTTCGAGCCCTTTTTGCAGCACCAAATTAAAATCCCCGTCAATCTTATCATCAATATCACCCATCTCCGAAAGGAAAGAACCCATCGTATTGGCAAAGGCAATGATCGGTTTTTGCCCCTTTTTCAGCAATGCAATCGCATGATCGGCGACCTCTTCAGCATTGAGCGAAAACAGCAATTGATTAATCACATTGAACACTTTTGAGAAGTAGGGCGTGTTATCCACCCCAGCTCTTTGAGCACCCTTGCGCTTGCCAATTTCACCACCTTGCGCCGCAATCAGCTTATCCATGGTCTTGATTTCATCATCCACATAGGTTTTCTGAAACTCAATAATATCACGGATGATGCCCGTAACCTTGTCCGAAATTTGCGCCTGCTCTTTAGCCTTATCCGTCAGCTCGATATAGTTCACCTCAACGCCTTCAAAGGACCGTTCACGTCGGATCATCTGCGCCTCGCTCACCAGTTGAGCCGCCAAAATTTCCTGCAAAGCAACGCCTCCTTTTTCAATGGATTCGACCAGTTCCACCGTCCCCATGTTGGCATCTGAAATGGAAGTTTTCTTCGCATAGATCGGCATATTGTCCGGTCTTTTGGCAAAGGTCGCCGAAAGGAAAACCACCCCTTTGGTCTTGTTCAAAACCACCTGCATGAACTCGCCCGTCTGCGAACTGCCCGACGCATTATGACTTTCATCCATCACAACAATGTTGTTTTCAGCCATTTGCATCAGGAAATTACGCTTATTCGCCATGCGGTCCGAATTGAACTGCGTGTAGGTGGCGCATACAAAATCATAAGGGTGCGGAAGTTCAGCATCCTCTAAAATTCTCGCCTGCGCCGCCTTTTCGGGTGCGGTGTAAATTACTGTCCCCTTTTTGTCTTTGATATTCGATTTTGCCTCTTTGGTATTGACAATAAAAGGGTGAAGGCTCGACGAATTAATGTCCACCAAATCACGGTATAGATCGGTAAACAGGTTCGGTTTCTCGCTCAAAAATATCGGTTGATGACCACTTTTCACGCCATAGCGGATCAATGCCGCCGCCGTTCTTCCCTTACCAATACCGGTTTGGTCGCCAATGATGATGCCCTGCTTTCGTTCCTCAATATTATAAATCGCCAAACCCACCGCATCAATCTGCTCGGCACTCAACGACTTAACCAAACCCTCGCTATCATAGTCCAATTTATCGGCAACGTAATTGAAAAGAGACTTTTCTTTGAGCTTCGATTTGACCTTACGAATGGCAAGGTGCATTTCAAAACCCATGCTATCAGGCACGGTCGTGTTCAGCACAAAACCCTTTTGCGAAGCGGGAATATAAGCCATGCCCAGCCCTTCGACCTCGAACATTCCATTCAGGTAATCCCGTTCATTTTGTGCTAATTTTTTCTTACGATCAAAGCGTTTGTAATCCTTGGTTTGAAAGCCCATCTCCAACAAGCGGGCAATCACAAAATCTTTGGGTGGCCGACTGAATTTAATGGTCAGCGTGCGGTTTTGGTAGGTGATATTAGATGTCATAGATTGAGTTGTTTTTGCAAAATCATAATGGCCTTTGCCCTTGCTATGGCTTTGGTTTTGGCCATCGCTTCATTGGATTTCATGTGAGGAATGATGCGGTTGAACAGTTGGTCATGACTGCGCATTACGGTCGCCAGTTCATCGGTTTTCAGCGGTGCGGCACCTTCAGGTCTTTGCTTCCTTCCGGCAATCAAAATCAAACGGGTATCAAAACTGGTTCCTTGTCGGGAGTAGAGTTTTTTGCCGTCGATTGCAATCACATCGACTACATTATAATAGTGATAGAGGTAATTGAAAAAGATCCGGTCATGCCCAGCCCTGATCCGGTTGCGCTCATCGTATCGGGTATGCGAGCCGATTATCAAGGCCGCACGCCCGTCGTTTTTCATACAATAAAGTGCCTCCAAGCACATCAAATGTTCAAGCTTTTTGATTTTGTAATCGCCGAAATGGACGGGATCGGGCAAGGTGCCAAACGGCGGATTGGTGATGACCCCATCATAGTATCTGATAAACTCAATCCCGAAATCTTGCGAAGCATCAAGCGCATAGACGTTCCTGAAATTCATCATTCTCAAATTGTTACGACGTGTTTCATCCAACTCATTAACATCCGTTTGCTCAGGCGGTAGCGCAATGGTCAATAGTCCGTTGCCAGCGGAAGGCTCAAAGAATTTACCCTTTAGTTTGCTGACACGAATGAATGAAGAGGCCAAAAACGCTATTGGTGCAGGCGTGGAATACTGCTGCATCATGATGCTGATCGAGGTGCGCATTGACAAATTGACCTGCAACTTATAGAGGTCCGTTATCTGTTCGTACCGCTCCAAAAAAGAACGTGCACCGAAGGCAAGAAAATGCGCTCTTCTCACAATTGCCGCTTCGGTAAGTTCTTTGACCAGGTTTTTCTGATCTATGCCAAAGCGTTCACGAGCGACTTTCTCAATGCTGTTTCGGTTGTGCTTTTTGTCTGCTCGCAACTCGTCTTGCATCCACGATATGTAGCCTTTCTTATCCATTAATCATCGTCCTCTTGTTCAGATTTATAGTAGATTTTCACATCCTCATCATCATGTAATTTGAATACCATATAGTCCTTTTTGAACTCAATTTTTTTGACCTGCTCACCCAAAATATCAGTGTTGGTTCCTTCGCCTAAACCGTCGATTCGTTGAGTGAGTTCGTCGATAGATTGTTCTAATTCGGCCACGGTTTGAGCAAGGGTCTGCGCTGCCGTAAGTGCCTGTTGATCCTCTTCCGAAAGTCCCTGCTTTTGTGTGTTGGCTTCGATTGCCTGAGCTTGTTCATCAGTAATCGTCGTTGGTTTGTTAGCGACATTCGTGTTCCAGTCGGCACCTTTGGTTGCCTTTTCCTCTACCTGGTCAAGTTTGGTTTTAGCCGATTCATCAAAGCCCTGCTTCTTTGAGTTGGCTTCGATTTGTGCAATTTGCTCAGGCGTAATGGTGGTTGGCGTATTGGCAAGGTCTTTATAATCGACTACGGACAAATAATTTTCCCGTAGCTGATCTATGATCTCTTCAAAATTTACATCACCACCAGCAAAGACAATGTACTTTCTGCTGCCGATGCCCAAATACGCAAAGATGCCATTTGAAGCCCACTCGCCCTTTTTCAAAGTTGGAGGAATGTCCCCCTTGAACATTTTTATAGTCGCCATAATATTTTTGTTTAGATGATTTGAAATGCTTGTTCAAACAGTGAAGCGTTGATGTAATGATTGCCGTTTTCCATTTTGTCAATCGCAAACACAAGGGACCGAATGTTGTCTTTAGTCGCCTGAATTGGCGTGTCCTTGTTGATGTTCAGAGATTTTGCAACATGGTTGATGTACGCCTGCGTGTTGTTTTCATGCGGGGGTGCAAACTCATGTATCAGCTTGGTAACCGTGTTTTTTCCCTTCTGAATATCATTCATCAAGTCTTTAATTAATGCCCGAACGCCCCAAACTGGTGCCTTGAAAACTTCAAACCTTCCATTTGTCGGTAGCTTGCCTTTCCAGGCTACATTGGTGCTTATCAGGTTGCCTGGGTTGTTGTTCCGAATGCCATTTGGCAAATGCGAAAGCACCGCATTTCCACCGTTCCAATTCGTAAAACCGGAAGGGGTGGCGGAGGCTGCTCGTCGGGCTCTTCGCTTCTTGATCCAATAGCCGACCCCGACGGTTACGGCGGTAGATACGCCAGCGATAATCAGTTGATCTCTGATTTTTTCTGTCAAAACGGTATTGTCCATGCCTGAAATTTTTTGCTGATTGTTTCTAAATAACTGCCGCTTAATTCGGCTTTGAGCCATAACATTAGGTTCATTTCTTCACCCAAAAATACAGATCTTGTGCCGGCGAAATACCGCTTTTGTCCAAAGTGCTTGATGACTAAAAGTGCATCGTCCTTGCTCTGCAATTGCCGGAAGATGTTCATGATCGTTGCCTCGTCGGTGCCAAAACTTGCCATTGCCTGATACAAGGAGTTGGCCATCATTCGAGCCTGATTCTCATCGATTGTCAGGTTTGATTTTTTGATGCTCAGCTTCATGCTTGGTGCTTCGGTCGCCTCCCGTTGTTTGCTCATGAACTTTTTCAGCGCAAAAATGCCAGCCCCGATCCCGACGGCGGGCAAGATCAACGAGCTCGCCAGTTGTGTGATGATTTCCATCCGGTTGTCTTTCATGGTTGTTGCTGTTTTGGGTTAAGGGGTCGGTATTTTCCCCCGACTAAAGTCAGGGGTCATTGCGTCCAATAGCCCCGGGCTTTAGCCTGGGGACAGTTATTATTAGATCAGTCGCAAAGCGGTCTTAATCAGGCTTGGGTTTTTCGCTGCTTTCTCCAACAAAGCAATGATGTCGGTCTGCGCATTTTTCTTCAAAGTGTGCTGCACAAGGTTCGCTAACTTCTGCGCCTGCTGATCGTTGGCGGCTTCAAATCGAATGTTGATGTTATACTTTTTCATTGTGGTCTTGGAGTAGGTTCAAAATGATGTCTATTTGTTCGGGCTGGTCAATGATCGTCCCGATGATCTGGGTGATCTTTACAAGGCGGTTCAGCTCAACGGATCGAAGGGTTTCATTGATTGCCTGAATGATTTGGGAGTGTTGATCGGTCGGCACATTATTTATAGGCACCTGTTCGATCTGCGGTTCCGGTTCATTTTCCGGCATTACGCCAAAGGCGGCTTTGAGCTCCTGATCCGAAAGGCCAAGTAAGGATGCGGCCTTAGGGCTGTTAGTTAAAAGTTTGGCTCCGACGTTGGTGAGCACGCCCGTCGCCACCCGTTGCATGACTTCATTAGGTGCGTAAGAAGCCAGGCGGTTTTCAAGGTCATTTTTCTCCTTGTCCAAGCCTTCCACTAAACCACCTAATCGGTCCTTCTCTTTTTCAATTTGGTCGTATTGGCGTTTGAGGTTTTCATATTTTTCGCTCAGGTGCTCATACTTATTATTAAGCACTAATTCCGAAAGTTCATTTTTGTGATTGATGCGGCTGATTTCTTCCTGCTTCGCCGACATCGTATTGAAGAAACCAAGGAACCCCAGCAGGCTTGAATTGGGATCGTCGGCATTGGGTTGGTTGCCGGTCATCATGCCTAACAGACTGCCCAACTGTTCAAAGTTGCTGCCTTGTGCCGGCTGTTGTTGTGGTTGATGTTGGCGCAATTCCTCCTGAATAATTGAGCGCAAATTGGCGGCTTCTCTTTGTTCGGGAAGCTCCAGTTTGTATTCGTTAATCAATTTGGAATTGGCACTTTTGCCACTGAAAATCATCACTTTCAAGATGCTCGAAGGGTTGTTGCGCAGGCGGTCTAAACCCAATTTCACATCCTTACGAAAGAGGCTATGATCGGCACATTTTCCCACGACTAATTCTGAATGCGTCGGGCTAACGAGCTGTATTTCATAGGCAAAAGGTTGCTTTTCGGTCTGTTCGGATCGTTCCAAAAAGCTGATGATACTATCTATTGTTGATGCGGTTTTGTCTTCTGATGTCTTCATTATTTATTTATCGGAAAGGGGTGATTTTGATAAATTCAAGGTGGAACGGTCGGAACACTTCGGTATCTTCCATGCTCACATTCAGGTCGATATAATCGGTAAAAACCTGATAGCGGTACTCGTCCATCAGATCATATTCAGGCGGACTTACGGTAAAAAAATTATCACTGGACTTGATGACATACTGTACATCCTGCTCACCAAAAACGGGTAGTTTGTGCGTGTTCAGAACAAACATATCATTGTTCAGGTCCCAAAATGTTGTTGGACTATTGACCAGGATGCGGAAGGGCGTTAGCTTATAATCGGTGATTGTCCGCATCCCCGCAATTCGGTCCTTGGCTATATGGTGGATTAGTTCACTCGTGTTCATAGCTCTTCAGTTTGGTATTGAAAATAGACATAGCAATCAAGCGGTAGTCCGGACTTGTTTTTGATAAGGATCGTTGCGCTGCTATTGACCATGATCGGTTCGGCAAAGGGTTTGATTTCCTTCTTGATCGGTTTAAGCCGACGGTTGAGCGGTAGCGGAAAATCCCGCAACAGAAAGCTGTTACCATTGATTAGAGTAGTAATTAGCGTTTGCTCACCGCTTTGTGTCGGGTAGTCAATGTATTGTCGCTCATAGAAGAAAATATCCTTTTTTCGCTTACTTAAATAGAAAATGATGCGGTTGAACATCTCCTCCAAACTGACCGGATACTTTCTATCCCTCAGGTAGTTGGTGTAATAATCGTTATCAAAAATGGCGGCTATGAAAGTCGAATCTTTGAGGATTGATTGTAGCCTGCTTTGCAGTTCGCTATTGGCAATCGCCTGGTAATTAATGTCCATGAATAGCTTCTCTTCCAAACACGGAATGAACTTCTGCTCAAAGTATTGTTGAGCGGACACTTCGCTCTTGGTGTTTGCCAAATAGTCAATTGGAAGGTCCATCTCCCGTAAATTTTTCAACAGGATTGATTGAGGAAAAACTAAAGGAAAGATTACCCGACGGAAGGTAGGCTCAGGGAATGATTGTATCACTTTATCGTAATAAAATATCCGTGAACTGTTTCTTTGTAGGTATGAAATAATTCGTGCATCAATAACATATTTCAGGCGACTGCGCTGATAGTCCCGATAAGATGTTGAGCTGTACGGTCGGCGTTCGATATAACGCTCAAAGGTATCATACTCAAACATATAATCGACGAAGGGCGTGCCGTCCAATAGCTCTGCTAACCGGTCGGCTACCACCTGCTGATCCACGACCGTGTAAGTAATACCCGACAGCAATGCGCCTTTAAGAAGATCAACAAAATTTGATTTGAAATAACTTCGTGCAGCATATTCGCTTGACTGATTGAATAGTCCGTCATATTTACTTTCAAGATCAATATTGGACAAGTTTTCCCGCAATTTGGTTGAAGGAAAAGACAGGTTCACCGGCACGGTATTACTTTCGAGCTCGCTCAACGACAGCGCACTATACGCCATGCCCGTGATCTGCTTGCAGTCGGCGGGCAATAGGTGTTCGGACTTAATATGATCGCCGGCAACACGCAACTTAACGGTATGATAGTGATAGCTCATTTCACTTATTTTTTCGGATCAATAACAGCAAGCAAATACAGTCGGACCTCGTAATCCTGATCGGTGGCCATGTTCTTCGCATCGTCTTTGTAGAGCACTCGGATAGGGCTGTTTTTGGCTTTCTCGTTTAGTGGAAAAGCGACCTCATCAATGCTCATATCGTCGCTATGATGCAAGAGTGCGACTTCGGTATCATCAGGGATAATTTCGGTATCGTCGATCCACATTCGGACCGTTGCCCCTAACAATGCTTCGGGTTCGGACAAGCGGAAAAATGCCCCAACAATGCGGTCATGTTCGGTCTTGGTGTTGGCGTTATACTCAACAGTGTTGCCCTGTTTGGCGGTGAATTTGATCACCTGAATTTTTTTGATTTGTTGTTCCACGGTAAGGTCGGTTTGGATTGTTCAAAAAAAAAAGCATGACAATGCGCCATGCTCTTTCTCCACAATTAATCACGAATGATCTGGTATAATTAGCACTTCTTACGCTTTTTCAATCATCGCACCGATCAAGGTAACTTTCACCGCTGGCGCATAAACGCCGTCGCCCACAACCGCCTTCGGCATGTTCAAACGAGGGGTAATATCCATTGCCGGCTTCAACCACTTAGGGTTATCCAAACCGTAATAAAACTTGCGCTTCGTTGTGTCAGAATCATCGAAAATACCACATGACAATTCAGGTACAATCACCTTTGTGCCCAGGGTCATTTCAAAGGTACCGTTCATGATTTGCGGTGGGTAGGCGTACTGCCCAAACGGGAAGTTGGAAGGGTCCGTGTCGTTCTCATCTTCACCGTGCGCATACTCTAACACGATACCGGTCAAAAGGAAAAACTTGCCGTTATCCAACTGCGCACGGTTCAGGTTCGTGCGTCCGGTTTTCTTATCGTCCGAGCTTTCCATCAAGTCAATATCCGACTTGTTTTCAATACTCTTGATCGTGTAGATCGCCGCATCAACTACCTGCAAACGGGCGGTTTTCAAACCTTCCTGCACATCTTTTGGCAATTGGTGGCGACGCAATTCAAAGTGCGCTTTTGAGGTCAAATTTTTGGTCATTCCCGTTTTCAGGGTAATGGCATTTTGACCAGCACGGAAGGATTTTCGCACCGCTCTACGGCGTGCAGCCTTGCGCTTTGCTCTGCGTCGGGCACGGCGTTTGGCACGGTTCACACGACCGACTTCGCCAATACCTTCGACCACATCATCTTCAGCGTCTTCCTTCTCAAATTGAGCTTCTTCTTGATCCAACATGGATTCTTCAATACCCTCGATCTCCTCGACCGAAGGGAAAAGGTCTTTTTCTTCGCTTACATCTTGCATCGAAATTGTTGTTTATAGGTTAATGTTCGTAGCGGCACCGCATGCGGTGTCGGTACAGGATTTCCAATTTTAAGCCGACATCATATCGCCAGCAAAGACGTCCATATCGGTGGCATCAGGTACCACGCCGTCGGGTAGGTTCGAGGCTCCGACGCCGCTAACATACTCGTCGGTTTCATCATCATAATGATAAGAAGGAGTGCCCGATTGTCCGGCGGGTAGCGCTCGCATCGCATCGGATTGCATGATCGCCTCGATGTCCAAATTTGCAGCCGGTAGTGCTCCAGGGTTAGCATTCAAAGGTATGGTGATTGGCTCATCTTCCTCAACCTCACCCAAGATCCCTTCGAGCCCCTGAAGCAATGATTTACCGGTCATTTTCTTGTATCCCTCTTCCATTCCGGCGCCCGAAACGCCCAACAAGCCGAGCTTGAGGTATTCGTTCGAGGCCATTTGCGTGCCGACCAATCCACCGATAGTAACGATGCCGGGCACAAGCATTTCTTTAATGTCAGCTTGCCCCAATCCTTTGACCGTTGAGGTGTTGTTCAGTGTTTTGATGAGGTATTTTCCTCCCACCAATCCGACCACCAGGCTCAATGGTTTGCCGATGTCTTCGGTGGCTTTCATGAAGTCGATTTGTTGTTTATTTCTTATTGCCATAATGTTATTGTTGTTACCCCCGACTGAAGTCAGGGGGCATTGAATGTGAAGTCAATAGCCCCGGGCTTTAGCCTGGGGTAAAGAATGTTTATATTAATACCACGCCCCCCAAATCATCCTTCTTCATGTATTTGGTAGCGGCGAAAATTCCCCCACCAACGGCGGCGAGGATACCGGTTCCAATCAGGATTTTTTTGATCGGTAGCTTGGATTGCGTTGCCGGAACAGCGGGGACCGATGAGTTTGTTGTCGTCGGGTTTTGATATGAAGTCGAAGCCGGCATGGTTCTTTGGTTTGCCGTTGTGCTTCGGCTTGGTGTTCTTGTCGGGCTCAATACCGGTTTGGGTGCAGAGCTCTTTTTCCGTTTTGGAAAAATCTTGCGCACCTTCGATTTGACCTTTTTGAATATGTCTTTGATCGGTTTGAAGAACGATCCAATCTTTGCCAAAACCGGTGTTGCGGCGGCTACACTTGCAGCGGTTGCCACGGCTCCAAAGCCTCCGAACTCATCATCGTAATGCTCCACATCGCCGAAGCCACTCAATGAAAAGTCCCTGCTTTTCTGTCTGGCTCCCTTGATGATCGCCTTTTTCAAGTTGTGGCTCTTGCCTTGCAACTTGCTGAAAATCTTTTTCACACGGGCGAAAGCGGCTTTGATCTGTCTGAGCTTTGCCGGATCAATATTATGGCGACTTGCCATATTATCCGGCAAGTAGGCGTATTGCATTTTTTTCGCCAATCCGAACATGTTGGTGCGGAAGGCTAACAGCAATCCGTTGCGTACGGCGATTGAAACCGGATTGAAACGCACCACGGCTTTGACTGCTTTCTTGGCGAACTTGCCAATCTTCTTTCCAATCTTTTTGAGGGCACTAAAAAAGCGTCCACGTCTGCGCTTTTTTCCTCTGCGTCGGCGGAAAAATCCAAGCCCGTCGAGCTCCTGATCTTCGGCATCCAAATAATCATCAATGCCCAAAAGATCCGATTGAATGAAGTCGGCATCCATGAGCTTTTCTTCCAACAATTCCAGCTTATCCAGTATCGGTCCACGCTTCGGCGTATGCCAATATTTGATCGCCTGATTAATCATTTCAAGAAACTGAACAGGGTTCTGAATGTGGGCAATCTTGCTCGCATTGTCTTGGTTTTTCGATATGAAATCACGGGTGCGAACGAGGTAATTATAAGTCTTGTCCTCATCGCTGATCGCCCCAATTGTATCATCAAAGTCAATACCGCTGATGATGTTTTCGAGCTCCAGCTCATCGGCTGTTGAACCTCCCGAATGCCCACTCAGGGCATAAATCGGAAGGCCAAGACCACTAACGGAAACATTACTATTCGTCATAGGAAAGGATTGTTCATAGGAATAGGGCACCTGATAATCAAAGGTGTCAAGCACCGGGTCAATGATGATCTCACCACTTGCGTCCTGATCGTCAGGAATGAAAATGTATATGTGCTGAAAGTTGCGCTTACCGTTGTATTTGGTGATGCGAAACTCAAAGGGAATGCCCAGGCATTTGAGTAGGGAACCGCAAAAAATGGAGAAGTCATCGCAATCAATACCGGCGTCTTTCTCGTTGCGTTGCTTGAAGCGAATTTGCCCATCAAGCCAGGAGCGGGCGGGGGTACGAAGTTGCTCCGTGCCCGCCTCGTCCAGCTTGTATTGCAGGTATTTGTAGGCAAAATCAAAAATATTTTTAGCGGTATTTCGGGTGTTAGCCCCCTTGAGTTTTTTGGCCAAATCAGCCACTTCCAAATAGTGTCGCTCAACGATTTGGACACAAGCATTGACCGTATCAAACACATCACCATGCTTGAGTAAAATGTCTTTGTTTTCAACCGATTTAATCAGGTGGTTATATGCCCGACCGTCGGCTACGTTCCGAGGACCGGAAGTGATACCTAACTGTCTCAACTCGCCGGAAAATCCATTCATAGATTCAGAAGCTAAGTGATGATTGACCTGCTCACCGTTCACGGTCAGGTGCAAATCAAAGGCAAGGGATGAAAGGATTGTCGATACTTGTGAAATCTTCAATCCTTTCCCCAAGAGGTTAGAAAGCGGAATTTCAAATTTGATTGGAAGCACCTGGGTAGAGGTAGGTGCAATCTCATGAACCTTGCCCTGCGGAACAGAAAATGCCAAGGGCGCCCCGTTGTAGTTGGCAACGATCTGGCGAAGTCCCAAAGCCACCGCCGTCGTGCGGGGATTGTACGCTTGAATGTCCACGGCAATGACCACCTTTTGCAAGTCCACCGAATGCAGACGGGGAAGGTGGTAAGTGAATTTGAGATCAGCCACCGGTAGGATTTTTTGACCTTTTCGGTACAAATAGGCCACTCCTAAAACTAATGTGCCTCCAACAGCCAAATATTTTGCCATTTCCTTCATAGTATTTTTTTATGATTTACTATGGTTAAGGGTAATTGGTGGCGGTAATGTTGGTGGATGTCAGGTTTTGTCAGAGTAGGTCAGAAATTGTCACCTTTCTAACACGAACAAAAGTCGATGATTCTATTCCAATTTACGTTCCTTGCTACTTTTATCATTTTTTTCCTTCCCTGGGTACTTCCCAATTTTATGTCCTCCGATCTCCAAATAATTTTCTGTGGTATGCCCACATGTTTTTGTTTGGTGGTAAGCACATGAAACGCATAAAATCATTAGGCAGCAACTGATCATCCATATTCCTATTTTTCTTCCCATAATAAAAGTGTGTGTTTAAATCAACGCCTGCTCCAGCTCTAATTGATTTTTTATTAAATTGAAATAATAGCCTTGTTTAACAGTCAGCTCTTCATGCGTTCCTACCTCGACAATCTCCCCTTGATCTAAAACAACAATTTGATCGGCCTCTTTAACGGTACTCAAACGGTGTGCGACGATGACTACTGTTCTTCCTTGCGTGAACTTATTGATATTTTCTATAATTAATCGTTCATTTTGAGTGTCGAGTGCATTGGTCGCTTCATCAAAAAAGAAAAATGAGGGATTTCGATAGATAGCCCTTGCGATCAGTAATCGCTGTTTTTGCCCCCCACTCATGTCAATGCCTGAGCTTCCTATTTTTGTATTGTAGCCCATCGGCAATTTTTTTATAAAATGGTCAATACATGCTAACTCTGCTGCTTTAATTACTCTATCCATATCTGGCTGTGTGTCGGATAAAGCAATGTTATCAGTAATTGACCCATTAAAAATGGTGCCGTTTTGTAACACTACGCCACAATGTGAACGCCAGTCATTTGGATTAATGTTTTGCAGGGGTATCCCGTCAATTGTCAATTGCCCTTGCTGCGGGGCATAAAAGGAAAGTAATAATTTAACTAAGGTAGTCTTTCCACTACCACTAGTTCCGACAATTGCAGTACGTTTACCCACAGGAATCGTCAAATTGATATTTTTTAATACAAAAGGAGCAAAAGTACCATGGTATTTAAACGAAACCTGTTTGAGCTCAAACCCATGACTAAGTGAAGGTGCTAAGCTTGTTTTTTCTCCTTCAACCTCTTCTTTCTTATCCTGAATATCGGCAATTCTATCATAAGATAATTTTGCATTCTGAACATCATGACTGATGCCTATGAGTTGGCTAAATGGTGCTGAAGCCTGCCCTACAACGTAACTAATCGTCATCATTTCACCAATGGTGGTTTTACCTTGGATCACCAATAGGGCGCAGCCTCCGAGAATACATATGTCCTTTAACTTATTGATCATATCGCCTCCAATTTGAGCATAATTGGCAACTTTAACCTGACTGAAGATGGTATCATTGGCACGGCTTAGCACCTGTTCCCAGCGATGAAGACGAGGTTGAGCAGCATTGTTAAGTTTAATTTCACGCATACCATTAACCAAATCATAAATATCATCCTTGTTCTCAGCCATAATACTGAACACCCGATAATTAAGAATACGGTTCTGTTTAAAAAACAAAAATGCCCAAAGAGAGGAGAGCAACGAAAAAAACACAAACGCTGTGAAGGCATAAACATTATAATATAACAATAGCCCCGAGAATACGAGTAAGTTCAATAGGGCAAAGACTGCCTGCATGGCACCTGAAGTAAAAAAATCTCTGAGGACTTCATGATCATTCATGCGTTGCATTAGATCTCCACTGAGCTTGGTGTCAAAAAAACTTATGGGTAATTTGATGAGCTTCCTCAGGTAGTCTGATTGAAAATTCAGACCAATTTTGATCCCTGTTCGTGAGCTGACCAAATTACTGATTCCATTAGATACTCCATAGCCTATAAAAATCAATAGCTGTGCTGCTATTAAACCCAACACCACATGGAAGTTCTTGTTTCCTATACCTTGGTCAATGATTTGTTGAAACAACATTGGAAGTACCCAAGTGCAGACCATGGAAAGGAGTGTCAAAACGGTAACCAGGGCAAACTTCACTTTGTAAATTCGCATCGTATCGACAAGCAATTTTAGCATCGGGCGTAGCTCGTCCAACAAAGAAACATGATCTTCGGGTTGGTCATCAAAACCTTCTTCGGGGGCAAGCAATAAAGCTATTCCTTTTTGGGCGTTACCCAAATAGTTCTTCTCAAATAATTCGGTACCTAAAGTGATTTTTCCAAAGCCTGGATCCGCAATATGGTAGAGCCTTTTGCCATTTTTTTCTTCCTGACCATAAAGCACCACATAGTGATCCTGTTTCCAAAACAAAATAGCGGGCAGTGGCATCGAGGTGATCTGATCAACCCCTATATTTAAAGCCACTGCTTTTATTTTTATTTGAGCACAAGCGTGGATCAGGTCATTAATTGAAGTTCCTTGCTTGGAGAGGTTACAGTAATCCTTAATTTTTTTGGTAGAAAAGCGTTTTCCGAAGTACTTGGCCACCATTCGAATACAAGTCGGAGCACAGTCAATGGACTCCAGCTGTTGGTAAAAAGGAAATTTTGCCATTACCCAAAAAATTAAACATGAGTCAAATGATCAGGATCTTGGTTTAAAACCAATGCTTCAAATCGTTCCATGATGCGCTCATTTTTTTCTTTTTCGTTGTAGTTGAGCATACAGAAATCCGTCCCTTGGTGTTCCATGATTTTTTGGCTACATCCCCCACCACATACAGGGGCTATCCGACAAGTCTGACATGCCTTATTTTGGAACTTTATATTCATGCGTTTTTCCAGTAATTCATCATTCCAAACCAACGCTCCTTCATCGGATAAATACCCTTCTCGATTAGCCTTCAAAAAATCCCGAGCAGTACAATTATACAAATCCCCATTATAGTTAATAACCACAGAATCCCTTCGGTCTGCATAACAGGGGTTTCGAACAAGATCCATATAATACCCCCCGCCTTCAAAGTTATCCAACCCGAATGCTTTCGCTTTATTCTTTGTCTTTTCTAAGGTAGTATTTACAAGCGTTTCTTGCTCAGCTGTTCGATCCACCGTTTGCCAAACAGCCTGATAATTAATGTGAAGAAGATCCTTTTCCTGTGACTTTATTTCAGCAAATTCATCCAAAATATGGTGAATCCCCTCAATGTTTTCAGGGGTATAATTAATCCGTAAAGTTACCGAGACACCATTGGTCAATAAACCTTTAACATTTTCAATGATTTGATCATAACTTCCTTTGGTTTTGCTGACAAATCGTGTCTTGTCATGATCTTCTTTTTGACCGTCAAGGGTGATTTGAAAGCTGGTCACGTTTCTATTTATCAAGTATGCCACTCGATCTTCATTCAACAAAAAGCCATTGGACGAAAAACTTACATTGTATGTCAGCTTTTTTTCTGCAACAAAAGCCGGCATAAAGTCCAAAATAGGGACAACCGTTTGCTCAAAATAAAGTAAAGGCTCACCACCAAAGAAACTAATGTTGATGTGTTCCAACTTAGGATTTTGGTGCGCCTGTTTTAGAAATAAGGCCTTGATATGGGCAATAGTCTCTTCACTCATTTTCTGCCCTTTGCCTTTGGTTTCATAACAGTACCAGCAGTCAAAATTACATGACATCGTTGGGTTAATGATCACAGAAAATACTTTTTCATCATTAATCGCCTCCTGATTTAGTTCTTCTAATAATTGCAATTCATCCAGTTTTGGATCAACCAACATTCCCGCATCCGTTAGCTGCTGAAGCAGTGGCGCTGGCAATAAACCGAGCTTCCGTTCCATCAACCGTTTTGCCTGTTCTTTTTTTAGTAATATAAATTGATCTTGGTAAGCATTGTAAATAAAATCATAACCCTCATTTAGAGGAATAATTGAGTTAAATAGGCTATAAGTCATCATAAAAAAAATTAATTCACCGAACGAGTTTCCATATCCGAGCCCGTAGATCGTTGGGTGATCTTCTTTGGTTTGTTGTGAGTAAAAACATAGGAAAGCTTAAAGTCAATCGCATAGTTTTGCTGGCGGGTCAGCGTGATGGTTTTCATTTGATCCGAATCAAAAACGACACGATTATTCAAACCATTCTTTCCGTAATAAATAAAGTTGTAGCTCAGTGCAGCCCTGAGGTGGTGCCACTGTTTGCTAATGGACGAGTTTACCGTTAGCGTCGGAGAGGTAATATTGGCCACATCGAGTTGAGCATCATCCCATAGTGCATCCAAGTCCACTTTCCATCCTTTGCTTTGGGAACCAAAACGGTAGCTGTTGTTCCACATAAATTCACGGTTGCCTTGCTTGGTCTGTAACTGAATGCCCTTGGCAGTACCATTAGCGCCTGACCACGCGTAGCCCCCACCCAGCTTGGTGAAATATCTTCCGATAGGCAAGGTCAAGTACGCTTCTATTGTTGTTCCCCAGCGGGTACCATAATTGACAGGTGTATTTTTGATGACGTTCTTATCATGCTCATCCACCACGTCAAAATTATTAAAATCTTGTGGGAGGTAAACGGCTTGGCTTTGCACTGTCAAACATTGAGCGAAAGTATAAGAGAATTGGGATTGATAACCAATCTGCGGTAAAACATCAACATTCCCTACCTGATAATAGGAAGGCGACAGATACATTTTAAAAGGATTGAAGTCCTTATAGGTTGGGCGGATCATCGCTTTTCGTGCAAAGAAATCAAATACATGCTCTTGTGATGGAATGTACTTCAACTGCAACAAAGGATTGATGTTCCAGTATTGTCGCTCATTGCGTTGCTTAGTGGTGAGTTGATTCCCTACGGTTTTGGTAAAATCAAAAGTGGAGCCCAAGGTGAGCATCATTTTGCTATTCAATACAAAATCAAAAGAGACAAAAGGAGAAAAGATGATCTCCTTAAAAAGAAATTCATTGCTTTTGGCACTGTCCCTTTGTGATAGATTTTTGTAGATATTGGAATAGGCATTGTCATCATCAATGCGGGAATAATGCCCATAAGCCCCTGCCTGAAAGCCAACTTTATCGGATAATTTTTCATCAAGCATCAATCGAGCTGAAGTATTTTGGGTCAGCTGAAGCGTGCTTTGTTTAAAATATTTATAGGGAAGCTCTGATGCTTTTTGATGTGCATAAAACTGGTTATTCGCCTTCCGAAATCCATGTGCATTGAAATAATCCACATCCAAAGACAACTTACTGCCTTTGTCATCCAACTGATATTCATAATAACCATTGACACTCACATTATAGTTGTTGCGATGACCATCCGTATGCGTGAAGGAAGACGAATCGGCAAGGGTATTGCCTCCAAAATAATACGTTTCAGGGGATTGATTCTGCTGATCATTTAGACTTTGGTTAAAGTTCAAGCCACCGCCGATTATTTGTCGTTTGGAAAGTTGGTATTCTCCAGACAGGTTGGCATAATACGATTGATCGGAGGTGTTTTGTTGGCTATGTAAAAGGATAGAATCTCCTTTTATTTTGAAGTAAATCCGACGATCAGTAGTCAGCTTGGAGCGCTGATCCGAGCGCCCAGCAGAAGCATACAAAGCTAATTTTTGGTTGCTATAATAAATATTAGCGGATTGTCGATTGTTGTTATTGTATCCACCATAGGAAATCAAATCATTACTCAAACTTAGCTGATAATTATTCAGTTTGCTTCGATCAATATTGATATTGATGATGCCTGCATCCGTAACACCATATCTTACTCCAGGATTTTTGATCACCTCGATAGATTGAATAGCATTGATCGGCATGCTGTTTATAAAATCATTAAGCCCATCACCCCTTAGCTTACTCGGGCGGTCATTGATATAAATTAAAGTCTTGGATTTCCCTAAAATGGTCGGTAAACTATTGGGCTGGTTATTAAGGGTTGGAATGTAAGCGTATAAATCTGATACTTCAAATTGATTTAATTCACTTTGTGGGATATACGTTGTCCGGTCTACTTTTTCCACCTGATGAAGTACCTGTGGTTTTGCTGTAATCTCCACTTCGTCCAAGGTATATTCCTTCTGCTTCAGTACTAAATTTACAGGGTTAATAGCGTCTTCATTTACCCCTTTTAACGAAGAAACTTTAATGATCAGATCCTCATAAGATAAATGTCGGACAAAAAGAACCCCTCCAGATTCCTGTGCTTTCTTTGAAATCGTTAGCTGATACCTCCCTAAAGAATCAGTAACAGCACTACTAAAGATTTGACCACCACCAAGTTTAGCGAATTGTATTGTAGCATTGATAATTGGAGTACCACTTGCTCTCTCTTTGATAACACCCTTTAATGTAATCTGAGCGTAAATATTTGTGAAGGAGAGTAAAAAAAAAGTTAGTAAGCATATTCTTTTCATGGTGTTATATTTTGTAAAGGATTGTCTATAAATCTTTAAGAGCCTTTTTTAAGCTCCATATTTACAACCAAAACTTTGGGTATTACAGAGGTGATAAAGGATTATTTAAAGGGAATAGCCATATTCTTAGTTCCAATAGTCCTGATTTGCAGCTGGTTAGTTTTAAACACACTCTAAACCTTATAGCAAAGAACATGCTACATTTAAACGTTCCCGAATGCTCCTTTCTTTGAATTAAAGTTTATAGATATCGAAGTAACTTTCTACCCATTCGGAAAATTATATGGCCTTTGATTTTATCTCAGAGGGAATTTAACTTGAGAAAATTCAATTTGGCATGACAAAAAGTTGTTTCCATGTCTATAGTAGCATTCGGGGGTGTTTAACTTAAATAATAAATTTAATAATTCAGCTATCCGGCTGACCACTCACCATACAAGAACCACCACAATTTGTATTGCTACTTATACAGAGCAATTGGTTATAACCAGAGTTTTTTTCTCTTGCTTTTTTGCACCCCAAAAAATTTATCCCCCCCACTTCATTCAACTCCTCAGGGCTCAACAAAAGCCCCTTCTGATCATCAGACAAAAGTTCATTCGCTTCAACATGTGCAATGAACTGGTTGATTTTTTCTATGCGATTTTCCATAAAAATTAAGATTTAGAATATGTAAAAAACGAATCAAACGATTCGGTTAAGAATTTATCGCCTATTACTTCTTTGTATTGATCAAATGTATCTGCTTTTTTTAACAAAATAAAACATCAATCACCTCCTGCTTTGGCGATCATTTTTAATATCAACTCAACTATTTTACCTATCTCACTTAAGAAATTATTGATCAAAACAAGGGTGTACTCGGAAAAACATTGCTATCATTCATTTGGCCTTTTCATTCTTGAAAATTGCTCAATCCAAATCTAAGTCATCAGAATAATTATATAAATAAATTTAGGGGCGCCCTAATTTGAATACCTTGGTTTTGTTAGATTGTCAATGACAAACACTCAGGTTATCAAACTTTATAAACATGGAAACAACTTCTTGTCTTTTCTAATTGTATTTTTCCAATCAAGAGCCCCTCTGAAGTAAAATCAAGGGCTATTCAATTTTTTTGGATAGACAGAAAGTTGCTTCGTGGTCTATAATTGATTGTGGATTACTCTAATTTAGTGATTCATTCCCTTTAAAAGTTTGAAAATACAGAGCCTGAACTACGAATGCTTTTCCTTAAAATAATCAAATAACAGCTGTGCTTGTTCACGGGTAAAATAATGTCGGTGCTTATTCCTTTGTAACTGCTGCAATTGATAATGAAGGTTTGGACATGATTTAATCTCTCTACGAAGTGCCTGCATGGCGCTTTGCTTAGAAATAGAATGAGGATAAAGGTAGTCGGCCACTGTTTGTTTGAGAATTGTTCGTTCTAATTTCATCGGATTCAATCTGGTAGGTTCTTAATTAGTAAAAAAGAGTTAAATTAAATTATTCTGTAACCATAGCACAATGTTCTAATCCAGAACCTAAAGGTCACTTCGATAGCGCTTTTATACCACTTTCATAGTGCTTTTAGGGTACTTTAATACAGCTTTTTTAGTGCTTTGATAGTACTTACATAGTGCTTTCATCTTGCTTTTTTGAAAGAAAGGGGCATTGTACCCCTTCTTTTCATTTGTTAATCTTCAATAATCTGCGCCAGTCTGAGTAATTGCGGTTGGGTGATATACTGCTCTTGCTTCGCCAACATCAATAATTCAATGGCTTTCTCAATATTGCTTTGGGTAGGCAACTTGGAAATGGGCTTTGGTTCCTTCGCTTTGGAAGTAGTAAGTGGTTGATCCTTTGCAAAGGCAATCACTTTTGCATCAGATAGCTTCCGGAAGCCTAACAGTATCGCCTCCTTTGCTCCAGCTTCTTGAGCTTCTAATTTGTCCAGTCCGATTTGGTATAGTCCATCATTTCGAACGGTCTTTTCAGTTACATTGTACTCCTTCGCTATTTCTTCCGCTGTATTTTTACCGACCGGAAAATTTTTCCGTTCGGTAACATCACCTTGTTTTAGGTTGTCCATCGAGTTTGACTTCATCCGATTATACAGCAACCCCCGATAATATTTCATCTGTTTGCTGTTTAAATTTCGGCGACCTAACTGATTGATAAGCATCCATTCTTTTGCTTCCTCAACACTGCTGAAGTGTTTCTCCACGGTTGGAAACCTATCCAAATCGAGGGCTTTGATAATGCCCAGTCGGTTGTGTCCGTCGAGTAGGATTTTTTCGCCTTCATGTAGCCAAACCACCAGTGGATCACGCACGCCTTCGGCTTGAATGCTTTCTTTGAGGCGTTGTTGTTCCTCCGGCGTTGGCTTCTGAATGTAGGCTTCGAAGTCAGGATGAACGCTGATGTCCTGCGTGGAATGACAAATTACATAAGGATTTTGGCCTTGCTCGTGGTGGGCAAAAACGCTTCCGGTACCTTGTTTGACTTGTTCGAGGAAATTCATAGGGCTACTGCGTTTGGTTCGATTACTTGATTAAGGTTCTCTATGTAGGATTGAAAACCGGACTTTATCATGTCAATGGCTATGCGGTCTAAGCTCACTTCTTCAAATTTCACATGCTGTTTGATGCCTTCACCTAAGAATTGAGCATCGAAATTCTTAACCAGTGCCTCATGCTTGACACGCCCTCGAACTTTGTTCGCTAACACAAAAATCTGCATCGGCGTTTCTCCGTATTGCTTGCGCAAATTGTGAACATAATTCAGGGATTGAATGAAGTCCGCAGTGGCGGCAAAGTCGAGGGTGGTGCAGATCGTCGGTACGATCGTAATGTCGGTCAGCGACAAAACGATACGGTTCACCTCCGATTCGGCATAGCCGGAAGTATCGACCAGCACATCATCAAAACGGCTCTTCAAATCCAAGATCAAGTCAATCAACTCATCATTACTCGTCTTGCGGTTAATTGTGAAAACCTCCGGATGCTTGCGGCTGCTGAATTTCGAGAGGACCGATATGCTTTGTTGCGGATCGGTGTCCAGTATGGCAACCTTACGGTTTTGGAGGTAGAACATAGCGGCGGCGGTCATGGCCAAAATGGAGGTCTTACCGACGCCTCCTTTGTTATTTGCGAATGTGATAATCATTATATGTCTTCTTTTGGTGCTGAAATGTTGTTAATGTTTTGATACAGGTCGTCTAATTTGATATTGTCCAAATTGAATGGTAGAACCATGCCTTTTTTCCTTCCGATGAATGTGATAAAGTCCACACTTTCCACGAAATCATAATTACAATTATCATCGTCATCAACGGTCAGGTGCTCAACCAAATCGAACCTGATTATATCGCCATGACAAAAGTTGTTGTAGTTTTTCGCCAAACTTAAAATATACGGCATAACCACATCGGATTCAGGGGCGGGATAAACCCCCTCCAGTTTGTTATTAATGAACATGATAATGGCAAATTCTAAATACTGCATATTTGGGTTGGTTTGAGGTTAGGGTTAATCTTCTATATCAAAGTTCGAATTTGAGTTGAGTCCAAAACCAAGGACTTTGCCTGTCATTGTTTTTCCAAGATTCATTTGCTCATTAATAAATCCCATAATTGCCTTCGGTGAGATCTTGTGGGATATTTCCCCCGTGTACCTGTTCAGAATAATCATATCGTAATCATCAACCAACATCAAATCACCATTGATCTCACCATTCGCATGAAGGTGGTAACGATACCGGTATTCAATGATTGGGTATTCACTTTCAAAGCTATAATTTGGTTCCTCATTTTCCTGCTGATCGACGTGTAGGTTCTCGACCAGCTGTACCTGAACCACTGAGTCCGGTGGCACCTGATTTTTTACAAGCAAATCAAATAGTGGATGATAAGTTACTTTGTCATGTGGAACATTAATGAAGTCAGTGAAGATACCTTCGACCTTTACAATTGCGGCTCTTTTATAATAATCCATATTTTTATGTGGTTTTATTGCGTTGGTTAATTTTGTGTTTCCTCAAAATACCCCTCTGTTTCCTCAAAATCGGGGGGTGTTTCCTCAAAAAACCCTTGTGTTTCCTCAACTTTCCTCACTGTATAATCATATATATATTAATTTTATTGTATTATTATAATATATATAGCTGTTTTGAGGTCTATTTTGGGGTGGTTGAGGAAACAGGTTTTTTACCTCGTGCGTGTAGGGATTTTTTTTATTCCTCTTGCTGTTGTTCTTGTTCTTTAATCATAGCATCCATCAGCTGATTTCGGTCATTGAAGCTGATCTCATGCTCATGGTACAGCTGTTCATAGTCCATAATAAAGCCCGACGACCGGCGACCTTTCTTTGCATATTTCAGGTTTTTTGGTTCGTACTTACTGAATGCCTCATGCGCCTTGATCGCATCTCGGATCGTATTCTCCCTTTCCGGAACCAGCCCCTTAGACCGGCATTCCTCCAGATAAATCTGCTTGTAGGTATCCCGCAAATTGAAGTATAAAAACAACCGATTTTCCTCCCTATCAAAATCATAATGTTGCCCCTGAAAGATGTATTTGCTCTCAGAAACCGTATGCAGAAAATCTATCGCTACGTCTATCTGATCGACCAGTTCTTTGCTCTTAACTACCATATCCAGTAGTTTTTCAAGTAAATCATCCGCCTTGATGTAATGGCTCAAAATTGGAAATTGATCTTTAGCGATCTCGAAAATGGTCAGCAATGGCACCACATTGTTGGTATCACGGTCAATCAATTCAATCTTTCTTTCCTCAGCCCTGAGCATGATCTTTTGAAAGACCTCCGACCGTAGCTTTCTCCACTGCTTTTGCACCGTATCACTCAGTCCCAGTAATTTATTGGTAATGTGGGTGAGCTGCTTAGTTTGCATGATTGCTTTAAAGCTATCAAACTTCTGTCGGTTCCATTTATCCGCATCCTGAAGCGAATAACACAACATCAAACAGCGGGAATACAACGCCTCATCACAAAGCGGATAGGCATTGCCCGTAATGATCGTCGCCCCCTTTGGCTCGCTCACAAGCACCTGATTATCGTTGCTCATCTTCCCACGGGTATCGCCGGAACCATCCGCAAGCCCTTTGAGGAACTCAATCTTGCGCTGATCCAGGTGGTTATTGAACTCGGACAAATAAAAAGGAATGTTCGAGGTCGTATTCATCGTTCTTCGCATCCCCACGCTCGTACCTCCTGCGGTCAGGTTCATACCGTCCTTTTGGCGCAAACCACCAAACATATACAGCAAGGTTCGGGCGGCGTTGGTCTTACCGGAACCTTTCTCACCAAACAAAAATAGAATGGGAAAATACTCGTCCACCTCATGTATTTCATTCCAAAACAAGGAAGCCAAATAGAACAAAAACAGCACTTCCGCCTTGTCCTGATGAATGACAAAAATGCAGTCCAATAGCTCATTGAGGCTGATTTGGCAACTGTCCGAATAGTTGTGATGAATCGCAGCCGTATAGCCGTTAATGTGTCGGTCCTCTGCGGCTTTGAGTTGCTGAACACGCCAGGGGAAATAGAAATGTTCCTTACCACCGTTCGCCGTTGGCAACTCGACAATCCCTTGCTTATTGACCGGATAGAATTGCCCTGCCTTCGTAATGCCATTCCCCCAAACCCAAAAGTTACGGGTCATGTTCTTACCGATTGTTTCAAGTTGAAAAGCCGTTTGACTTTCCTGCATTGCAATATCTTTGATCGACTGATAAATGTATTCGGTGCTGTTGGTACCATACCAAATCAAACCCTTGACATTGGTGATTAGTCGTTTGAAAGTGTTCAGGTTTGCCGTTTCAACCGCCGTCGCAAGGACCGTAAATATCTGGTTGGAGAAAGCTGGTTTGAAGTGGATCAATAAGCTGTTATGATCGCCTTCTCTTTCCAAAAAATAACTTATGGTGAAAGTGAAATTCGCCACCCGTCGCTCGCCATGATTGGTGATCGTCCAGATACTACCATCCTGAATGAACAGATCATACATAGCAAACTGTTCCATCTGTTCCTCCGTCAATTTGCGGGAAGTCTCCTGAGCAACCGTGTTACGGGGGAGTTTGATTTGCGTTTTGAACAACCGCCATTTGGCGAACAGCTCATAATAAGCTGCCCGATTGAGCTCATCTTTGATGTTCAACACAAATTCACCAAGCTCCTTAACCTTCTTCGCTGCATATTCCGCCCCCAAACGCTTGCTTTCGTCCATGACCATTTTCACATAGTCTTCATTGAAAAACAGCTTGGCATGTTTCAATACCGCTCGAACGCCCTTTCGTGGCTCAAAATAATCGTCCGGATCACCGCTATATGGAATAAAATAAGATACACTCAAACCCTGCTGAGTAGCTGCTTTCGCAATCGGCTCAATCGCACTTTGTCCCGCCTGATTATCATCGTTGTCGGCAATATAGCAGATGTTATTGGTTAGCCGTTTGATAAGGCTGAGCTGTTCGGGAGTAATATTTTTACCCAACAACGCACACACATTATACACGCCCTTGCTCCACATGCGCAGCACGTCCGTAATGCCCTCAACCAAATACAAACGGTCCTCCCGTTGGCCTTCCAGTCTATCAAATTTGCCTTTGCCCGAACCCACAAAATGCTTTGCAATATGGTAGCCATAGAGGATTTTCGACTTGTCCCAAATCTTCGAGCTTGAGTTCAGGTACTTTTTTGTCTTAGCTAACTTCGGGTCATCGCCCACATAGCGACCAGTAAAAGCAACCACCCGTCCGGCATGGTCATGGATCGGAAACATTACCCGATCCTTGAAACGGTCATAAACATTTCCATTTTTATAACCGGTAATATCCGCTTCGGTGAAATCCGCCGTAACCCAATCCATCTTTTGACAATATGGCTTGATTCCTTCCTCATTCACATAACCAACTTGCGCCACATCCAAGATCAAATTTTCATAGCCACGATCGATGAAGATTTTTGGAAGCGGATTTGAGCTGTAAAAATCCACCGCTTTTTCAAGGGTGATTTTGATGCGCTCTTTTTTCTCCGCTTTGGCCGTCCGCTCCTGCGCCTCTTCTTTACTGACCTCTTCATACTCGATCGGAATACCGTACTTCTGACCAAGATACTTGATCGCCTCAACGAAGCTCATCTTCTCATGCTTCATCAGGAAAGTGAGCCCATCACCAGCCACCCCGCAGCTAAAGCATTTGTAAATATTTCGGGAAGGCGAGATTTTAAATGAAGGCGTTTTCTCCTCATGGAAAGGGCAGCATGATTCATAATGGCTCCCTTTTTTCCTGAGTTTAATAAAGTCTGAAACAACCTCGTGGGTGATGATTGCCGACTTAATGCGCTCAATGCAGTCGGTTTGTATCATTTTGTGCATAATTACACATGATTTTTAAACGTCTAAATATTCTTTTATCAAGAAATTTTTCAGTCAATGGAAAAATATCACTCCTCCGATAATCACTTCAGCCTTTGAATAGTTATATTTGTGAAGTGCAAAAATTATGGGAAGTAGTGAGTTGCTTGTATTGTAGATGTTGGACATCCAACGACCATAACGAACGAAATCCCAGTCTTGAATTGTAGTTCAAGATATTTGTATTATTCATAGTCGGAAAGGTGAGATATTCTGACAATGAGCAAAGTTTAGGGCTAACGTACTGAGGTGCGTTGGCTTTTTTTGTGTCCCATAAAAGCGCTATGCTATTCGAATAAGCTTCTCAGGTTTCATATTGAGCCAGTTGGCAATATTCACTAACTCCTCAGATTTCAAGGGTTTACCCTCATTCTTGATTATGCGGGTAAATCTTTGTTTAGTTATACCCAATTCTTGAAGTTTTTCAGAGGTTAAAACAGGCTCACATCCATACTTCTTTCTGATCGTTTCTGCTATCACATTCTTCATTTTTATACCACTTAAAATTTTATTTTTCTGTGCAGTAAAACTGCTCTTTGTGGTCGCAATTATCGAATTATTTATGGTATAAAAAAATGTATGAATTGAGTCAAAAAGCCAATAAATAGGATTTTATTGTTGTTTTGATCGATTAAATGAATTTATTGAATTCTGTTAAAATTGTATCGAAAAATATTTAGTGATAAAATGATAAAAAAATATGACTGATTTCATCCTGTATCAAAAAAAAGTATCAGAAAAATGATACTGTGAGGATTCTAAGGCGGGGTGTTTTTAAGTGTTTGTCAGTTAGGTGGTTAGTTGGCGTTGTTTTTGGCTTTTTTATATAGTTTTATTGTTTAATATATAATGGTGGGTTATAGTTAGTTAATTAGGTGAAAGAAGGGGGATGGTTTCCCCTTTTTTTTCTTTTTAGACTTCAAACTGAAGCAAGTGATGGTGCAGGTGCCGATACATTGCCCAGCCCATTTCCGCTTTGGTCATTAACCCATAAAGCGGATGCGTGTGTTCACCATAAGCCGTGTCGAGCTTCTTCTTAAATTGGGTCAGCGCTTTAATCAGGCGTGCTTTTTCCTTGTCAAAGTCCTTTTCTTCTAATTGTACAAATTGTGGATGCGTTTTGTGATTCCGCTGGTATGGGGTAGGCGAAATACTCTCTTTTTTTATATATGCTTTGTAGAGTGTCGAAAGCAAAGAAGTGCCATTCAGTAATTTACTGCCATTGCACACCTCTTGTACTTCAGCACAATGCGAGAACATCTGTGCCACGCTCATGGCGCCCCAGGTGGGCAGGCTGTCTTTGTTTAGTAAATGTAGGCGCTCGATGCAGTCTTGAAAAGTTTCATCTTCGTGCAGGTATCTTTTTTCCATAACATACGATCGTTTTTCTGAGTCGAAATTTAAACTTTTTTCGGATAGGGGAAATAAAAATTCCCTTAGAAATGATTTATAAGTCATATATCTTGCCAATCCGTCGGTCTCTCTTTGTTCTTCACATTAGTTTCTGTATTTTTGCACCCGAAAAGTGTCGATAGGTAAGTGCGAGAGAATTTTATCCGCATGGCCTAACATTCTATACGAACAAAATAACATGCATTTAAGCGAACAAGAAATCAGAAGACGTGATGAGCGTGAAGCGCTCATGCAGATGGGGATCAACCCTTATCCTGCCGAAGAATTTGTAGTAAGTACAACTGCCGAAGAGATCAAGGCAAACTTCGACAAGCGCCCTGATGATTTTAAGGAGATCACTGTTGCAGGTCGCATCATGTCTCGTCGAATTATGGGGAATGCGTCTTTCGCAGAGATTAAAGATGGCACAGGAAGAATCCAGGTTTACTTCCGTCGTGATGACATCTGCCCAGGAGAAGACAAAACGATGTACAACCAGGTATTCAAGAAGATGTTGGATATGGGGGATATCATCGGAATCAAAGGGTATGTATTCAAAACGCAGGTAGGTGAGCTTTCTGTTTACGTTACTGAGTTCAAGCTTTTGACCAAGTCTTTGCGTCCGCTTCCAGTAGTGAAGGAAACCAAAGATGCGGAAGGAAATGTCGTGAAGCACGATGCATTTACGGATCCAGAAATGAGATACCGTCAGCGTTATGTGGATTTGATCGTCAATGACAATGTAAAAGACACTTTCATCAAGCGTACCAAAATCGTTAATGCGATGCGTAACTTCTTCAACGAAGCAGGTTACCTGGAAGTGGATACGCCAATCCTTCAGTCAATTCCTGGTGGTGCTTCGGCACGTCCATTCATTACGCACCACAATGCTTTGGACATTCCATTGTACATGCGTATTGCCAATGAGCTGTACTTGAAGCGTTTGATCGTTGGTGGTTTTGACGGTGTTTACGAATTCTCCAAAAACTTCCGTAACGAAGGAATGGACCGTACGCACAACCCAGAGTTCACCGCCATGGAGATCTATGTTTCATACAAAGATTACAACTGGATGATGGACTTCACCGAGCGTTGTTTGCAACACATCGTGAAGACGGTTCACAATGGCGAAACGAAAGTTTCTGTCGATGGAACGGAGATCGATTTCGGAGGTAACTTCCGTCGTGTAACGATGATCGATGCGATCAAAGAAAATACTGGCGTGGATATCAAAGGTATGGACGTTCCAGAATTGTTGGCCGTGTGTAAAGACTTGGGCATCGAGACGGACGAAACGATGGGAAAAGCCAAATTGATCGACGAAATCTTCGGCGAGAAATGTGAAGGCAACTACATCCAGCCAACCTTCATCACTGATTACCCTGTGGAGATGTCTCCATTGTGTAAACGTCACCGCGACAATCCTGAATTGACCGAGCGTTTCGAGTTGATGGTGAACGGTAAAGAAATCGCCAATGCTTACTCTGAGTTGAATGACCCAGTAGATCAGCGTGCGCGTTTCGAGGAGCAAATGGCATTGATGGACAAAGGAGATGACGAGGCGATGTTTATCGATCACGACTTCTTGCGTGCATTGGAATACGGTATGCCACCTACCTCAGGTTTGGGTATCGGTATCGACCGTTTGGTGATGTTGCTGACGAATAACGTTTCTATCCAGGAAGTATTGTTCTTCCCTCAAATGAAACCAGAAAAACGTCCTGTTTACATGTCTGACGCAGACTATATCGAATTAGGCGTAGCCGAAGATTTGATTCCTGTACTTCAGAAATTGAACCTGATCCAAAAAGAAAACTTCAAAGAATTGCAAGCCAACAAACTTCACCAAGACGTTTGCGGTATGCGTAAAAAATTGAAGTTGAAGGATGTTAAAAACCCTACCAAAGAAGAAGTAGAAGCATGGTTGGAAAAGGTGAATGCCTAAGCTGATCTGTCTTAAAGATATATTTGAATGAGAATGGAGCCTTTTGGGGCTCCTTTTTTATTTTTTTAAAATCCGGCCTTTTTCGTTAATAAAGTACTGTTCACATTCACTGGACGAGAAATAGAGGACGTCTTTTTTCTGATCATACCCCATCTTTTTTGTCGTTACTTCAATATTATCCAGGCTTTCTATTTTTCCAAAAACAGATCCCCAATCTGAAGCTTCAGAACCTACCACAATTTTGTCGATATTCTCACCTGAATTTGATATTGTCAACAGAATATAGCTTTTGCCTACGCTAAACCGTTCTGGGATAACAACAGTCTTGAAGTTGTTTCCACTTGGTATATTCACTCCCAAATAATAACTGTATTGGCGTTCCTCTTCGGAGAAGTAGATTTTGTCTTGTAATGCCCCAGTAATAAAAAGGCTGTCAGTTAGTTGAAGATTTGAGTTTAATTTTATTTTAGGAATTGGTCCAAAATGCATCGGTAGTGATATAGATGGGAATTTCGAAATTACACAATTAATTTTTTCGTTACTATTTTCACAATCATTCTGGCTGAATAGCAACTCCTTAGTGAAAGGATTCAGTGTTGTGTCAATTATTGATACCTTGGAATTTAGATCACGTGGATATTTGCCCTCAATTCGGGTCTCATCCTCAGTCTGAATTGATTTTTTGGTTACTGTGGAAGAACCAAAATATATTGAAAGGCCTATTGTGAGTAATAAGAGATTACTTTTCATTTCTTAGCAGGAATGATGATTGAAATGTCGTAGCCATTGTCATTGATAGTAGCTCTTCCAGTTTTAGGTGTTTCTACCATAAGTATATTTAGTTTAAAAAATTAATCTTCTATATTAATTTGCCCATCGCGCACGTTTTTCTGAACCGCAATGGCAGAGAATAGACTAAGGGTAAAGGCCATGCCATAAAAGCCTTTTTCGCTTAAAGTAAGCGAGGCATTCCAAAGACTGATCACCAACAAGACGATTGCGATCAAGGTCGCTCCCCAGCTGATGCCGTAATAAAGGTCAGAAACCTTTATTCTCTCCATTCTGTCACGTACATTTTTCTGTACAGACACTGCAGCGAATAAACCGAAAAGTAAGATAGTGAAGTAGTAGCCCTTTTCGTTAAGTTGCATTTCTGCGTTGTAGAGCCCTATGTTGTAAGCAATAGCACCTGTGAAAAATGCGATCCAAGAGGCACCGACAAATGCCATACTTGGCTGATGAGGTGATCGCTGTTTTGTTGAAGGCTGTGCCTTTTCTTTTGGAACTTCCTGCGTTTCGTTTTCCATCTAAAAAATGTAAGGTTGATATACCTTTACAAATTATATAAAAAAAGTGTTTTGTCAAATTTATTGAATTGATTGTCATGCATAGGTCGTGGGGCGAGGTGATCAATTGAATTTGTGATGGGACCATTTGTCAGGCCACTGCTTAGTTCCTGAGCCTGTCGAAGGATTAGTTGTCGGTGGCCAATCAAGAGGTGAAATGTCATAAATTAAACCTTCACCGAAACCCCAATGCTCAATAATAATTTGTGGACATTGGTGTCCTCTGTGGACAAAAAAATCACCTACGCTCACAAAGCCAGATCGTTCTCGAAAATTTCGAATATCCCCGTTTTTCTACTACGCACTGATCGACCACTTTTAGATTGGCAGAGGCGATCACCTCTTCGATATCACTGATTGAAACGATCACGACACGGGTACTCATACGTGCGGCCGACTGTATAATGTTTTGGGTTACCTCGTCAGTGGAGGCGCTGTACAAATTATAAGGCAGGTCGATGATAATGCCGTCGTAGGTTTTGTCGAGCTCGGCGACGTCGGACAGGTGAATGTCTAATTCGTAGCCGTAATGGTTAAGGTTTTTGACGGTATGATAAAAAGTGCGGGGATTGATCTCACAGCCAGAAATGTTGAACCCTGCAATAGCACCTTCCAACAGCACCGTACCTGCACCACAACAGGCATCGAGCAGAGCGTGGGCTTTATTGCCTTTTGAGGCCAGGCTGACCAGTGTTTTCCCTGTGTGAATATCGATGGAATTACTGAAGGAAAAGGGCTTGTTTTTATGTTTTCGCCAATCACCATCATGGCGTTTCAATTTTCCAAAATACCACTGTTTCTGATCCGTGCAAATGGAATATACCACGGACGGCTGTTTAAAGTCGGGTACTGCAAATATACTGTAGCCAACATCTTTCATCATTTTCTGGCGCTCTTCAAATCGGGCGCCATCGCCTTCGAGAGAAAAATAATCCACCTTGAAACCGTCGGTCTGAATATTCATCATGCGGATCAGTTTCAGTAACTGTTGGTAGTCAGTAGCAGTGCGCATCACTTCAAATCGACCCAAAATAAAGGGGCTGATCGATGGGTCAATTTTTATGTCAGAAAATAAAATATTGTCCTGCTGTTGCTGACCGAACAATTGGCGTGCTTCTAATTGGCACAAATCTAATAGATGAGCTTCGTATTTGAAGGAATATATATATTGAGGCATTGAATATCTGCTACTTTGGAAGGGGTGTTCTTTTCGGTCGGCAATATAGAGAAAGGATTTGTGGTATGGTGGGTTTTTGGGCAGATAATTCTTTGGGATGTAGGCATTGGAGAGAATGCACTTTGATCCAAGCATGGTGCTTGAACCAAAGTGCGATATAAGGTATTCTTAACTATTTTCTTCTGTCGCTTCCAACTGCTCAACACCCATATTCCAAAGGGTGAAAGCAAATAAATCAGCATACTCCTTGATGATCATATCGGTTGGTTTTCCTGCGCCGTGCCCAGCATTGGATTCAATGCGGATCAGCACCGGGTTTTCTCCTTCATGACAATGCTGCAATTCTGCGGCGAATTTGAAAGAGTGTGCAGGTACCACACGGTCGTCGTGATCGGCCGTGGTAACCATCGTTGCCGGATAAGCGGTGCCTTTTTTGAGTGCATGAACAGGCGAATATTTCTTCAAATACTCAAACATTTCCTTGCTGTCCTCAGCTGTTCCATAATCATACGCCCAACCTGCACCTGCGGTGAATTGGTGATAACGCAACATGTCCATCACCCCAACGGCAGGTAAAGCCACTTTGAACAGTTCCGGACGCTGAGCCATACAAGCACCTACCAATAAACCACCATTGGAGCCACCACGGATCGCCAAACGCTCCGAGCTGGAGTATTTATTTTCGATCAGGTATTCTGCTGCGGAAATGAAGTCGTCAAAGACATTTTGCTTCTTCATTTTTGTTCCAGCCAGATGCCATTCTTCGCCATATTCACCACCACCACGCAAGTTCGGTACGGCATAAACGCCACCGTTTTCCAACCAAGCCACCATCGGCGTAGAGAACGAAGGCGTCAGGTTCACACCAAATCCACCGTAACCATACAATAGGGTAGGGTTGTTGCCATCCAACTTCAATCCTTTTTTGTAGGTGATGATCATCGGGATCTTGGTGCCATCTTTTGAAGCATAGAAAATTTGCTTGGACTCAAAATCCGCACTGTTGAACTGTACCTCCGATTTTTTGTAAAGCTGTCGTGCGGCACTGAAGTAATCCTGGGTGCCCGTTTCAAGATGCACGTGTCTAAAGCCTTTTTCTTTGGCAAACCTCAAAACATAGTGTAACAACTGACTGGCCACCCCTTTATTTCTGACCACTTTTGAAGTACGCATAGATTTTAATTCCACCTGATCTTCAGAATGTGCTTTGATCGCCAAACAGCCCAATAACTGATCCGCTTCCCAGGCGGTAAAAAAGGTGATGTCTGCTGATTTGAGATGGTCGATGCCCAAGGTATGTACACTTTCTTTTGGGGAGGTGGCATACATATCAGTGTGGTGTTCTTTCAGAAGAGCTTTGATGGCGTCGCCTTGAAGGTCGTCGATTTTTATTTGCATAAATGGTGCGGTTGATTTTTACTCAATTTCTGAAAGTACAGGCGGAAGGGCAAAATTTTTTTGCTATTGAATTGCCTGGTCCCGAGCAGACTTGATGAAAACCAGAAATCAACCATGTTTCGGCCATCATTTCACATGTTGCCTTATAGTCCAATTGCAGTTTTTATCAAATGGTGATGAAGAATACTGATACCGTCTTTAGTGAAATCGATTCGCTTGACTTTTTTAAAACCTATTTTTAAAAGGAGGAATTATAGTCGGCAGATCTCCCTGCTTTGAGGTATTGATTTTCCAGTCCATTTTTTTGTTCAAGGTTTCTGTAGAAAAGGTAATTGAAAAGACATTTGGCTCAGCAATTGGCCTGCCCCTAAAAACATAATACTGGAATGGTCGTTCTAAAATCAACTATTAATTTAAATACAAATCAGACAATGAGTAAGTTAGCGGAAAAGATTGCAGTCGTTACAGGTGGAAACAGTGGTATTGGCTATGCCACAGCGGAGGAGTTTAAGGCTGAAGGTGCAACGGTGATCATCACTGGGCGATCAGAGGAGAAAGTACAAAAAGCCGCAGTGGATTTGGGTGTCGTGGGGAAGGTGGCAGATGTAACATCACTGGCCGCGATTGATCAGTTGGTATCAGAGGTTAAAGAAGAATTTGGGCATGTGGACGTGCTTTTTGTTAATGCGGGGATTTTTCAGCCTGCTCCTGTGGGGCAAGTCAGTGAGGAGCTTTTCGATCATCAGATGGCGACCAATTTTAAGGGTGCTGTTTTTACTATCGAAAAATTTTTGCCACTGATAAAAGATGGCGGATCAATCATTAACCTGTCGTCGGTAAATGCTTATGCGGGCATGCCGAACACCTCGATTTATTCAGCTTCAAAAGCAGCGCTGAATTCTTACACAAGAACAGCGGCTATTGAGCTTGCCAGTCGGAAAATCAGGGTTAATGCCGTGAATCCTGGGCCGATCAGTACGCCAATATTTGAGAAAACAGGTATGGATGAGGCGCAAATCAGTGGGTTCGCTGAGCAACTACAGAAGCGGATTCCGCTGAATGATTTTGGCAAGCCTGAAGAGGTAGCGCATTTGGTGACTTTCCTGGCCTCGGATGCGGCCTCATTTATTACAGGTGGGGAGTATAATGTGGACGGAGGAATCAATATCAATCCTATTTTATTATAATAAAACAGGGGCTGTTGCAGAACCATAATTTTATCTTATACCACGAAACTTTATTTGGCCGCTGTATGGGCTGATCGATGTGTCTGCCCGAATCATCATAATTTTTGTGTGGTTTGGATATACACTCAGGTGTATCCGTACAGCTTACTTAATAATTTTTTGTGCTAAATTCATAGCATTGGCTTGTGCAACAGTCCCCTGAAATTTATGGACTTATGAAAGATTTTTGGAACGAACGATACCGTCAGGCCGCTTATGCTTATGGGACCTCTCCCAATGTTTTTTTTAAATCAGCATTGGCAGAAATACAAGGGGACACGCTTTTGTTGCCTGCAGAGGGCGAGGGGCGAAATGCTGTTCATGCCGCCTTGCTGGGTTGGCAGGTGAGGGCTTTTGACTGGAGTTCGGCAGCAAAGGACAAAGCGGAGCAGCTTGCCCAACGCCATGGGGTTCAGCTTCATTATGAGGTCGGCGATTTATCGGCTTTAAATTTCCACGGACAGCAGTTCGATGCGCTGGGATTGATTTATGCGCATTTTTCTGCGGATCAACGGCAGGAATATTTCAGGAGCCTTGGTCAGTTGGTGCGCCTTGGTGGGCAGTTGATTTTTGAGGGGTTCAGCAGTAATCACCTTCAGTATCAGGAAATGAACCCGAAGGTTGGAGGGCCGAAAGACCCGTCAATGCTCTTTTCAGTAGAAGAAATGAGGGCTGATTTTCCTGCTTTTGATTTCAGTTTGCTCGAAGAAGTGACCGTTGATTTACAGGAAGGGGCAGGACATATCGGCAGAGGGTCAGTGATTCGGGGCATTGCAAAAAGAATACGATAGATGGGGAGAAACAAGGGATTCGATAAGGCGCAGGTGCTTGAGAAAGCCATGGAGGTTTTTTGGACGCAGGGCTATCATGCAACGTCCATACAGTCATTGGTCGATCATTTGGGGGTGAATCGGGCAAGTCTTTATGCTACTTTTGACTGTAAGGAGCTGCTTTTTCAGCAGGCTTTTGAATTGTATCAACAGCAGAATGTCGATCAGTTGCCGACGATTTTGGTCAAGCATGAGGATGTGGTGGAGGGCTTTCGGTCGCTGTTCAGTATGGTGATTGATGATATCATCACCGACCCGCAACACAAGGGCTGTTTTGTGGTCAATGTTACAACCGAACTGTCTAATGCAGATGAGGTCATTCGTGGTCTTTTGCAGGAAAATGCATCGAAGGTGGAGGCACATTTTACCACCTATATTGAGCGAGGGAAACAGAATGGGTCGGTAACATCAACGGTGCCTGCGGCGACTTTGGCACATTTGATCCTGACCTATTTCAATGGCTTGCGGGTGGTCGGCAAAACCGCCGAGGAAGCCATGCCGCTGCGTGCGGGCTTGGAGGCATTTTTAGGAATATTGCGGTCGTAGACAGCTGCCCACGACCAAAATATGTTTGTTTTTCGAAATGTCCCTAAGTGTCCCGAAGAACAATATCGGCTTTCTATTTTTTCTTTTTCAATACAAAAAGATCCTTTCGGCGGTCTTGCAGATTCTTTACGCTTCCAAACTGATTCAACTCCCTGAGCAAACCCAAATCCACATCAGCAATGAGAATCATTTCGGTATTTGCCGTAGCTTCCGCCTTGATCCCGTTTGCGGGAAATGAAAAATCGCAAGGGGTAAAAACGGTCGATTGTGCATACTGAATATCCATATTGTGTACCTTGGGCAAGTTACCGACACTGCCCGCAATGGCAACATAGCATTCGTTTTCAATGGCCCGAGCCTGTGCGCAATGGCGAACCCGCGAGTAACCATTTTGGGTGTCGGTCAGGAATGGGACAAACAAAATGTCCATCCCTTCATCAGCAAGCAACCTGCCGAGCTCTGGGAATTCCGTATCGTAACAGATCAGTACTCCAATTTTCCCACAATCGGTATCAAAGGTTTTCAGCTCACGTCCGCCCTGCATTCCCCACACTTTCGCTTCGTCAGGGGTAACGTGTAATTTTTCATATCGATCCGTAGATCCATCCCGACGGCACAAATAGCCAACATTATAGAGCAAATCATCAACAATTTCTGGCATGCTGCCCGTAATAATATTGATGTTGTAAGCCACTGCCAATTCCGAAAATTTTGAAACAATCCGATCCGTGTATTTTGAAAGCTCGCGAATGGCCTCCGATTCTGGCAGGTGGTTGTTGCCTGCCATCAGTGGGGCATTGAAAAACTCAGGAAATAGGGCAAAGTCAGACCTGTAGCTTGACACGGCATCGACGAAGAATTCGGCCTGTTGCATCAGTTCTTCCAGATTATTGTAGGGGCGCATTTGCCACTGAATCAGTCCCAGTCGAATGACGGTCTTCTGCTGGGAAGCCTGCTTGTTGGGCTTTTGGTAATAGATATTGTCCCACTCCATAAGCACGGCGAACTCATTGGAGTCGGTGTCGCCATCAAGATATTTTTTCAATACTTTGGAGGGGTGGAAATCATTCGAAATCTGAAAATTCAGTACAGGGTCATGAATTTCCTTTCTTTTCACCTTTTCGATGTATTCTTTAGGGCTGATTTCTTCAGCATATTTGTGGTAATTGGGGATCCGTCCGCCAAAGGCGATGCTCCGCAGATTCAGCCTTTCACAAAGCTCCTTGCGGTAATCGTAAAGGCGTCGGCCAAGTCGGAGGCCACGATATTCTGATTTAATGAATACATCAATACCATAGAGCACATTTCCGTCAGGTCGGTGGGTGTTGAAGGTGTAATTTCCTGTGATTTGCTGATAAGTATGATGATCCTCGAATTCGGAATAATCAACGATGATCGAAAGGGCACAACCCGCTAACTGACCATTCACCTTCAGTACAATTTGTCCTTCAGGAAATTTGTCAATCAGTGATTTCAAGTGCTCTTCGAGCCAATAGGCATCAGGCAAGGAGGCGTATGCCTCGATCATTGCCGACTTCAATTCCTGATAATCGTTCAGGGTCAGGTATTGCAGTTCTATGTTCTCAATGTTCATAAAGGTGATGTTTGTAGTCGCTTTTAGGGATTTTTCAGTGAACAGTAATTTTAGTTTTCGAGTCTAACGATCTGCGGGAGCGATAGGCTTGAGTTGTCGTTTTTTTTCTTCAAATGTGGCTTTTTTTATTGGATTTAACACGGCTTTTTTGCTGATGGGATATTTTTTTAACAGTGATTTCGGACGTATGGGGCGACGTTCAAAATTGCCGCCACAATTAGGGCAAACATCCTCAAGGATTCCTGTTACGCAATCGGCACAAAAGGTGCAGTCGAAAGTGCAAATCATCGCTTCCTCGCTGTCGTAGGGCAGGGGTTTATTGCAGTTTTCACAGTTTGGCCTTATTTCCATGATTTTTGTGTTTGATGGTGATATAAGTTCTGCCTTTTTAACGATTTTATCACAAAATTACTCCTGCTTTTGTAACTTGAAGTCTTAAAATCAAGCACAAAACAGAAACCTAAATTGAAGAAACCACAAATAACGATCAAGTACTGTACGCAGTGTAAATGGCTATTACGCGCAGGGTGGATGGCGCAAGAGTTGTTGCAAACCTTTGAAACGGACCTCGAGGGGGTGCAGCTGATGCCTGCGACGGGGGGCACATATGAAATTTTGATTGACGATCAACTGATATTCAGCTTTAAGGTATCCCGAAGATTTCCACAACCGAAAGAGATTAAAAAATTGATCCGAGATCATATCGATCCAGATCGTGATTTAGGGCATAATGATCGATAATATGAAGAAGTATTTATTTTTAGGGCTGAGTTTGCTGATGTTGTTTTCCTGCGATCCCGAACAGACCAAGACCAAACAATATGTGGTTAATGGGCAGCGCCTGTATATGCAGTATTGTACCAATTGCCATCAGGCGGATGGCCGTGGAGTGGGCAAGCTTTATCCGCCATTGAATGGGTCAGATTTTTTAAAGGATCAAGCGGCAACCATCTGCGCAATCAGGTATGGGCTTAAAGGAGAAATTATGGTGAATGGCCAGTTATACGACCAGCCAATGCCCGCAATGAATACCTTGAAACCGTTGGATATTGCTGAGATTGCGACCTTCATCAGTATCACTTGGGGGGGCGGATCGCAGCGGGTAACCGTTGATCAGGTCAATGAGATTTTAAGTCAGTGTAAGCCTGTGGATTAAAGCACAATGAGAAGGTAATTTATTTCTTAAAAAGTCAAATAATTATTGAAATAATTAATATTTATCACTAATTTCTATCTTATAAGTTCTTCGGTTTTTGATTTTCATGCTGAAATCCTTCATTGGTGGGTTCAGTATTTTGATTCATGTACGGTTGAACGACTTATTAATCTTTAATTGTTTTAGTGATGAACATTTTTGTTGCCAAATTAGGAGCTGACACATCCAGCGATTCCCTCCGTGAGCTTTTTGAACAATACGGCGAAGTGGCTTTTGCCCGTGTAATTTTTGACCGTGAGACAGGTATGTCTAAGCGATTCGGTTTTGTAGAAATGCCGAACACCCCAGAAGCTTATATGGCAATTGTTGAAACCAACGAGCTGTATTTTGAGGGGAGTAATATTGTGGTGAAAAAGGCAAAACCGAAAGAGGAAATGGCACCAAGATAGTTTTCAAGTCCTATTTTCGTTTAAACAACATGGCAAAAAAAAGGAACCCTGATTAGGGTTCCTTTTTTAATTATTGAAGTTTTGTTCGCGCATGCTCCACGGCACGATCCATCATTTCATTTACCTGCGTGATGTTTTCCTTTTCTTCTAACAGGTACTGCTTGGCATCTTCAAAAGAAAGGGTATCATATTGGGTATTGAGGTTGTGCATCCAGTCCATCATCGCCCGTTCAGATTTGAGTAAATTGATGTTCATCTTATTCAGCTCGTCGAGGGTGGGTTTATCCAGGGAATCCTGTCCGTTGGCCAGCTGTTTCTGAATTTCCGCCTGATATTTGACGATCGGCTGAAGCTTGGGCATCGCTACATCGTGAATATCAATGACCTGGTCATAGATTTGTTTTAACTCCTGTTGTTGTTTTTTCTTTTCACCATTACAGGAAATCATGATGATCCCAAGGCATAGTATTGATAGAATCTGTTTCATTTTGGTTGGTAAAGGTTATGGTGGTAATTTCGTGACTCTTCGGCGACTTTCAATATTAAAACAGCCTAAATATCTAAAATAGTAAACTCTACACGGCGATTGATCGCCCGATTGTCATCGGAGTCGTTGGCTACCTGAGGTTTTTCTGCGCCGTATCCTTTACTGGTAATTCGCCAGTCACTAATCCCCTGTTCTACCAAATAAGCCCGTACTGCTGCCGCTCGGTCTCTGGAAAGTGTTTTATTGTAGTTGTTGTTTCCCACATTATCGGTATGTCCTGCAATTTCAATCTGAAGATTTGGCGTCTTTTCCATAAGCTGTACCACTTTGTCCAAAGCTTCGAAAGAGGATGCTTTCAGGCTTGCGCGGTCAAAGTCAAAGAACACATTGTCCAGGCGGACTGTGGTTCCTACTTCAAGGGGCGTAAGATAAAAATCAAGCGGGTAGCCTTCGTCAAAATGGTGTTTTTCAATTTCAACAGGGACTGAGAGCCCAATAAAACCTTCTATGTTGATGCTGAATTCATAAGTGCCTTCTTTTGCGACTTCAACACTGTAGCCCCCATCAAAAGCAGCGCTGTTGGTCAGGAATTCCTCGGCGCCAGTAATTTTTATCTCCGCTTCAATAGGTTCGTTGGTTTTTTTATTCATGACCACGCCATAAACCTCCGCAAGCTTTCGGGGTGCTTTCAGCGCAAAATCAAAATACATGGTAGAGTCCTGTTTGATTTTTGGCGCCTTAAAGGTTGTGGAAACATATTCTTTAGTGCCAATGGCAATTTTCAGATCGTATTTATGGCCGTCAGGAATGGCAATTTCATAAAAGCCTCCTGCATTGCTGTAAAAGAAAGTGTCTATTTTAGCGTGAACGTTGAGCACATTGATGGAGGCCTCGAGTGGCATCTGGTCATCCTCATTGGTAATCGACCCTGAGAGGGTCAATACTGGAGGCTTTGGCAATAGTCCAAGAATATCCAGCGAGTTTCCCGTAGTGCCCGGGTAAGTTCGGGTGGTGTAGGCTTTTCCTTCCTGATCGAGGGAGAAGTAGGCGTCAAAACCAACTGTATTTACTGGCGGACCTACATTTTCTGGTTTCGACCATCGCAAAAAGGTATCATCCAATCTTTCTGATCGGTAAATATCCATACCGCCATTTCCGCCAGGTCGGTTGGAGGCAAAATACAGGGTTTTGTCATCCAGTGAAAGGAAAGGGGCAAATTCATCCCGACGGGTATTGAGGTTGGTCAGGCGTAAAGGAGCGGAATACTCCGTACCACCAATTCTTTTACTCACATAAAGGTCAGAGAATTTATCGTCGGGCTTTTCACTGAAATACAAGATCAGTACGGCCATGTCGCTACTCATGGTTGCACCAGAAAAGCGGCCTTTTTTCATTTTGTTGTACCCTTTGACCGTGATCGCCTTTGGGCTGCTCCAACCTGAGGAGGTTTTGGTGGTAATGGCCAAACCATCTTCTTTTTTACTGTTACCACCCCGAACGAGCAGGTATTGCCCTGTGGGAGAAATCCACATCACTTCATTGAATCTTCTGTTGTTTAACGGAGACTTCATATGCTGGGCTTTGCCCCAAAAACCATCCGCTTGCATTTCCGAGAACCAGATGTCCTGTCCACCATTTTCCCCTTTTTTGTTATCAGGGTGGTTTGTACGGACAAAATACAGCGTTTTGCCATCGGGTGCCACCAAAGGAGCGGACTCATGATAAGTGGAATTTACATTCTTTCCCAGCCGCTGTAAGTTGAATTTCATGGAGCCACTATTTTGCCCAAAGACGAAAAGTGGCAAAAAAATGCCAAATAAGGTAATAATGAATTTCATAGATTGATGTTTTGTCTACAGTGTAGTATAAGACAAAACTAAAAGAAAGTTTATCAGATTCAAATACGAACCTCATATTGGGATGTGATACTTTCCTTTTTTGGCCACCTTAATTCCCCATGTGGCTTACTTTATGGTGTCTCGTAGCCTTCAATCGCTTGATTATATAATTCGAGTGTCACGGAGTCGGCTTCCGCAACAATACTTTCAGAAACAACATTGGCCACCAAAAAATAGCCAAGGGTTTCGCTGTTAGACTGAATATTGGTTTGTGGATTGGAGGGGATGGCTGAAAATAGCCCTCCAGGATTGTTGATCCCTCCCTGTACATCCTTGAAAAAAGCAAAGGTTTCTTCTGAATAGGAATATACATCAATAGTTGCCCTGGAATTTGGCGTGTAGGTCTGTGGCGCCTGAAAATCCTTTAGGGAAGAAGAGAAAAGCTGATCGTCATATAAATAGATGATAGATGTTTTTACTCCATTGGCACTTGTCGGGAAGTGAATCTGATAATAATTTCGTTCATCTGCTGGCTCATTGAAATTTACAAACAAATCATATATACGGCCATCGCCAAAGCCACTACCCTGAAAATTGATTAGGGCATTCAGGCGGTGCTGATTCACCTCCGTTCTCAGGGTTACTTTTACATCATTGGTAGGCATTTTATCCCGTGCGATATATTCCTTCCCTTGCCACAGGATATACATTTGGTATTCCGCACCCACTTTACCTGTAAACGTCCCCTCGTAATCGATAATATAACGCTCTAAATCCTCGTCCCAAACAAATGGGTATTCTTGAATACGCCCCTGATGCACCTCTTTGACAACAATCTGCGCATCTTTAATGAATGGCACACTGTCTTCATCCTCGTAAAAGTTGTAGGCATACTTCAGTTTAAAGTAGGATTCATTCTCTTGCGTAGAAATCAAACCTTCAATAATGGGTACATTTTGTTCCAAAGGAATATCGATATCAATAATTTCTTCACAGGAAAATAGGGTTAACAAAGCGGGTAAAATGATCAGGTATAAGTATCTCATTAGAATTCAAAATTATAGGTTAAAGTAGGCATTACAGGGAACAAATAAATTTGCTTGAATACTGGTTGGCCGCTTCTGTCCTGGGAAGCAAAAATGGTAAAGAGATTTTTGCGATTATAGGTATTGTAAATCGATAAACTGAAAGAACTTTTGAATCGGTGTTTATCGTTGGATTTTGGTCGATAGGTGGCCGAAAGATCCAGACGATGAAAGTCTGGCATCGTGTAGTTGTTCCTTTGCGGGAAGAAATTCAGGCTGTAACCTCTGAATTTGTATTTCCCTGATGGCAGGGTCGTTGGACGCCCCGAGGCATACTGAAAAGTAGCGCCGACACTCCACTGTGGGTTAAATTTATAGCTCATCCACAGGTTTAAAATATGCGGTCTGTCGAAAGAAGTCCGATATTGTTTTCCCTGGTTTACCCCCTCGATTGTTCTGCTGCTTCGAGAGTAAGTGTAGTTAATTTGCCCCTTTAGCTTTCCGCTGGTTTTTGACAAACTTGTTTCTATGCCTCTGCCGTATCCATTACCTTGTCTGACATCATAAATCAATTCTGGATTTCCAATCGTCTGTGCGTTGTCGGAAAATTCACTGACATTCCTCATCAGCTTAAAAAAGCTTTCGACTTTTAATTCATAGCCTTGGCTGATTTTCTGTGTTGCGCCAATGGTAATCTGTGTTGCTGTTTGAGGGGCAAGGTCTTTAAAGCTTGGAATCCAGGTGTTGAAAGGCAATGGGATGGTTCCGTTGGTGATCTGGTGTACTGGTTGATACATTTTTTGATAAGTAAAAAACAAATCCAGTTCATTGGCAGGCTGATAATGTAAATTTACCCGTGGCGACAGGTGATAGTAGTTATGAACGGGCACCAAGTCTTTAATTGCGGTAGACTGATTGCTTTTTGGATCTTCCCAGGGACCAATGTGCTGGAAAATGGAGGCTCTGACGCCCATGGCGAGCTGCACGTTGTTCCACTGAAACTGCTGCTGAATATATGGTGAATATTCCGTGTTGTGGTACTGTGGCAGGTTGAACTCCAAAAACTGGCTGAAGGTCGAAATAGGACTGACTTCACCGGGTTTATAATGGCTGTAATTGGCCTGTAAGCCGACCTGTAAACTGCTTTTAGAAAACTCCCAGTTCAATTCTGTAAACAATTGCGTTTTTGAAACTTCATTTTCCCAAAGGAAAGCGAGTTGAGGGTCTGAAGGATTATCCATTTGAAAACCAAAACGGCTATGGTTGATCCCTGAACGTAGGAATATGCCACTGTTGAAATAATGCTCCCAGCTGATTTGCATCAATTGATTTCCCCATGAAAAGGCGAAATTTTCTTGAGAGGTAAACTGATCATGCCCATAATAGGCGGAGAAGTGAATTTTGTCTTTATCTGTAGGCTGATAGAGGATTTGCCCGTAAAGGTCTGAGAAATGAATAAAGTTCTTTTGCGCTTCCGGAGGCCCTAATTTTTTCTGAAACAAATCAATATAGGAACGTCTTGCACTCATGCTGATGGCCAGTTTTTCCTTAACGATGGGCGTAGATACATTGAGTCGGGAAGCCAAAACGCCAATCCCGCCTTTCATCGTGAAACGCTCTAAATCCGGTCGAGTGGTTTTGGCGTCAAGCACCGATGACAAACGGCTGCCGAACTGTGCAGGAATACCACCATTGTAAAGATCTGAAGAGGCCAGAATGTCGGGATTGAATACCGAGATGATACCAAAAAGGTGAGAAACCTCATAGACGGGTACGCCATCGAGAAGAATCAAATTCTGATCGGAACTTCCGCCCCGTACAAAGAAGCTTGAAGAGCCTTCACTTACCTGCGAAACACCCGATTGCATTTGTACATGTTTAATGATGTCCACCTCTCCCATAAACTGAGGGAGCTCCTGAAGTTCTGCAATCGTAATTTCTTTGCTTGGCCGATTCAGCCGACTGATCTCCTGCTCTTGAGCGGTAATCACCACCTCTTGTAGTTGAGTCGTCTGTGGCTCAAGGTATATCTGGTGATTTTGTTCCAGGCGGAGGGTCTTTGAACTGTAGCCAATACTTTGAATGGTAACAAGCTGATTCAGCTGACCCGTAAAGTTGTAAGCACCAACGGCATCGGAGGTAATCACATTCCGCTGTTCATCTACAATAATATGTGCAAAGGGCACAGGGGTGTTGGTCTGTGCATCATAGATAATTCCATTCAATATTACACCTTCTTGCGCAATGGCAAAAGTGGGAAAAATGAAAAGAATTAATATTAATGTAGAATAGAGTTGTCGCATGTTGTGTTTTTTATCACCTAATTGTGATAAAAAACGGCTATATATTACTCCAGTTGATTGCGATGAAGGCTTGTCGGATATACTTATATTATTATGGATATAAGCATGGAATCATCGGTGAACAGCTTTGCCGCAATAGCCTGAAGAGTGCTTATGAAGTCCACATACTGCGGTCGAGGCTACGGTATTGTATGGCTTCAGCAAGGTGATTGACGGCTATTTTCTCGCTGGCAGAAAGGTCCGCAATCGTTCGTGCCACCTTCAGGATCCGGTCAAATGCCCGACCAGAAAGACCGAGTTTTTGCATCGCATTTTTGAGTAAGGCTTTTCCCTGATCATCGATTTCACAATATTTCCGAACCATATTTGATGACATCATGGCATTGCAGTGTACATGCTCAATGTTCTCAAAACGCAGGCTCTGTATTGTCCTTGATTTCAACACCCTTTCCCTGATGTGCTCACTTTTTTCCGTTTTCCGCTTGGAGGTCAATTGATCAAAATTTACGGGAGTAACTTCTACATGTAAATCGATGCGGTCGAGTAGGGGGCCAGAGATTTTGGCCAGATACCTTGATCTTTGCGTAGGATTGCAGACACATTCTTTCTCTGGGTGATTAAAATACCCGCAGGGGCATGGGTTCATGGAAGAAATCAACATGAAATTTGCAGGGAAACTTACGCTAAGCTTTGCCCTTGAAATATTAACCGTTCGATCCTCCAACGGCTGGCGCATGACTTCAAGCGCTGTCCTTTTGAATTCTGGCAGTTCATCAAGAAATAAAATGCCATTGTGAGCCAGGGAAATCTCCCCAGGCTGCGGGATGGTACCACCACCCACCAATGCGGTATCTGAAATAGAGTGGTGCGGAGCACGGTATGGTCGTTGAGCAATGAGTCTTGAATCAGTTTTGAGTTTTCCCGCTACGGAGTGGATTTTGGTGGTTTCCAGTGCTTCAGAGAGGTTCAATGGCGGGAGGATGGTCGGTAAACGTTTGGCAAGCATGGTTTTTCCTGCTCCCGGAGGGCCAATCATGATTAAATTGTGTCCGCCAGCGGCAGAAATTTCCAGTGCCCTTTTTACATTTTCCTGGCCTTGAACTTCTTCGAAATCTACCGAGAAAGCCGTGTTTTCATTGTAGAATACTTCACGGGTTTCTATGATCGTCGGGGGGATGATCTTTTTGCCTGATAGATGATGAACGGCCTCACTGATATGGTCCACGCCAATCACCTCAAGCTGATTGACAATTCCAGCTTCGTTGGCGTTACATTTTGGGAGAATAAATCCTTTGAATCCTGCTTGCCGAGCTGCCACAGCCATTGGTAGGGCACCTTTTATGGGGCGTACCTTTCCATCGAGCGACAGTTCGCCCATAATCAGGTAATCAGCAATGGAAGCATTGAGCTGCCCCGAGGCATTAAGGATGGTCAGGGCGATGGGTAGGTCATAGGCGGCACCTTCTTTTTTCAAGTCTGCGGGTGCCATATTGACCACCACGTTGTTTCGTGGCATAAAGAAGCCATTGTATTTCAGGGCGGCCTCTACCCGTTGCTGGCTTTCCTTAACGGCAATGTCAGGAAGTCCTACAATAAAGAATTTCGCGCCGTCACCGACGCTTGTTTCAATCGTAATAATTTGGGCATCTACTCCATATACAGCGCTGCCATAGGTTGTTGCGAGCATGCAGGGTTGGGCTAAGTTTGTCTTTTATTCCTCAAGAGGAGGAGCAGGCGGGTTTTCCCTTTTGAGCTTTAATTGCTCAGTTTGCTCCTTATTCTCTTCATGCAGATCAAACATCTTAGCTTTCAGTGAAGTGTTTTCCTTTTTCAGGGCCTTAATTTCTTTGTTCTTGCGGAAAAACGCACTGATGGTCGCCCCAGCGGCCAGCAGGTAAATGACAAAGACGAAGGTCATCCCTATCCATATATAATCAAAGTATTCCAGAAAATGCAGGGCATAGTCTGCGGCGCGCAGTCCAAAAAAGAACATGACCAACATGATTAGGAAAAAAAGTATATGTATTATTCGGGCAAAACCTTTCATCGTGATACTAAGGTGCTAAATCTATAGGTAAGATAACTTATATGGGTAAGAATTGATTTGGCAAAGCAGCCAATTCCTTACTTCATACGAAAAATATAAAATATTCGCCTATTATACATCATTTTTGTGAGTATTACACAAATATTTTAGGTCGCCTGCAAGTCTTGCAGTTTTTTATAGAGCCCGTCGCGTTCCAATAGTTCAGTATGTGTCCCTCGCTCGACAATGGTACCATGTTGCACCACCAAAATTTGATGTGCATGCTGAATGGTACTCAATCGGTGGGCAATAACAAAGGCCGTTCTATTGTTCATCAGCTTATTCAGCGCATCCTGTACCAGTTTTTCAGATTCTGTATCCAGGGCACTTGTTGCTTCATCAAGGATCAGGATTTCCGGATTTTTCAAAACGGCGCGTGCAATACTGATGCGCTGGCGCTGGCCACCGGAAAGTTTTGACCCGCGTTCACCGATAATGGTGTCGTAGCCATCTTCCATTTCAGAAACAAACTGGTGAGCATTGGCAATTTTTGCCGCCTCCATCACTTGTTCCCTCGAGGTGTTTGGAATACCGAATGCAATATTATTATGGATGGTATCATTAAAGAGCACCGACTCTTGCGATACAATTCCCATTTCTTCTCTCAGGCTTTCGATCGTCAGCTTAGAGATGTCCTGCCCATCAATGGTGATACTTCCTTTCTGAATATCGAAGAAGCGTGGCAGTAAATCGGCCAGGGTAGATTTTCCTCCTCCGGAAGGTCCCACCAATGCAACGGTTTGCCCTTTTTTAATGTCAAAAGAGACCCCTTTTATAACTTCTTCTTCCGAGTCATCATAACTGAAGTGGACATTGTTAAAGCTGATTTTGTCATTAAACTTCCCTTTCTCAATGGCTTGAGGCGTGTTTTTAATGGCTGGGTCAGTGTCCAGTAAAGTGAAAATCCTGTTGGCGGAAACCAATCCCCTATGGATGTTGGAGAAAGATTTTGAAATATTTTTGGCAGGAGTAAGTACCTGTGAAAAGATAATCATGAATGAGATGAATACCGATCCGGAAATTTCTGGTTCGTCCTTCAGGATCATCGAGCTGCCAATGTACAGCAAGCCTATGACCACGAAAACACCGAGGAATTCTGAGAGTGGACTGGCGCCTTCGCTACGGGAGGCATAGGTAATGGTCAGTTTTCTGAATCGGTTCAGCTCTGTGTCAAATCGTTTGCCAATAAAGCCTTCAGCACCAAATGCTTTGATGATTCGGATCCCTCCAAGGGATTCATCCAGCTGGCTCATGATAGAGGCAAAAGAGATGGCGTGATCCTGCGAAACACTTTTAAGTTTCTTGGCCAGGCTGGCAATGATTCCCCCAGAAACTGGCAGTACCAACAAAGCCGTCAGGGTAAGTTTGGACGACATGCTGAAAAGCAAGAAGAAGTAGCTGATGATCAGAATGGGTTCTTTAAAAACCACCGTCATGGTATTGACTACCGAGGCTTCCACTTCCGTAACATCCGAGGTAATTCTGGTGATCAAATCCCCTTTAGGGTGATGGGTGAAAAAGCCTAAATGAAGCTGGTTGATTTTCTTGAAAAGCGAATGTCTCAAGTTGTAAATCACCTGTGAACGCATGGAGATCAATATCAGTGCGCCTAAATATCGGAACAGGTTGGCCAGTAAGTTCGAAACGATCAGTACCGCACAAACATACTTTAATGCACCCGCAGGGCCATAAACCTGAATGAAGTGGGTGAAATAATAATTGAAAAGATCAAGGAAATAATCTTTTGTAAAAGCAAAGGAAGGTAAAGCCGTTACTGGGTTTGCCGCCGCATTTTTAGGGTCGAAAAGCAAATTCAGCACCGGGATCAATAATGTAAAATTGATTAAGCTAAAGATCGTCTGGAAAATAGTGAATACCACATAAGCGGGTACCTTCATTCCTACGGGTCTTGCGAAACCTAATACTCTTAAATAATTTTTCATTAAAAATACTCGTTGGAGTAGAATGTTAAAACGGAGCGCAAATTATGAAAAATATGAACCATAAAAAATTATTCGCTATTTTAAGGTCGCAGCAAAATTACGGTTCGCAGTACTGATTTAGGTATCTGTTGGCGATTTTTTCATTGTACTTCAATGCCTGGCGGAAATCGAAGCATGCTTCATTGTTGTGATTCAGTTGAATACGCGACATGCCTCGCTCGATGTAAGCCTGAGCATATAACTGTGTAAGGCGGTAATACAGGTCGTGATTATTTTGCCGGTCAACGGTGTCTATTTGCCCCTCGAAACGGTTGATTGCCGAGGTAAACATATCGATGGCTTCCTGATATTTTGCCTGATTGTGCAGGGCCAGGCCAAGGTAACGATAGAACTGTCCTTTTTGGTCATTTTTTTTGATGGCCGCATTAAAATCCTTGATGGCCAAATCAGCCTTGCCGCTTTTCATGAACAGCTTGCCACGGTCGAAAAGCTGGGTTTCATCATAATCCCCCCAACTGATGGAGCGGGTAAGGTCCTGAATCGCTAAATCGTCCTGATTGGACTGCTGGTATAATTTCCTTCGGAAGGCGTAAAGTTCGTTGTTGCGGGGAGAAAGTTCAATCGCTTTGTTGATGTCCACAATAGCGGCAGAAAGATCTGGCTCGCCGAGGCGGAGGTCCAAGGTCGTGGCATTAAAATACGCCCTTTTTTGATAAAAATCAGGGTTGTTGGGATCGAGCTCAATGGCATCGTCCAATACCTGGAGGGCTTCTATTTTTGGTTTCCGCTCCATAAAGAGGATATAGGCTTTTTCTGCATGTGCTTTCGCATAAGTGGGGTTCAGCATAATCGCCTGGTCGATGTCTTTCAGTGCTGTTTTAAAATCTTTACGTTTTCTGCTCAGTATGGCGCGCTCAAACAGATAACTGAAACTCTGTGAGCTGTTGTTACCAATTTGGTCAATGATGAAAGTGTAATCCTTGATACCCTTGGCGTACTTCCTCTGGGCTTCATAGATTTGTGCCCTGAGCAGAAAAGCGTTAAGAAAGCTGCTGTCGGCTTCTACCGACTGGTTAATATACTCCAAAGCCTGGCTGTAATCTTTTTGATCATACTTTGCCTTTGCCAGACGAAAATATTGCCGGCCATCAACCTGCGCAAATACCACGGCAGGCAAAAGCAAAAATAAGAGGGTAAGCTGTGCTTGAAGTTTATTCATGATGATTATCGAAATAGCGTGGTGTTAAATTACGAAAATATAAGTTATAATTTGAATATTAACATATTCTCTTTTACGCTTGGCGATAATATCAGTTCAAAGCGGGTTTTTACTGTTCAACAGTAACTTTATTTTTCACCTCTGAATCGAAATCCTCCCAGTAATCCTTAATGGTACTTTTCATTTCACGGTGGAGCACCAGGATTCCGAAAAGGTTCGGGAGTGTCATCAGCGCAATAGAAATGCCGGCGAAAGTCCAGATGATGGTGGTGTCGGTGAAGGAAGCTACAAAGAAAGAAATAACATAAACCACCCGGAAGCCAATAACGGCTTTGGGACCCCAAAGAAAAGTAACTGCGCGGTCTCCATAGTAAGACCAGGAAATGGCGGTAGAGAATGCAAAAAGCAACAGACCAATGGTAACGATATACTTGCCGTACTCCCCAAAGTAACTTCTTGAAAAGGCCAATGCGGTTAATGGCGCTGAGTGCACAAGGGAGGCCCCCGACATGGTGAGGTTGTTTTTGTTGAGCCAATTGCCGTGTTCTACGCTGATCTGACCATTGTAATTGGTGACCGTGCCTTTAACGGTTTTGGTAAGGAGGATATTATCGGCCCATGATCGGTTATGGAGAATCGTTACCCGATCTTGAATACGGCCATCAACCACTTGCAATGTGCCCGAATATTGAGGTAGCGTTGTCGTTGATGTTAAATACTGTTCCACACGCTCTTTGTCGGCAGGATTGCTTTCTTCAAAATAATCTTGCAAAACCACAAGGTCGGTAGCCTGAAATACATTTTGATGTTTCTCTTTCCAGACACCTGAAGACAATAAAACCAATCCTGTAATTGAACAAATTACGATGGTGTCAATGAAAGGCTCAAGAATGGCGACCATTCCTTCGGATACAGGTTCATGTGCTTTTGCCGAAGCGTGGGCAATTGGGGCGGAACCTTGTCCTGCCTCATTGGAGAATAAACCACGACCGACGCCTTTGGTGAAGGCAAATGATAGGGTAGCCCCCAAAAAGCCACCAGTGGCCGCTGAACCTGTGAATACGTCAGTAACAATTTGATTGAGCGACGGAATAATGTTTTCGTAATTGTAGATGATTACCGCGAACGCCCCGATGATGTAAATGAAAGCCATTGCAGGAACCAGTTTAGAGGTTACTGCGGCAATTCTTTTAATGCCACCAATAATTACCGCCGCAAGCACGACAGCCAAAATTGCCCCAGTAATCCAGTGGGGGATGTTGAAAGTAGAAAAAATAGCGTTCGAAATCGAGTTGATTTGCGGTAGTGAGCCTGTTCCAAAAGAAGAAATGATGGTGAAAATCGCAAATGCTGCCGCCAGTTTTGGCATACTGAGGCGGTTTTTCATATAATACATTGGACCACCTGCCATGGTGCCATCCGCTGTTTTTTCACGGTATTTATGGGAAAGGGTCACCTCCACAAACTTGGTCGTCATACCGAAAAAGGCCGTAACGATCATCCAGAATATAGCCGCAGGTCCACCGAGGTGTATGGCCAATGCCACGCCAGCAATATTCCCAGTACCCACCGTGCCGCTTAAAGCAGTGGCCAAGGCCTGAAAGTGGGAGGTGTCGCCTTCATCGGTGTCTTTGTCATATTTTCCACCCAAAATGCGTAAGGCGTGTGCAAAGTACCGAATTTGTGGAAAACCGAGGTAGATGGTGAAAAATAACCCAGTAAATAAAAGGGCAAAGACAAACCAAAGGGAGCTTCCAAGGTAGCTGTCTATAAGTAGGAGGAAATCGTTCGCTGATTGCAACATTGAGATAGGTAAATGGTAAGGTTGATCCTTTAAATAAAAGGTTAGAATTTGATCTGTCGGCCTTAAATTTTTCGCCGATAACAGAAAATTAGCTTAAAATTGATGTTTTTCAATGCTATTTCTCGTTTTTTCAATCAAATTCATGATTTTTTGTCTAAAATAGCCAAGTCAATAAATATATAATTCAATGTATGATCGGCTTGTCAAGAGTATTTAATTCTCAAATTAGTTTGTTACATTTGCCTCAGCTGAGGTCAGCTAAATTGATAAACTAAAACCAATTTTTTTATATGGAATTGAAAAAAGTAGCGTTGAACGATGTGCATGAATCACTGAATGCCAAGATGGTTCCTTTTGCGGGTTATAACATGCCCGTAAGATATTCTTCAGATATTGAAGAGCACAAAGCAGTGCGGGAGGGCGTAGGCGTTTTTGATGTGTCCCATATGGGGGAATTCATGCTTCGTGGTCCTAAGGCTCTGGACCTTATTCAGCGCGTTACCTCAAATGATGCGAGTAAGCTTTTTGACGGCAAAGCGCAATATTCATGCTTGCCAAATAAAGATGGTGGTATTGTTGACGACCTTTTGGTTTATAAACTGGCTGATGAACAATATATGCTGGTGGTGAATGCCTCAAATATTGAAAAGGACTGGAACTGGATTTCTTCTTTCAATACTGAAGGTGTACAAATGGAGAATATCTCTGAAGGGATGTCTTTGTTTGCTGTACAAGGGCCAAAAGCACTGGAGCTTTGCCAGCGCATTACCAAGCGCGACCTGAGCCAAATGGACTATTATACTTTTGCCATGGATACCATCGGTGGTGTGGAGGATGTCCTTATTTCGGCCACAGGTTATACGGGCGCTGGAGGTTTTGAGCTTTACGTAATGAACGAAGATGCAGAAGAACTTTGGGAAGCCATTTTTGAAGCGGGGAAAGATCTTGATGTGAAGCCTATTGGTTTAGGTGCACGCGATACCCTTCGTCTGGAAAAAGGCTTTTGTCTGTATGGAAATGACATTGACGACACCACTTCGCCACTTGAAGCCGGTTTGGGATGGATCACTAAATTCACCAAAGATTTCACCAATGCGGAAGCACTTAAAGCACAGAAGGAAGCTGGGGTGAGTCAGCGTTTGGTAGGGTTCATTATGGAAGAAAAGGGTATTCCAAGACAGGGCTACACGATTTTTGATGCTGAGGATAATGAAATCGGACGAGTAACTTCGGGTTCTATCTCTCCTATGCTTGATAAAGGGATCGGCTTGGGCTATATCACGAAAGGCCATACAAAAGCAGGTTCTGAGGTGTTTATCGGAGTGCGTAAACGCCGACTGAAAGCCATTGTTGAAAAATTACCTTTGTATAAAGACTAATTGTCCTGAGGGCCTAAAAGATGAAAAGTCGTGATGTTGAGCATCACGACTTTTTTATTTTATAAGATAATTTGCGGGGCAAAAAACAAGACCAATAGCGGTATGATGAGGATAATGGTGATGATCCCGTAGGACCAGCGCAGCGGAGTAGTGATGACGTTCAGTCGTCGTTCCTCATAGTCATCATCTTCTGGCAGTTGTTTTTGGAAATAGAAGTGATAGGGCAGCTTAATGTAATAGAACAGCGCAATGACGGTGTTCAGCACACCCGCAATCAGCAGGTACAGATAGATATTCATCCCCGACCTTTCAAACTGCTCCCAAAAAGCAATAAAGACCATCAATTTGGCATTGAAGCCAGCTGTTGGTGGCAAGCCAGTCAGTGAAATCATCACGATAACCAGCCCTATCCCCCACAAGGGTAATTTTTTTCCCAATCCATTGAAGTCCGCATAAGTAACCGCAAGCTTTCGGGTTTCAAAATATTGTACCATTCCAAAGGCGGCTAAATTCATGATCCCATATACCACAACATAAAACAGGCCAGCATCCCAGGCTGCTTTGTTGGGAATTGCCGCAATGGCGAGCAGGAATCCTGCGTGCGAAACGGACGAATAAGCCAGCATTCTTTTGACATCTTTCTGCCACAACGCCAGCAAGTTTCCGATAGTCATGGACATGATCGCCACAATGCCAATCAGCAAGGTTAAAGAAGGGCTATTCAGGGCGTTGAAAGGTTGAAGAATCTGCACAAGATTTACCAGACAAAAGAACACCGCAATTTTTGGCAGAGTACTGAAAAATGCCGCCACGGGTGTTGGTGCATGCTGGTACACATCATCCACCCAGGGGTGCAAGGGTACTGCTGTAATTTTAAATAACAGTCCACAGGTGGCCAGAAAAACGGCAAATGCCAAAATGGGTGTTGGCACATCGGTAAGGTGTAACCAAAACTGCGGGTTGGAAAGGCTGAGTGTGCCTGTCAGTCCATATAGCAGCGACATCCCATAGACGGTCATGGCGGAGGCCACAGCACCAAAAAGCAAATACTTAATCGCTGATTGTTGGCCCTCTTTATGCTGATTGAAGGCCGTCAGGCCATAGGCAGAGAAGGAAAGTAATTCTACCGCAAGGTAGATCATCAATAAGCTCTCTGACATCAGCAGGGTAGAGCCGCCGAGTAAAATGGCGACCGTCAGGATCCAGTATTCGTGGTGTTGGTTGTTATGCCCCGTGACGTGAATGGCACTCAGGTGCAGCACACACAGGTACAAACCACCAATGAGCAGCTTACCATAAATGGCAAAATCATTCAGTGAAATCATCCCTGAGAAACCAATATTAAAGGATTCTCCCAGCTGATAAAATGCGGCCAGCAGATAAGCGATGCCCCCAATCCAGCAACAGAGGATAGACCAGCCATTGTTTTTTTTCCACGGACTGATGCTCAGCAGCGTCAAAAAAACAATCGTCAGCACTAAAATCGACTCCGGAAGAATCATCGGCAGGGCATCGATGATTTTATTTAAAACGTCAACGTTCATAAATCAGCCATTAAGCCCCCATCACCAAGTGCACCCAGGCAGCAACACTGCCATTGATCAGGTCTAACAGTAATGAAGGGAATATTCCGAATAGTAATGCGCAAACGACCAGCGGTGTCATTACGATATATTCTTTCAGGGTCATGTCGGTCATCTGCACTTCCCAGGCGGCTTTTCTTACAAAGTATTTACCGAAAAACATCCGCTGTAAGGTCCACAGATAATAAGCGGCGCCAAGCAACAAACCAAGCAGTGAAACGATGGCCATCCAACGTGGGATTAGCCCATTGATGCCCTGAGAGGAGAACGCACCAAGGAATACGAACACCTCTGCAATAAATCCTGAAAAAGCAGGCAGGCCGAGTGATGCAAAGAAACCGATAATCACGAAGGTGGTGAAGTACGGTAATTTTTGGGCAAGGCCGCTGTAATTTTCAATCATCCTGTCGTGGGTACGGTCGTAAATGAAACCTGCAATTAGGAAAAGCAGGGCAGAAATCAGTCCGTGACTGAACATCTGATAAATAGCACCACTGACCCCTTCAGCCGTTCCTGAGGCAAGGCCAAGCAGCACAAATCCCATATGTGAAACCGACGAATAAGCAATGAGTTGTTTAAGGTCTTTTTGCGCCAATGCATTCATGGCACCGTATATGATCGACAGCATCCCCATAAAACCAACGAGCCAGGCCCAGTGAATAGCGGCATCAGGGAAAATGGAATAAGCTGTTCTGAGTAAACCGTAACCACCAATTTTCAGCAGGATACCCGCAAGCACAACAGATACAGGCGTTGGAGCTTCAACGTGCGCATCAGGCAGCCAGGTATGGAAAGGAACCATCGGCAGTTTAATGCCAAAGCCAATGAAAAGCAGTAAAAATGCCCACAGGCGATAGCTCAGCCCGAGCAGGGTTGCGGAATTTCCCAGCGTGAAAATCGCCGAAGGAATGAAGTTGGCCCCGTCCATCATGTGTACAAGGTTGAAACTTCGGACCATTTGCTGCGAAGGAATCAGCTGATTGCTCAACGCTTGCTGAACTTTCAGCAGGGTGGCCGAATCTACACTTTTAAAATCCTGTGCCCAACCCATTGCCACAGCGGTCATGTGTGGGTCGATGACCGAACTGTACAGGCCAATCATGACCAGTAAAATAAGGACTGAACCAAAGAGGGTATAAAGGAAAAACTTGATGGCGGCATATTCTCGGCGCGGCCCTCCCCAAATACCGATCAAAAAGTACATCGGCAACAGCATGAATTCAAAGAATACATAAAAGAGGAAGAAATCCAGGGCCACAAAACAGCCCATAATAGTGCTCGAAAGCAGCAACATCAGGGCGTAATATCCTTTGGTCTGCTGCTTAATGCCCCAACTGCCATAAACAGCAAGGAACATGACCAGCGCACTCAGCAGGATCATGGCGATATTGATCCCGTCGATGCCAACAAAATACTGTACAGACAATTGCCCCAAGCTGCCAAGCTTGAGGTGTATCCAGTCGTACTGTTCGACGAACTGATAACCACTGATCTGGTTCACGCCAATTGGGGCATCTTTACCCGAAAGGTAATTCCCAAGCATGAGCAGTGAAAGCAGTAACTGTACACCAACGCCTGCCAGGGCCAAAGGGCGATAGAGCAGGTCTTTAGATTTCGGAATGAAAAGCAATACTACCGCAAATACAAGCGGCAGAAATACCATCAGGCTGATTAAATGTGCAATCATAGAAAGCGGGTCAATCGTGATGTGATTGTTGAAAATTGTAAGAAAGCGAAATTAAGAGGTAGGTATGAAAAATACTATTATTCAGCTTAATTCCTGTTCAAGATCATGAGGCATCTAACAATAGAGCGCATGATTGTTGTTAAATTAATGAAAATAGGAAGAATAAATGATCCGCTGCCCGACAAGTATTGCAGTAAAAGCCATAAAAATGCTATTTATGGGCCACTTGCTCGGGAAGTTGCGCAGGCTGCGTCGGAAGTTCGCTGACTTTGGCTTTGGGTAAAGTAAAGCTGAAAGTCGTGCCCTGATCCTCAACACTCTCGAACCAGATTTTTCCTTTGTTCTGTTCCACAAATTCCTTGCAGAGAATCAGTCCAAGGCCCGTGCCCTTTTCATTGCCAGTCCCCATGGTAGAATGTTTCTCTCCGAGGATAAACAGCTTTGACTGTACTGATTTGGGAATACCGACACCATTGTCCCGCACAGCAATCACCACGTCATGATCCCGTTCGGTAATGGTCGTGTAAATTTCACCCTCTTTTTTAGTGAACTTCAGGGCATTGGAAATCAGGTTGCGGAGCACGGTATCAATACATTTGATGTCAGCAAAAACACTGACCGAAGCCGTGGGCCCTTTTTTCAGCTGAATATTTTTATTGGTTGCCGTATTGCCAAGCAAGCGGTGGTTTTTATCCACCAGCTCCTGAATGGAAAATACCTCTGGCGTTATCTGAATGGCCCCCGTTTGTGATCGTGCCCATATTAGCAGGTTTTCCAGCAAACCCAATAGGTTTTCGAGGGAGCCGTCGAGATCTTTGGCCAACATCTTGATTTCATCTATGCTCAGGTGTTCTGGGTGATTCATCAGAATATTGGAGAACGACCTGAGGCTGTGCAGCGGACCTTTAACATCGTGGGAAATGATGGAAAAGAACTTGTCTTTGGTTTGGTTCAGCGCCTCAAGCTGTGCGTTTTTTCTTTCAATTTCCTTATTATGGGCGAGCAGAATTTTACTGTGCTTGTTTTTCCCCATAACCACCAGCGAAACCCCTGAAATGATCATCACCAGAATGATACAAATACCAATGAAGATCATCAGCTGAAAGTTTTTCTCCTTTTCCATCACCCGCTGATCTTTTTCAGCCTTGGCAATTTTGAGCTTCATTTCATCGATTTTCGTCTTGGATTCAAGCTCTGCAATCAGTCCATTTTGCGTCTCAGAATTAATCAGCAAAGTGATCTCCCATTGTTTCTCCAATGCCGACTGCGCTTTGGGATAATCCTTCAGCTCCTTATAAACTTCTGCAAGCAATTCATAGCCATCCCGAAGGGTGTATTTGAGGTTTTTCGCCCAGCCAATCTGTAAAGCTTCACGGATTTTACCAATGGCCTGATTATTCAGGTTGGTGTCCTCATAGTTGTTTTTTGCCTGTTGTCTGAAGCTGTATTCTCCCATCAGTAACAGGTTGGCCGCTAAAGCGGTGCTGTCATTGGCCAGCCGTTCGTATTCTTGTGCTTTTGCCAGATACACCAAGGCCATGCCGTAGCTTCCCTTTTTTGCAAAAGTTTTTCCGAGACTTTGCTGGCTGTCATAAATGCCTTTGGCAAGATTATATTCCTCCGCGACCTGCAAACTCTTTTTCAGGTAGGTTTCGGCATTGTTTTCTTCATTGATTCTCAGTAGGGCATTGCCAATTTCAAGAAAAGACTTCGCTACCAGCCGATTTGGGAGTGCCTTCACAACAGTAACGTTTAGATCTTGGGTGTGGAGTTTCTGAAGGCTGTTGGCCAATTCAAGGGTAACTTCCCGGTTACCGAGCATTGATTCAACACTTAACAGCAGCCCCATCATCTCTCGTTCGTAATAAAGGTCGCCAATTGCCTGGGCAAGCGTAAGGCCGTTTTCAAAAAAGCCCTTCGCTCGGCTATAGTCCTCTATTCCCTGAGAAATTAATCCTTGTGTTTTTCTGGTGATAATCAGCCCGAGGGTGTCTTTGGCACCAAGGTTATACTCCGCCGCATCCTGACAATGCTTGAGCTCGTCAATCTTGTAATTCTGATAAAATGAAGCAAGGCTCATGTAAGGAAGGGCCCGACCCATTCGCTTTTTATTGCCTTCGGATTCCGCCTGCAGCCAGGCGCTTTCTGCCGCACGATAGGCGAAATTCGGTTCGTCATGAACCATCTTCTCGGCCAGGTTGATTTTGGCGTCAAAGCTCAACTGGTTCAGACTATCCATTGATATCGGTTGAGCATCAAGGGAACTGAAGGCGGTTAGGCTTAAAAAAAACAGTAGATATATGAGGGTTGACTTCATTAATTAAGATTGAAAAATCGCAAAAATCATCTTGGTAAAGTTACTTTAATTTTTTGCGAAATCTGATTTTTGCGGATGCTTTTTTGTTCTCATTTCAACATAAATGTGTCATAATTGAGGGTAGGCGATTGACTTCAAGGGCTTTTCTCTTTTGGGCGGTTTAAAAAAATGTTTATCTTTGTTAGCGTTAAGGGGGAATGCCTGTAGCTTGATCGGCCGATTTGCTTTCGGTATTTGGCTTGCGCATGTACATTTCCCGATCTGCAACGATCTCACTTAGGGGTCGTTATTCTTTTTTTTAATAAAATCGGATCAATTAAAAGATGAGTAATATATCATACTATACCGAAGAGGGCCTTCAGCGCCTAAAAGATGAATTGCGTGACTTGAAATTACGTGGCCGTGCCGACATCGCACAGCAAATTGCAGAAGCACGTGACAAGGGTGATTTGAGTGAAAATGCAGAATATGATGCTGCTAAGGATGCTCAGGGGCACCTTGAGGCTAAAATCGCACAGTTGGAAAATGTTGTTGCCAATGCACGTGTGATCCGCCAGTCGGATATCGATACTTCAAAAGTTTCCATCCTTTCAACGGTAAAAATCAAGAACCTGAAAAACGGAATGGAAGTGAAATACACTTTGGTTTCCGAAGAAGAGGCGAACCTTAAGCAGGGGAAAATTTCCATCAAGTCGCCTATCGGTAAAGGTTTGGTAGGTAAGAAGGTTGGGGAAGTTGCTGAGGTAACTGCTCCAGCAGGAAAAATGAATTTTGAAGTGCTTGAAATTACCATGTAATTGACTTAAATCATCAGGACTATGGCCACGATATTCACCAAAATTATTGAGCGTGAAATTCCCGCTCAGATTGTAGCAGAAGACGATAAGCACATTGCTTTTTTGGATATTAACCCTTTAGTGGAAGGGCACACGTTGGTGGTGCCGAAAGCAGAAGTGGATTATATCTACGATATGGCTGATGAGGATTACCTGGCGCTTCAGGCATTTGCCAAGAAAGTGGCCAAAGCGGTGAAAGCCGGTATCCCTTGTCTGCGGGTAGGTGTGGCAGTGATTGGTCTTGAAGTGCCCCATACCCATATTCATTTGGTTCCTTTGAATAAAATGGATGATATTAATTTCAGCAGGAAAAAACTGAACCCTTCAGCAGCTGAGCTTGCTGCCGCTGCAGATAAAATCAGGGAGAAGATGTAAAGATGTAATGGCCTGCGGGCATGAATTCAATAGATAAAAATAAGGCTGTTCCAATTTTTTTTGGAGCAGCCTTATTTTTTATAGTCCTGTAATACTTTGCGCAGCGCCATGCTGGTTGAAATCATCGACCAGCGCACGGATCTTCTTTTTTCGGATCGCTCGCCAAATTAAAGAAGACAAACCCACCGTGGCTCCCATATATAACATCGGGGAGGTCCGGTACTGCGCCGTTTTCCCTTCAATATTATTGGTCGTAACGGTATGTAAGATGCCTGAAGCGATCAGGCCTGCGCCAAGAAGAATGCTGGCGGTTTCAGCGGTTTTCAGTCGGTGAATCTGACGGTAGTAATGCGCGTATTGTTCCTGTTTGCCCGTGGCCTGTTCAAGCATAACAACACTTGCGGGTTGAAATTTTTGCTCACCTTGTTTTATAAATATTTGATTTTCAGATAGGCCTGAAGTGGCGATCGCAAATGGGTTAAGCGTTACTTCTTGAAATTTTCGGTGGTAGATTGCTATTTTTTCACTGTTTTTTGGTGGGCTTAGGGCTAAAAGGCTACTTTTTTTCTTTTTTTCTTGAATTTGGTACTGACTTTGATACGCATTATCGAAGTGCAGATACGCTTGCGAAAAGGCGGTTTGGCTGATCAGTAGTAAACACAGCACTTTGAACAGTCGGGACGTCATGGAAGGAGATGTTTTTAGGGATAATAGGTTTGGTGGTTGAAATAACTAAAAAATAAGCCAAAATCGAAATATTATTCCTTGAATATTCTTTTTGGCGGGTGTTAAATTCTGCAAATATTGCCTACTTAAGAATGATATGATAATAAAGAAGTCTACCTGCTTATTGATATGCCTCTTCATTTGCATTGACCTGTTCATCGCTTTCGAGCTGAAGGTGATTCAGGATGTGGAAATGCGGCAACAGGATTGGCACGGCACCAATCAGCCGATTGTGCGCAAAGGGGTGGCTTATTGGGGGCACATTGCTTTCACAACGATCGAAGGGCAGATTACATCATTGCAAAGTGCCATGGTCGATCACTTTGTAGATCTGTTTGAATTTGGAGAAGAACAGCCTGCCACTTCAAGCCTTCAACAAAAAGATACCGCTGTTCAGCAGCCTGCTACACCTCCAACCGTTCCCGCCCAAACTCATCAGTTTCCATTTGTTGGTAGAAAGAATGCTGCCGTTGATTGATTTTTCATGATCATTTACTGCTGATTGTCGTCCTTCATAATGTCATTAAAACGTGAATGTTATGAATCAGATAAAATTGAAAAAATCCATTGGGCTTGCATTTTTATTGTTTGCAATAAGCTTTTCGGGAATAGCACAGCCCCACCATCAGCAGGTTAAAAAGAAAGAGATGAGGGCTTTCCTGAAAAATGAGGTGATGCCTGTGATGAAAGATGCCAGAAAGGCATTCGATGCCAAACTGAGTGCCAAGGAACAGAAAGAAATTGCACAATACCGACAGGAGCTTGAGGCGCTGAAAGCGAAAGGAAAAAAGCTGAGGGCAGAACTACCGGCTAAGCATAGCGAAAATTTTGAGTTGCCTTCATCGGCACAGCGACAAGCTATGCGTGAGCTGGAAAAATCCAAGCGGGAAATTATGCAAGGTGTTTGGGAGATTGCCGACCGACATGAACAGGATTTGGATCAGGTATTGGTAAGCCTTGAGCCCAAGCTGAAAGAATGGCATGAGAAAATGATGGAAGAAGACGGCAGGAGAACAGGCGCGCAGCAAATTAAAGGAACACCTGCTACGGAATCCAAAGGCAAGAAAAAAGGGCAGAAGCCCAATAAAAAAGCCAAGCATATGCGTCCACATCATGGCGGGCCAATGGGCATGCTGAACAATGGCGCGAAGTTTTTGCTGATGGACCCCGACCATATGAAAGAAGCACCTATGCCACCTATGGAGATGGACGAGGAATAGATTTATTGCTGACGTGTTGCCGCCAGCGGAACAATTTTTGAAACACACTTTCAAGGAGCGAAGGAAACTCGCTCCTTATTTTTTGCGGTCTGGATTATCTTTCAGAAAGGCACTCCAGGAGGCCGATTTGGCGACCTGCTGACCACCGGAAAAATGGTGGGTAACGGCTACGCCGAGGGCATCGGTAGCATCGAGGTATTCCGGCAGTTCTTTCAGGCTGAGCAGGCTCTTGAGCATGTTGGCCACTTGCTCCTTGGAGGCATTTCCGTTGCCGGTAACGGATTGTTTTATTTTTCGGGGAGCATACTCTGTTACGGGGATGTCGTGGTTGAGTGCCGCAGCCATCGCCACGCCCTGCGCACGGCCGAGCTTCAGCATGGATTGCGCGTTCTTGCCATAAAATGGCGCCTCGAGGGCTACTTCATCGGGCAAATATTCTTCAATAATGCCCCACACCCTTTCGTAAATCTTTTTGAGTTTTAAAGCGTGCGAGCTGTACTTTTTTAAATGAATTACTCCATACTGAAGACAAAACATTTTGCTACCTTTAATTTGAATTACCCCATAGCCCATTACCTGGGTGCCGGGGTCCAAACCAAGAATGATTTTTTCTGTGTTCGATGCCATTCCGTTTTCAATTGCCAAAAAGCGCCTAAAGCAAAGTTTTTTGTTTTTCAAAGGACTGCTTTGGTTGGCTTTAATGTATGTACTGTGGAGCAAAATAAAGGATAATTTTCCGGCTTCAGAAATTTATTTTCGCTTTGGGGAGATCACCACCATGCCCCTCCGTTATCTCATTTTAGGATTATTGATGGTTCTTAACTGGTCGATGGAAGCGTGGAAATGGCAGTGGATTGTCCGTAAGAATCGTAAGATCAGCTTTTTTAATGCCCTTGCAGGGGTGTGGTCAGCTTTGGCTTTTTCCTTGGTCGGGCCAATGGGACTCGGGCATTATTTAGGTCGAATATTATCACTGCAGTCGGGTCGGAATATCCGACTGGTCCTGCTGATATTCATGGGGCAGGTAGCGCAAATGAGCTGGACGCTGTTGTTTGGGCTGGTTGGGCTCTGGGGGTTTCTTCAGAATATGGCGGTTGATTTTTGGGTTTATGTCTTTTTTGGACTGATGATGGTCGTGGTGGCGTTGGCAATGGGGTGGCGGTATGTTCGGAAGCACCCGCGTTGGCAGCAAAGGTTGCGCTTTGTTGGTCGCTACTTCAGTAGGCGAGATTTGCTCAAGATTTGGCTGTTGTCGCTGGGGCGTTATCTGGTGTTTTGTTTTCAGTTATTATTACTGATGCATTGGCTTGGGGTGGCGCTTCCCGTTAGCGAGCAACTTCAGGGGGTGTTTTTCATGTTCCTGGCCAAATCCGTGATTCCCGCAGTACACTTACTGGGGGATCTGGGCATTCGTGAGTTTGCCTTATGGAGCTTTTTTCATGATCAAGTTGCGGAAATAGGATTTATTGTCGGATCGGGGCTTATATTGTGGTGCTTTAACATTTTTATACCTGCTCTTTTGGGCTCTTTTTTTCTTTTCAAATGGAAATGGTTCAATTCTTCCTCCTGATTATTGCGATTGTTTATGCCCTGATCGTCTTGCTGAATGCCTTCTCCTGGCATCGGAACCCGAATTTCAAAAAAGGGTTTTCGGGGAAAGTCAGTGTGGTGGTGGCACTCAAAGATGAATCCGCAGTGATTGATCGCCTGATGGGCTGCTTACTTCAGCAAAATTATTCTGATTATGAGATTGTACTTGTTAATGATCACTCCACAGATGATACCCTTCAGCAATTGAAAGCCTATCAGGTGCCGGATGCGAATATTCAAGTGCTTGATTTGGTGGAAGGGGAAGGGAAAAAGGCGGCCCTTGCCAAGGGAATTGCACAGGCGAGCGGGCAGGTGATTTTGTGTACGGATGCCGATTGCACGATGAACGCCGATTGGCTCGACCTTATGGTGCGGCCCTTTGTTTCGGCGCAGGTAGAAATGGTGATGGGGCCCGTGATGTTGCAGGGCGATGGCCGTTGGTTTGCCCGTTTTCAGCAAATGGAATTTTCGAGCCTTATGGGTTTTACCGGAGGGATGAGCGGCTGGCGTAAGCCTATTTTTTGCAATGGGGCGAATTTGGCGTACCGAAAATCGATGTTCGATTTTGTTAAAGGTTTTGAGGGGATTGATCAGATTCCTACGGGCGACGACGAATTGCTGATGCGAAAGTGCCTGAAGTTTTCAGAGAACAGTGTCGTTTTTCAGAAGAATGCCCAGGCGGTAGTCCTGGCGGATGTAATGCCCCGCTGGAGCGCTTTTGTGGCGCAGCGGTTGCGGTGGTCAAGTAAGTGGAATGTCGGTAAAAGCTGGCTGGAAGCTATTCCCCCTGTGGCTGTTTTTTCTTTGCATGCTTTAACCCTTTTGTTTTTGGTCTTGGGACTGATTTGGCCTTCTTTTGGTGAAACCGCTTTAATGGTGCTGATGGTCCGTTTTGTGTCCGAAGGGATGTTGCTCGTTGGGGTTCATTATCAAACCAAACGGCCGTGGGACATGCTGTCTTTTGTGGTCATGTTTATTCTTTACCCTTTTTATGCGGTTTATTTTGGCCTGCTGTCGTGGCGGTCAAGCTATGAATGGAAGGGGCGGGTATATCAAAAGTAAAAGGTGCCCGATGGATACTTCAGACACCTTTTATTATTATCCGCAAAACACTTAATTTCTTTTTTGCTGATCCTGATACAGATCCCAGTTGTTCAATACATCTTTGGCAATCTGATATTGATCCGTCTCCACAAGGTAGCTTTCACTGAACTTACAGGTTTTCATGAACTCTTCCACAATTGCTTCGTTCTCGGGCCCAATCAGGCTCAATACCCAGTTCTTGTTGAATTTATTGGCTGCAATATGCTGTCTTTTTCGCTTTTGTTCCCGTCGTTTAATGCGTTTTCCTTTTTTCAGGTCGAGGGTCAAAAAGTTAAAGGCATCGGGTTGGTCGAAACCCGGAATAGGTGTTTTTTGCAGCGCCGCCTGTTGGCGTCGGCTTTTCATATAGGCCTCATAATTATTTTTGGGGTCAATTTGCCATCCTTCCTTGAGGTCTTGTTCTATCACCTCATCCTTAAAATCTTCAATGTTTTCGGGCAGCAGCGTAACGTCCACATTTTTCAGTTTGTAGGTCGTCGGGCTGAGGGTGATGCTCAGGTCAATAGAAACAGCCCCGTCAGGGATTTGTACAGGGATTCGCTGCATTTGGTAACCCACAAAGGAACACCACAGGGTGTCTGTCTCATTGGATTTTACCACAAAACGCCCTTTTTCATCGGTAGTGGCTCCAAATCGACCTTTGATCGCCATTACATGCACAAAGGGAAGGGGTTGTTGGTTTTCATCCAAAATAACGCCACGCACCGTATTGAAAATTTGAACCTGTGCTTTTGCTATCTGACAGGTACTCAGCAGGAGGGTGGTCAGGAGCAGGAATAGTGTTTTGCCATGGTATTTTTTCATAGCTGTAATTTAGGATATTTATGCAGGTAAATTGAATTTTGAATTGTAAATTTATCTTTCTAAACATGGCTTAGTTTGATGATGTCGGATATTGAAAATGAAATTTTAGAGGAACTCTTTTTCGTGATTTCCTATAATGAGCTTTTGGAAGAAGTTGGATGTGCGGAGCGTGACCTGGAGCAGGGGTTGTTGTCCTTGATTCAGCGTGAGTGGGTGAAGGCTTTCAGCGAGATAGATGGTGAGCCACTGGAAATTGCCTATATTGAAGATCACATGAAAACGCTGTATTTTCTGGCGTCGAAACAAGGCATGCTGGCCTTGCATGGACATTAATTTTTTTTGCCCTATTAACTCCTAAAATATGGTTGCCCAACCTCCTGTTCAAAGTATTCATGCTGAAGTGGGTCTGCTGAAGCAAATCTGGCGTAACCGTGCCTGCCGTTACAGTGGGCTGGTGATGCTGTGTGCTTTTGCGGTAGTCCTGGGAGGTTATTGGGTGCTTCCTGACAGTACGCCTGATGTGAACGGCGGGAATATTCAGCTGCGCAAGCAGGGGGTGAATTTTACGGTTCCCATGCTGAAGGTGCGAAAAAATGTGGAGCAGGAGCACACGAGTCTGTGGCGTTCATGGTGGTCGGGAACACCGTCGTCGTTTTTGCTCGAACCCTACGATTCCCTGAAAGTAGCCGGCGACCTGGTGATGATTTTACCCTTTGGTTCTCATCGTAATCAATGGAAGCGATTTCACCTTTGCGATATTGTCATGCCCTTATACGTTGGGCCTTTGGAGGCGATGTCCTTTCCTTCCAGTAGGCCCTATATGAAAGAAAAAAATGGCTACCGAGTGTTGTTGGCCGATGGCAGCGATGTGTTCGTCTCCAGAATCAAGCTGAAAGAATTACTCAAATCACATATTCAAACCCATCGTTTTTTATTGGGAACCGACCGCGCAGGCAGGGATTTACTCAGTCGGCTGCTTTTCGGTGCGCGGGCGTCCTTGACTATCGGGCTTTTTGCCGCGCTGGTATCCTTGTTAATCGGGGTACTGGTCGGCAGCGTAGCAGGGTATTTCGGAGGGTGGCAGGATGTTTTCCTTCGGTGGCTGATGTCGGTGGTGTGGTCTGTTCCAGGAATAATGCTTATTATAGCCATCAGTATGGCTTTGCATCACCAGGGGGTGTTTGTCTCCGTGATCGCCGTAGGGCTGACCATGTGGGTGGATGTTGCGCGTTTGGTACGTGGCAAGGTGATGAGTTTGAAACATAGTCTTTTTGTGGAGGCGGCAAGGTCCATCGGTTTGTCTGACTATAAAATTGTTATTGTCCATATTTTACCCAATATTGGAGGAGAATTAATCGTGATGGCTACGGTGAATTTTGCTGCGGCAATCTTACTGGAAGCAGGCCTGAGCTTTTTGGGGATGGGCGTGCAACCTCCCACACCTTCTTGGGGGGCGATGCTTATGGAGGGTTTCGGCGCTATTGGCACCAATAACAGCCTTCATTTAGTGCTTTTCCCAAGTTTGGCGATCATGCTGATGGTAGGAGCGATTAATGTATTTGGTAATGGACTCAGGGATGTGCTCGATCCTAAACGCATAAAGTGATGATGAAAGATCTCAAAATGGAAACGATAGATTATCAAAAGGAATATCAGTTGAAGAATATGGAGATCAATGCCCTGCTTGAGCTCTCCAATGCGATCAACGATAATATAAAAGAAAGTCAGCTGGTGCTGGCCTATCAGTTTACTTTGATGGGGTCCGCGGGTGTTGGCCGTTTGGCGCTTTTCATTGTGGAGGAAACGAATGCGCGGACCATGAATTGTAAAGCGCAATTTAATACCGCTCAGAATTACACGCAGGCGCCCCTGCCAGAGGCTTTTCTTGATATTACTAAAATTACCAAGAAAGAAGATTTCGGCCCCAATGTCGACGAAAGCTTTCAGGAATTTGATGTGCTGATCCCCGTTTCGCATAAAGACCAGCGCCTGGCGATGTTGTTTGTGGCGCAGAAAGAAGTCGGGCGGGTGAATGATATGAACCTGCAGTTTATTCAGGCAATCACAAACCTGGTGGCGGTGGCAATTGAAAACAAAAAGTTTGCCCGTCAGCAGATGAAACAAGAGCTGATGAGCCGTGAGCTGGAGATTGCCCATCAGGTGCAGAAGAGCTTGTTGCCAACCAAATTACCACAGGGCGATAAATTTCATGTGGCAGCAGAGTATGTGCCACATCACGGAATTGGTGGCGATTATTATGATTATATCTCCCTTGATGATCACCGTTTTTTGATCTGTATGGCCGATGTGTCTGGCAAAGGGGTGCCCGCCGCTTTGGTGATGTCCAATTTTCAGGCTTCCCTACGGACCATTATTTTGCATACCACAGATTTGAAAGAAGCAGTAGCTGCCGTAAATCATCAGATTTATAGCCGAAATGGTCAGGATAAATTTATTACCGTGTTTTTGGCAATTTACGACCAGCGGGAACAGCAGCTTAATTATGTAAATGCTGGGCATAATCAGCCGATGCTGATTCGCGAAGACGGGCGGCTGGAGCTCCTTGATCAGGGTTCTACGGTGATTGGTATTATGGATCCGTTACCATTTATCTCTGAAGGGGTGGTAAAGAACCTGACGGAGTTTACCCTGTTCTGCTATACCGATGGACTGACAGAAACCTTCAATACTGCAGAGGACGATTTTGGGGAGGAGCGTACGGAAGAGTGCCTGCGCAGAAATTTCCGCAAAAAGCCTGATGAGATCAACCAGATCATGATGGATGCACTGAACGATTTTCGTGGTGAAGTCCCTTTTGCAGATGATATTTCTCTGTTGACGATCAAGAAATGGGATTGATAAAACCGCATCGGATACCAGATTGTATTCAGCGTTGGTTTTCTGACTATACCTTCCGAAAATCAACGGATCAGAAAGTGATATACCTGACTTTCGATGATGGCCCAATACCTGAGGTAACCCCATGGGTGTTGGAGTGTCTTGAAGAATATGGGGCAAAAGCCACCTTTTTTGTTGTAGGGGACAATGTCAGGAAATACCCTGAAGTGTATGCGCAACTCCTTGAGCGGGGGCATGTTGTTGGGAATCATACCTTCAATCATTTACAAGGTTGGAAAACCAAAAAAGAGGATTATTTAAAGAATATTGATAAGTGTCAGCATATTCTTAATGAGGGGGATTTTCCCGAACGATCGCGCCCCTTATTTCGTCCACCTCATGGCCGAATGCGTCCTTCGCAAGCAAGGATATTAAAACAGCATTATGAAATTATCCTATGGGATGTCCTTTCTTGTGACTATGATGGCAGCCTTTCCAAAGAAGAGATTTTAATGAAATCCGTGAAATTATCCCGAAATGGGAGTGTAATTGTTTTTCACGATAGCTTAAAATCAGAAAAAAATATAAAATTTGTATTACCGAGGTATCTTTCTCACTTTTCAAAAAAGGGCTATAAATTTAAGACTTTGTAAAAATTCATTAAAATTTAGCGGATCTCTTGAAAGAAACCAAGGATATGGCCTTTCATTCGCATCTGAAATTTTTTCCGATCTATTGATCAGTGGTAGGGGCGGATTATGATTTATTGCGCTTTGTGAATTTTTTAATATTTTTGTCCTTAGAAAAGAGAAAAATAGGGTAAAAAAACTGTGAACAAGCGGGGATATGGAATTTATTGACACACATGCGCATATTTATGTAGAGGATTTTAAAGAAGATTTGGCACAGGTCATTTCTGACAGTAAAGCTACGGGTCTTCGTCGAATTTACATGCCTAATATTGATGTGGATTCCATTGATGCCATGATGGATGTTCATCGCCAATACCCCGACTTTTGTATTCCCATGATGGGGCTTCACCCTACGGATGTTAAAGAGGACTTTGAATCGCAGCTTGCTATAATGTACGAGTGGCTGAAGAAATTTCCTTTTGCAGCGGTGGGAGAAATCGGAACCGATCTGTACTGGGATAAGACTGCGCTCGATCGCCAAATTGAAGCCCTGAAGATTCAGATCGGCTGGGCGAAAGAGTTTGACCTCCCCATCGCGATTCATTGCCGAGATTCCTTCAAAGAAACCGTCGCTGTTGTCGAAGAATTGCAGGACGGCAACCTGAAGGGCGTATTTCATTGCTTTTCTGGAAGTGTAGAAGATGCCGAACGCGCTATTGCGGCAGGCATGATGCTCGGTATTGGCGGGGTAAGTACTTTTAAAAATGGTGGCATGGACAAACTGTTGCCGCACCTTACCTGTGAGCATTTGCTTTTGGAAACGGACGCTCCCTATCTGGCGCCTGTGCCACATCGGGGGAAAAGAAACCAGCCGCACTATGTTTCGCTTGTTGCACAGCGTATCGCTGACCTCCAACAAATCTCTGTTGTTGAAGTCGCTAAAATCACCACCCAAAATGCACTGAACCTTTTTAAAGGATAAGTGCCAAATTCTGAGAACAAATGACACCCAAATATAGAATCACCAGACTGAATACTGCCGCTCCTTATGAGCCCAAAGCCAAAATCCTGATTGTTTATACAGGAGGGACGCTCGGCATGGTAAAGGATCGGACGGGATCATTGATTTCTGTGGGCTTTCATGAGATTATTGAAAGGCTTCCTGAAATCAATACCCTGAACCTTGACCTGACGGTCATCAGTTTTCCGACCACCATTGACAGCTCCAATGTTAAAATTGAGAACTGGCAGGATGTGGGGTACATCATCAAAGAAAATTATCATCAGTACGAGGCCTTCGTGGTTTTGCATGGTACCGATACCATGGCCTACACTGCCGCAGCCCTCAGCTTTATGTTGCAAGGCTGTAATAAGCCCGTTATCGTTACTGGGGCGCAGTTGCCGATTGGTGCCCGCCGTACCGATGCCCGGGCAAATGTGATTTCTGCGCTTGAACTGGCCTCTGCACACGACGGAAACCATGAGCCGCTGGTGCCAGAAGTGGCCGTCTATTTTGACTCCAAGCTTTTCCGTGGAAACAGGGTGCAAAAGATTCGCTCCTCGCAATTCGATGCCTTCAATTCGGAGAATTATCCTGCACTGGCGGTTGTCGGGACGGAAATTGAGTACAACCGTTCGGCGGTATTGCCATGGATTCCACAGGATACTTTGCGCTTTCAGTGGAAGTTCGATACCAATGTGGCTTTTCTTAAAATATTCCCTTCTATGAGTGAGGCCTATGTGGACGCCATCCTCAATATCCCCAATCTTAAAGGGGTCGTGATGGAAACCTACGGGTCAGGAAATGCACCGACGGTAAAATGGTTCCTCGATCGTCTTGAAAATGCGATTAAAAAAGGAATCACGGTAGTGAATGTTACCCAATGTCTCGGGGGGACCGTAATCCATGGCCGCTATGCGACCAGCTCCGAACTCGAAAAAATCGGGGTAGTGAGTGGATATGATATGACTTCCGAAGCCGCCATGGTAAAATTAATGTTTTTGTTAGGGAATCAGAAAAGCACTGATTTAGTGAGGAAAATGCTCCAAGTACCGCTTTGTGGCGAAATGACGATCATTTAAAAGGTTTCAAAAAAACATATTATTCTTGCATTGAGAGATATTTATTGATTTATTTGTGTTCGTGATACTGCGATACAGTAGAATATTTCAGAGAAGAGACGCCCTACTAAGCTGATGGTAATTTAGCCCAAAAGGCAGAAGTCTATAAAGATTCTGAGGTTCGTCACCTCGCTTTTCTTCTAACTTTAAATTTTTTCTTACACTTTAACAGTTAAATTCTACACTTAGAGAATTAATTAGAAACTGAACTATGAAAAAGTTATTTGCTTTGTTGATGATCGCTGGTATGGTCACTTTCGGTACAACCGTAAAGACGTATGCACAGTCGGATGATGCTGCCGCTCAAACTGAGGAGGTTGCAGCTACTACTAATGAAAACCAAGTTGTTGAGGACGCACCAGCTGCTGCTCAAGACAATGGACAGGTTGAAGAGGTTGCTCCGCAAGAGAACACTTCGTTCCACCAAGCCGTAAAACAAAAATTCATCGAAGGTGGATGGGAGTTTATGGGTATCGTATTGTTGTGTTTGATCATCGGTTTGGCCGTTGCTATTGAGCGTATCATTACTTTGAACCTTGCGACTACTAACACTAAGAAGTTGTTGGCGAAAGTTGAAGCTGCGCTTCAATCAGGTGGTGTTGAAGCTGCTTTGGAAGTTACACGTGACACTCGTGGTCCTGTTGCTTCTATCTTTACACAAGGTTTGATGCGTTCTTCTGAAGGTATCGAAATGGTAGAGAAGTCTGTTGTGGCTTACGGTTCTGTAGAAATGGGTCGTTTGGAGAAGGGTCTTGTATGGATCTCTTTGTTTATTGCTTTGGCGCCAATGCTTGGTTTCATGGGTACGGTATTGGGTATGATCCAAGCCTTTGATATGATTGAGGCTGTTGGTGATATCTCTCCAACCGTTGTAGCTTCTGGTATTAAAGTAGCCTTGTTGACTACTGTTGCAGGTTTGATTGCTGCTGTTATCCTTCAATTGTTCTACAACTACTGTGTGTCTAAAATCGACGCTTTGGTTAATGATATGGAAGATGCTTCTATCTCATTGATTGACTTGTTGGTGAAATACAGAAAATAATCATCGCCCATGAGGCATGATTGAATTAGAACAATTGTTTGGCTAATTTAACGTAATTAATAATGGAAATTGTAGATATCGCCCTTTACATTGGGTATGCTCTTACGGGGTTAGCGACTGTCTTGGCAATCGTCTTACCTTTGCTAAAAGCACTCGACAATCCTAAGGGCTTAATGAAATCGTTAGTTGGCGTGTTGGTTGTTGCAGGTATTTTTGGTGTGGGTTTTGCCCTTGCTGGAAGTGAAGTAACTACTGCTTACGCTAAGTTTGATGTAACTCCATTTATTTCGCAAATGGTAGGTGCTTCTCTGATCACAGCTTATGTGTTCATGGTAGGTGCTTTTGTATTAGCGATTTTTACAGAGTTCGCAAAAGCATTTAAATAATTTATTATGGCAAGAGATAGAGGAACCCCAGAAGTAAATGCTGGATCTATGGCGGATATCGCGTTCTTGCTGTTGATCTTCTTCTTGGTAACGACCACGATTGCATCTGATAAAGGTGTTTCGCTACGTTTACCACCAAAAGTGCCTGCAGATCAGCAGCCTGATGTGAAGAAGAATGAACGAAACATCTTTAAGGTATTGGTGAACTCTTCCGACCGCGTGTTGGTGAATGGTCAACCAATGACTGACCTAAATGAATTACGCCCATTGGTGAAAGAATTTATTCTTAACTACGGACGTGATAAAACTATGTCAGACTCGCCTCAAGATGCGGTTGTGTCTTTTAAGGCTGACCGTGGTACAAGCTACGCTACTTATATTGAAATCTTAGATAACCTGAAAGGTGCTTACAACGAAATCTATGCGGCAAATGTCGGACTGACCGTTGAAAAGTATTTGAAGCTTGATCGTAAGAAACCTCGTGAGAAAAAAATGTACGAGGATTCGAAGATTGGCCGCGATGGTAACAAGATTCCTATGAGTATTTCTATTGCTGACCCATCTAAAACAGGAGGTTAATAATGTCAAAGTTTAAAAAGAAGTCGAAAGCAAGTCAGGACATCCCTACTTCGGCACTCCCTGACATTATCTTTATGTTGTTGTTCTTCTTTATGACAACAACAACGATGCGTACGGACGATATTAAAGTTCAGCAACGTTTTCCTGCGGCGACGCAATTGAGTAAGATTGAGAAAAAATCTTTGGTGTCTTACATTTATGTAGGAGCTCCGAAAGAAACATCACGTTTTGGTACTGAACCAGTAATCCAGATCAATGATGTTTTTGCAGAACCAAAAGATTTGATCTTGTATGTTGCTAAGGAGAAAGATAAACTGGCAGATTACGAACGTGATCAAATTACAATGGCTATGAAAGTGGATAAAGAAGCTAAAATGGGTATTGTAACAGACGTTCAGCAATCGCTAAAAGACGCTAATGCATTGAAAGTGTTGTACACTTCAATCCAGAAGAGAAAAGACAGCTAATCGCTGATTTTATAAAAATTGAAAAGCCAACCCGCTAAAGGTTGGCTTTTTTTTGTTTAAATTTTAGAATAATGCCTTTACAGCATTAATTTTGTTGGCTGTCAGTTTAGTATTGCGAAATTCTTATAATGATTAAAAATAAAATTTTCACCGCTTTGGGCTTCGGCTCATTTGCACTGTTAATGGTGCTTTTTCTCCCTTGTTTTGCTGTGTTATCCTACTTTCCTGCTGGGCAGAAGTGGGGCCTGCGTTTGTATCGTGTCTGGGGTAAATATTCCCTGTTTATGGCGGGTGTGCCTACCAAAGTGATATGGAAAGGGAAGGAACGTTTGGCTAAAGGGCAAAATGCGGTGATTGTGGCCAATCATTCTTCTTTCTTGGATATTCCTGTGCTGGGCAGTGGACCTATGCTGACGACCTTTTTGGGAAAGCACGAGCTGACCAAGGTGCCGATCTTTGGCTATATTTACCGCCGATTTAGCATTGTTGTAAAGCGGGGAAGTATGAGTAGTGCCAAGCAGGCCATTGCTATGTGTAAAGAGGTGGTGAACAAGGGGCAAAATGTGGCGATTTTCCCTGAAGGGACGATCACTAAAAACCCACCTATGATGGGGACTTTCAAAGACGGGGCATTTATTGTCGCCATCGATACCCAAGTGCCTCTGGTTCCCGTTTCAATGCCTTATTCGTGGAAAATCCTTCCCCGAGACAAGGCTTCTGTACATGTGCATGAATCCCTGATGATTATCCATGATCCTATTCCTACCAAAGGACTGACTCATGATGATATTCCACGCCTGAAGGAAGAAATTAAGGCCTTGCTTGCTGCCGACCTGAAAGCCTATAATAAGGAGGTATATTCAAGCAAAGAAGCCTAAGGGAAGCATTCAAAGCCCCTTGCCTTTACGTCCTGTTTTCATTCAGCCGTATCTGTACAGCTACCCGAGTTAGGATACCCTCAAAATCGGTCTTCATCTTACTCAATCCTGAGGATAGAAAAATCATTTGATATTGATGGCGCCTTCAAATAGTACAACGGTACATCAATATAATATACAAGGATTTTACTTTTTGAGCACAGAATGTTGCGGCTTTGTTTATATCGGGGCAGGAAAGTGTTATTTTTGTCCATCAACATTAACGACAGCTTGACAGCAACAGCGATGATAAAATTTTGGAAAGAATGGCCAGCGGCATGGCGAGGATTGTTTTGGGCTTTTACACTGATGGTAGGCGTGGTGCTTTGCGCCTTTTTATATTTCTACTTGGGGGGCAATGTTGTTGCCATGGACTGGAATGTGATTTCCAAAACCGTTGAGCTTCCCATTACGCTTCGTCAGATAGAACTTGGTTTGGGCCATACCTCCATTTCTGTCAATTATCTTTTACTGAATCAGTATTTTGAAGGCTCAGGCATTCAATATTCCCTGTTGGGAAATATAACCTTCTGGCTTTTGTGTCTTACGGGCTACAGCATGTTGTGGGCGGTGGTTAGTGGACTGCCGCGCAGGTTGTATTATATTGGCGCAACGCTTTTGTCTGCCTGTTTGTGGGGCTTTCAGCTGGATGTCATCATTCCCTTCGGTCGGTTTGATAACCTCGCCCTGCTGATCACACTCCTGCTTTTCATGGGGGTGTCATATCTTATTCAGGTTTATCGAACGCAAATGGCTATGCTTGGCCGATTTGCGACCTTTCTGATCCTGACCATCGGGGCCATCGGGATGTTACATTATGCTGCCACAGAGTCCTATCCCTTGGAACGCGTGATGACTTTCGGCGTGCTGCCGTGGGTAGCTTTGGCGGGACTGTTTATATTTTTGGTGAGCATCGATAACTTTTGGTTGCTGTTCAGGCTCATTGGTGGCCGGAAAGCGATTGGTAATAATTTTGGGCATTTTATTGCGGTTTCGCTGGTTTACCTTAGCCTTCTCGGTATCGGTTTCTGGCAGCAAAACAGCAATGCTGATAATCAGTGGTTGTTTTATAGCCCCTTTATTTTGTTGCTCGCTTCTTCCGTGGTGGGGCTTTGGGCTTTTCAGGCCAAAGAGTTGGCATGGGGTCATTGGCTCCCTTTTCGCCCATTGGGCGCCCTGTTGTATCTCGCCCTGATGTTGATCTGTTGGACAACCGTCTTACATTACTTCATTGTCGGCAGTGATGTCATGCTTGAAATGCTCTCAAAGCTGATCTATTTATCACACCTTTGCGTGTCAGGGATGTTCTTCATTTATTTGTTTGTCAATTTTTCTGAAGTCATTCGAATGGGAAAGGATGCCGCAAGTGTGGTCTTCAGAGGGAATAAAATGAACCTTGGTACGGTTTATATTTTTGGTTTGGCGACCATGATGACCATCATGGCACGGGATCGTTTTGTGCAGAAGAATCAACTGTTATCAGCCTATTATAATGGTATTGCTGATCTGAATTATGCGCATCATGAAAGCACTGAAGCGGAAGGATATTACAATAAAGGAGCTCAGTATGGCTGGAAGAACCACCATTCCTTTTATGGTTTGGCAACTTTGGCGAATGAACAAGGCCGGTTGGCCAAGGCTTTGATGTATTATGAGTCGGCTAACGTGAAGCACCCAAGCCCTTTTGCATATGTAAACATCAGTAATATTTACCTGTCTCAAAATCAGTATTTCGATGCCGTTTTTACTTTGGAAGAAGGACTGAAATTGTTTCCTGATAATAAGCAGTTGAAAACGAATCTGGCCTTGGTTTATCAAAAATCCAATAAGCAACAAGCAGCAGACTTTTTAGCAGTGCTGAAGAATGACGCTGATGTTGGTGCCATTAATACCGTGAACTGGCTTGCGTTTAAGGGGCCAGAAGGTCAATTGTCTGCGCAAGAGCTTAGCGGTCTTAAATTTGCAAATAACACTGGGGTGAAGGCTAATTTACTGGCCATATCGCCTATGGTGGCGAACAGCAACATTACCGCACCCAAGACGAATACGGTGGCGGATCTGCCCACTTTGGCAGAGGTCTATAACTACAGCTTTTACGCCATGCAGCATCAGGATACCGCATGGGCAAAAAGCCTGGCGACAATCTCTACGGCAACGGCCAACGATAATTTTCAGGAGTTGCTCAGCTACGGCAAGGCGATCTATCATTATGAAGTAGGGCAGGTGAGTCAGGGAGTGCAGGAGATGAAGGTCTTGAGTGATACCTATTTCTTTCATCGGGCCTTTTATGAGCAAATGTTGAGCAAGTGGATGGTGGACCTCGGTGAGCCTCAGGCAGCCGTGCCGCATGTAACCAAGGGACTGAACCTTGCAGATTCTGTCGCTACGGATTTGGCCTTTAATGTACTGCTTGAAGCAGGAAGGGCAAAAGATGCTGCGGAATTTGCTTATCGTGAACCACAAAAGCAGCTGTTGGCCAAGCTTGAAGGCCCTTCAGCAAAGGGCTGGTCTGATGATTTGCTTTTTCTGAAGATGCGATTCCATCAGACCCAATGGGAATTTGAGCAGCAGCTTAAAGTGGTGGATCAGATGAAGGATCAACAATATCAGGTAAAGGCATTGCGCTGGCTATGGCAGGTGGCCATGAAATTTGACCAGTGGCAACATGTTAGCCCGCTTATAGCGCGTTTACAATCGCTTGGCGACGATGCGGTTGATCTGGCTTTGTCTTTGGCGGTGTATCATCACGACGTTCCTAAGCTGCAAAAAGCATTGCCTCACCTTCAGGGGGATTGGAAATTATTGGCAGCAGCGAGTATTAAAGCTGCCAACAAAGACACTACGGCCATGAGCGATTATCATCAGCTTTTGAAACGTAACCCTTACTTTGCACCAGCCGCGACATCTGCGACCCAGTATTTGGCGGATTTACCTGAAAAAGATGACACTTACCAGCTGTTTCTTACTTACCTGAATCAGAATCAATATTCCGTTCCACTGACTAAGGGCTATGCCTTACAGAGCGTAAGTGTTGGTTTGGACGATTATGGCTTATCAGCAATAGAGGACGTAATGCCTTATACAAGCCCTGAAGCCTTTAAACAATTGGAATCAAGATTTGAACAGGAAGTTGCGGAAAAAGAAAAGACGGATGAGCAATGGTAGTGTTGGCTTTTTGAATGTTTTAATCAATATCCTTACTTACATCTGCTGAAATGTTAAATATTTAACCTTTTAATAAATATTCGTAAGCAAAAGAGTGTTACCTATATGATTTTGCTATGAATTATTTTCAACTAAGAGGCTTGAGTTTCGATAAACAAGCCAAAATTATAGCCGATGAGGGCGTTTGTATTTCCTGTGTGGTGGCCAGAACTTTGGATATCCGACTGTACCGCGTCGGAACTTCCTACATTGAAGTGTGGAAAGACCGTGAAACGGCCGTCATTGATCGGATCGTCGAAACTTCGTATTGCTTGATTGACCCCTGTCTGAAGCACTTTTTAAAGATCCATCAAAACTGATTTTAGTGCCAATTGTCGTCGAAAAACTCGGTTTTTAGCCAATATTTTTCCATCTTTTGGATAAATATAACGACAATGAAACCAATCATCAAGACCAAAAATATTTCCCGTCTGTATCAGATGGGCTCCGAAACCATTTCTGCATTAAAGAGCGTATCAATCGAAATCTCCAAAGGGGAATATGTCTCCTTCATGGGACCTTCAGGGTCTGGTAAATCGACGCTGATGAATATTGTAGGCTGCCTCGATACGCCCACAGGTGGCTCATATGCTTTAAATGGGCATCAGGTAGCACAGATGAACGAGGCCTCACTTGCTGAGGTACGAAATAAGGAAATAGGTTTTGTGTTCCAGACCTTCAATTTATTGCCTCGGGCAAGCTCTCTTGAAAATGTTGCCCTCCCGCTGATCTATGCGGGCATTGGGCAGAAAGAACGTGAAGCAAGGGCGCTTCAGGCGCTTAAAAATGTGGGATTGGGCTCTCGGGCTGATCACCGCCCAAATGAGCTCTCTGGTGGGCAGCGACAGCGTGTTGCAATTGCCCGTGCGCTGGTAAACAATCCAAGTATTATTCTTGCTGATGAACCTACTGGGAACCTCGACACCCGCACCTCTTATGATATTATGTCGATTTTTAAAGAACTGCACGATCGGGGCAACACTATTATAATGGTAACACATGAGGATGATATTGCGCATTATAGCCACCGTATCGTCAGGTTGCGGGACGGGTTGGTAGAGAGTGATATTCAAAATACAGATATCAAGGACCCTGTTTACGAAAAATCCCTTTTGCCCAAGGAATAAGCGGCAACCTGTCGGATCAAAACGAATTTTTGGGCATAAAAAAACCTATTCAAAAGCTGAATAGGTTTTTTTTATTGAGAAATATCAATGGCTATCTACTGAAACCTAAGACACTTCCTCCACAATAATTTTTAGAATCCTTAAAGGTGAAGGTGATGTAGTAAATGCCTGTAGCATTACAAGGGTAGGTGATGCCTGGGTAAAATTTACCATTGGCATAATTGGTGGCTACCAATTTTCTGTTAGAGTTGTACATCGTTACTACGATGCCGTCAACGCCTCCTTCACCAGCAACATTAATGTAGTATTTGGTATCTTTACTGAAAACGTAGCTATACTCAACTTTTTGTTTTGCGCCACCCTGGCCATCAACTTTAAAGCTTTTCAAAAAAGTAAAGCCGTCTTTTAAGTTCGATAGACAAGTTTCAGTATAAGCATCACTTGAACACTGCGCCTGGGCATTGGTGGTGCCCACAACACTAATAATGCATAATAGAAAAATATACAAAATGGTTTTCATAGGTATAGGGCTTATTTGGTTACGATAGAACGGATTTTGGTCGTTTCACTCTTGATCTCCTCAAGGATTTCAGGGGTGATTTTTATTTCAGTGGTGGAGTTGTCTATGATTACCATTTCGCCATCTACCTCTTTCATTTCAGGCTCTTTGTAGGTATAAATAAAATCTACCTTGTTAAATGCCTGTACGAGTGGTTCGAAGTCTTTTCTCAGCTGCCCGATATTTGGGTCTGAGTTTTTGTAGAAATCCAACAGTAATTTTACTTGGTCTAAAACCAATTTTTGCTCTCCAATCTTATCAACCAAACCTTGGTTGGAAGGATTCTGCTGCGCCACCTGTGTGGTAATATGTAGCGCCTCAAGCCATCCTCCTGTCAGCAGCAAAACGCTCAAATTTGCACGCTGCTTTTTCTGCAGGTATTCGTTGATGCTGTTGTAATTTCGTGTGGTGGTTAACAACAGCGAATCAAGGTTGCTGCTGTTGGTTGCCAAACGGCGGATTTCCTGAAAATTGAAAAACTGGCCAATGTTGAGCCCTTCAGACAATTTCTGAATAGATTGCAGGTAGTAAACCGCATCCTGATTTTGCTCATAGATGTTGGTATACCCTAAATCCGCACCATAAATACCGAGGTTGATGGCTTTTTGGAAATCGCTATTATAATTTGAAATGGCCTTGGGGTCATTCAAAAATTGGTTGTCATACTTAATACCCTGATCTTTTAAAAGAAATGAAATCTCTAAAGGCGAAGGGATTTGCTGGATGATGCCTGATATTGCTTCCTGAGAAACACTCGGCGCACTGGTTGTTTGTTGGGCCTCAAATTCTGCATCTAAATCCTTGGTGTTGGGCTTCTCTTCAGAACATGCCCAAAAAAGGAATGGCAGTAGGCCTAAAAGTAGTTTTTTCATTACATACAATTTTATTGTTAAAGATAATAAAAAAAATCAAATCCAAATATCGACTAAAAGGTTAATTGATATTTGGATTAATTTATATGTTACCCTTTACGTTTGAAAAGATTGCCCGAGGAGGCTTTTTCCATGAGCTTTGCGAGCCACTCCTTATAGAGTGCAAGGTAGAGCAAAGCACTCATAAACCATATCACAAGAATATTGAAATAATAGGTATCGAAGTATTGACCGAAAAGGTGTTTTTTTGGCGCAAAGAAATGCGTTCTGTAATCTAAAGCATGAGCAGGGGTTTCTGGCAAGTGGAAGATAGGATCCAATTGTTGTAGTAACCTGCCGTTGTATTGCAGAATGCGATCCTGAACGGTTAAGTTTCTAACCAAGTCAGTTAAACTTTCATTCGAATATTTATTCTTGTAGTCGTTGAGGTTGTAAGTTGAGTTCTCGGCATGCTCCAAAGCGTGAATGTAAAAATTCTTTTTGGAAACCGCCTCATTATACACCTTCAGGTATTCTTGTTCAAGCTGCGAAAGATATTCATTTAGCACCGTAAAGGTACTTTCATTCACCTTGTCCTCTTGCAGCAATACTGCGAGGTCGTAATCTTTCAGAACACCCTTGAACGCTTCGGCTTCAATAGAATTCTTGATGGTGCGCAGGTTCTCTGAAATTTGCTGTTGCAGTTTCGGGTCTTCTTTGCCAAGATTGTTTTTGATGTATTGCACTTCTGCCCGCAGCTCTTTAATAAAGTAGCTGGCCTTGAAGTCCGCTTGTCGCTCTTGTTGTTCCATCGGGTAGTAAGTGGCCTCATAGGCATTGTCGCGGAACTGTTTTACCGCCAGAGCTTCATAAGACCATCTTGATACCATCACATCGGCAATGACAGGCACTTTTCCTTTCGTACTGATCACCTCATTCATTTTCTCAAAAGGGAACAGCAAGCCACTCAATACCATTTGTGGGATAATTACCAGCGGAATGAGAATATAGACCGTGACCGCAGAGTTAAAGGCGGAAGAGACATTCAAGCCGAGAATATTGGCGAAGCATGCCACAGAAAACATCACGAGCCAGTATTCAAAGTACATGCCGCGGATCTCAAGAATGGTATTACTGACCAGCACAAAGCCCAGGGCCTGAATGGCGGACAGGCTGAATAGAATGCCTATCTTGGACATCAGGTAACTGTTCCAGCTCAAATTCAAAAAGGATTCCCGCTTCCTGATTTTTTTGTCGCGGATAATCTCCTCGGCACTCACGGTCAGTCCCATAAACAGGCTGACAATGACGGCCATCATGATGAAGATCGGAATATTTTCATTGAACCTGTAAATGTATCCTGAAAGGTCTGGCGCCGATTTGTATCGGATAATAAAGGCCAGTACCAGGGCCAAAATAGGGGCCTCGAGCAGGTTGATAAACAGGTATTGTTTATTCGATATTTTTGATAAAACGTCGCGGGTAATAAAGATTTTTGCCTGTTTGAAATAGTTGGGAATCTTCAGGCTCTTTTCTGGTACTACCGAAACATCCTCTATGCGCTGATGCTCAAAATTATCTTCATAGCGGTCTTTCCACTGCGTAGGGGTTACCTTTCGTTTTTTCGTGAACTCACCGTATTCATCCACCACGCAAGACTCTACAATATTGAAGATTTGCTCAGGGTTTACATTACCACAGGAAGGACACTGACCACGTTCGGCATCCACCTGATTGGTTTCTCTTTTGAAATAATTTACCGCCTCTACGGGGTGGCCATAAAAAATTTGGTAACCGCCAGTATCGAGGATAATCATTTTGTCGAACATTTTGTAAATGTCCGACGAAGGCTGGTGAATCACCACGAAAATGAGTTTGCCACGTAACGACAATTCCTTCAGCAAATCGATGACATTCTCTGAATCACGGGACGACAAGCCACTTGTAGGTTCATCAACAAACAAAACCGCAGGCTCACGAATAAGCTCCAAAGCGATGTTCAGGCGTTTACGTTGCCCTCCAGAGATCGTTTTATCAAGGACACTTCCTACTTTCAGGTCTTTTCTGGTTTCAAGACCAAGGTTGGTAAGTACATCCATTACCCTTTGATGCAGGTCTTCTTCCGACATGTCATCAAAGCATAATTTGGCATTATAGTACAGGTTTTCGTAAACGGTCAGTTCTTCAATGAGCAGATCATCCTGTGCAATGTAGCCAATAACGCCCTTCAGGTTTTCTTTTCCTTCAGGGGAGTTCATGTCCAAACCGTTGATTTTTATGGTACCCGATGAGGGCGCATTAAGGCCCGCAAGGACATTCAGCAGCGTGGTTTTACCTGCGCCAGAAGCCCCCATAATACCGATTAACTTTCCTGGCCCTTCAGAGATATTGATGTTTCGCAGCCCAACATCCCCAGAAGGGAATTTAAACTCAATTTGGTCTGCATTGAAACTCAGGGCGGTCAGGTTGTCCTCGTGGAAGAAGTTTCTGATCAGGTCGCTATAGTAAAGCGCCATCCCCTTAGGGGTTTTGATGGTGCTTCCGTTGGAGAACAGATATACGCCACGGATCTTGAGGATAAAGCCATTGAGGATAATGTCCTCTGTACCGACATATTTCACAAAATACATCTCCACACTTGGAATGCGGAGAAAATGCATGTGTCCTTTAATGTCTACATGGATATTGTTGTTGTCAAGAAGCGGGTCTTCTTTGGAAAGGCTGATGATATTCTCCTGTTGCAGGGCAATTTCATCTTCAAGAAGAATGAAGGCTTCACAGGCGCGGTATTCATCATTGGCTATTTTAAAAACATCAGAAACCGTATTGATGATTTCCATCCTTTGTGGGGATAAGTTGCTGTCCGAAGCGACCAATTCCATCAGCTTCATTAAAACAACGACTTTCTGCTTTTGGGTAAGGGTCTTGTTGATCTTTTTACAGATCCCCAAAGTACGTACCGAGTCCTTCATGGAAGTTCTGCGGGGTTTCTTCACTGCAATCTCCTCGCCGTTGGCATCTTTTTCAGCTTCTTCTACCTTTCCATAGCCTACCAAATCATCGTACATGGTCAAATAGTTGGCCACGCTGTCCTGATCTAATTCTTGCTGGAAAAAGCGCAAAACGTACTGACGTTCATTTTCTGTCACTCCGCCATCTTGTTTGGTGATGATGGCAAAAAGTTGGGTGAGCGCTTTTAGTATCTCCTCACTCATAGGTTGATGTTTAGCTTAGCGTAGATCGAAAAAATGCAGAGAATCTCCCTGCATTTTTCTGATTATCCTTAATTAGAGAAAATTATATTAGTACTCTTGAAATTCAAAAGTAAGATCCACAAGTTCCGAGAATTCTTCCCCAGCTTCCTGCATGTCTTCGTCATCTTCAAGGTAATACCACTGGATAACGGCGCCATCGATATCTTCAAGGGCCGACAGTACATCAAGGATTAATTTTGATGAAGCGGTGTTGAAGTATTCCAATTTAAAAATAAACTCAGTGCTTGGGTTCGGATCTTTTCCGTACTCCTCAATCCAATCCAGGATTGGCTGATAAAAACCCTGAGAATCTTCAGGAAGAGATCTTCCTGAGATTTCAAAAATACCATTAGTCTTATCTAATATTATTTTTGGGGTATCTTCTGCTCCTTCTAGGTTAATAATATTCATTGTGTTGGAATTAAATGCTTTAAATTTTTTAAATGCGCTTAATGGTAGTCTTTAGCGAAAAGAAAAAATATTCTTCATCCAAAGGTTTGAAGTCATATTCTAATTCTTGACCAGATTTACGAGCCATATCAACGAAACCAAGGCCCGCGCCCCCTTTATCAGAGATCGAGGTGTTGCGGATGATTTCTTTGTATAAAGTTTTTAGTCCATCTTTGTCCAAGGAATTGATTTCCTCCAATTTGGACTTCAACCCTTCCACATTTTCTTTTTTAATTGGGTTTCCAGAAGTGATAACATACTTATCATTTTTCTTTCCAATCATGAAAATGGCCTGCTTACTGACAGAACTTTCTTCGTCTCCGTGCTTGACAATATTCTGCAAGCACTCGACCATCACATTAAAAACTTTACGCTTGGTACTCGACTCTTCTCCGATCGAATCCATATTTCTTTCAGCCATTGCCAGAACCGACTTGGTAATTTCTTGGGTAAATTCCCCTTCATAAACCAAAATGAGATTGTTCTCGAGCATGGTCTTGTGTAGATCAAAAATGAATTTCATAGGACGAACGGTTTGAAAACAAGTTGTATTAACAAATTTATTGATTAACGGTATAATTTTATAATACTATGTAAAATTAAAATAGTTGCCTACAATTTTTACAGTATTATATTGATTTAGTATAACTAAAAGCGAATTCCTATCAGTAATACGTCGTCAGTTTGTTTATATTCTCCTTTCCAATCTTCCCAGGCGTCCTCAAAAGCTTGTTGCATTTGCGGCATTGGGAGGTTGTAATTAGATTGAATTAATTCTCTGAGGCGTTTAGGGCCAAACTTTCTGTTCATTGGTCCACCAAACTGATCTGGGTAACCATCGGAGCAGAAGACCAAAAGATCATCTTTTTCCATGGTTAATTCATGTGTAGTGAAATCGGTCTGATTGCGGTATTTTCCTCCGCCAATCGCAAATTTATTTCCTTTGATTTCCTCTAACACGCCCTGGTGTACTTTGTAAAGCGACCTGTGTGCGCCAGCGAAAGCGACCTTATTGGTTTTCTTATTGATTTTCAGCAAGGCAAGGTCCATTCCATCTTTCGACATGGAATCTCCACGGTCCTGACGCAATGTAGTCGTTACGCCCTCATCAAGTAAATCCAGAATTTTTCCTGGGTCGCTGACTTTTTGTGACTTCACGATATCGTTCAGCAGGAAGTAGCCGATGAGTGAAATTAACGCACCAGGAACACCATGCCCGGTACAATCGACGGCAGCAATGTAAACATCGTCGCCCACTTCAGCATACCAAGGGAAATCACCACTGACAACGTCTTTGGCTTTATAGAAAAGCATAGACTCTGGCAGGTGGGTTTCAAGCACCTGCGCATCTGGTACAATAGCCCACTGGATGCGTTTGGCGTAATTGATCGATTCGGTGATTTTTTTATGCTGATTTTTCACCTCCATCTCAATCTGCTTGCGCTCAGTAATATCATGCGATACCACCAATACCGATTCAATTTGTTCCTCGTCATCAAACTCGGGAATACCCCTGAGTTGCATGATGCGCTCCCCAAGCTGATCAGAAGGGAAATTGATTTCTGTGGCAATCTGCTTGCCAAGGCCAATCACCTCATCAATGATTTGATCGTACTGCGCCGTAATATTTTCTGGCAACTGTGCTTCGTCAAAAGATTTCTGATCGAAAACCTCTGGTTGCTTGCCTGTATATTGCTCAATGGTTGGGTTAATATAGAATACCTTTTTGTCGGCATTGAAACGGGTGATCAAATCGGGTGAATTTTCCGATAAGGACTGCATTTTAGAACGCATTCTCTCTTCCTGTTCCGCTCGGCGTCTTTCAGTAATATCCCTGAAGTTGAACAGTAGGCCGTTGATGGCTTTATCATTCAACAGGTTATTTCCTGTAGCTTCCAACCAGATGGTGGTGCCGTCTTTACGCTGATATTCAAACTGAAGGTTACGGTTCTCTGTTGGCTGAGCGATCAGCTGTTCAAATACCTGCGCGATATCATCGCGATAGTGTTCAAGTACAAACTGGCGGTCACTTCTTCCGATCAGTTCTTCAGGTGTGTAACCGAAGATCCGCTGCACAGAAGGGGAGATATATTTAATGTTGCCGTTTCGTTCATAAATCGTGATAACCTCAGAGGCGTTCTCAAGCAAGAGCTGCATTTGTCGCTGCCCACGGTTCACCTCTTCGATTTGCTCATTCAGCTGTGCGTTGGTACGCTCAAGTTCTTCCTGAGTAGCTTGCATTTCTTCGGCATTCTGCTGAAGAATTTCCTGCTTTTCCTGCAACTCATTGGACATGCTCCTGGATTCTTCCAACAGGCGCCTTGTGGTGGCATTTACCTTAATGTTGGAGATTGTTCGTGCAATGATCACGGAGATTTCCTGCAGGAACTTTACATCCGAAGGAGAGAAGTTTTTAAAGCTTGCAAACTCCAACACGCCATATACATTCTCTTCAGTAATTAATGGAACGATCAGGATGCTGCTTGGTCGCTGGTCACCGAGTAATCCCGAGGTTACGGTTACATAATCGTAAGGGATTTCTGTACGCAGGATAATGTCTTTTTCTGCCACTGCCTGCCCAACAAGTCCTTCCGCAAATTTAAACCTGGATTTGAGGTATTTCTTGCGGTTGTAGGCAAAGCTTGCGCGCATCAACACTTCTGCTTCTGCATCGGTTTGCTCATTTTCTTTTTCTACCGTATAGAAAGCGCCCTGAATGGCATCAATCTTTCCGCAGATAAACTGGACAATCTCATTGCCAAGGTGGTCAAGTTCATCATGTGATCGCAGGATTTCAGAAATCTCCGCTAATCCATGTACAATCTGGTTTCGTTCTCGGTCGCGGGCTTCTGCCTCCTGAATGTTATCCCGCATATTGATGAGGGAGTTCCCGAGGGAATCTTTGTCGCTGAGTGGCTCAAAGGCAGAATCAAACTGCCCTTTACCAATATTGCTGGCAAAAGAGGCTGTTCTTTTCAATCCGTTCACCAGGTGTGAAACATCCTGCGCCATCATGCCGATTTCATCAGCACTTGAATTTTCTATTTTTTCAGGAAGAATACCATTACCCACCAACTGCAATGTTACGCGTAGCCTGTTCAATGCTTTGGTGATAATTCTTGAGAAGATGGTGGTGATGATCAGCGCAATCAGTAAAACCGCAATACCCGCAGCAATGAACTGCCAGATAAGCTTGGCGGTGTGCTGGGCAATTTCAGTACGGTCTATTTTGGTGATGATAGCCAAAGGGCTTTCATTGATGCGCTCCCAGGTGGCTAAAACAGGTTTGTTTCGGTAATCAACCTGAAAGCCTGTGGCTTGTTGGCCTGCAATAGCGCTGAGAATGTGCTGAACATTTTCATGGTCGATATTGACGGCTGTCTTTACATTTTCTGCCTGTAGCGGACTGTTGTAATAGACTTTGTTGTTGTGCTTATAAACCAAAATAGATTCGCCCGTTTCCCCGAGTTGTTCATTGTTTTGCACAATGTTGAAAAGAGGGGTGGCATCCGCTTCAGCAATAATGAAGAAGGCCCCTTCTTCCGTTTGAATAGCTTTACCCAAAGCGTAAACATGCAAACTCCCTTTCTGATAGGCTGGAGACACAAATTTGTTTTTCGACAGTGAAGACAGGATCCCTCCAGTAGGGTCTGAGATCAGGTTGCCCTGTGTGCTTTCATCAAGTGCAGAAACAATAACGCCCTGCTTGTTGATCAACATCAGATTGGTGAAAGTGTATTTTGGCAAGCATCCTTTGATACTTTCCATTGTGGGAAAGGCACCTTCACTTGTATATGCAGCCTGCCAGTTGGTTTCTAATGCTTCGAGCCAATTGGACTGGTTGTTGAAGAGCGATGCAATTTGCAAGGCTTTAAGCTGGTTGTGCGATTCTAAAGTCTTTCGGTATTGGTTTACGGTGGTGGTCTCTGTAAGCTGGTAGCCTAAAAAGCCCATCAGTCCAACACCCAAGATCATCATCCCACAGATAATGACAGCGATTTTAGAACCGAATTTTAAATCTTTTAACATGGTTGATAAAGGTTAGGATTGGGGTGTGAGCGAGTTGGAGCCCAATAGGCGCCCCAATGCCGACATCTGTTCCTTGATAAAATCTATGTCGTGCTGAGTAAATGGTGTGAAGCTGGCAATTTCTATTGCCCCCACGACAGCTTCATTGTTTTTGATCGGAAGGATCACTAATGATGTTGGGCTGGATTCCCCCAGTCCTGATAAAATTCTCAAATAGCCTTCAGGGATCGTGGCCAGGTTAAACTCTTGTCCATCCTTAATACATTGCCCCAACAGTCCATCGCCTGCATTGATTTCCAGTCTGGAATTGTCGGTATAAGTAAAGGCATATCCTGCCTGGAAAGTCGCTTTTTGGTTTTGGTCAGCATCTAAATCGGTGTCGGTAAGGTAAATGGCGCCTTGCCCGGCTTCAAGATCCTTGCACAGGTGATTTAAAATGGCACTCAATCGTTCTTTATTATTGTTCGATTGATTATAATATCTTTCCATCTGCCCTGATTCCCAGGTGTAAGCACGGTGCTCGGCAGAAGCATCAATTTGGTTATCATCTTCCTCAGATTCTTTTTCAATATAAACGACATGTTGCTCAGTGTCTGTAATTCCTCCTGAGAGGTAGTAAAGCAGTGTCAGTCCAATAAATACCAAGTTGGCAACCGTCAGTACCTGATGTGGCAAAATGATCTCCTGAAGTTGTGGCAGTTCATTGAGCGTCAGTGTACCAACCTGTTCAACCAATGTAGCAGGTAGCATATAACCCAACACAGCATTAAGCAATGTAGCAATGATGGTCAAGCACACTAAGGCGATGCCGATAATTTTTCGTTTTCGCTGTTTCATCCCTTCAAAGTTTTGTGCAATTGGTTTAAAAAATCAGTTATTTCGTTAATGGTCAATTCGTAATCTATCGGGCTCATGTCCAAAGCAGCCTGTGGCATGGTCGGAATCATACATTCGGCGCGGTTTTGTACGATCGTCAGTCCACCTTTCTGCGCAATTTTGGCCATGCCTGCACCGCCGTCACGGTTGGCGCCAGAGAGCAAAATCCCAATCAGTTTGTGCCGATATACATAAGCACAAGTGCCCAGGGTGATGTCGATGGCTGGCCTGGAATTGTTGATCATCTCCTCTGTGGACAATGAAAAATAATTACCCAGTTCCACACACAGGTGATAATTGGACGGCGCCAAATAAACCTTCCCGCGCTTGATCGGCTCCTTGTCCAGGGGCTCATAGATTTTCTTGGTGCTTTTAATATCCAAAGCCTCTACAAATCCATTCCTGACATGCTTCAAACGGTGAAGGCAAAGAATAATCGGAAGAGGGAAATCTTCGGGCAAAGCACTGAGCAGTTTGGTGATTCCCTGAAAACTCCCTGCTGAGCCGCCGATGACCACCGCTTTGTATTGATCGTTGATGGCGTATTTTTTCATACAAAAAGATCTTAGCGTTATTCCTTAATCTTCTTGTAAATTTTTTCCTCATTGTTGACAACAATGAACTTATTGGCAATATCACACCAAATCAATGATTCCTTGGAACCCACGGCCAGATAACCATAATTGAAAAGGCTTTCATGCAGTTTGTTAAGGACCACATTCTGAAGGTTCTGATTGAAATAAATCATCACATTGCGACACAATACCAAATCAAATTTATTGAAAACAGGCCCCTGTACCAGGTCATGCACTCGGAAGGTTACCTGATCGATCAGGCTGGGGTCCAATACCGCAAAGCCGTTTTCTTCTTTATAATATTGGTCAAATTCGGTGCTGCCCTGAAAGCGCACATAATTTTTCCTGTTCAGTTCCATGTTCTTGATCGTATATCGCCCTTTTTTGGCTTTTGCGATAATCTTATGGTCCAGATCAGTGGCGTAAATGCGAACGCGATCAAGCAGGTTGGCTTCTTTCAGTAAAATGGCCATGGAAAAAACTTCCTCACCAGAGGAGCAGCCAGCGTGCCAGATGTTAATGGATTTATGGTTGAGGAGCAAGTTGGGCACAACGTCATCGCGGAGGTGTCGCCAAAACGAAGGGTCTCGGAACATCTCGGTAACATTGACAGTAATTTCGGTCAGGAAAACCTCCATGAAAGTTTGCTCAGTGCGAAACTTTTCAATTAAATGGTCTACAGATTCGAGCTTGTAAAGCTCCAGTACCCGCACCACGCGTCTTTTAAAAGAGGACATGGCGTAATTGGTAAAATCGTAGTTACCATTGGTTTTAATATATTCTGTCAGCTTCCGTAGATCTGATATATCTATTTCTTGCATCATGTATTAATGTTGGGTCGATATTGGTTGCTTCTCCGATGGCCAATTTGGGAATAAAATACACAAAGTCGGCCTGTAAAAAGGTTAATTATACGTCGGAGTAATTAAAACAGCATTAAGCTTTTAATTTCACCTCCTAATATAATGGTAAGTTTTAAAAAATAGGTCTTGAATACAATTATTAAATGCCGTTGGACTAAAAATAGTTTAAAAAGACAATAAAATAGCGCTATACATCATTTTTTTTCAAAGTTCCTAAAGGTACCAATTAATTATAAAACTATAATTGATCCTTGGAAAATGTAAAAGGCAAAAGATCTCTGACATCTTTGACTTTGATGAACTGTTGGTTCCCTGCCTCAAGAATGACCTGATAGGGTGCGCTCTGTTTGTCCATATATTCTGTCATGACTTGCCGGCACGCACCGCAAGGCGTTACTGCCTGAAAGGTTTCAGCTTCTTCTTTTTTAGCCGTGATCACCAGTGTAACTACCCGCATGTCGGGTTTATTGGCTGAAGTGGCAAACAGTACTGTTCGTTCAGCACACAGGCCTGAAGGGTAAGCGGAGTTTTCCTGATTGTTCCCCGTGTGTATTGCGCCATCGGCCAATAGTAAGGCCGCACCGACCTGAAAATGACTGTATGGGGCATAAGCATTCTTTGCTGCTGCACGCGCCTGCGCTACAAGTTCCTGTTCTGTGGTGGTCAGGTCGTCAAATCCGACGCGCTCAAATTCAATCGTTAATTTTTCTTTGCTCATAAAGTGGTACAAAAGTGCTGAAATCTTTTTAATATAATATAGCCAATTGCATTATGTTGTTAATTATACCATAAAAATCCAAAATTTACTGTTATGCCAATGATTTTATGTATCGGGGCGGGGCAATCTACCAGCGCTATGATTGAATATTTAAACGATTATAATCAAAATAACCAATTTGAGTTGGTGGTCGCTGATCATGAGCGTTCGGTGGCAGAAGCCAAGATTCCCGAAGGTTCCAGTGCTCAGGCCATTGCGCTTGATATTTTCGATGCACAGGCCATGGAAACCTGGGTGGGGAAATCAATGATGGTGATTTCAATGGTGCCTGCACGGTTTCATGAGGTGGTTTTGCGGTATTGCCTTCAGTTCAAGGTGCATTTCCTTTCGGCCTCTTACGTAACGGATGAGATATCAGCGCTGTCCAAAGAAATTGAGGAGGCAGGGATTTTAGTGCTGAAGGAATGTGGCCTCGATCCTGGAATCGATCATATGTCGGCGATGAAGGAACTCGATGAGATTAAGGCGAAAGGTGGTCAGTTACATGCTTTTGAGACGTTTACAGGAGGCTTGCTGGCACCCTCCAAACTGGAGAATCCGTGGGAATATAAGTTTACCTGGAATCCGCGAAACGTGGTGCTGGCAGGGCAGGGCGTGGTGAAATTTCTTCAGGAAGGGCGTTATAAATTCATTCCTTATCAACGGTTATTCAATCGTACCGAAGTGATTTATATTCCTGATTATGGTTACTTTGAAGGCTATGCCAATCGGGATTCCCTGAAATACCTGAATGTCTATCAGCTTCAGGGGATTAAAACTTTGTACCGCGGAACTTTGCGCCGTGTGGGTTTTTGTAAGGCGTGGAATGTTTTCGTGCAGTTGGGAGCAACAGATGATACCTACCAAATGGAAGGCGTCGGGCAAATGACCCACCGACAGTTTATCAATAGCTTTTTGTCTTATAACCCTGACGATTCTGTGGAGCTGAAGCTGGCGCATTATCTGAGTATCAGCCTTGAAGCAGAAATCATGTATAAACTCAAGTGGCTGGGCTTGTTCAGCGATGACCTGGTGGGGCTTGAGGCGGGAAGTCCAGCGCAAATCCTTGAACATATTCTCCGCAAAAAATGGACGCTCCAGGCCAATGAAAAAGATATGGTGGTGATGTGGCACCGTTTTGTTTATGACCTTGATGGGCAAAGGAAAACGCATCATTCCTATATGGTGGTAGAAGGAAAAAACGCTACGCAAACGGCTATTTCGGATACCGTAGGGCTGCCCTTGGGCATTGTTGCTCGGATGCTCTTTGAAGGCAAAATAAACCTTCGTGGACTTCATCGTCCTATTTTGCCTGAGATTTACGCGCCCGTGTTAGCGGAACTGCAAGCTCATGGGGTAACTTTTGTGCGTACCGAGGTATAAATGGGCACTGGGTATTCGGAAGCTTAAATCTGCCTTTGAACAAGGCAGAGGCTTCATTCCTTTAAATTTTTTTAGTTATAAATCAGTGCAAGACCTACCTTAGTGTTAGGATTGTAACGGGTAGCGTTGGTTTTGGGACAGGTGGGCAAATAGCTTACTGCTTTTAAAATATTGACAATCAACACATTATACTTGTGTTTGAGTGCGCCCATACCCTCAATTAGCGAAATACAACATTCCCCTCAATTTTTGAACAGATATAAAAAACAATACTTTTGTTACAACAAGAGATATGGCAACAACAGAAATAAAAAAGGAGATGGATTCTTTGGCCAAGGTCATCAACCATCATAATCATCTTTATTATCAGGAAGACCGTTCCGAAATTTCGGATCAGGAATTTGACCAATTGCTGAATCGGCTGATTGGGCTGGAGAAGGATTATCCTGAATTTGCCGATCCTAACTCTCCAACGCAAAGGGTAGGTGGGACAGTCACCAAAAACTTTGAAAATGTGGTTCATAAATACCGCATGCTTTCTTTGGGAAACACCTACTCGGAGGAAGATTTGAGAGAGTTCGATCAGCGGGTGCGCAAAGGACTTGAAGGGGAAGGCATTGCTGAGGAACTGGAATATATCTGTGAGCTGAAATTTGACGGGGTGGCGATCTCCCTAACCTATCGCGATGGGCAACTGGCGCTGGCTACCACCCGTGGCGATGGTACCCGTGGGGATAACATTACCGCCAACGCAAAAACCATTCGCACTTTGCCTTTGCAGCTGCAGGGGCAACTGCCTGAGGAGTTTGAAGTGCGTGGTGAGGTGTTTATGTCGCACAAAGAATTTGAACGATTGAATGCCACTTTGGCTGAAGGCGATAAGTATGCCAACCCGAGAAACACCACCTCGGGAAGTCTGAAATTGCAGGACTCCGCTTTGGTGGCCAAACGTAAACTTGATTGCTATTTGTATGCGGTTTTAGGGGAGAATCTTCCCTTTACTACACATGAGGAAGCACTTGAAACCATTAAGTCGTGGGGCTTTAATGTCTCTCAGACTTACCGAAAATGTACGACCATCGAGCAGGTATTGACTTACATTGCTGAATGGGAGGAAAAAAGAAAATCATTGCCTTTGGAGACCGACGGCATCGTGATCAAAGTGAACAGCTATAAACAGCAACAAGCTTTGGGCTACACGGCCAAATCACCTCGTTGGGCAATTGCCTATAAATATCAGGCGGAAGTGGGCATCACCCGTCTTTCCTCTGTAACCTATCAGGTAGGGCGCACGGGATCAATTACACCCGTGGCGAACCTGGAGCCTGTTGCTTTGGCGGGAACCACCGTCAGGAGGGCATCTTTGCACAATGCCAACGAGATCGAACGGCTCGATTTACATCAGTCGGATATGGTGACGGTGGAGAAGGGCGGAGAGATTATTCCGAAAATTACCGGTGTGCTTACTGAGGAACGTCAGGAAGCCGCGGAAGCCATTCAGTTCATTGAAGAATGTCCTGAGTGTAAGACGACTTTGATTCGTGTGGAAGGAGAGGCTAACCACTATTGTCCGAATACGACAGGTTGCCCGCCGCAGATTAAAGGTAAAATTGAACACTTTATTCAGCGAAAAGCGATGAATATTGACTCTTTGGGAGAGCGGACAATCGATCAGCTTTTTCAAAGAGGTTTGGTGAAGAATGTGGCCGATCTGTTTGACCTGACAATCGAGGATGCTTTAAGCCTCGAAGGTTTCAAAGAGAAATCTGCCCAGAAAATGGTCGAGGGAATCAAACAATCCTTGGCGACCCCTTTTGAGCAGGTGCTTTTTGCACTCGGCATTCGCTACGTCGGACAAACTGTGGCCGTAAAGCTTGCGGAACATTTCGAGCAGATGGAAACGCTTCGTTATGCACCGCTTGAAGAACTTGAGGCCGTGCCTGATGTCGGGAAGCAAATCGCCAAAAGCGTTGTTGATTATTTTAATGATGAAAAAAATACACAGATCGTTGAACGACTTGAACAAGCAGGCCTGAAGATGAAAATCGAGGCGGTGGATTTAGGGGACAACGATCAACTTGGCGGGAAGAGTTTTTGTCTGTCGGGTAAATTTTCTACAAAGAAAAGCATATTGGAAGGCCGAATTAAGGCATCTGGGGGCAAAGTGATGTCCTCATTTTCTAAAAAATTAGACTATCTTGTGTCGAATTCAGAAAAAGAAACGACAAAAACCAAGAAAGCTAAGGAGATGGGGATAGCGATTTTGTCGGAAGTACAGTTAGAACAAATGTTGGAAAATTAGCCGTTATGTTTTCTTTAAAAGAAAGTTGCATCAACCGAAAGACAAAACACTACCTAAAGTCAAATAATGCCGTGCGTAATAGCATGAATATCGCATCAGCAAAGCGTATTTCTATTCTTTACACCCTTGCGGGGGAGGCCAAGGAAATGGAGATTCGCCGATTTTCTGAACAGCTTCAGCAAGCGGGTAAAACCGTGGAGGTGATCTGCTGTATTCCTGAAAAAACATTGGTGCCCGCGCAGCCGTGGGGGCATTTCAGTGCCGAGGATTTCAATTTTTCAGGAACGCTGAAGTCGGAAATGCTTGAGCGGTTTCTGGAAGAGGATTTCGATATGCTGCTGCATTTTGATCTGGAACATGATTCGCTGACGGATTATGTGAATGCAAGGTCAAATGCCAAAATGCGTATCGGTAGATTTTTTGAAGGTAAAGAAGCGTTTTATGAGTTGATGTTTATGCTCCAGGATCATGAACAGCCCAAACAAATGACCGCCATATTTTATCGATATTTACAAGCCATACACTAAGGATAACAAGATGAAGGATTTTAGTGGTACGGGAGTCGCTTTGGTAACTCCCTTTGATGCCGAAGGTAATGTGGATTACCAAGCTTTAAGTCAGTTGTTGAACCATACAGCCAAAGGGGGGGTGGACTACTGGGTGGTGCAGGGCACTACGGGGGAGTCTGTTACGCTCACTGAAGGCGAGAAGAAGCAAGTGCTTGATTTTGTCAAACAGCATAATACAAAGAATTTACCTATTGTATTGGGCGTTGGAGGCAACAACACTCGCGTGGTATTGGAACAATTAGCAGGGATTGACTTTGAAGGGATCGATGCGATCCTTAGCGTAAGTCCATGTTATAATAAACCGACGCAGGAAGGGATTTACCAGCATTACAAAGCCATTGCTGATGCCTCGCCAGTACCCGTGATTTTGTATAATGTACCTGGGCGTACGGCCTCTAAAATTCATGTAAAAACAACCCTCCGCCTGGCAGAACACCCAAATATTATCGGGACAAAAGACGCTTCGGGGAACTTGGGCAATGCCATAGAAATTGTGCGTCGTGCACCTAAGGATTTCCTTTTGATTTCAGGAGATGATTTGCTGACTTTACCTTTGATTTCCGTTGGAGCAAAAGGTGTGATTTCTGTGTTGGGCAATGCGCTGCCCGAGCAGATGCAGTCAATCGTTAAGCCTGCTTTGGCCAACGATATGGAGACGGCACAAAAAGCACTTCATCAAATTGCGGAGATTAATCCGTTGATGTACGACGAATCGAATCCCGTAGGCGTCAAGCAACTACTCAGTGAAATGGGCATTTGTAGTCATGATGTCCGTTTGCCGCTGATGCCTGCCACCGAATCTTTACAGGAAAAAATCCGAGGAGCCTATCAGCGTTTTTTAGTCGTTGAGCATTAGGCTTCGGCTTGGTGCGTGATGATCCTGGAAATAAAAAATCCCTCTTACGGTAAAGTAGGAGGGATTTTTTTTGTTTTGGGATAATGTTGGAAAGGTAATTATGGCTTAAATCATCCCCTCAACAATATTGAGTAGTGCTTACGGTTGGTATGACAAAAACCCCCCTCAATAATTCCCCCTCCACACCCCGTTCTCTTTAAAAACCTTCACTCACCACATTTTCATGGCGAATCTATGGATTTGAAGGTAACACTCCTTTTATTTGTAGCATGAGAGAAATGTTTGTTGCAGGATCGGCTTTGAATCAGACGCCCATGAAATGGGAAGAGAACGTCTCGAACATCAAGCGAGCGATCAAAGAAGCGCAAGAAGCGGAGGTTCGCCTGTTGTGTTTGCCTGAATTATGTATTACTGGATACGGTTGTGAGGACTGGTTCTTGAGCGACTGGGTGGCGGAAAAAGCGCAGTCTTTTTTGCCTGAGATCGTTGCAGAAACCACCGACATTGCCGTTTGTGTGGGCTTGCCGATGTGGAAAGAAGGCAAGCTGTACAATGTCGCCTGTCTGATCGACAATCAGCAGATTGTGGGCTTTTATGCCAAACAGCATTTGGCGAACGAAGGTGTGCATTATGAACCTCGCTGGTTTACGGCTTGGGAAAACGGCGCACAGAGCGAATTCACTTTCGAAGGTAAAAGCTATCCTTTCGGGGATTACTTGTTCGAAGCGCAAGGGCTGAAAATCGGCTTTGAGATTTGTGAAGATGCTTGGGTGGAGGATCGCCCTGCAAAACATTATTTCGAAAGAGGTTGGGACTTGGATGTGGTACTGAACCCCTCGGCGAGTCATTTTGCCTTTGGCAAAAGTTTGGTGCGTGAGGGATTGATCCTGCCTGCATCAAAAGCCTATGGTTTCACTTATATCTACTCAAACTTATTGGGTAATGAAGCGGGCCGCATGGTTTATGATGGCGACATCATCATTGCGCAGGAAGGCGAATTGCTTCAGCGCAGTTCCCGTATGTCTTTCAAAAATGTCGATCTGATTACCGCAAAGGTGAATTTTGATGGCGTTTCTGAAAAACCAACTTTGAATCCTGATCCAAAAGATAAAAATACCGAATTCATCAAGGCATCCTCTTTGGCGATGTTTGATTACCTGCGCAAGACGTACAGCAAGTGTTTCGTTCTGTCCTTGAGTGGAGGCGCTGACTCAAGCACCTGCGCCGTTTTGGTCGGTGAATTGGTCAAAAGAGGATTGAACGAATTGGGCTTGAAACGCTTCTTGGAGAAAATCCATCGAGCTGATATTTTTGAGGAATTGAACAAACTTTCAGGCGAGGAGCTTCGCAAAGCTTTGGGTAAGCAGGTGCTGGTTACTGCTTATCAAGGGACGGTAAACAGTTCGCAGGACACTTTGGACTCTGCGCGGGCATTGGCTGAGGAAATCGGTGCTGATTTCCACCATTGGCTGATCGATGAGGAAGTCGCAAGTTATACCGGAAAAGTCGAAACGGCTTTGGGTAGAAAATTGACTTGGGAGCAGGATGATATCGCTCTGCAGAACATTCAGGCACGTTCCCGTGCCCCAATCATCTGGATGCTGACCAACACCACTGGCGGATTGCTTTTGACCACCTCCAACCGTAGCGAGGGAGATGTCGGTTACGCCACGATGGACGGCGACACCGCAGGATCGATCGCTCCGATTGCAGGCGTGGATAAATATTTTGTCTTGAACTGGTTGCAGTGGGCAGAAGAAGCCTTAAATTATAAATCACTCAACCATGTAAATAACCTGAATCCTACGGCTGAATTGCGCCCATTGGAACAGACCCAAACCGATGAAGACGACCTGATGCCCTATTTCGTCATTCAGGCAATTGAGCGTTTGGCGATAAAAGAGCGGAAATCCCCCATGCGTGTTTTCGATGAATTGCTGAAAATTGAACTCGAGCCCGAAGCATTGCTGAAAGCCCACGTGATCAAATTTTTCCGCATGTGGTCACGCAACCAATGGAAGCGCGAGCGTTATGCACCGTCCTTCCATTTGGATGATTTCAATGTGGATTCCCGCACCTGGTGTCGTTTCCCGATTTTGTCGGGTGGTTTTGATCAGGAATTGCGCCTTTTGGAAAGAGCGTAATGGGTTTAAACCAAGGAGGAGTTGCTTTGGTTCAAGCGTCTCGCTTGGATCAAAGTAATGAGTTTATTGTCTACAGATTAATGGGATTGGAAGAATTTTGAACGGATAGGGTGGTTGCTTTTTGCTCTGAAAAGGCTGAATTGATGTTTTGTTGGAAAATATTTTTGATCGCTGTATGGGCTGACCTGTGTGTTTGCCCTAATCGTAACAAATTTCGGATACACAAATAGGTGTATTCACAATGTCATTAAGTTAAGGATATTGGGCTGGCTCAGGTGTAAATTTGAAATGCATGTAAAGGCATAATTCATTCTGTCTCACGTAATCATTTGAATAAATCTAAGGGAAATCAGCGTTGTGTTAGACGTTAAAAATAACGTCTCTACGGGATAAGGCGCTTAACTTAATGACATTGGGTGTATCCATACAGCTTGCAAATTAACTTTTCGGGTTATTTGTCGGTTTGATCATTTCTTCAGCTATGCTAAAATAAAAGATCACGGTAATCCTTTAAATCAAGGTAATCATCGTCCTTATTCCCCACCAACATTTTTACACGGCGCTTATATTAAAATAAACCCCCAATTCTTCGAGAAAAAATCCTACTGATTTCCTACATTTACCGAAATAAGAATTTAAATCTTTATAATCGATCACCGAAACGCTTTTTTATATGTTATCACAATTGATGGGCTACATTCTCTGGTATCCCACTCCTGAAATTTTCCCCAATTTGGATATCCCAATCCTGAACCACGTTCGCTGGTATGGATTGCTTTTCGCTTTGGGCTTTATCATCATGCAACAGGTGATGGTTTATGTTTTTAAAAATGAAATGAAACCGATCAAGGATATTGAATCCTTAACCATCCATGCCGTGATCGGTACGGTAATCGGGGCGCGTCTTGGTCATGTGCTTTTCTATGAGCCACAAAACTATCTGCCTCACCCATGGAAAATCCTGATGATCTGGGAAGGCGGGCTGGCATCGCATGGTGCAACGATCGGAATTTTAATTGCCATATATATTTACGCACGCAAGCATAAAGATCAGAAATTCTTCTGGGTCATTGACCGCGTAGCGTTGGTGGTCGGTATCGGTGCTTTGTGTATCCGTACGGGTAATTTTTTGAATTCAGAAATTATCGGTCTGCCAACAGGCACAACGAGTGGGGTCGTATTTGCCCATGATCCGAAGGCGATGTTTGTCCGTGAAAGCGGAATTGATGAGGTTGATTTTTCAAAAGCCGCCTCTTCAATGATCGAAAATGTGGCGGAAGGCGAAGTGCCAATCGACATGAAAATGACTTTCCACAAGGGTGTTAGAGAGCAGGAAGTACGTCGTTATATTGAAAAAAATGTTAAATATAACCTGACAAAATACTCCTACGTGAAGGAGCACATTACCGTACCTACCGATCAGCCAATACACTACAAATTGGCATCGGATAATGGGCAGTGGGTGGCTCATGTGAACGTTCTGGGGATTCCTCGTCACCCTGCACAGGAGTACGAAGGCATCAGTTACATTATCCTTTTCTTTGGGCTCTTCTTCTATTGGATGAAACGCAAAGGCGATATTCCACACGGTCAGCTATTGGGAATCTTCCTGACGGTTTTATTCTCGATTCGTTTTGTGGTGGAGTTCTTCAAAGAGAATCAGGTTCCTTTTGAAAATACCATTCCATTGAATATGGGGCAGTGGCTGTCGGTACCTTTCATCATCATGGGGCTGGTAATCTGGTATTTGGCAACCAAAAAAGATGGGCTCAAATTGCCGAATGAGTAATTGCTGATTATTCATGCAATGAACGGATCATCTCAATTGGGGCGATCCGTTTTTTTATGTTTTTTCGCCCACAGATGGCACAGATTTTCACAGATTGATTTTTTGTATGATCTTTGTTTTTATTGTCCACTGATTACGCAGATTTCCACAGATTATTTTAATCTATATTAACGACTCGATCAAAAAATAAAATCATGGTAATCCTGTAAATCAAGGTCATCATGGCTTAAAAACACAACAACCCTTCTTCCATGTCCAAAACAACCATCCACCTGTTTCTTCCTGTAATTCTGATCATGATGACGATGAGCTGTTTTGCGCAATCAAATACAGCAACAGGGGCGGTGGATACTTATCGCCTGGATAATATCATTTTGCTGGGCAACCGAAAAACCAAGCCAGAGATCATCCTTAGGGAGCTCGACTATCAGCAGGGGCAAAAGGTGTCGGTATCAGTTTTGCGTGCTCAACTCAAACTGATGGAAGACAAACTGATGAATACCTCTCTGTTTATATCAGTAAAAATCGACCTGGTAACCGATAGCAGCAGGCAAAGCATGGACATGATCGTTCGGATGAAAGAGCGATGGTACACCTGGCCTTTGCCTATTTTTTCCCTTGCTGATCGGAACATCAACGATTGGGTAGAAAATCACAATGCAGATTTCAGCCGACTGAATTACGGGATTCAGTTTCGGCAGAGCAACATCAGAGGGCGTAATGAGGAACTCGGTGTTTTAGCGCAGTTTGGTTATACCCGTCGGTTTGGGATTTATTACAAGATCCCTTACCTCAACAAAAAACAGAATTTTGGCAGTAAGCTGAAGTTTAATTATCGGATGAATCAGAACCTGGCCGTGAAAACCATCGACCACAAGCGGGTGTTTCTCGATGCGCAACAACCTGCCTGGGAATCGTATGATGCCGACTGGATGTTCTTCCTCCGCAAAGGCTTTTATGTGCGGCATGAATTCGGGCTGAGGTTTAACCATGAGTGGGTGGCGGATACGGTGATTCAGGAAAATCCCAATTATTATAAAAACGGGGCGCGAAGTCAGCAATATTTCAGCCTGTATTATCATTTACTGATCGATCACCGTGATTTTCAGAACTATGCCACCGAGGGGGATTTGCTCGAATTCTCCCTGAAGAAAATGGGGATTGGCACACAGAATGATGTCGATGTTTGGCAGTTTTTGACCCGTTACAGTAAATACTGGAAATTACCTCATCAATTTTATTTTAGCACCCTTGCTTCGGTCAGTTTGTCGAGCCCAAGAGCAATTCCTGCCTACACCCTGATGAATGGTTTGGGCTTCAGACCTTTTGATATCAGAGGCTATGAACTTAATGTGATAGAGGGGCAACACTATTTTTTGAATAAATGGGATTTTAAAAAACAAGTATTTTCAGGCAACTATAGCTTTTATCCCATTACGAAAAAAAATCAATTTAATGGTTTACCCTTTGCCGTTTACCTCAAGGTGTTCGGTGATTACGGATATGTCCAAAATTACCCCAATTACCCGCAGAATATCGCCCTGACGGATAAAATGATCTACTCCTTTGGGTCTGGGATGGACATTGCGGGCTCCTATGATTTTGTGTTTAGATTAGAAGTTTCTTATAACTCCATGCGACAAACGCATTTTGGATTTTCATTTTTATCGGCAATTTAGACCGTTATTAAAACATTATTACCTTTCGTGCTATTGTGGTTTTATTTTTTATAAATTTTGATCAGCTTTGCACTGAAATGTAAATTCAACTTTAACTTATAATTTTTTATGATTAAGCGTTTACTTGTAGCGGTCTTATTGCTGTCAGTAACCTTCCCTGCATTGGCAGACGAAGGCATGTGGCTTCCAATGTTGATCAAGCGCCTCAATTATGAGGACATGCAAAAGAAAGGTCTGAAGCTGACTCCTGAGGAGATTTACAGCGTAAACCAGGCAAGCTTAAAAGATGCCATTGTTTCCTTCGGTGGATTTTGTACTGGCGAGGTGATCTCCAAGGAAGGCTTGGTACTGACCAACCACCATTGCGGATACGGGTCTATTCAGGAGCATTCAACATTGGAGCACGATTATCTGACAGACGGGTTCTGGGCAGCCTCCAAGCAGCATGAGTTACCCAACCCAAAGCTATTTGTTCGCTTTTTAGTGCGCATGGAAGATGTTACCGATCAGGTTAAAGCGGCGGTAAACTCGAGCATGTCTGACGAAGAACGCTCAAAAGGTATCGGTCAGGCCATGCGTGAAATTGCCAAAAAGGCAGAAGAAGGCAACGATTACCAGGTGGATGTTAAGCCGTTGTTCAAGGGCAATGCTTACTATATGTTTGTATATGAAACCTACCGCGATGTTCGATTGGTAGGAACGCCTCCGTCGTCTATCGGTAAATACGGTGGCGATACCGACAACTGGATGTGGCCTCGCCATACGGGTGACTTTTCGCTCTTCCGAATCTATATGTCGCCAGATGGTAAGCCAGCATCATACGATCCAAAAAACGTTCCTTTCAAGCCGAAGCATTATTTGCCAGTATCGTTGGATGGTGTTCAGGAAGGGGACTTTGCCATGATTATGGGATACCCTGGAAGCACCAAGCGTTACTTGTCGTCTTATGGCGTGAAAGAAGCTTTGGATGTTTCTTATGCTTTGCGTATCAAATTGATGCAGACAAAACTGGAAATCCTGAAGCAGGATATGAGTGCTGACGACAAGACAAGAATTCAGTATGCTTCAAAATATGCCTCTACGGCCAATTACTGGAAATATCTGATTGGTCAGACCAAAGGACTTAAACGCCTGCGTGTTTATGACAAAAAGCAGAAAGAGGAAAATGAATTTGCATCCTGGATTAAAGCTGACAGCAAACGTACCGATGAGTTCGGCAAGGTATTGCCTGAGCTGGAGCATGGATTCAAAATGATGACCGACTACTCGGCGCCTATTCAGTATTCTATCTTCGTGCCTTACCTTACCGAATTTATCTACTTTACCCGCAGATTCCAGGGGCTTCAGCCGTTTCTTGCTGAGGACGAGAAAGCAGAAGGACTGGAGGAATATACTGAAGCACTGAAACCAATGGTTGAAGAGTATTTCAAGGATTACAGTGCCAAAGTGGACAAAAAAGTTTTCCGTGCATTACTTGAGATGTACTATAAAGAAGTTTCAGATGAGTACCGCCCAGATGTATTTGCTGCGGTAAACAATGTGAAGTTTGGTGAAGATGGTGAAAAATCAGCCGCTGATTTCGACCAGTTGGTAGATTATATTTTTGAAAACTCCTTCCTTTTTGAGGAAGATAAACTGATGGCTTTCTTGAACAATCCAAGCGCCGAAGCTTTCAAAAATGATCCTGCAATGAATGTGGCAGATGCATTTATTGATAACAGCCGAATGGTGCAGGGCAAAGTAGCCGAAGCGAGCAAGGAAATTGCACGTGGAGAGCGTGGGTATATCAAGGCTTTGATGATGATGCACCCAGACAAAGCGTATTATCCTGATGCCAACAGTACCATGCGTGTTACCTACGGACAAACGCTGGCTTACGACCCTGCAGATGCCGTGCATTATGACCTGTACACCACTTTGGATGGTGTGATGGAAAAAGAAGATCCGACCAACCCAGAGTTTGTGGTGCCTGCCAAGCTGAAATCGCTTTGGGAAGCCAAAGACTATGGGCAGTACGCCAACGATAAAGGTGAGTTGGTTACTTGTTTCCTGAGTAATAATGACATAACTGGCGGAAACTCTGGATCGCCTGTGATTAATGGAAAAGGCGAACTGATCGGTACGGCATTTGACGGTAACTGGGAAGCTATGAGTGGTGATATTGCCTTTGAGCCAGACGTTCAGCGTACCATCTCGGTCGATATCCGCTATACACTTTTTATCATTGATAAATTTGCTGGGGCAAGCCATTTGATTGACGAAATGACCTTGGTGAAAACGCCTAAGGAAGCTACTTCAAAGAAGAAGAGTAAGAAAAAGAAAAAATCAAGAAGGAAAAAGAACTAAAGAATTCTTGGATAAAAAAAAGGGAGTCAGCGATAAGCGGGCTCCCTTTTTTTTGCCTTCAGCATAAGGGTAGAATAAGAAAATTATGAACAGGTGATTTTTTGGATCAACGAAGTTTATATTTATTACTTATCATTAATTAGCGTTGTTCTTCCATCTTTATGCACTTTATACCATACTGTATCTTTGTTTTGGTCAAAAAAAGAATAAAATCTTACTATACCTTTTTTGCTGAAGTACTGCCATTTTCCCTGCCGCATTCCTTCTGAAAATAATCCTTTTTCCAGTGGTCGCCCTTTGTGGTCATAAAAGCACCATTCTCCTTCTGGAATTCCAAACTGATAGCTTCCAGCCCTTTTCTTCTTCCCATTTTCATGATAAAACGTCCACTGCCCATGATAAAACCCATTGAGGTAACTGCCCGTTTTTTCCACCTGCTGATTTTCAAAAAAATACGTCGCACGGCCTTCTAAGAGCCCTTTTTGCCATAATTCATCACTCTTGAGTTGGCCATTGGGGTAATAGGTGGTCAGTTTTCCATCGAGTTGATCAGCTTTATAGAATTCAACCGCGCTTACCGTCGAATCGGGATAGAAGTAAATCCATTTTCCTTCTTTTTGTCCTTTTTTATTGACTTGATTATGAGGTATTTGAGCCACGGCCTTGTGGGCGAAGGCAAAACAAAATATACTAAAGCATAGTATCAGATTAAACAATGGTTTCTTAAAAGTAGTCATTTATTACTCGAACGGTTTGCGTACTGATTTTATTTGTAAATTTAGTATAACAATTATAATCGCAAAGGTAACCACATAGACTGCAAAGAAAATGTTTTAATCATACACGATTTAAATAATAAGGTAATGGAACATAGAAGACTTTATAAATTTTACCTTTCCTATAAGGTAGATCGAGAGGTGCACACTATTTGGGTGGAAGGGCTCAATTTGCGTCATGCCAAGGATAAGCTTTCTATGATCGAGCCAGAAGCCATAGACGTGATCGATTGGACGTCAGAAAGTGAAGAGAAATTAGCCACATATATTGATAAGGTTCAAAGTCATTTCGTTTACGTACAGGGTTAAACGAGCCGAATTTTAACTTGAAGGATCAAAACGGGTCATTGGTTTAAAGAAATTTAAGCTGATGATCCGTTTTTTTATGCTCTTATTATGGGTGGTATTTATTCCTTTAAAAGCTGCTGCCCAGTCCTATCTTTCTCCAATCCCTCGCCTGCTATTGCCAGTAACCATCAATAATGGGGATGTGTCTTCACAGGTGGCTCTCGGGAGCCTCAGTAATGTGAGTTCAAGCCGTTTACAATCAGATTATCAGCTGATTTACGGAGCATTTACTTTGCCACTGGTAGGTTTGGCAGTGGCTGTTCCACATCGGGAGGGGGTTTTCAATCTTGGCTATCAGTATTTTGGTGATCGCTACCTTGGTCAGCAACAAATAGGGCTAGCTTATACGCATCGGCTTGGGGCGTTTACCTTCGGGCTGCGCCTGAACCAGCATGGCAGCTTGGCGGAGCAAAGGGCTCCGCAGCATATTTACAGCCTTGACCTCGGGCTGGGCTATACCATTAATCAGCAGTGGATGGCAGTGTTGGATGTCCAGCATATTGGTTCCGAGTGGGGGAAATCAAACGAAGCGCAGGCGATGCGGAAACGGTATCGTATCGGATTGCGCTATGCGGTATCATCCTCTCTTTTTGCGCATTTTGAAGTGGATAAATCACTGGGCCATCATACCAGTGGCCGATTTGCTTTGCAGTATGTTTTTCCTTCACAGTGGTATCTCATCGGGCAAAGTCAATTTTACCCTTTTGCGCAAACCTTCGGCTTTGGTGGGCGTTTTCAGCAATTCAGCGGGCAATATTTAGGAGGGCTGCAATATCCCCTCGGTTTCAGTCATGCGCTGTCATTGGCCTATACCTTCTCCAAATAAGGTGCTATGAAGAAATGGATAATCATATTTGGACTGATCCTGCCTTCTGAGCTGGTGGCTCAACCTGAGGTGGAGGCCGTTTTCAGCTATTTGCAGGAATTGCAATCGGAGCCTATCGATGAGCCCCGTTTGCGTACCGACCTCGAGGAGTTGCTTTATGCGCCCGTGGAGGTGAACCTGACCGACGACTATTCCGATTTATTTTTCCTGACCACCGCACAGCTCGAAAGCCTACGGCAGTATCGGCGTAATTTTGGGGATATTTTCGCAGTCTACGAACTGCAATATTTGCCACATTGGCATCAGGCACTGGCAAAGGTTGCAGCTCCCTTTCTGCGTTTTGATATTCGACCACACCGTAAAAAAACGTTCAGGCGCCAACGCTATTTATTGCTGACAACCACCTCCCGATTTCCAAAAGCGGTGGGGTATCAGTCGGGGGATTATCAGGGGAGTGCAGTGGATCGGAACTTACGGCTTAAATATGGCCATGGCCGTTGGCAAATGGCTTTGAACGCACAGCTTCAGGCGGGGGAGGCCTTTCAGTTTGCCATAAAAAATCGGCAGTATGGGGCGGATTATTATGGTGGTTACCTACATTATCATCATGCTGGACTGAAATTGTTTTTGGGGAATTTTCAGTTATCGCAGGGCTTGGGTCTGAGTCTGAATCAAGGATTTTTTGGTGGAAAAAGCAGCGATCCATTATTGGCTTTTAATCGTTCAGCAGGCGTCATGAAGGGTGCTAATGGCAGCTTTTCCTCCCGATATTTCAGTGGTTTGGGGTTGCAATACCGTCAGGGAGCATGGCAGTACAGCTGTTTTGCTTCGAGCAGGCTGCAAGACTACAATATCGCTGAAGGAACACCCACCACTCAATACACAACAGGATACCACCGAAGGGGCAGTGAACAAGACCATCGGCATAATGTATGGCAGCAGCACGTCGGTACCAGTGTTGGTTATCGCAATGAATCGAAAGCCATTTTCGCGGGTGCTTATTTGTATGGCGGGCAGTTGCAGTTGAGGGCGGCCCCGACGGCACGTTTTCAGCAATCTGTTACGATCGGCGCTTATGCAGATCATACCTTCAGCAAAAACCGCCTGGCAGTAGAGTTGGCTTCCAATAATGGGCGGGGGCTGGGCGTGAATGCTTTATGGATGAATGCCCTTTCTGCCCGATGGACGACGGGCTTGTATTATCGGTATTATCATCAGGCGTATGAGGGCGATTTGGGACAGGGGCTTTCTGAAAGTGGTCAGCAATCTGGAGAGCAGGGATTGTATTGGGCGAATAAGTTATATCTGTCGGCGAAACTGTGGATCGACCTGTATATGGATCAGTTTTATTTTCAGTCGCCGCAATATCGGCTGTCAAGTAATTCAGCAGGTTATGAGCACAGCATGACCATTCATTATCAGCCTAAGCGAACACACCGCTGGGCAGTAAATTTCCGACTGGAGGAGAAAGAGCGCGATCATGTTTTTACAGCAGATCAGCGGTACAAAGACTTATTAACGGTGCGGAAATGGCGAGGCTATGTGCTGTATAAATATCAGCCCGAAGGGCGGTGGGCTGGACAGAGCCGATTGCATATTTCTGGTGCAGGTAAGGCGCTCGGGCAAGTGCTGGCGCAAGATGTTACTTACCGAACCGATGATGGCATATGGCGCTTTTATGGGCGTTTCGCACTGTTTGATGTCGAGGATTGGGAGGCGCGTCAGTATATTTATGAGAAGAACGTACGGTTCCAGTTTTCCACCCCCGTTTTTTATGGGCAGGGGAGCCGACTGGCAGGGATGGTGCAGTACCATACTGAAAGCCGTTGGGATTTTTGGCTGCATGGAATCTATGAGCAGTACCACGGCAGAACGTCATTTGGCAGTGGGCTCGATCAGGCGGAAGGAAATCAGCGATTTCAGTTGCGGTTACAGGTATTATACAAGTGGTAAAGTAGTTGGTCAGGACGAATTGCCCAGCTTTTCGAAAGGCCCATCAGGCTGGCATCCCCAAGGGAAAAGTACCTGTCGCAAAATTTACAAGGCGGCCCATTTCACTTCATAGACTTCGTCGGGTGTAACGACGGTTGTGCGGCTGATTCCCTGCATTCTTTTCAGGGTCAGTCCTTTTCTTTTCACTTTTTTAATTGACTGACTGACCACATTACGTTCGTCCTTTTTCTGAAAGATCAGCGCCTCCTCGTGTTGAATCGGCAAAGTGATCGTTTTCTCTTCAGCCACAAGCAATTTATTCGGGAACAGACTTCCCTTGTCGTTCATCATATCGAGTATCCTGCGGCAGTTCGGAACACCATAGCCAATAAAATTATTGGGGAACTGATGTAAATTGCTCGACTTTTGAATGATGGCAGTGATCTGTTCATTGGTGAGCTGTGGCTTATATTGAAGCATGCAAGCCACCAAACCTGTAATGATGGGCGCCGAAAATGAGGTGCCTGAAGAGGCATAACAGGCAATGTCAGGTTTAATATAATCCAGTTGCTGGGGGCCTTGTGCCGAGTATTCAAATTTATTGCCGTAGGCGTATTCTGTTGCGCCAACGGAAAGCACGTGTTCTGCATCCGCAGGAGCAGAAACTACCCGCCATGTGGGGTCGTCGCCCTCATTTCCTGCCGACACCACCAGGTACATGCCTTTTTTTGTGGTCGCGATTTCGGCCACCTTGGAGATCATGCTTGTTTGGCCATCCATATCCGCTGGTCGATAGTTTTCGGCAGGGTCATCAAACCCTTTGGCATAACCCAGGGAGGAATTGACCAGGCGCACGTTCATGCTGTCGAGCCATTCCAATGCCTGCACCCAATAATCCTCTTCCCCGCGGTACTCCTGATTCCCGTGATCGGTACGCGCCAAATAATAATTGGCATTGGGCGCAAAGCCTTTCTGCTGTTTTCCTTTTTCAAAAATCCCTCCAATACATTCCAGCACTTCGGTGCCGTGCCAATCCTGAAAAGTTTCTGGCGACTGGTATAAATCGGCTTTCCATGGGCTGATGAAATCCTTGGTGGCCATCACATGCTGGTGCTCAAAGATGGTTTTCAGACTTGGCTTTACATTGGCGTCAATATAGCCCGCATCAATCACGCCAATCCTGACGCCCGTGCCATTGAGTCCTTTGTCGGCAAAGGCCTGCCCATGCATCTGATTAAAAGCATATTGGTCTTTTTCAAGGCCTGGAGGCGAGGCAATATGGCTGCGCATTAATTGAAGGTGTTGATTCAGCGGCCTGATTTGCGCTATAAAGGGATAGCTCAGCAGACGGGCGCTGTCTTGAGGCTCCATGATGGTGGAGACGGCATTCAGCCACTTCGACTGGCAGATGATCGGCAGTTGTTCCTTTTTCAGTGCCGAAACATAGGGGGAATACAGGGGGCGGTCAAGTGAGGCCGCTGTGTTTGCTTGCCCTTTGTCTTTGAAAATGACCCAGTATTTTCTTGGATGTGCCGTTGCGCCAACGGAATATAATGCAAAAACAAAGAGAATCAGGGAGCGCAACATGCTAAATCAGGGGTTCAATTATAAAAAGGTATGGACTGCAAAATAGCAATAATATGTTAATCTTGAGGGAAAATTGGGTAAATTGATCCGTTGATACATCAATTAAAAATGACCATAAACTATGAAATACGAGGCGATAGATCCACAATTGTTTATTCAGAACCGTGCTAATTTGGCAAAGGCCATGAAACCCAATGCGTTGGCGGTGTTTCATTCCAATGATATTATGCCGACCAATGCCGATGGTACCCTGCCATTTAAGCAACATTCGGATTTATTTTACCTTAGTGGGATTGATCAGGAGCAGAGTATCTTGGTGGTTTACCCTGATGCCGTTGATGAAAAGTGGCGTGAGGTGCTTTTTGTAAGGGAGACCAACGAGCATATTGCTATCTGGGAAGGGCACAAATACTCAAAAGAGGAAGCTACGCAGACCTCGGGGGTGCGTGAAGTGAAATGGCTCTCGGAATTTGAAAGTACTTTCCAGATGATGATGGCGGAAGTGGACTGTGTTTACCTGAATACCAATGAGCATTGGCGTGCAGAAATTGAGGTACAGACCCGCGACGCACGCTTTATCAAGCAATGTCAGGAGCGTTATCCTTTGCATCAATATTTGCGTGTTGCTCCTATTATGCATCAGTTGCGTGCCATTAAATCTGCCCTTGAGATCGACCTGATCGGGAAGGCATGTGAGATCACCAATAAGGGGTTCCGCAGGGTGTTGGAGTTTGTGAAGCCAGGCGTGATGGAGTATGAGATTGAGGCTGAATATGTCCATGAATTTATGCGCAATCGTTCCGCAGGTTTTGCCTATGTGCCGATTATTGCATCGGGTTACAATGCCTGTGTTTTGCATTATCTGGAGAACAACAAGGTTTGTAATGATGGCGATATGTTGCTGATGGACGTGGGTGCGGAGTACAGCAATTATGCTTCAGACATGACCCGTACCATTCCTGTGAACGGTCGTTTTTCTGATCGTCAGAAATCAGTATATAATGCCGTTTTGCGTGTTTTCAAAGGGGCGAATGATATCCTTCAGCCAGGTATTAACATTCCTGAATATCATAAGGAAGTTGGTAAAATGATGGAAGGGGAGCTTTTGGGCTTGGGACTGATCGATAAAACGGATGTGAAAAATCAGGACCCTTCATGGCCTGCTTACAAAAAATATTTTATGCATGGCACCTCTCACCACCTCGGTTTGGATGTGCATGATTATGGCAAGGTGAACCGTGTGATTGAAGAGAATATGGTGTTCACCATTGAGCCTGGAATTTATATCCCAGAGGAAAATATGGGAATCCGTATTGAGAATGATTTTGCGGTGAAGCAGGGAGGTAATATCGACCTGATGAAGCAAATTCCTATTGAGGTGGAGGACATTGAAGCGCATATGAACAAATAAACCCCTGATGTTTTTCAGAAGGGATGCATGCATTTTATCGGTGTTGCTGCTGATGAAAATATCAAATCATCCAAGGGCTTGATCATCAGAAAGCACTTTTCATACGAAAGGTGCTTTTTTTATGACTTTTTTTTGAGGAACATGCACTGAAGCCCCTTATAGTTCGTCTAAAAAAGAAAATGAAATATTGATCTCTATAAGGTATGAAAGTAAAATACAGTCTGATTTTGATGTTGATGGTTGTGGCCCTTTTGGGGTGTAAATCTGAAGAAGAGGCGGCGCCTACAGATCCATTTTTAGGTACTTACGTGTTGAATTCTGCATCGATATTATCTGACGGCTATGCGCAGGTGTTTGAAGGGGAATTGCTGGAGGCGCTATTGGAACAACAGCCTGATATGTTTCAGGAGATGACCTTTTCCGCAGGTAATAAACTTTCCGTTGACGGGCAGACTGTTGCCGAAAGATGGGTGCGCAATGAAAACGAAGTCCGGTTACGCTTTAATGATGGCCGTGAGGATGTGGTCTTCGAGTGGGATGAAGATCAGGCGCTCACCTGGCAGGATCAGCAACAGCATGAAGAGGATATTTACCTGAGCCAGATGGTGTTTATTAAAAAATAAGGAACGGCAAATTTCAGCATAAAAAAAGCGATCGTTACAACGGTCGCTTTTTTATTTCTTATTGACTTTTTCCATGGATTTCTCCGCAGCATTTTGCTCTGCTTTTTTCTTTGATAAGCCAGTACCTCTTCCAATAGGTGCATCGTCAATGAATACCTGGGCAGCAAATTCTTTAAAATGCTTATTGTTCTTTACTTCCTCCACTTCGAATCTTACTTCTTTTTTGTGCTGATGTGCCCACTCAATAAGTTGGCTTTTATGATTGGGGTTGGTAAGGATCACCTTCTCCAGATCATAATGAGGAATGAGTAACTTCTTGATCACAAACTTATGGCATCTGCGGTAGCCATGATCAAGGTATACGGCACCCACAAGGGCTTCGAGGGCATCGCCATAAATCGATTTGAAGGCCAGGCCGTGCTTGTTCCCCTGGTTGTACTCCACAAGGTTGTTCAAGCCAATCTTAACCGCAATCTGATTCAGTGTTTCGCGATTTACCATCCGTGAGCGGATCTCTGTCAGGAATCCTTCATTTTTGAAAGGATATTTCTTGAACAGGAACTCTGCCACGATGGTCCCCAATACCGCATCACCCAAATATTCCAAACGCTCATAGGACTCTTTCGTACCGTGCTTGGTCTCTTTAGCCACAGAGGTATGCTGTGTAACCAGTCGGTATAAATAAAGATTTAAAGGCTTGATGCCTACAATCTGAGTGATTGAAGACATAAGCCTTTTATCTTTTGCACTTAAACGAGCGTTTAAGGTGAAAATTCTTCTTAGAATTCGAATCACAACGAGCTGGTTATTCTTCGATTTTTTTGAAGATCACCGAGAAGTTATGGCCACCGAATCCAAACGTGTTCGACAATGCCGCACGAATATCGCGCTTCTCAGCCTTGTTTAACGTCAGTTTGAATCGAGGATCAATGTTCTCATCAAGTTGCGTGTTATTGATCGTCGGAGGTACAATACCTGATTCCATCGCCTTAATAGAGGCAATAGCTTCAATTGCGCCCGCAGCGCCCAATAAGTGGCCTGTCATTGACTTTGTTGAACTTACATTCAATTCGTAAGCATGCTCACCGAATGTTTTTTCAATCGCTTTCAATTCAGCAACATCACCAAGTGGGGTAGAAGTACCGTGAACGTTCACATAATCGATGTCCTCTGGCTTCAATCCTGAAACCTGAAGTGCCATCTCCATTACGCGTGCAGCACCCAATCCCTCAGGGTGTGGGGCCGTCATGTGGTGTGCATCAGCAGTTGCTCCGCCACCAGTCAGTTCACAATAGATTTTCGCTCCACGTGCTTTGGCGTGTTCGTAATCTTCCAAGACCAAAGCCCCAGCTCCTTCACCCAATACAAAACCATTACGGGTTGCATCAAATGGACGTGAAGCCGTCTGTGGATTCTCATTGCTTGTCGATAATGCTCTTAATGCACCAAAGCCACCAATACCTGCTTCTGTTACCGCTGCTTCAGAGCCGCCAGTAACAATCACATCAGCCATGCCACTTTTAATGTAGTGGTAGGCATCCAAAAGGGCGTTTGTTGCCGAAGCACATGCCGATACCGTACAGAAGTTTGGACCTCTGAAACCATATTTGATCGAGATGTGTCCCGCAGCGATATCAGCAATCATTTTTGGGATAAAAAATGGATTGAATTTCGGCGTACCATCATTCTTGGCGAAAGATGTGATCTCCTCTTGGAAAGAGCGTAACCCTCCGATACCGGAAGCCCAAATAACCCCTACACGATCTAAATCTAACTCATCAGAGATTAGGTTTGCATCGTTCACAGCCTCTTCTGTTGAAATAACAGCATACTGTGCGAAAAGGTCCATTTTTCGCGCGTCTTTACGAGGGATGAAATCCTCGACATTGAGTCCTTTTACCTCACACGCAAACTGCGTTTTGAAATTTGAGGCATCGAACTTCGTGATGGGTGCAGCGCCACTGACCCCATTAGTAAGCCCGTTCCAGAAATCTGAAACGTTATTACCTAATGGCGTCAGCGCACCTAAACCCGTGACAACAACTTTTCTTGAAGACATAAAAATCTTTTAAATTCTTATTTATGCGTTCTCTTCCAGGTAAGACACTGCTTGACCTACAGTTGAGATGTTTTCAGCTTGATCATCTGGAATAGATACATTGAATTCTTTTTCGAATTCCATGATCAATTCTACAGTATCCAATGAATCAGCACCTAAGTCGTTTGTGAAGCTTGCTTCCAAAGTTACTTCTGATTCTTCCACACCGAGTTTCTCTACGATGATCGCTTTTACTTTCTCTGCGATTTCAGACATTGTTATAAAATTTTTGTTATTTAACTACGGTGCAAAGAAATACAATTCGGCACTTAATGTCAAACGATTTATTATAAGAATATTTGTTATAAGGGTAGCAGATATTTGTGGGGGTGTAGGTTGTTTGCGGCTTCAATGGGCTGTAAATGAATTCGTTGTGATTATTTTTGAAGGAATATAGATGTTTTTAGTTTCCGAAAAAAAATGAGGAGCCACCGATTTTTTTTCAATTATTATCAATAAATCACCTCTTAAAAGGGCTAATTCCGGTATTTGTGAAAAAAAAATTTCTATTTTTGCGATAAATAAAGGGATTTTTCGCCGCTGAATTAAAATTGAATTGAAAAAGAGAAGACTACTGGTCGAAAATAATTACGATTTTCAGTTGATGGGGATTGTTGCCCCGATGCGGGCCTATAAGTTGGTTTGGTACCTGAACCAAGCCATGCGCATAGACTTTGCCAAGCAGGCAGAGTGTGAAATCCATCCTTTTAACCGGGCGGCGATCAAGATATCATACTATCAGTATGAAGCGCCTTATGGGAATTTTCGGCTTATTGAGAATAGGGCCGTTGTAAACCCCAAAGATGAAATTCACTATTTGATCCCAGAACTGAAAGAGTTCGATTTTTTGCTCTATGTGCAAGGAGAGATGCATCAGGATTATTTCGAGCGGTTGCGCAATGGATTGAAGCAATTGACGATCGTGAACTACTTTAAAGTGTTTGATGTGGAGCGTATCGCTACCAAAGAAAATTTGATTTTTTGATGGGTTGTTGTTTATGGACAAGGATTTTCCTCTTTTGGTCGTAGAATCCGACCTACGACCCATCCATTGTTTCATCAAGGTTGAAACCTTAACCTAACATTGAAAAACCCATTGAAATAGGTTGAGCCCTTCGAACATCGCAAATCGAACATCACAAATCGGATATCAATACCCTATCGCGAGAGTTTCTCTTTTGATGGCTAAATCCTAACCCCTAAAGGCATAATTTATTAGGTATCACCTAATCCATCTAATCCATAGCTTTTCTAACGATTAAGGGCATTCAACGATCCTCCCGCTCTTATTGCTCACCAATGATTGTTTTTGCAATGCCCCCATTTATTCTCACTTAAAATCGTCCCATATTTTTCTTGATTATGATTATGATTTATTGGGGTTTAGTCTGAAAATGATAATTTTATATGTTATTCGGCTAAGGACGTAGCTACAGCAATCGTTATTTTCGCAGGAGCGCCATACCATGAGTAAACAGGTAAGGAATTGTTTTTATGAGTGAACAGCCTTCGGGAAATGGGAGATAAGATGTAGGTGAATTGAGTTTTTTACTTCCTCTGATGCCCAGGGAACCATAAATGATTTAAAAGATGAAATATTATAAAACAAGGATCCATCAAATAGCTGAATGTGATATAACCCAAATAGCACGTTTAAGTGCTAAAACACTTCAAATGAGTAAAGAGGATAAGCTCAAAATATTATGGGACTGGGATAGAGATCAAGGTGTATTTCACCCTGAAGGCACTTATTTTGATTATTTATTAGCCTTGGTTCAAAAGGAGGATTTTGAGGATGACGAAGTTGATATTGATGCCGATCCTGATCATGAAATGGTCTTTCTTGATATTATGGACTGGATTGGTAACCATCCTCGTGGTGGTAGATTTTTTCCGGTGAGTAATCGATTTAAAGAAACCATAGCACCATTTAATCAGGGAAATTATAGGTTTTACCCTTCAAGGGTCAAAGTGCGTGATGAGTTTAGAGATGATATTTGGGTCTGGCAATATTTGGTTGAGAAAGAAGAGGTGTATGTAGATTTAGAAAAATGTACTTATCATTTTCCTGAATCAGATATAACCGATGTATTCCATTTTGCGAGTTATTATGAAGCAAAAAAATATGGGTTTTACAAACTTGATAAGAATGAGGCCAAATACAAAGAGTTTGTGCTAAAACCACATAAGCGGGGTTTTCATTTTCTAAAGATTAATAAAGGATTTATTGTTTCAGATAAATTTAAAAAAGCCATAGATGATTCAGGTATGCAAGTGTTTTATTTTGAAGAATTAGACTTCGAGATAAAATTTTCAGATGAGTTTTAATCAATAGCACAAGCAATTCAAGATGTTTTCAATCGCTTATGGTAGGTAACCCGTCGGGTATTATTGGAATTGGCTATCACGAGAGGGACTCTCGCGATAGGTTATTATAGGCTGATCGTAGAAAGTGTTCTACGACCATAAAAGTGTGCCGAAGGAACATTTTCAATAGCCTCGGATGCAACCCGTGGGAATAAACGAGGCGTGAGACATGATGCATTATGCTTTAAGGTGGGGCTATCACGAGAGGGACTCTCGCGATAGGTTATTATAGGCTGATCGCAGAAAGTGTTCTACGACCAGCATTAGAATTAGCTACGACCAGCCTAAGCCACCATTCTTAGCTTAAATCAGGGCTTTTGTGGCTCCACCAAAATCACCTCTTCGCGGTCAATGATCACTTTTCCAGCTTCAAGGTCCTTGGTTTTTCGGATATATTTTCGTGGCGTAACCGATACAGGGCAAAGGCTGTCGGTTTTCCTTTTGGAATAATATGCCGCCCAGGAGGCTGCTTTTTCGATCACATCCGTAGGGAAAGGTTGCCCGGATTTTTGCTTGATCAGGATATGAGAGCCGGGAACATCCTTGGCATGCAACCAAAGGTCTTCTTTGTAAGCATACTGACTGATCAGCCTGTCGTTTGCTTTGGGGTTTTTCCCTATCCAAATATCAAAGCCGTGGAACTCAAAAGTGTTGTAAGGCAGGATCACCTGTTTTTTATTTTGTTTCTGAGCGTTGTTTTGCAACTGATGATCTTTCAGAATTTTCCGGATTTCCTTAATGCTTTCCGCTCCCTGAATAGATAATTGCGCCAGTTCGAGGTTTTCAAGCTCTTCCATTTTTCGCTGGATATTTTGCTCGATATTTTCGATCTCCAGGCGCTGGTTTTTCGCCTTTCTATAATATTGCTCCGCGTTATGCTGTGGGCTCAGATCTTTCTTCAGCTTAATCTTCAGGGGTTCGTCCGTGTAAAAGTTGTGCAGTGTTACCTGTGTGCTTCGCGCTTCAATAGCGTGCAGGTTGGCCATTAATATATCACCGATATGCTGATAGCTGATCCCATTTTTGAGCCCTTCAAGCTTATCCTCATTATTGGCAAGGTAGGCATAGCCTTTGTCAATGTCCTGCTTTATCTTTTTGAGGTTCTGTCCTCGTTCTCGTTCCAGCCAGTGGGTTTTACTGAACTGTAGATAGTAGGCATTGATGGCCTCGATAGGGTCTTTGCCCTGGTAAATGAGGTCTCCTTCCTCGGTGTCAAAAAGGACGAACTGTGCTTTGTTGTCCACACTTCTGACAAAGAAATCACCATTTTCGAGTTGCTCGATGACGATCTGAATTAACTTCCATTGCTGCTCAATGTTCAGTGCTTCGTAATTTTCGCGGATCAGCCATTTTTTAACGTACTTTCCAAAGGTGGGGAAGAGCTTGAAGTAATCACCTTCCACCTCTTTGAAGCGCTCGAAAGACTGGTCGATCGGTCTGCGGAGATCATTGATGGTCAGCTCCTGATCTTTGGAAATATTATTTCTGAAAATGGCGACGCGTTCACCATTTTGAAAAAGCAGAATGTTGGCCTGCGACCCATGAAGCTTGAACAGCAGCTTATAATCCTGCTCCAGCTTAATGATGAACGAACGTTCATTGTCCAGGCATTCTACCTGCTGAATTTCGTGGTCGAGAATTTCCTGGAATAGGGTGACTGTATTTTTTTTGGAGCGTGCATAATCCTGCGGAAAGGAAAGGGTGGATACCTCAGGTGCCAGGTTGGCCCTGCAGTAAATTTCCAGCGTGTTATTAAAAAAGCCAATGATCAGCTCATCTTTGGCCTGACTGAAACAAGCGCCAATTTTCCATCCTTTGAGTAGTTGGTCAAGGTGCTGAGAGAGCCGGTGAATGAAGTAATAATTATTATGCAAAATACTTGATTTTAAAGGTTATAAATGGAGCTTCAGCCCATCGTAGGCTAAATTGACGCCCATTGGGAGGCCAGCGTTCACACTGCTGTGCAAACCCATATGGTGACTCATATGGGTAAAGTATGTTTCTTTGATGCCCAGGTTCTTCGCCAGTTCCAGTGCTTCTTTCAGCGTGAAATGCGAGTAGTGTGGCTGGTGGTGAAGTGCATTCAGCACCAGTATTTTACTGCCAGCGATTTTCGGCCATTCCGTTTCTGGTAACTGGTTCATGTCGGTGATGTAGGTGAAATCGTTGATCCTGAACCCAAAACAAGGCATTTCCCCATGCAGCCCATCGATGGGAATCACTTTGGTATTGCCAATATGGAAAGGTTTGCCGTTGAGGGTGTGCGTATTGATTTTGGGCTTACCGACATAATTCCCTTCAAATGCATAGGGGAACTCAATTTTCAGGCGTTCAATCACCTGGTCCCTGCCGAATACATCAATGCTTTTATTCAATGAAAAATTATAGCCGCGGATGTCGTCAAGGCCAGCAATATGGTCTTTATGTTCGTGGGTAAGCAGTACAGCGTCGAGGTCGGGGATACGTTCGCGGAGCACTTGCTGGCGGAAGTCGGGCCCGGTGTCGATAATAATATGGGTGTCTTCAGTTTCGATATGAACGGAACATCGCAGTCGTTTGTCACGGAAATCGAGGGAGGAGCATACCTGACAGTCGCAATTGATGATCGGTACTCCCTGGGAGGTGCCTGTGCCTAAAAAGGTGATTTTCATATGGATTGAAGTTACACCGGCTGTGCCAGTATGTTTTGAAATAATTGCCTGCTCGCCGGGGAGAGCTCCTGTTGATCAATCGGGAGCTCGCGCAAGATCTGTAACAGGCAGTTGATGCGCCCTTCGAGTGGGTAGAATTTGTTTACGATAACAACGCCTTTTTGATGGAGCAAGCACCAGCCGGATTTAAACTGCCCTTTTTCAAACCTTAAGGTGTAGGCTGATTCCGCAAAGATGTCCTCGAGTTGCGAAAGGAAGTTTTTGGTATATCTAACAGTCATGCAATAGCTGGGGGGATTGATAAAGGCGAAAAATAAGGAGTTTTTAAGCAAAAAAAAAGGCAATGCTTTACCTGCATTGCCTTTCTGAGCGTATAGTTTGCTTATTTATTCCCAAGGGTGTATTTCTTAACGGTTTCAACCAAAGCGTCAAAATCTAACGGCTTAGGTAAAAAGTCATTAATACCTACGGATTTAAAATCCTCCATTGTATAATTTCGTGCATTTCCTGTAATCGCAACAATCGGCACTTGATTACCTTGGTCACGGATAGCCTTGGCGCATTGCATACCATCCATTTGTGGCATATTGATATCCATCAATATCACATCATAATCTTTCTTAGCGACCTTATCCATAACTTGCTTGCCGTTTTTTGCAGAGTCAATGTCGTAGTTTTGGATAAGTAGGATTTTTTTTGTTAGAGTTTGTATTACTGAACTGTCTTCAGCAATTAACACCTTCTTTTTATCGGCCATTTTTATTGATTTTTATAAGTATCTAAGAAACTCTTATATTCACTACTAAACCTATCAAATAGTTTGCCTATTTCCTCCAAATCTTGATTTAGTTTCGAATATGGTGATTTTTTTAGTGTTTGTTCTGTATTTTTCACTTTCTCAGCAAGCTGATCGACCCCTAAAGTGGCGGCATTTCCTTTAAGGGTATGCAAATTACCTAAAATATTTTTATATTCTTGATTTTGTGCAAAAATAGTTGCTTCAGATAATAACTCCTTTGTTTCCAAATCGAAATTTTCATATACTTCCGCAATCAATTCATATCCGCCAATATCATAAAGCTGATCTACGATCGCTTTGTTTAAAGCACTGCTCTTTTCTTCGATTATTTTTGGCTCAATGGTCTTTTTTTCTGATAAGGCAGGGGCATATTCTTTCACTTTCTGAATAATTTCCTGTGCGCGTATCGGTTTGGCCAGGTAATCGTCGAGCCCTTCCTTGATGAACCGCTGCCGGTCATTTTCGAGGGCGTAGGCGGTCATGGCAATGATCGGCGGACAATTTTTCAGTCCAAGGGCCTTGATGTTTTTGGTGGTTTGTACCCCGTCCATCTGTGGCATCTGGATGTCCATAAACACCAAATCAAAGCTATTTTGCTGTACCTTTTCGATGGCTTCTTGTCCGCTTTCAGCCGTCATCACTTTGCAACCTGCTTTCAGTAATATTTCCGAAGCAACCTTTCTATTGATAAAATTATCGTCCACCAATAAAACCGATGGCGTAAAAGCGATGTTGCTCAGGGAGTCTGTTACCAGTTCTTTTTTCAGGTTCCTGATCAGCGGTTCGTGTTCCTGCTGAGGGATGCCCGCCTCAAAGGTGAACCAGAACGTACTGCCCAGCCCCAGCATGGAGTTTACATTGATTTCCCCATTCATAAGCCTGCATAATTTTCGGCAAATGGTGAGCCCCAGGCCTGCACCAGAGAATGTTTTCGTGGTGCTGTGGTCGCCTTGTTCAAAAGCCTGAAAGAGGCTGTTGTGGTAGGCGGGGTCAATGCCAATTCCGGAATCCTTCACTTCGATGCGTAACTTGTAAACCTGCGCTTTCTGCTCTTCGACCTTTAAATAGATATTAATGAACCCTTTGGCTTCGGTGAATTTGAGGGCATTGGCGGTCAGGTTGGAAAGGATCTGCAATAGCCTCGTTTCGTCGATCAGTAAGTGTTCAGGAACATTTTCGTCGATGATATATTCAAAATCCACGCCCTTGTTTTCTGCCTGAGGGCTGAAGAGGTTGAACAGTTTGGTGATCGTTTCGCGGATGTTTTTTGGCGCAGGGCGAAGCTCCATTCTTCCTGACTGAATTTTAGACAGGTCGAGAATGTCATTAAGGATTTCCATCAGCGTTTGTGAGGACTTGCGCAGGGCATCCACGTATTCGGACTGTTCCTCGGTCAGGTGGGTGTCCTCGATCAGGTCCACCATCCCAATAATACCGTTCATCGGCGTCCGAATTTCATGGCTCATATTGGAAAGGAAGTTGTCTTTGGCCTTGATGGTATTGCGCAGTTTTTCCTGTGTTTTGTTGAGCTCACTCATATCCCTAAGGTAACCTTCGAGTTCCAGCGGGCCATTTTCATTTTTAATATACCTCAGGTGGAGAAAGCAATAAATTGGCCGTCCAGATTTCTGAATAACAAAAACAGGCTCATTGGCAATCTGTTTCTGGCGTAGCAGGCTTTCTTCAAAATGGCGGGCAGTACCTTTGTAGAGGTAAAAGTCACCAACATTTTTCCCTATCAGGTCGGCAGGGGTGTAGCCCATTACTTCGAGCGCACTCGGGGAAACCATGGTCACCTTGCCCCTGAGGTTGCACCTGAAATATACATCGGGCGATCGTTCGAATATTTTTCGGTATTTGCGCTCATTGAGTGTCAGGCTCAGCTGTTCTTTTTTCTGATCGGTATAGTCCTGCAAAATAAGCTCCACCTGCTGCTGGTTTTTGCGCGGAATGAAGGTCATGACCATAAACTGGGTCTTGTTCTTATTGGGCTGTACCTGGAAAAACTCTGCGGTTTGAGCCTCCCCCTTACACACTTTTCCCCAGATTTTCTGCCAGTCACCATCTATCAGTAACTGATTTTTTTCTGGGCAACTTTGTCCCGTGTGGGTAGTTTTCTGGTGTTCCTGCCAAAATTCAGTGTACTTGTCAGAGGCTTCGATAATATTGGCCTCCATATCCAGAATGGCAGAAAGTACAGGCGGCCGGTGGGCGGTGAGTTTGGCGCTATACGGCAGCTCTTTCTCCTTGTCGGTAATCGCTTGTGCAATCGCTGGGGCAATAATTTCCAGGACCAGCAAATCCTTCAAGCTGTATTTGGTGGATTCAAAGCGGTTGATGAGCAACAGGTGACCGATCGTTTCTCCTGACCATTGCAGCGGTAGGTGAACGATGTGCTTTGGTACGGTACCCCCGAAATCCAAATGCTTAAAACGTTCCTCCTCCAAAAATGAAGGGTGCGTGTTGGGCATGATTCCCTTGATGAGGGTTTCGGGCAGGTTAATGTCTTCGAAATCTGCCCGTGCTTGCCATTCGAAGAGCGCCCCAGGCTGATTTTCGGTGGTGATCAGCTGAAGGCAAGCGTAATCAAAAAGGATTAGGGACCGCATGTTTACCGCAATGGAAGGGAACCATTTGCTGTCCTGGTCGATATTACGCATCCAGATAGGCAGGCGCTGAAAGATTTCCTGCGCACGGTTGAGCAGGTAGGATGCTTCCAATGGGCGCACGGCCAATTTAATACTATAAGGTCCCTCCTGATCTTTCAGCAAAGAAAAGGTGCAGTGGAAAATTTCGTGATTTTTTCCACTGGTCTGTATCTCAAGGGAGATGGTGAAATCCTTATCTCCTTTCAAAATGAGCTGCTCGAGTTTTTTGCGCAACTCTGGTGCTTGTTGCCCGACAATGCTCATCAGTGAAATTCCCCTTACCTTGTGCTGCGGCCTGGCGAGGGAGCGGGCAAGGGAGATGTTTACATACTCGAAGTTTCCGTTGAGATCCAGAAAGCCGATCATCTCGTCGAGGTCATCGAGCACATGATAACGCAGGGTCTGTTTGGTTTTTCTCGGGCTTTCCTCCTTTTGTTGGATGGAAGTGGAAACGAGGGTGATTAAATTAGTGCGGCTGTTGATCTTGCCAGGCACACGGAAAAAGTCGAGCTCAATGTGTGAAAACTGGCTCTCGACGGCCTTGCAATGGATAGGGTCAAATTCATGGAGGCTTTCAGGGTAATACTGTTTCCTGAAAGTTGTTTTGGGATCCATATTTTTCGGCACGATGAACTGGTTGAGTTTTCGGCCGAAAAGCTGTTGTGCATTTAATTGGAAAGCATTGGCAAAAGTATGGTTGCAACTCAGGATGAACCCGTCGGGGGTAACATTGACGATCATCGGGCCAAGTGCCCCTACGGTGCTTGATAATACTGAGCTTGAACTGATCTCGCGGGGGATGGTCGCGATGATGAACCCAGAGAAAACATCGTCCTCAGGGTAGCGGGGAATTCCCGTTTCCTGGACCATAATATATTTTCCCCATTTATTTTTCAGGCGGTAATCCAGGCGATAATTTTTTCTATTGCTGAGGGCTTGCTTCATCTTAGAGCGTACCTCGAGAAAATCATCGGGATGAATCAGGTCCACCCATTCTTTTATCAGCTGATCGCTCGGAATTCCCGAGAAGTTTTGCCACTCCTCATCAAAGCTGTAAACGTTGTCGTAGTCGTTGGTTTTTCGGGTCATCACCGCCGAACTCGGAAGGTCGAGGTTGGGCTGGTTGTTCTCCTTGGTCAGTTTTACAAAAATCCACTGCGCCACCCCGAAATTAATGGTGGACAAGGACACCAGGATGGAGCATAAATCTTTGCCGTCATGGTGGGGGATGGCCACGGTAATTCCTCCTGAATAAGCGAGGCTGTGCTTGAGGATGTTTTGCTGTTTCTGTTTGTAGTTGACGATTTTGGTGAAGAGCTCACTTTGCTCAATTTCACTTTTTTCATTGACGTCAAACAGGGCAAGGCAGGCATCATTGGAAGCCTTGATCTCCCCGCTGGTATTAACTACAATGGCAGCGGTGCTGGCTTCCTGCACCAGCAACTGAATTTGCGAGTTGCCGCTTTCTTTCAGCCTTACCAACTCTTCAATAAGCTCGTCCTTTGATTTATGGGACAGGGATTTATGGTCTCCAATCATAGCATGATGGGTTTTTTCAATGGAATTGAAGGGTAAATTAGAAAAAAATTAGCACTCTCGAAATGAATCTGAAAACTATCAGGCCGATTATCTCCTTTTAGTGATGGGCGTTGAAATATCGGTCAAGAATCACGAACTTGCAGCTTATATGGCGAAGGAATTAATGGAAGATAAATTATTGGTGGTCATTGTTGGGCCAACAGCTGTTGGGAAAACGGCGCTTTGTGTTACTTTAGCGCAGCTATTCGGTACGGAGATCATCAGTGCTGATTCACGACAGTTTTTTAAGGAAATGGCAATAGGAACCGCAAAGCCTACCGTGGAGGAGATGGATGGTGTGGTACATCATTTTGTCGATCATATGTCGGTGGATACCCCTTACAGTGCTGGGCGTTTTGAGCTCGATGCCCTGGCCAAGGCGAAAACTTTATTTGCCACTCATGATACCGTAATTGCCACGGGCGGAAGCACGCTTTATATCAAGGGCTTAGTGGAAGGTTTTGATGATATGCCCAAAACGCCTGAAGCTGTTCGTGCGCAGGTGATTGCCGATTATGAAGAAAAGGGACTGGAGTTTTTGGTCAAAGAACTGCGGGCCAATGATCCTGCCTATGCTGATGAAGTGGACTTGCAAAACCCACAGCGCGTGATGCGTGCCGTGGAAGTTTTTCGGGTAAGCGGTCAGCCGATGTCTTTTTACAGAAAAAACAAGCTGGATGCCCGTCCTTTTAAAATGCTGAAAATCGGTTTGGAACGGGAGCGTGAGGAATTATACGACCGAATCAATCGCCGTGTGGACATCATGATTGAACAAGGCCTGTTTGAGGAGGTGGAGCGTTTGTTGCCCTATCGGGAGGTGAATGCACTGCAGACGGTAGGGTATAAAGAGGTTTTTGATTATATGGATGGGCAATATGATCGGGAAGAGGCTATACGCCTTTTAAAGCGAAACACCCGACGATATGCTAAACGCCAACTGACTTATTTTAAGAAGGATGAGGAGTTTCATTGGTTTCATCCTGAGGATGAAGCGGGAATCGTTGCTCTGATTCGGGAGCACCTGAAAGGTGATGTCAAGGAATAGCGGCTGTTGCATAACGAAATTCTTTGAATTTGGCACAAAAGATTATTCTGATAACTGTACGGATGCACCCAATGTCATTAAGTTAAGCACCTTACCCCGTAGAGACGTTATTTTTAACGTCTAACACAACGCTGATTTTTCTTGGATTAATTCAAATGGTTACGTGAGACATAATGAATTATGCCTTTACATGCATTTCAAATTTACACCTGAGTCAGCCCAAAATCCTTAACTTAATGACATTGCGGATGCACCTATGTGTGTATCCAAACCACACAAAATTTATGATGATTCGGGCAGACACACAGGTCAGCCCATACAGTGACGAAATAAAATTTCGTGGGACAAAATCAATTTATGGTTAGGCAACAGCGCCGGGCTAAGTTATTTCATCCCCTCGGGAGTTTCTTTACTTTAGTAGATTTCTTATTAAATCACTTAGCCTGTGGGCAGGATAATGGGCTAACTATTCAAAATCTCCACCAACCGTACCAATTCCTCGTTCAGGGGCTTTGGTGTTTCAATGGCGGTTTTAAAATCGGTATAGCTGATCTCATCTTTGATAATGCCAACCATTTTACCATGATTGCCATTCCTCAACGCTTCCACAGCAGCGAGCCCAAGACGCGAGGACAATATTCTATCGAAAGCTGAAGGTGCTCCGCCACGCTGAATATGCCCCAGGGTCGTGATTTTGATGTCTTTATTGTTGATGTGCTCCTTTACCTTCTGCGCAATATCCAGTGCTGAGCCTTCGGCATTGCCCTCTGCGGTAACCACAATAGAGGCGCTTTTTGAACGGTCCCAACCTGCTTGAAGGGTAGAGATGACATCCTGAATCGAGGTTTCTGTTTCAGGGACCATCACCAATTCAGCCCCGCCACCGATTCCCGTCTGAATCGCAATGTATCCTGCATCGCGCCCCATCACTTCCACAAAGAAAATGCGGTCATGGGAGTTGGCGGTGTCACGGATTTTATCGATAGCATCCAGGGCTGTGTTGACTGCCGTATCGAAACCAATCGTGAAATCTGTGCCATAAAGGTCGTTGTTAATGGTGCCCGGAATCCCCACCACTGGAAAACTGTAGGCTTCGGAAAAGCGCAAGCAGGCATTCATGGTGCCGTCGCCACCAATCACCACAAGCCCTTCGATATCCCTGCTTCGCAGGTGTTCAAAAGCTTTGTCGCGCCCTTCTTTGGAGTGGAATTCCACACTTCGGGCAGTTTTCAGGATGGTGCCCCCCAAAGAGATAATATTACTCACCGAGTAGGACTTCATTTTATATATATCACCCTGAATGAGTCCGTCAAAGCCTCGCTTCACGCCATAGACCTCCATACCGTAGTAAGTGGCTGCACGCACTACCGCCCTTAGCGCCGCATTCATGCCTGGCGCATCTCCTCCTGAGGTAAGAACTGCTATTTTTTTCATGGGATATTATTTACTAAGCAATAACTAAAAATGGGATGATGTCTATATAAGTTCATGGTATTAAACCGATATCAAAGTTAAGTTAAAAAATTTGGCTCTTTAGCTGATTTTTGTCAGTCATTGAAACTGATTCTATGATATTATAAGGTAGTTTGCGGAATAAATTGATGATCTATTCCGCTTTTCGTGGGAAGGTCTTTATCTTAGCTGATTGAAAAACCGACTTCTTGACGGAGGAAAAAATATAACTTTAACAATTGACCATTTTTCGATGAATTGGAATAAGCTTTGGCCACACCTGCTATCGGTGGGGGCATTTTTGATCATTACCTTAATCTACTTCGGGCCAACGCTCAGTGGAAAAGAACTTTTACAATCCGATGTGATACAGTTCAAAGGGGCCGCCCATGAGTCTGAACTGTACAGTAAAAATGGGGAGGAAATCCTGTGGACTAACAGTTCTTTCGGTGGTATGCCCAACTTCATGAGCTCGGAGCAGAACCTCTTTCAGAAAGTGCATGTGGGCATAAAGGCCCTTTTTCCAGATTCGGCGCTTTTGGTGTTTCTGGGTTTTGTGGGTTTTTATATCCTGCTGGTCAGTTTTGGCGTGAACCCCTGGCTGTCTTTTGCAGGTGCTGCTGCCTATGCTTTTTCCACCTTTAGCCTGATTAGCCTTGAGGCGGGGCATATAAATAAGGTTTATGACATGGTTTATATGGCGCCTGTTTTGGCAGGGGTATTCATGACCTATCGTGGTAAATACTGGTCGGGTGCGGCCATGACGGCCTTCTTTTTGGGAATGCAGGTTTACTACGGACATATTCAGATCAACTATTATTTGCTGTACATGATCCTCGGGATTGGTATTGTGGAGTTGGTTAAAGCGATTCGTAGCAAGCAATGGGCTGCTTTCATCAAGCCTTCCGTTTTCTTGGTTGTGGCAGCGATGTTGGCGATTGGCTCCAATGTGGTTCGCTTGTGGTCCACAGCGAATTTGGCACCATCGACAACTCGTGGAACATCCGAATTGACCGCCAAACAACACGAAGGCGGTGGGCTGGACAAGGATTATGTGTTCGCATGGAGCAACGGCGTGATCGAGCCGATCACCACTTTGGTCCCTTATTTCTATGGCGGAAGTTCACATGAATCGTTATCCAAAGATTCTGAAACCTATCAGACACTGATCAAAAATCAGGTGCCACGTGCGCAGGCCGATCAGTTTGTGAACGCCTTGCCGATGTATTGGGGCGATCAGCCATTTACGGCAGGTCCTGTTTACTTCGGGGCGATTGTGGTGTTCCTTTTTGTGTTGGGATTATTCACCATCAAAGGATCTTTAAAATGGTGGGCCGTGGTGTTGGCTTTGCTGTCGTTCTTCCTGTCGATGGGTAAAAACTTCCCTTTGTTAAGCGACTTCTTCTTTTATGTTGTGCCGCTTTACAACAAATTCCGATCGGTCACCATGATTCTTTCGATCGCACAGTTGATCTTCCCTTTCTTGGGTGTTTTGGCCATCCAACGCTTTTTGGACGGTCAGATCTCCAAAACTGATTTCATCAAAGGGTTGAAAAATACGACCATCGTCGTAGGTGGATTGTGCCTGTTGGCGATTGTGGCCAGTGCTATGATGTCGTTCCGTGGGCCGAAAGATGGTTCAATGGGCTTGCCTGCCTGGTTGATCACCGCCATTCAGGATGATCGCGCGTCTTTGTTACGTGGCGATGCTTTCCGTTCCTTGATTTTAATTCTTTTGACAGGTGCAGGCCTGTGGGCTCTGGCCGTAGAGAAATTGTCTGTTAAAATCGTTACAGGCGGTTTATGTGTGCTGATGTTGTTTGATTTGGTTGGCGTGGGCTTACGCTATTTGAATGCTGATGATTTCAAAGATGTGGAGGCTTATACGCGTCAGTTGTTTGCGCCAACGCCAATTGATCAGCAGATCAATACCGACAAAGATCCTGATTTCAGGGTGTTCAATTTGGCGACCAACACATTCAACGATGGTGTAACATCCTATCACCATAAATCTATTGGCGGATATAGCGCGATCAAACTCGGACGTTATCAGGAACTGATCGAAGGACAAATTGCCAAAAATAATATGGGCGTTTTGAACATGCTCAACACCAAATATTTCATCGTTCCTGATCAGAAAACCAAACAGCCACAAGTGCAGGTAAACCCTCAGGCTTGTGGACATGCCTGGTTTGTGCCGACCGTTAAGATCGTTGCCAATGCCGATGCCGAGATGAAAGCACTGGATAATATCAATCCAAAACAAGAAGCCATCGTCGATCAACGCTTTGCTGATGTGGTGAAAACCGATTATAAATTTGATCCTGCATCGAGCATCAAGCTGACCGAATACCACCCAATGCACATGACTTACGAGTCAAATAGCAATGCGGAAGCCTTGGCGGTATTTAGTGAAATGTACTATCAGCCGGGATGGTCTGCAACCATCGACGGGCAGGAAGCACCACACTTCCGCACCAACTACGTGTTGCGCGGAATGATGATCCCTGAAGGGAAACACACGATCAAGTTTACCTTCAATCCACCAAGCTACGCCATCGGTGAGCCTATCGGTTTGGTTTGCTCGATCTTGACAGTGTTGTTGATTGGATTTGCTTGTTTCAAAGAATTTAAACAGCCTGAAGCCGTTGCGGAAGAAGAGGGTGTTTTGAAATAAGAAATAAAGGCGTTGTGAAAGAAGAGGCTGTCGGTGGATGGCCTCTTTTTTTGCTCAATTATGGATTGACGATTTAAATTGTCTATTTTTAGAAATAAGAGCTCATAATTATTTTAGAAAACAGGTAGTCTATTAACCTTGATCTCATTTCAACCTATGTTCAAAAAACTTTTTGGTATCATTTTTTTTGCGGTGCTGACCGTTACTACTCAAATAGGTGGGGTCGCTTTCTTGTTAGCAAGGTTACTTTCAAAAATTTCGGTTTTTAGGTCAAAAGGGATTCTTTTATTTCTTTTCAGTTATACCTTTTTATCTTTTGGTGTGGTGCCCTTAGTGGCTCCACTGTTTGGAAGAGTGCAAGTGGTCAATAATGATAAGGTGAAGCCAACTTCCTATTTGACTGTTTTATTAAATCGTAATTATGTTCGACCCGAGCTCAACGATCTATTATCGTCCGTAGCTTTAAATCTTCCTGATAGGATTGAACTTCGGTATCTTGATGCCAATTTCCCTTTTATCGATGGCTTTCCTTTATTACCACATTTGAGTCATAACGATGGAAAGAAAATCGACCTGAGCTTTATTTATACAGGAGCTGACGGGAAATTATCTAACAAAAAGCCGAGTCGTTCGGGTTATGGCGTTTTTGAGCATCCAAGTAGTGAGGAATTTGATCAAACAGAGACGTGTTTGAGTCAAGGGTATTGGCAATATGATTACCCAAAATATCTGACTTTTGGTGTGCCCAACGATGACCTGATTTATTCAAATGAAGGGACCAAGGTTTTACTTACCGCTATCTTGCAAGAAAAAGTCACAGGAAAAGTTTTTATTGAACGACATTTGCGAGACAGAATGGGGATGAAGGATAACAGGTTACGTTTTCAAGGGTGCCGTGCGGTCCGACATGATGACCATATCCATATTCAATTAAAGTAGGGAATATGGATTTTCAACCACTCCGCTTGGGACTTTTTCGCATCTAAAAACCACTTCTCCTTGCAATAATCCCAACATCTTCATTAAATTTGCATTAGCAAATGAAGATCCTCATTTACATATTGACCCTCACGACTTTGTTTCTTTCGGGAAACCCAATGGCCTATGCCGAAAATTCTGCATCAGATGTGCAGGTGGAATGCTGTGGGGGCGTAAGTGAATGTCAAACAGGATCTGATAACCATTCAACGGATCATCATCAAGAGGAAAGCCCAGGTGTTTGCAACCCTTTCCATGTATGCTGTTCCTGTTGCCCGTTCTTTTTTTCAGAACTTTCGATTTTTCGGTTTGAAGAACTTTTGATGCCTACTGATGAATTGAAGGGATTGGTTCCCACTCTTTTTTCTCAATTTTTTCCTGATTTTTGGCAACCGCCCAAGCTTGGTTGATTTCGCCTCAGCACGAATATCTTGTGTGTCCAAAATGCTATTGTAGGGACGTTGCATGCAACGTCCGTACCGAGATGTACATTCAATAATTTATGGGCAATTCTAACCGTTTCGGCATTCAGCCAACGAAACGATCAACCAACAAAAATCAGAAAAAATGAAATATTTCAATATTTGCATCATCGCCCTATTGTTCGCTTTTCCTGCGAATACCTTTGCCTCCTCTACCAACCTTATCGAAAAAGTAGCCGAGAGCACTAAAACCATTAAGACCAAAGTAAAGGGTGTTACCTGTTCCTCAGATCTGAAAACGATCGCCAATAATGTGGAAGGATTGGAAGGGGTGAGCTCTTGCAAAGCCGTAAAATCGGGTCCTACTTCTACTTTTGAAATCACTTTTGATCCTGCGGTAGTGAGCGAAAAACAAATCAATGCGGTCATTCAGAACACCAGTGGTTGTAAAAATCCAAACGATCGCCCTTATAAGGTTAAGCAATAAATTTATTTTAAGCAGGGGGAGTTGGTATCAATAGGTTTATAGTATGTAAATTGATGTATATTCACGAATTTTATTTGGACACTGTAGTGGTAGACCTATGTGTCTACCTTAGAATTTAGTCTGAAAGGGTGTTTTGGATACACACATAGGTGCATCCGTACAGCGTTCAAAATAATCTCGAGTCACATAACAGCCTTTAAGTAATAAGATGCATCTCCATGGTATTAAAAAGTAATCTGTGGAAATCTGTGTAATCTGTGGACAAAATATTCTCCTTGCTTTCCAATCTTTTCAACAATGAAAAAATTCTTATTCATTGTCAGTTTGTTGTGCCCTTATGTTTTGTTTGCGCAGGCCATCGAGGGGACGGTAACTGATAAAAATCAACAGCCATTGGTGGGGGCGAGCGTATTTTGGCTCAATACCACCACGGGCACCATGACCGATGAACATGGTCAATTTTCGATAAAATCGATCGACCCATCGCATCAAAAGCTGGTGGCTACATATATGGGCTATTTCGCTGATACGATTACGATCAATAATCAAAAATCGGTAAATTTTGAACTGCAAGCCTCCAAGGTTTTGGACGAAGTAGTGGTTTCTGATCAGCGAGATGGGGTAATCATGTCCAACCTTACGCCGATCAAAACGCAACAGATCACCCGAACAGAGTTGGGCAAATCGGCTTGTTGTGATCTGGCGGGTTGCTTCGAGACGCAGATCGCCATTCAGCCCCAAACGACCAATGTGGTGACCAATGCCAAGGAGTTGCGTATTTTAGGACTTTCAGGGGTTTATAATCAAGTGTTGGTCAATGGGCTACCGATGATCCAAGGTTTGAGTTATACCTATGGCATCAGCAGTATTCCTGGGACGTTGGTCGAAAATATCTCGATATCCAAGGGAGCGAACAGTGTTCTACAAGGTTTTGAAAGCATCAGCGGGCAGATCAATGTGGCGACCCTGAAACCTTCAGAAGCGGACAAATTTTTCTTCAATGCCTACGTCAATAGCTTTTCAGAAAAGCAGTTGAATACACATTTTAGCTTGAAGAAAGGCAAGTGGAGTAATCTGACGGCGGTTCATGCGGTTTTTCCTGCGAATGATTTTGATCGGGATGGGGATCAGTTTTTGGATGTGCCAAAAATCCGTCGCTATTTGATTTCCAATGATTTGCAGTATGGCAATGAGCGCGATTGGGGTTGGCATAGTCGGGTAGGTCTGCGCTATGTGGACGAACAGCGGGTCGGTGGTCAGGTGAATTTCAACGAAAAAACAGATCAGGGAAGTACGGCGGTTTATGGTCAGTTGGTGAATATGCAACAGCCCGAGGTTTGGACAAAAACAGGTTTTCGATTGAATGATCAACATCATTTTGTGTTGATGGCGTCGAGCTTTCATCAGGATCAGAATGCCTATTTCGGAACGGTAAAATATGATGCGCAACAGACGAATTTTTATGGTAATGTCCAATATGAGTTGAATTATGCGGACCATTCACTGAAGACAGGCTTCAGCTACCGACATCTGAATTTATCGGAGCAAATTGATTTTACGGAGAATACCTTGAATCGAACCTATGACGGTCATTATCTGAAGGATGAACATATTGCAGGGGGATTTATCGAAAATACACTGAAGCTGTTTGATGGAAAATTGACTTGGCTGGCGGGTGTTCGGATGGATCACCACAATCAATTTGGGTGGATGTTTACGCCTCGCACGCTGTTGAAATATGATGTTTCACCAAACAGTGTGATCCGCGCGAATGTGGGGACGGGGTGGCGTACAGCGAATATTTTTAGTGAGAACATCAACCTGTTGGCAAGCTCCCGAAATGTGATCTTCTCTTCGGAGCTAAAACCTGAACAGGCATTGAACACGGGGCTTAATTTTACTCAAAAATTCGAGAATGATCAAGCGTCGGGCTTTGTCAGTGCAGACCTTTACCGAACGGATTTCAATAATCAGATCTTTCCCGATTACGACAGTTCGCCGACCGAAGCACGGATTGAAAACTTTGATGGCAAAAGCGTAAGCAATGCATTTCAATTGGAATTTTTCGTCAAGCTATGGCAACAGTTTGAGTTCAAAACGGGCTACCGCTATTTAGATGTGTACCGAGAGATTGAAGGCGAAAAAGTGGCGTTACCTTTCAACCCACAACACAAGACGGTTACCACGCTCGGATATAAACCTTTATCCCAAAAATATCATATCGATATGAATATTCATTGGTACGATCGACAACGCCTGCCCAACACCCAAAGTAATCCTGTGGAGTTTCAGCGCCCTGATTATTCGGACCCTTTCACGACGGTGAATATGCAGTTCACCTACAATTTCAAGGAATTTGAATTTTATGGTGGTTGCGAGAATATCTTCGATTTTCGTCAGAAACAGCCAATTGTGGGTTGGCAGGATCCTTTTGGCCCTTATTTCGATACGAGCTCGGTTTGGGGCCCGACCCGTGGACGGGAATTTTATGTGGGGATGCGGTTCCGTGTGCCGTGATATTTCCATTATTGTAATACCAGGGCATGGCCTGGTGCTACGTGGGTGATATTTATAAATGAAGCACAAAACCTTGGGATGAATTTCACATAAATAAGATTGACGTCTTATTTATTTTTATACCAATGACCCCAACACGCCTAAACCTTCTGCTCTTTTCGCTTCTTTGTTTTTCATTCTTCGAAACAAAAGCACAAGATGAACCTCAAAGCTATCAGCTGACCCTCGGGGCTTATGCCGAAAGCTTTTATGTTTATGATTTCAATGAACCCGAAGGGGGAGTGCGACAGCCCTTCTTCTTTAATCACAATCGGCACAATGAGTTCAATGTGAATATGGGGCTGATTCGTGTGGACTTGGATCATGAAAAGTATCGGGCGAAATTGGCACTTCAGGCGGGAACCTATCCGCAGGATAACTATGCGGCAGAGCAGGATTTGCTGAAAAATATCTTTGAAGCAAATGTCGGGGTTTCTTTGAATAATAATAACAGCCTTTGGCTGGATGCGGGGATCATGCCTTCGCATTTGGGCTTTGAGAGCCCTTTTGCGATGGACAACCCGACGATGACACGCTCTTTGTCCGCTGAAAATTCACCTTACTTTCTGACCGGTGTCAAGCTGACTTTTAATCCGACCGAGCGATTGACTTTGGCGGGATTGGTGGTCAATGGTTGGCAGAGAATCACTCGGGTGGAAGGTAACTCCTTACCGTCTTTTGGTACGCAGGTACAATATCAATTTTCGGAGAAAGTGATGCTCAATTGGAGCACTTTTATCGGTTCTGATTTTCCTGATGCCGAACGACGTATGCGCTATTTTAACGACCTTTATTTACAGTTTCAATGGTCGAAATTTTCCTTAATTACTGGCTTTGATATTGGTATTCAACAAAAAGAAAAGGGTAGCGAGGACTATGACATTTGGTGGGTGCCGACGCTGATCGCTCAATATCGTCTGCATGAAAAATGGCAGATGGCAGTGCGTGGCGAGTATTTTTATGATGAAAAGGAAGTGATTATTTCTTCCATTTCCCCCGATGGCTTTCAGACCGCAGGGCTATCGTTCAATATCGATTATTTGCCGAGCGATCACATTATCTGTCGGTTGGAAGGGCGATGGTTACAGAGCATGGACATGATTTTTGAGAAGGAAGGTAATCTCAGGGATTATAATCTTTTTGTGGGAACATCAATTGCCATGAGGATTGGGGAACGGTTGAAATAATTTCCCTATCTTTATTTTACCATAAAACCAAAACCTTAAAATGCCTACCACCGACCATAAATTCCATTTGGAAAATACCTATAAAAATCTTCCCGCTTCTTTTTATAGCTTTCAATCGCCTGTGCCTGTTGCCAACCCCAAAACAGTGCTTTATAATCAAGAATTAGCCCATGCTTTGGGTCTTGATTTCCAAGAATCTATAGCGGAATATTTTTCAGGAAATCAACCCATTGAAGGGGCTCAGCCTTTGGCACAAGCCTATGCAGGGCATCAATTCGGGCATTTCACGATGTTGGGTGATGGCCGTGCGATCTTGTTAGGGGAGCAGGTTACCCCCGATCAAAAACGAGTGGATATTCAGTTGAAAGGTGCTGGTCGGACGCCTTATTCCCGACAGGGTGATGGTCGTGCGACGCTCTATTCCATGTTGAGAGAATACCTGATCAGTGAAGCAATGCACCATTTGGGTATCCCGACCACCCGAAGCTTAGCGGTGGTTGCTACGGGTGAAAAAGTGTTTCGTGGAGAGCATCATGATGGAGCTATTTTAACCCGAATTGCAGGCAGTCATCTGCGGGTTGGGACCTTCGAATATGCCCGAAATGTCCGCACTTTAGAAGAGCTTCAGGCATTGATTGATTATACCATTGAACGACATTATCCCGACCTGAAAAATGCAGAAAACCCTACGCTCGGATTGCTTGAAACCGTGATGGATCGACAGATTGATTTGATCGTCGATTGGATGCGGGTGGGCTTCATCCATGGGGTGATGAACACGGATAATATGAGTATTGCGGGCGAAACGATCGATTATGGACCATGCGCTTTCATGAATGCCTATGATCCGAAAACGGTCTTTAGTTCGATTGATACGCAGGGCCGATATGCCTATGGAAATCAGCCCAATATTGCTTTGTGGAATATCGTCGCCTTTGCCAATGCGCTCTTGCCATTGATCGCCAACGACGAGGATCAATCCATCAAAAAGGCACAAAAAGTAATTGATGGCTTTAAGGCTAAATTCTCCCAAAAATGGACTCAAATGATGTTCGGTAAATTGGGATTGACGCAAGTCGAAGATAAGGACAAGTCTTTGGTTGACCGCCTGTTGGCTTTAATGGAAAAGTACAAACCGGATTATACCCAAACCTTCTTAGCATTGCAGGAAGATCGGGGCTTTGAAACTGCATTATTTCAAGCCGAAGAGTTTAAACAATGGAAGCAGGATTGGAACCGCCTTTCTCCCGATAAATCTTGGATGAAAAAATACAATCCGAACATCATTCCCCGAAATCATTGGGTTGAAGATGCATTGAATTCCGCTGTGGAAGGCGATATCCAACCGTTCAATGAGTTGATGGAGCGTTTGTCGCAACCTTATGGAGAGCATCCCGAAGGTGTTCGGTTTGAGATGATGGATGAAGGGATTGATAGAGGTTATCAGACATTTTGTGGGACGTGATGTTAATTCAAATATGATCATGTAGCGTCAAGGCATGCCTTGACGCATTTTATTTTTCAATAACCAATTTTTTAAATGATGAAACAGTTTTCAGTCTTTGCCTTTATCTTTTTATCAATACCTGCATTTTCACAAGAGTTTCAAGTGTTGAATCCTGTTGAAGTAAGGCTCCTTGATATAAGTTCAGAAGGAGCGAAGAAACTTGAGGAAGACATTAAAACTTTTAGCCTAATTTGCGAAAAGTTAGCAAATGGGGTGAAGGAAAAGCAATTGTCAGAACAGGAGCGAGATCTTTATCAAAATTTTAATGAAACTCAAGAAAATTATTGGGATATAATTGGAGATGGATGCAGTTGGTATTGTTCAGGAGGGCCCAAAGAAGTTACAGGATCAAGCTTTCTAAAATCACAAGGTAAAGTTAATTATGCACCTTCCAATGCACATGATTTGAACTATAAAAATGCGTGGGTTGAAGGGGTTGAAGGGGTTGATGGTTATGGGATTGGAGAATATTTGGAATATACTTTTGATGCATCATCACCAAGGGTTAATAAAATTATTGTTGTCAATGGTTATGTGAAAAGTAAGACGGCATGGGAAAATAATTCTCGTGTAAAAAAATTGAAAGTTTATCTTGACGATCAACCTTATGCCATATTGAATTTGCAGGATGTTCGAGCAGAACAGACCTTCGCCGTAGATCCAATAGGGAATAATGGTATAGAAGATGTGGAGGCACTAAAAAAGAAGCCTGATTGGAAACTGAAATTCGAAATCATGGAAGTTTATAAAGGGCAGAAATATGATGATGTAGCTATTTCTGAGATATATTTTGATGGCTTAGATGTTCATTGTTTTGCAAAAGGAACGAAGATTCAAATGGCTGAACACTTGACCAAGAATATTGAGGATTTGAAGGTTGGGGATCTGGTTCAGTATATGGATTCGGAAGAAGGGAAACTGAAGTCGACTAAGGTTTTACAATTGGAAAAGGCATTACATTGTGGGTTGGTGACATATCAGTTTGAGAGTGGTTTAATGGTGACTGCAACCAAAGATCACCCTTTCAAAGTTCGAGGAAAGGGTTGGGTGTCTCTAAAACCAAATCAATCCAAACAATATAAAGGATTTGGAAATATTGATCAGGTAGCAATAGGAGATGAGTTTATATCTTCAAATGGAACTCAAAAATTAGTAGAGATCAAATATTTGGAGGGGCAACAGGAAACCTATACGATTTCAAAATTAAGTGATGGAGATAATTTTATTGCTAATGGTTTGATCGTTGGTGTTGAAGAACTCGAGCATTCGGGCTTGAGTACAAAGTAATTTTTATCCGTCATGACCAAAAAAATCGCCATTCTCCGAGGCATCAATGTAGGAGGCAAAAGAAAAATTCTGATGGCAGACCTGCGGTCTGTTTGTGAAGGTTTGGGTTGGACAGATGTGAAAACCTATATCCAGTCAGGAAATGTGTTTTTTAAGTCGGATCGTTCGAATGCTGAATTGGAAATTGAGTTGGAGAAGGCGATCAAAGCACATTTTGGCTTTGATGTGCCCGTGATAATTCGGACTTCGCAAGAAATGGAAGGGATTGTCGAGCATAATCCATTTGTGAAGGATGCCGAAATCGCACAGTTACATTTGGTCTTTCTAAAAGAAGTACCGACGGCTACACAAATAGAAGAAGCATTGGTACATAATTTTGAGCCTGACCAATTCCATGTTGCGGGACAAGAGGTGTATTTATATTGTGCAGGGGCATATCACAAAACTAAAATGTCCAATAATTTTTTTGAGAAAAAGCTAAAGGTGGGGGCTACGACGCGGAATTGGAAAACGGTGCTGAAGTTGTTGGCGCTCAGTAAAATGTGCTGATGTGTTCCTTAGGTACGGGTGCCAATTATTGGGCTGATGGCTGGGGGGTATCAAACAAAGGAGTAAACAAATAATTTACTATTCATGATCGCATTAGTAACAGGAGCAAATAAAGGCATCGGGCACGAGGTTGCCCGACAGTTGGCCGAGCAGGGACATACCGTATTTTTAGGCAGTAGGGATTTGAAAAAAGGAGAGGAGGCTTTGGCTAAATTGTCAGACCCTAAAAATATGGAAGTGGTGCAGTTGGATGTTACCGACAGTGTTTCGATCCAAAACTGTTTGAAGGTCATCGAACAGAAACATGGCCGTTTGGATATTTTGGTGAACAATGCGGGCGTCAATTATGATACGTGGCAAAATGTGGTCAATGCCGATTTATCCAATGTTAAAGAGACTTTTGATACCAACCTGTTTGGGGTTTGGGAGATGATTCAGACTTTTTTGCCTTTGATGCAGAAAAACGGATATGGTCGTATAGTGAATGTCAGCAGTGGAGCAGGCGCATGGTCGAGCCAAACAGGCGGAACGCCTGGCTATTCCTTGAGCAAGATTGCCTTGAATGCGTTGACGGTTCAATTCAACAATCATATTCTTACAGAGGATATTTTGATCAATGCCGTTTGCCCTGGCTGGGTGAGAACAGATATGGGCGGAAGCTCTGCTACGCGCTCTGTGGCAGAAGGGGCCGAAACGATCGTCTGGCTGTCGCAATTGCCAAGTGGTGGGCCTTCGGGGAAGTTTTTCAGGGATAAGGAGGTGATTGATTGGTGAGGTTGAGTAATGTCATCAATATCCTGTAGAGACGTAATTATTTACGTCTAACACAATGGTGGTCTTTCAGGTTTTCCATTCTATTTATTCCAATTATTACGGGAGTCGTTAAGAATAACGCCTCTACAAGCATTTCAAATTTAGGCCTGATTTATCGCATCCGTACAGCTATCAAAATAATCTCAACATCTAATATCCGTTCTGCACTCAAAGAAATTCTATCGATTTTCCCGCGCTTTATTTTCAGATCCACTCGGAATCCGTTACCTTTCCTAATTAATGGTTTTTTGATGAAAAAAAGGTATTGCACCGATCTGAAACCATTATTGTTAACAATAGAATGAAGAACCTAAACTTGATGATACAACTATGAGCGAGCAACAACAAGAAGTTACTCAATTATTGAATTTGGCCAAGGATGGAGCTGAGGACTTTGATGCTGGGAGGCTTTACGAGATGGTGTTTAGCCAAATGCACCAAATAGCAGAAAGTCTGTATCGTCGTGAACGCGCTGATCATACCCTGCAACCTACCATTTTGGTGAATGAGGCTTTTATGAGCTTGATCGGTCAGGATCATATCGACTGGAAATCTCGTGCCCACTTTTTTGCTGTTGGTGCGCAGGCAATCCGTCGAATTTTGATTCAGCATGCCCGAAAAAAGCACGCTTTGAAACGTGGAGGTGATTATACAAAAGTAGAGCTGGACAAGGCGGTGAACATCCGTGAGGAAGAAGGCGATCAACTGTTAGCGATTGAAGAGGCTTTGAAAGAACTGGAATTGGTGCATGAGCGTCAGGCCAAAGTTGTAGAGATGAAGTTCTTTGCTGATATGAAAATGGAAGAAATTGCAACGGCTTTGGGGGTATCCAAACGTACTGTGGAGGTCGATTGGACGGTCGCCCGTGCTTGGCTCAAACGCTATATGGCCGAGCAGTTGTTGAACGACTAAGATATGGAAGCACATTGAGCAATCGGTGTGCTTTTTTAATGTTTAATTTTTAAGGATCAGGGATTAATGCTATAAGTATAGTTGTCTATTTTTAACCAGTTACTGAACTGAAAATAACTAATCATTAACCATTAACAAAAATGCAATTTCGCTCCAAAATAGACTGGTGGTTCTTCGGGCCAATATTCCTTTTGTTGTTCGGGATCTCCTTTTTGGGAGGAACCAACAGCGGAGCCTTTTGGGTGGTTTTCAGCATTGATATGGCCACTCCTTTTTGTATTATATGTGTTGTTGAGTACCAAATATTGGGTAAATGAACAGCAATTGATCGTTACTTGTGGTATCTTAATGCGGAAAGAAATCGCTATTGATAAAATCCGAACCATCAAAAAAACCTACAATATGATGAGTTCGCCCGCCTGTTCTTTTGATCGGATTGAGGTGAAGTACGGCAAATACGAAGGGGTGATTATCTCGCCCGAAAATAGAAAAGCTTTTATTGATGAGGTTTTGAAGGTTAATCCGAAGGTGGAGGTTCATGAATCTTTAAATATGTCTTGAAAAATGATTTTTCGTTCCAAAATAAATTATTGGCTTTTTTTCGCCATGGTGATGCCTTTATTTATTGGGTTTAATGGCAATGTGTCTGAATGGGAAATTAGATGGCCGTGGTTGGTGTTTGTCGCTTCCATGGTTTGTATTCATAGTTATTGGTATTATTCCACTTTTTATAAAATAAGGGACGGTAAGCTGAGCGTGAAATCGGGTTGGTGGTTTTACAAAGAATTATTGATCCGTGATATTGGTCAGATTAGACCAAAAAATAGTGTGCTGACTGCTCCTGCATTGTCGCCTAAGCGGTTGGAGATAGATTTTAAGAATGGTGAAAAATTGATGATCTCACCACGGGAAGAGAAAGTCTTCCTCGATCAATTGGTTGAGATTAACCCACAAATCAAAATAATGACCAAATAAGCTCGCAAAATATGAGTCAGAATACTGGACATGTGTTTAAGCCGATACCGAAAAGCATCCGAACTAAAGTGAATTGGTGGCTTTTCGGCATTGTTCCTTGGTTTGCGTGGGGTGTTTTAATGGTGTTGATTCTGAGTCAGTTTGATGGATGGGTACGGTCTTTAGGTCCTGCAATTTATGGAGCAACTTCTGTCATTATTTTTTTTATTCTTACACATATCCAATACCAAATAGAAGGGAAGAAATTGGTGGTTTTTACCCTCTTTAAAAAGTGGACTATACCTATTTCTGAGATTAAGGAGATCAAAAAGAATTATTCAAGACATATTGCGCCTGCCTGTCATTTTGATCGATTGGAGATTTTTTACGGTGACGATGAAAAGATTTATATCTCGCCTAAAGATGTGGAGGGCTTGGTGAGGGGGTTGCTGGAGGTTAATCCTCAGATACGTGTTGATTTTCTCTAAGGTGGAGGAGATTTACTGGGTTGTAGGGACGTTGCATGCAACGTCCGTACCGACAGGTACAAAATACTTAGTTTGCTATCACGAGAGAGACTCTCGCGGTGGGATAAAAAAATAGAGTGAACCTTTTCCCCAAAATCAATCTGTGCAAATCTGTGTCATCTGTGGGTGAAAAAATAAAACTTCCGCTAAAAAATAATAACTTGCCCCTTCGTCGCACAACCACCATGTTGTGCTTTTTTGTGAATTATAATTTTAGGAATAATGGAAAAATCGAAGTTGGCAAAGTGGGTAGGTTTATTGGGGTTTCTTGTCGGGATTTTGTTCTTTTTCAGGTATTTATATGTGAATGGGATGGCCGCTACGGGCGATGATAAAACCATTGAAATGGCGCAGGCAATTTTGATTGGAAGTATTGCGGTGCTTCCAGGTTTGTTTTTTCAGAACCGACAAACGCCTGAATGGTTATGGGTTCGTGTGGTGTATGTGTTCATGATGTTATTTGCTGTTTTGGGCGATATTTATATTGCTGATCCATTGGGCTATGGTTTACCGATGATGCTGATCGTGATTCCCTTCTGCCTTGTTGTTGCGTCGGTCATTTTGATTAAAACCCTTAATGCAAAAAGATAAGCTCCGATGCGCTCGGTGTGTGTTGAAATTATTCGATATACTGACCCCTGATCATGATGACTACAAAGACTACAATAACGACAAATAAGCTTTTTCAGATCGCCTTTGCTTTGGCGGTTTTCACGATTGTCTACAATATTGCCGAGGGTGTTTTTTCCACCTACCTCGGTTTTGAGGATGAAAGTCTTGCGCTGTTTGGCTTCGGAACCGATAGTTTCATAGAGGTTGTTTCGGGTTTGGGGATCTGCCATATGATTTTCCGAATTCAAAAAAATGCCAACAGTCAGCGCGATGATTTTGAACGAACCGCATTGAGAATTACTGGCGGCTCATTTTATGTTTTAGTGGCAGGGCTGGTGGTGAGTAGTGTTTATAATATTTATTCAGGCCATCAACCGATCACCACCTTTTGGGGGGTGGTCATTTCATTATTGTCCATTTTGGTGATGTGGCTGTTGGTGCTTTGGAAAAGAAAAGTTGGCAGGGCGTTGAATTCTGAACCCATATTGGCAGATGCGAATTGTACGATGGTCTGCATTTATATGTCTGTTATTTTATTGATCAGCAGCGGGGTGTATGCCTTGTTTTCCCTGCCCTACGTGGACAGTATCGGAACTTTGGCCCTTGCTTATTTTGCTTTCAAAGAAGGGCAGGAGTGTTTTGAGAAAGCCAAAAGCAATGCGAATTGTTGCTGTCATTAGCCCGAAGTATTCAGGGCTTTTCGTGTGTTCTTGTCAGTCATCGCCTCTTTATGAACCACAGGCAATAGCAGCGATTTATTCGTTTGTTCCGCAGGGTAATTAAAGGATGATTTGAGCAAAAATAGTTGAGGTTAAAGTATTTTTTTAGGTGTCAGGTTTGGTTTCACCTTGAAATTTGAGGAATGATATTCTTATCAATTTTCAATAATTACTTAAAATTATTTAATCTATTCATTTCTATGGTCATGAGCCAAGATCAACCATAAAAATCATGATCAAAAAGACCGCAGCATCTCCAAAATTTTCCTAAATTTGCAGACTGCGAAAAATATTATTTTCGACCGAAGATAAAAAACAGTTTACCATGACTTTATCAACAAAATATAATCCTTCAGAAGTAGAGGATAAGTGGTATCAGTATTGGATGGAGAACAAGTTCTTTGCCTCCAAGCCTGATCCAGAAAAAGAGCCGTATTCTATCGTGATCCCACCACCGAACGTAACGGGGGTGTTGCACATGGGGCACATGCTTAACAATACGATTCAGGATGTATTGATCCGTAAGAAGCGTATGGAAGGCAAAAATGCTTGTTGGGTACCTGGTACCGACCACGCATCGATTGCTACTGAGGCCAAAGTAGTAAAGCTTTTGGCAGAACAAGGCATCAAAAAGTCAGACATTACTCGTGAGCAGTTCTTGGAGCATGCTTTTGAGTGGAAAGAAAAATATGGCGGAATCATCCTGAAGCAGTTGGAGAAATTGGGTGCTTCATGTGACTGGGACCGTACACGTTTCACGATGGAAGAAGACCTTTCTGCTGCCGTGATCGAAGTGTTCGTGAACTTGTACAACAAGGGCATGATCTACCGCGGGATCCGCATGGTAAACTGGGATCCAGTCGGTAAGACTGCTTTGTCTGATGACGAGGTAATTCACCGTGAAGTACAATCGAAATTGTACTATGTGAAGTATGCCGTTGAAGGCATGGAGAATGAATTCGTTACAATCGCGACGACTCGTCCTGAGACTATTTTGGGTGACTCTGCGATCTGTATCAACCCAACGGATGAGCGCTTCCAACACTTGAAAGGCAAGCGTGTGATCGTTCCGATGGTGAACCGTTCTATTCCGATCATCGAAGATGAGTACGTGGATGTAGAATTCGGTACAGGTTGTTTGAAAGTAACACCTGCACACGATGTGAATGACTACGAATTGGGCATGAAGCACAATTTGGAGACCATCGATGTGATCAGTGAAGACGGTTCGATGAGCGAAGCAGCACAATTCTTCGTAGGTGAAGATCGCTTTGTTGTTCGTAAGAAAATCGCCAAGGAGTTGGATGCAATGGGTCAGTTGGTGAAAGAGGAAGACTACACCAACAAGGTAGGTTTCTCTGAGCGTACGGATGCCGTGATCGAGCCAAGAATCTCTACGCAGTGGTTCCTGAAAATGCAAGATTTGGCGAAGCCAGCTTTGGATGCCGTAATGTCTGATGATATTCAGTTGCACCCACCGAAATTTAAAAATACTTACCGCCACTGGATGGAGAATGTACACGATTGGTGTATCTCTCGTCAGCTTTGGTGGGGTCAGCAAATTCCTGCTTACTACTTGCCAGATGGTAAAGTGGTGGTAGCGGAAACCGCTGAGGAAGCTTTGGTGAAAGCACAGGAGATCAATCCTGCATTGACGGCCGCAGACTTGACGCAGGACGAAGATGTATTGGATACCTGGTTCAGCTCTTGGTTGTGGCCAATCTCTGTTTTCGACGGTTTCAAAAATCCTGAAAACGAGGACATCAAATATTATTACCCAACCAATGACTTGGTGACTGGTCCAGATATTTTGTTCTTCTGGGTGGCACGTATGATCATGGCGGGTACAGAATTCAAAGGGGAAATTCCTTTCAAAAATGTTTACCTGACGGGTATCGTCCGTGATGAGAAACGCCGCAAGATGTCCAAATCTTTGGGTAACTCTCCAGATCCTTTGGACCTGATCGCGCAGTATGGTGCTGATGGTGTTCGTTCAGGAATTTTGTTTTCCGCTTCAGCAGGAAATGATTTGCTGTTTGATATCAAGCTTGTAGAGCAGGGACGTAACTTCGCCAACAAAATCTGGAATGCTTTCCGATTGGTGAAAGGTTTGGAGGTTTCTGATGAGATCACTGCAGATCATTCAGCAACCATCAATTGGTTCCGTGGCCGTATGAATCAGGTATTGGCGGAGATCGAAGATCACTTCGAGAAATTCCGTATTCAGGATGCATTGATGGCGGCTTACAAATTGGTATGGTCTGACTTCTGTTCTTGGTATTTGGAGTTGATCAAGCCTACTTACGGTGAGCCTATCGACCGTGCGACTTATAATGCAACGATCGAAATCTTTGAAGGGGTAGTGAAAATCCTTCACCCATTCATGCCATTCCTGACCGAAGAGCTATGGCACCAAATGGCGGATCGTAAAGCTGAGGACGCCCTGATCATTGCACAATGGCCAAAAGGTGGTGCATTTGATGAGACCATGATCGCTGCGACGCAAAACGCTTTCGATGTGATTTCTCAGATCCGTAACGTACGTTCTTCTAAAGGTATCAGCCCTAAAGAAACGTTCAACTTGAGCATCAAAGGTGCGGAAGCAGATTACAAAGCTTTCGAAGGGATGATCCAGAAATTGGCCAATATTGAGGTGATCGATTACGTTGCTGAAGCGCCTGCCAATGCGACCTCTTTCCGTATTAAGAATGATGAATTCTTCATTCCAATGGAAGGGCAGATTGATGTTGAAGCAGAGAAAGAAAACATCACGAAAGAATTGGAATACACCAAAGGTTTCTTGAATTCTGTTATGAAAAAGCTTTCTAATGAGCGTTTCGTGAACAATGCACCTGAGGCTGTTGTAGCATCAGAAACGAAAAAGAAAGAAGATGCTGAAATGAAGATCAAAACTTTGGAAGAAGCACTGAAAAATTTGGGGTGATATAGGTAATATATCCTGGTAATATACTTTAAAGCACGGGTCTTAGGCTCGTGCTTTTTTTGTGGATTTACGTGCCGATTAAATGATGAACAGAATAACGGCAGGATCAGAGTAGCGTTTTTTAAAGGATTAAACACCTTTTAATCTCTAAAAAAAACCACTTATGAAATTCTTATTACAAAGAAGCTGGCTTTTATTGTTGTTGCTTGTGGGCGTGGCCTGTTCAAGTGATGATGATATGTTACCTGAATCAGACACCCTGAAAATCATGATCACCAATCAGGATCCCGTGGAGGGCGCTGCGGTTTCAGCAGGCCAGGTGATCTCCATTTCCATGGACCTGACCTCCACCGATCGAAATTTGCGTTCTTTCTCCATCAAAGGGCCTGGCATAACCCAAACTTATGAAGATATTTTGGATACTGACAGCGATGATAATCTCGAAGGAATCCGTCCAGGAGATTCTTATGATCAGATCAATAATAAGTCTGTAAAATACACCATGGAATATACGGTGTCTAATCAGGATATTGAAGATGCAAGAGCGGGTGACGGCATGCTGACTTACGAATTTACCTTGACCGATAGGGATGGCGAGACCAAAACAACGGCAAGTTTCACCGTTCCACAGTTTACTTTTGCAGCAGCAGAAACGGCAGATTTGGTTTATACAGGTTCATCGCAAAGTGATGGCAAAAATGAAAATGAGGACGCAGGCATCAAGTATAAAAACAACAGCACCACCTCAGAAGGTGACTTTATGGTATTTGAATCCGAGGATATGGTCGTGGTTGATAAGGCCGTTTATGATGCGGTAACAGCAGCCAGTGAAGATTCATATAATGCGGCAATGAACGCTTATGATGGTGGTAGTAAGGTTTCAGAAACGAAAGTTGAGGCCGATAGTAATTTTAAGCCTGTATATTTAATTGTTAAAAAGGATGACAACAACTTTTCTGTTGTTCAGTTCACAGCCTTAACTTTTTCTCCAGGAAACAATGTGGCGAAAATAGAATATAAGCTGATCGGGAAAATGTAAAAATAAGATTGCGGTATATGGAAGGCGGTTGATGTAAAGTCAATCGCCTTTTTTTATTTGGGGCACCGAAATCGTTTGCGGAATTGATAGTTGTTAATGATTAGGGGGTTTCTTTTTAATGATTTATAATTATCATAATTTCATCCTTATTTCATCAACCCTATGTGCGTATGCGTAAAATTACTTTTTTGGGTCGAATAGCGATGGTGCTGACCCTTATTTTTTCGGCTATTTTTTCAGCCCATTCAAATAAACGAATATTCAATCATTACAGTACTGTAGAGGGCTTAGCGCACAATACTGTTAATGCAATTACCAAAGATTCGAGGGGCTATTTATGGCTGGGTACCCAAAATGGCCTAAGCCGCTTCGATGGCCGTCAGTTTCAAACTTACCGTACTGGCGAGGACCCACAACAGGGCCTCGTGGATAATTATATAAATGGCTTGGCGGTAGATCAGGATCAGGGTATTTGGCTGACCACGAATCGGGGGTTCCTTTCTTATTTATCTTTTGAACAAGATACCCTATCACATTATACTCTTGGTAAAATTGTACTGACAGATGTTAGGGTGCTCGATGGGCAAAGCGTGCTCGTTGGTTCAGAAGAGGGACTTTATCTGTTTCAGAAGAAGGAAAAGCAAGCCCGACTTATAGCAGGTACAGAAGACCTGTTGATTTATGAAATTATTCCACAGTCCGATGAGGTGTTATTGCTGGCAACCTCACAGGGTGTTTACCGTTACCACATTCCTTCTTCGGTAGTGAGCCTGATGGGGATGAAGGGGAAGTCTGTGTGGGCACTGGCCTACCACGCTGAGGAAGGGCGGCTCTACGCCAATTCTGGGGATCGTGTTTTTATGCTTGATAGGGCGTCCTCTTCTTTTAAAGCCCTGCAACTTCCAACCCGCGGTTCGATGAATCAAATTTCCAGTTTAGCAATTTTTGATGGCGAATTATGGATTGGTAGCGAGCTCGGGGTGTTCATTGAAAAAGCAGATGGTTCTATTGAACAAATCAGCAAAGGCGAGGGGATTTATGATTTGTCGGATGATGACATTGTCTCTTTTTTTAAAGACGAGCTGGGCGCCATGTGGATCGGTACACGTTATGGTGGCATAAATAAATGGGCTAAGGGCAGGGATTTCCTTTCTTTCCGTGCCAAGGATGGCGTGCTGAAGCATAATATTGTGCGTGGGTATGCTGAAGATGAGGGTGGAAACCTTTGGTTTGGGTATGTAGGGCATATGGGTTTTACCCGTTTTGCCTCGAAGACGTATGCTGATACACATTTTAGTCATGTGCCAAGTTCGGTTTATAAGGTATTACCTGCCGAGAATAACAAGGTTTGGCTGGCACTTTTTGGTGAAGGTCTTGGGCTTTATGATTTGGATAAAGGGCGACTGATCGCGCATTACACCACCCATAACAGTGCGATACCTCATGATGAAGTACAGGATGTATGTTATGGGCCTAATGGTTATTTGTGGCTGGCGACCAGTGGCGGTTTGTCACTTTTCAATCCACAGGATTTTTCCTTTATCAATTACACCTCTGAAGCGGGCGACATCAGAATTGCGGATAATCGTGTGCAAGCTGCCACAATAATTTTTGAAAACAAACGCGCCTGGCTGGGGACTTGGGACGGAATCAGTTGCGTACATATTGGGGATGATGGCCTGTTGGAAAAGGCGGTAAATTATAAGTCAATAGATGATTCAGCCCCCACTGATATTCCTGATAACAGAATCACGGCCATGACAAAAAACAGCCGATCCAACTTGGTGGTGGCGACCTTTGGTGCGGGAATTTTTGAGATGACTCCTCAGGGCAAAGTAATTTGGCAGCTGAATGAATCGCAGGGAGCACCATCAAATTTGGTGCTTGGTGTGCATGAAGATGCTCAGCAGCGCTTGTGGTTTTCTACAACAGAAGGTTTGGTGTCTTATCAGCAAGACAATCAAGAAATGCTGATTTTTGGAAAGCAGGATGGCACTCAGGGCGATGAGTATTTCTGGGGAGGACATTATCAGCGAAAGGACGGCACAATGATTTTTAGTGGTACTGAAGGAATGACGGTTTTTAACCCGAAAGACATTCAGAAAAATACCCTCGGGGCAGTGGCAGTGATTAATGATATTAGCATTATGGGGGCGCCGCTGCGGGCGGGTCAGCCTATTTCAGGAGGGACCCAAATCTCCACGGTCGATCCATTTTACCTGAGCGATCTTAACATCAAAGAATCACAGAATTTACTTGAAATCAGTTTTACAGCCTTGCAAACGTTATCTCCTGAAAGAAGCCGGGTGGATTTCATGCTCGAAGGTTTCGATGAAGATTGGCGGGTGGCTAAAAAAGGGCAATCGAGTGTAACATACAGTAATTTAGCGGCAGGGGAGTACGTTTTTCGACTAAAAGCGGCAAATTCAGATGGGTTATGGGGCCGCGAGCGTCAGTTGGCCATTAAGGTTAGGCCATTATTTTATAATGCGGTATGGTTTCGCTTGTCGGTGCTTCTATTCATGATCACCGCAGTAGTTTTAGGCTTCAGGTACAGGATAAAAAGAGAAAGGCAAGCGAAAATTTTGCTGGAGTGTAAAGTTGCTAAAGCTGTAGCGGATGTAGCTAAACAAAAACGAATGCTGGAAGAGAAATATGCTGCTGAAGCCGATGAAAGATGGATTGAGGGGGAGCTGAGTGCGCTGTCGAAGGTATTGAATAGCAACAGAAATGCGGTTGATAAACTATGTCAGGGAATCCTCCGACGATTGGCAGAAAGCCTTTCTTGTCCGCTTGGGGTGATTTACCTGAAAGCAATGGACCAGGAGCAACTTTATGCCGCAGGAACCTATGGGGCGGAAAAGTCGGGACGTACGCTATCAGTAGGTGAGGGGGTGGTAGGTGCTACTTTTGTGGATGCCGAAGCCAAAACATTTTTAGACCTGCCTGAGGATTATTTTCAGACGATTTCTTCCGGCTTGGGAAGCGTAAAGGCGGGTGCGCTGTACCTTTATCCGATTCGCTATGAGGAAATTGTTGTGGGGGTTTTGGAGCTTGGATTTTTCGAGCCATTGAGTGCGCTACAGATCAACTTGCTGGAGCGTATGGTGGAGATGATGGCCATGAGGATTAATGCAGTGCAGATGGGTGAGCAGACCGAGAAATTATTTTCTGTCAGTCAGCAACAAGCTCAGGAACTCTTACAGCGAGAAGAAGAATTGAGACAGAACCTCGAAGAATTGCAGGCAACACAAGAAGCCAGCGAGCGACAAATTAAAGAACTTGAGGCGCAGCTGATGAGTCAATAAGACGCCTCATCAGTAGTGGGGTGCTCGGTGAAATGAACAATTTTGCCCATCAAAAAATGTGATATGAGGTGGAAATATTCACCAACCCTCCGCTGATGATTGACCTTTCGGGGGTTTGTGTTACAGATTTTGAAATGAAAAACCGTCAAGTGGTGTGGTGTCAATAGGGTGAACGTCAGTGCTTTATTTTTGTATTTTTTTAGAATGAGGTGAATTGTATTTTCATGAGTATGAATTAAATGAATAATTATTGGCATTAATGTTGTTTTTATGAGGGTAAACTAACCATTACTTAAAGAATGAAAAATTTACTCCTACTATTTTTGGCTTTTTCGGCAGTATTTGGAATGACCTCATGTGAGAGCGGCCCAGATTCCAATGTTGAATTGAGTGGTATCGATTTTAATTTGAACAAAGGAATTACGTTCCATACAGGATCTTCTGATTTCAATGCGCGTTTTCACCTGAAGGCCACAACGGTATTTGACGGCATGACTGTTGAATTGTACCGTGAGGATTCTCACCGTGATACAGATGTGAAATCTATCTCTATTCACCCAGGAAAAGATGCTGAGTTTAATCAAGGGCAATCTCTGAGAGCGTTGGGATTGGGGAAATATGATAAGACGAATATCAAAAATATGTTTATCCCGAGCATTTTTGAAGAATCAGAATTCAATTTTGATTTGAATCAGCTTATTCGTGAGAATGCTGTCGCTCGTCGTGGAGAGAAGACGTATTACAATATCGATATCAAAGTGCGTGACCGTGCAGGTTTCGAGAAAACTTATGAAGTGCCTGTAACAGTATTACCATAAGGTATTAAATTGTTATAAAGAGAAAACCACATGATTCTTCATCATGTGGTTTTTTTACGATTCAGAAATAATATCACTAATTGAATATATTTATGAATAATATATATAAATATATAATTAACGATAAGTGTTGCCTTGATTTTGTAATTACTTGCCATATAAGGAGTTAAGTTTTTGTTGTTGTTTTTTTAATGATTTTGCAATCATAGTCATGGAGTTTACTGAATAAAATAATACTTTTGCGGACGAATTCATGAACCTAATTTTTATTATGAAAAATTTATTTTACGCAACATTAGCTTTATTCATGGTTGGTGTGTTGACTTCCTGTGGTGAAACAGAAGACATTTTGCCTTCGGAGAGTAACTCTTTGAATATCAAAACAACACAGAGCACTGACGATTACGTGGTATCTGGCCAAAAAATTTCCTTTACAGCACTTTTGACTTCAACAGACAAAAATCTACGCACTTTTGAAGTGAATGGACCAGTGGATTATGCTGAGCTGTCAGTGGAAAATATCATTGACACCGAGAAAGATGACAGTGGAGATAAAACATTGAAGAATCTTCGTGCTGGTGATGAGTATGTTTATACCAATGACAAGCAGGTGGCTTACACGGTAAATTACACTGTAAGTCAAAATGACATTGACGAGGCATTGGATAACGATGGTAAAATGGAATTTATGATTTCGATCAGTGATAAATCTTTGATCGGTTCAGGTTCTACTGGTGTGAAAACAGCAAAAGTGGAATTCATGGTGCAGACTGCTACGCCATTGGAAGAGGCTGATTTTAAAGCGGAGCGTGCTGGTGGAGCAGCCGCAACAGGTTTGGATGCTTACGGCCTTGCCTGGACATCAAACACTAATACATCAGCGATCATCAAAAAAGATGCTGATAAATTAGTGAAATTATCGGCAGAGGATTATGAAAATATCACTTCTGTAGAAGCATTGATGGCAGCTGTAGACGCTGCTGAGGATATGGTCGATTTCCGTGATGTAAGCGTGAGCGAAAGTAAAGATTATGACTTGGTGATTGCGACTAAAAAAGGCGACGATTACTTCATGATCAACATTACCCGTGCAGATGTAAAAACAGCAACTGCGGGTACGACTGTTACTGTAACAGGAAAAGTGAAAAACTAAATTTTAGTTCCTAAATATGTAGAAAGCCTTTACCGTTTTGGTATGGGCTTTTTTTTGTGCCAAAAAAGCTCCTGCTTGGGATCTCCACTAAGGGCATAATAGCAACGCAGGCAGGGGCTATGGTGAAGCATAAAAATGAGGAGGACCCGTCGGCCTGTCAATAATTCATTTTAGATAAACGATAGGCTGTTTGGTCAAGCGGATTCCTATGGCTACCTTTGCGGGCTTGTTTTATTGTCAGAGATATTCACGTTGCGAGGCATACTTTTTACCTTCTGAACAGTTATATACAGGCAATAGGCAGCATTAAGCCGCTGTAGAGTGAGCATAAATAAGAAAAACTGATATGACGACAAGTCAAATAGAAAAGATTAACGCAGTAATTGCGACCTACTTTGAACAACATCCTGAGGCTAACTCAATCCCTGTGAAATTAATCATGCCTGATATGGTGCAGGCGGGTGTTTTTGCTAAAGATGTAAAAAAAGGGATGCCTTTCCGTAAGGTATTGAAAGCCCTGGACAAGCAAGGAGAGCTTCAGCAGATTCCTGCGATTTACGCCGACCGCCATGAAGATGCCACTTATTGGTACCTGGTGCGTGAAGGCAAAACCTTCTCTTCTCCTGCAGGTGTGCGTAAGGAGCCTAAAGAGGTGAAGAAAGAAGATAAGTTGCTTCAGGTGATTACCGATGAGTTTTACCTGGTGAATATTGCTAACGAATTGCTTGGAAAAGAAGCTTCTTCGCAGCATAAGTTCAGCTTCCTGTTGGGAGATTACCATAAAGATGGAAAATCGCGCACAGCCCTGCCTATTGATGCTTATTATGAAGAGCTGAATATGGCCATTGAATTTATTGAGAAACAACCGATCGAGTTTAAATCGACAAGAATGACGGTTAGTGGCGTAACAAGAGGCGAGCAACGCGCGATGTACGATCAGCGCAAGCGAACAACGCTGGCCAAAGAAGGGATTGCCATTATTGATGTACCTTATGCCGATTTCCGTTGCGATGAGAAGGGTAAACTGGTTCGTGATCTTGAGGCGGATACAAAGCTGATGCGCGAATTTCTTGCTGATTATATTAAGGAAGAAGAAGCCTAAAGGGCACCCAAAAAAGAAAAGCCACCTTAAAGTAGGTGGCTCTCAAAATTATTAGATGATTGATTGTTTCAAAGGTAAGGGCTTATGCCTCTACTTTTTCAGACTCTGGACGCAATTTACGAACAGCAGCACCTGCACGCCACATTTCAGAATCCTGAAGCTCTTTCAATTCTGCTTCCAAACCTACACGGTAATCGTCTTTCGAGTTTGCATCGATTGAACGCTGTGCTTCATTACCACAAGCAACTTCATCATACAATTCCTGGAATACAGGCTGTGTTGCATCACGGAATTTCTTCCACCAATCCAAAGCACCACGCTGAGCGGTTGTTGAACAGTTTGCGTACATCCAGTCCATACCGTTTTCAGCAACCAATGGCATCAATGATTGTGTCAATTCTTCTACCGTCTCGTTGAATGCTTCAGAAGGGCTGTGTCCTGCCTTACGCAATACATCGTACTGAGCGGCAAAAATTCCCTGAATAGCACCCATCAAAGTACCACGCTCACCTGTTAAATCAGAGTAAACTTCTTTTTTGAAAGTAGTTTCGAACAAATATCCTGAACCTACACCAATACCCAAAGCAACCACTTTTTCACGTGCTTTACCTGTAGCATCCTGGAAGATTGCAAATGAAGAGTTCAATCCACGTCCTTCCAAGAACATACGACGCAATGAAGTACCAGAACCTTTTGGAGCGACCAAAATTACATCTACATCTTTAGGAGGAACGATACCTGTACGCTCTGCATAAGTAGCACCAAAACCGTGTGAGAAGTAAAGTGTTTTACCTGGTTTCAAAGCAGCTTTTACAGTTGGCCAAACGGCAATCTGACCTGCATCAGACAATAAATACTGGATGATTGTTCCGCGCTCAAGCGCTTCTTCGATAGAGAAAAGTGTCTCTCCTGGTACCCAGCCATCAGCAACGGCTTTGTCCCATGATGCTGAACCCTGACGCTGTCCAATGATCACATTGAAACCATTATCTTTCAGGTTTAAAGACTGACCAGGACCCTGTACACCGTAACCGATCACAGCGATGGTTTCTGATGACATGACCTCACGCGCTTTTTCCAAAGGAAACTCTTCACGTGTTACTACATTTTCTTCTACGCCGCCAAAATTGATGATTGCCATAATGTTATTTTTTATTTCGTTTGATATTAGATTTATTTTATGGAGTAGGGGCACTGTCTCCAATGCCCGTACATTTTAAATGATCATCGGGGAATGTTTCCCGAGATCAAAGAGGTGTCGTTATACGGCCGCTTTGGCCTTTACTTCCTGAATGTGTTCCTTCAGTTCGTCCATCGGTTTGGTAATCGATACCCTTCCCGAGCGGACAAATTCAGTAACATTGAACTTTTTAAGTTCTTCAAAAAGTCGGGTGGTTTCTTTGCGGTAACCTGTTTTTTCGATCACGAAGAAATGCTCTTCAATCGATAAAATACGCGCTGCCTCCCGTCGGATAATGTCCTCGACCTCAATGCCATTTTTCAATACTGATGTTGGCAATTTGTAAAGGGCAATTTCCTGGTGAATGGTTTCTTCTGCTTTGTGGTAGAAGCATCGGTAAACATCCACTTGCTTTTCTATTTGTTTGGTGATCAGATCCACCTGACGAGGCGTTGTATTGACAACGATCGTAAAGCGGTGAACACCTTCTACTTCCGACTGCGACACATTCAACGCTTCAATGTTGATGTGGCGTTTGGTGAACTGATTGGTTATCCTTGCGAGCAGACCAATAGCGTTTTCGGTGAATATCGAGATGGTGAACTCTTCGTTGAGTGGCACTTGCTTAACCATAGTCATGAACTTTATTTTAACCTTATATCTGTTACCGTGGCGCCAGAGGCGATCATCGGAAATACATTTTCTTCTTTGACAACCATGCACTCCAGGAACATGGCCGACTGGTGATCCCGAAGCTGAACCAGGGCATCATTCAATGCTGACTTATGGTCTATTTTCAGGGAGGTAATGCCGTAGGACTCTGCGAGCTTGACAAAGTCAGGGTTCTTCAGTGGCGTACTTGCGTAACGGTTGTCGAAGAACAGCTCTTGCCATTGGCGTACCATGCCGAGGAACTCGTTGTTGAGTACCACAATTTTCACGGCAATATTATAATCGAGAATCATCCCTAATTCCTGAAGGGTCATCTGGAAACCACCGTCGCCAATAATGGCCACCACCTCACGCTCAGGGCAGGCAACTTTGGCGCCAATTGCGGCAGGCAGACTGAAGCCCATTGTTCCGAGGCCGCCAGAGGTAATGTGTGAACGGCTTTTGTTGAACGCGCTGTACCTTGCTGCCTTCATCTGGTGTTGCCCTACATCAGATACAATGATGGCATCACGATGAAAGGTTTTGGCAATATTTTCTACCACCTGCGCCATGGTCAGCTGATCGCCTTCGGGTGCTACCTCAGGCAAAATTACCTCATTTTTCTCCTCCTGATAGAAGGCATCAAATTCAGCATACCAACTGGCGTATTTGTCTTTCGACTGTGCATCCAATCCTGCGCTGATGGCCGAAAGAGCCTCTTTGGCATCGGCATTTACAGGGATGGTTGCAGGGATGTTTTTATCAATCTCCGCAGGGTCAAGCTCAATATGAATCACCTTGGCCTGTGTCGCGTAAGTTGCGGTGTTGCCAGTTACCCGGTCATCAAAACGCATCCCGACAGCGATCAGTACATCGCAGGAGTTGGTGAGCTTGTTGGGCGCATAGTTACCGTGCATGCCGACCATTCCAGTATAGGTGGGGTGGTCAGAAGGCAGTGCCGACAAGCCCAAAAGGGTAGAGGCGGAAGGGATTTGTGTTTTGTCCAAAAAGTCCTTCAGTGCCTGTTCCGCTTCCGAGAGAATAACGCCCTGTCCCCAGATAAGGAAAGGTTTCTCGGCAGTGCGTATGGTGGCAATTGCTGCCGCCACAGCGCTTTCATTAAGTTGTGGTTTCGGGATATAGCTGTTGATGATCTCGCAAGCCTGATATTTAAAATCTGTTTCCTGAAACTGCGCATTTTTCGTGATGTCGATCAGTACTGGTCCTGGGCGTCCAGATCGTGCGATGTAGAAAGCCTTGGCAATAATCTCGGCAATATCATCAGCATCTTTAATCTGATAGTTCCATTTGGTACAGGGCATCGAAATTCCTGTAATGTCGCACTCCTGAAAGGCATCGGTACCGATAAGGTTGTAAGGCACCTGACCTGTGAAACACACCAAAGGGGTGGAGTCGATCATGGCATCAGCAATACCAGTAATGATATTGGTAGCGCCTGGGCCTGAAGTGGCCAGTACCACACCGCATTTTCCTGAGGCGCGGGCATAGCCCTGAGCAGCATGAATAGCACCCTGCTCGTGTCTTCCCATAAGGTGGGTTACCTCGCCTTCCGCACGGTAAATGGCATCATAAATGGGCATATTTGCACCGCCAGGGTAACCAAAAATGGTATCGACACCTTCATATACCAACGCTTTTACAAAGGCATCAGCACCGCTTATTCTCTGCGTTGTTGTTTGATTTTCAGTCTCCATAATGCTATCAGTTTAAAAGCGATCGGTAACACAACCTTTAGAGGCTGTGGCTACATTTTTGGCATATTTATATAAAGTTCCGCGCGTCTTTTTCAATGCTGGCGCAACCCATTTTTCTTTTCTTTGCGCCATCTCCTCGTCAGAGATATGGAGCGTGAGCAAGTTACTTTCTGCGTCAATGGTAATTTTGTCGCCTTCCTCAATCAAGGCAATAGGTCCGCCGACTTGTGCTTCTGGTGTGATGTGGCCCACGACAAATCCGTGTGTTCCTCCAGAGAAACGCCCGTCGGTGATCAGGGCCACATCATTACCCAATCCAGCTCCCATAATTGCGGCAGTTGGCTTTAACATTTCAGGCATTCCAGGGCCTCCCTGTGGTCCTTCGTAACGAATGACAACCACATCGCCTTTCTTGACAGTGCCTTTGGCAATGCCATCATTGGCATCGAATTCACCCTCAAAAACACGGGCGGTACCCGAGAAGGACAATCCCTCTTTACCTGTAATTTTTGCAACCGAACCTTCAGGTGCCAAATTTCCCTTCAGGATTTGAAGGTGACCAGAGGCTTTGATCGGTTCGTCCCAGTTCATAATTATTTTTTGATCTTCTGGAAGGCGTGGTGCGTCCTGAAGATTTTCGGCAACGGTTTTTCCTGTGATGGTCATACAGTCGCCATGCAAAAGACCTTTGTCGAGCAGCAAACGCATGACCGCTGGCGTACCACCGATCTCGTGCAGGTCTTCCATCAGGTATTTTCCTGAAGGTTTAAGGTCTGCAAGGAAAGGCGTTTCATCTGAAAGGCGTTGCATATCCTCAAGGTCGAAAGCGATATCCGCGGTGTCGGCCAATGCCAATAGGTGTAAAACCGCATTGGTGGACCCGCCCATAATCAAGGTTAGGCGGAAAGCGTTCTCGAAAGATTTTTTTGTCAGGATATCTGATGGCTTGATGTCTTTTTCAATCAGGTTGCGCATCAGTTGACCTGCTCTTACAGCTTCCTCTTTTTTGAGTGGGCTTTGTGCAGGAATCGAGGCGTTGAAAGGCAATGACATTCCCAGTGCTTCAATCGCCGATGACATGGTGTTTGCGGTGTACATTCCGCCGCATGCCCCAGCGCCGTTGCAGGCTTTCTGTACAATGGCTTTGTATTCCGCTTCGGTAATGGTTCCTGCGACTTTCTTTCCCCAGGCTTCAAAGGCAGAAACAATATCGAGTTTCTCTCCATTGTGTTTCCCTGAGGCGATCGTTCCGCCATACATCAGGATCGAAGGGCGGTTCAGACGAATAAGTCCCATTAGTCCGCCAGGCATATTTTTATCGCAACCCACTACGGTAACGACACCGTCATAGGCTTGTGCGTTTACCACCGTTTCTATGGAGTCGGCAATAACATCCCTCGAAGGCAAAGAGTAGCGCATTCCAGGGGTTCCCATTGAAATACCATCGGAAACACCGATAGTGTTGAAAATCAATCCTACAAGATCAGCATCTTTGGTGCCTTTCTTCACATCTTTGGCCAAATCATTCAGGTGCATATTACAAGGGTTGCCCTCGTAACCTGTGGAGGCAATTCCAATAAATGGTTTAGCTAACTCTTCTTCTGTCAGGCCAAGGGCGTAGTGCATGGCTTGTGCGGCGGGCTGGTTGTCGTCTGTGGTTACCAGATGACTATATTTTTTATATGTATTCATAAAGGAGAATTGTGAAATAATGCGTGAATCAAGCGTGCTCTTTGGTAATTATTCAGCGGAAATGATCATCTTGTTCGTCAGTGCCTTATACCAAAGAGCAGATGACGACGATCGCTGAAATTACACTGACTTGAAGCAAAAAAATGACGCTAATCTCCACCGACAGCTGCTCACGAATGCGCAGGACGTTTTCGCCAGTAAGCATTGGCAAGTTAGAAGTGGAATATGGTTGATTGGCTTGTACCATTTTGATTAGATTGCTTTTCCCGTCGTTTAGTATGATTCAAAAATAGAAACCGTAGACAGATTTGGGGATTCAAGTTTTCTGAACTTTTACAATGTCTAAGGCTTTAAAAGTGTGGTTAAGTAACTGATTTATAGTGGTTATGGTGTTTTCTTTTGTTGTAATCTAAGCGAATCGGTGGAAGTGTATTTTTTGCGGTAAGATGTTTTTTTGGGACGAAAAGAATAAAATTTTAAAAGGGAAGCCACCGAAAAGATTGGCAATTCAAGTACCCTTTGTAACTTTGGCCTTTATTTTATCAAGCTTTTATGGGGATTGTAGTGAAGCAAGGGGTTCGAGCCTCCTTGATGACATACTTCGGGGTGATTTTTGGCGCCCTGAATTTTTTGTATTTCATGCCAAAGGTTTTGGCTCCCGACCAAATAGGCATGGTGCGTCTGTTGCAGGACCTGGGCATGTTACTGGCGTCCTTTCTGCAGTTTGGCCTGCCGACAGTCCTTGACCGGTTTATTCCTACGCTGAGGAAGCAGCCGATGTCGATTCCCAAATTCGCTTTGCTCTATCCCTTGCCGCTGATTGGCTTATTCCTTTGTTTCTTTTGGCTTGCTCCAGCTTACTGGGCGCGCCTTCTGATGGGGGTTAACCCAGAGATGATGCCTTACTTTTACCTTGTGCCTGTACTGATGATCTTGATGATCTACCAGCTGATGATGGAGTCGTTTTATCGGGCAAATCTGAATATCGTTTTTTCTGCTTTTACCAAGGAAGTTTTTCTGAGGATTTCCCTGAGCTTGCTTATTGGCGGGGTGGCGTTGTCGTGGATTGGTTTTCATGAACTGATGTATGGCCTGGTAGGTGCTTATGCGGTGGCTGTGCTTTTGCTGATTATTTATGCGCAGCTAAAAGGATGGCTGAACTGGCAGGGGAAAGTTTTGCCTCCAGTATCGGAACGAAAGCCCATGTTGCATTTTGCGTGGTTTGTCATTTTGTCTTCAGCAGGCGCTTTGGTTTCTACGAAGGTGGACAGCCTGATGATCAGCAGCATGATTGGCCTGGACGCTCTCGGGGTGTATGTGATAGCGTTTTTTATAGGTACGGTGATAGAGATTCCCCGAAGGGCTATTTCCCAGATTGCCATACCGTTGATCTCAAAGGCTTTTACATCGGATGATTTCGAGGGAATTGAAAAGCTGTATCAGCAAACTACGGGAATACTGGCGGTAGTGGCCTCATGGTTGTTTCTGGGGATTTGGTGCAACATTGATGTCGTATATCAGCTGATGCCCAATTCCGAAATTTATAAGGCAGGCGCCATGGTGGTCTTTTGGGTAGGCTTGAGCAAGGTGGTCGATATGATCTTTGGCCTCAATAGCGAGATTATTCTTCAGTCGCCCAAATATAAGTGGGTAACTTACTTTACGGTGGTTCTGGCCTTTTTACTGGTAGTGACCAACCTACTGATGATCCCTGCTTTTGGAATTGCTGGTGCGGCCTGTGCGACTTTCCTCTCGATGTTGATTTACAACCTGCTCAAGTTCAGGTTAATATTACATGAATGGCATTTTCAGCCCTTTACGAAAAACACCTTGTACTTTTTGCCCTTTCCCTTCATCGCTTATGCTCTTGTTTTGCTTCTTCCTCAAATGCAATGGCTGGTATTATTTACATTGCGGGGGGTGATGATCACCGCAGTTTTATATGTTGGTGCGATTATTTCGGGAGTTTCAATGGATATCAATAGATTTCACCGTCGTTATGTGCTCCGACAGCAATAGTCAAATATCAATATGGAGTATCGAAAAACGAGTGTAAGTTTTTGCTTGGGATTAAATTAAATCATTAATTAATTGCGATTTCACTCACTTATTTGTTAGCTTCACCCTTGATTGAATTTTTTTATTTGATCTTTTAAGTGTGCTACTAAGTTAAGATCAACAAAAACGGATTGTATGAAAAATTTTATTAAAAACTTCTTTAAGAGTTTTCAGCCAGAATATTCGGTGGTTGTAAAAATGTATCACGTTATTCCTGCGCAGCCTGTGAAAGTAATGGGCAGTAAAGAAAAGTTCGGCAAAGGAGAGGTGGAAGCTGCTACGGCATATTTCCAAAAAGTACTTAAAACTACTGCAGAGAAAAAATTCATGCCTGTTGAAGTACAATTGTTGAAAGGAAAGAAGGTTATCCGCGCGAAAGCCTTTGGTCCTGTAAATGAAATTAAATCAATGAAGCTTGCGGCCTAAAAAGGGTAGCGCTTTAAAAAAATACAAAACCTTCTTGGAGACAGTCCAGGGAGGTTTTTTTATGCCCTTTTTAAGCTTCATGCTTCTGCGGTTGCCGACAAAACGACGGTCAGTAGGGGCGGTTTTATTGGTTGAGGAGCTGCTTCATTTCTGCTGAAAAAAACAATCGGATGTTGCGGTCGATGAAGGTATCGGTGAGTTGATGCCCCATGACGGTGAGGTAATAATATTTTCTGTCAGGCCCTTTGTTTCCTTTTTGGGTTTCAAAATCCACCACCCCAAGCTGTTGATATTTTCGCAGATTTCTGTAAATGCTTTGCTCTTCGCAGCGGATGGTTTGGTGGGATTTTTCCTCAATAAAGGATTTAATCTCCTCCACATACTTTTGATCCTCTTTCAGGGCAAGAAATATCCATAAAGTAAGCTGCCCTTTTTTGTAGGTTTGTTCCCAGGTATTCAGCAGTGTCGCAATCTCTTTGTTGTTGTCCATCAGTATGATACATCTTGTATAATACCAATATAATCATTCTTTTGCTATTGTGAAAGGCGGTTAAATTGGGGGCAATGACACAAAAATAAGCCTCATTGCCCATCCTTTCTCTAAAGTTAAGATTTAAAAAATAAATCCTACACCCAGCTCTACCTGATTGGGTTCTTCAATGCCCGCAAAGTTTTTTCTGATTTGATAGTTGGCTTTAAGTACGATACTCTTTTTCGGCTGCGCATTGAATCCCACGGTCACCACTTCCAGGTCATTTTTCGCAAAAGGGTAATCTAATCCCTGCAAGTCCTGATGGATTTTCTGATGGGTATTCAAGCGTTCATAACGAACAAATAGGGGCAGTTTCCATTCGGTGTTCTGATTGAAAAATGGCAGGATATCATAAGCCGCCTGCGCATAATATCCGAAGGTTTCAGCACCAAGAATTTCCTGATGGATCTGAAATAGCTGTTCTGTTCCCGAGAGCCATCCCTTGGCCATCAGTCCGAAAAGCTCCAAATTCCCCACTTTGTAAATTCCGTGAGCAGACAGCATTCCGAGGTTGGAGTTGAGCTTTTCACCTGCATAAGGGTTATGGTCTTCGGTGCTGAAAGTGTATCCTTTGGAGGCGTCGCCATAATAACCAGAAACACCGATTAGGAAATCGTCTTCGTCGCCATATTGTAATTTACCATTGAAGGCATAGGAGGAAGGTCTTTCGAACATGTTGTGGTTTCTGCCATTTCTGATCCAGGTGCCAGAGGAGAAATTTGGACCGTTAAAACCATTGGTTACACCGAAGGCATATTCCAGTTTAGGCAGTGCATATCCGTAGGCCAGCAATCCGAATTCCATCCATGCCGTTGGGATAATCAGCCGTTCTACTTCAGGGCGATTGACCGACTTAAAACCGATCGGCTCATCATTCTGATTCACCCAGCCAATACCCATAGGGTAATTACCAAACCGCAGATTGAAATTGTTGTTGATCAGGAAATCGAGCACCAGTTCGTAGGCGAAAGCAAATTCCCCCTGCTGAAATTGGTCGGTGAGGTATTCTGTCTGAAGTTCTCCAACCAAAATAATGCGGTCGGTAAATTTATAACCCAGCCAGATGCCTGTGCGGAACAGGTTGGAGTAGAAAAGCTCCATATCTTCGGAACTCTTGTCTTTGGATCCCTGAAAATTGACATAATTTACCTCGCCGAATCCACTGATGGTAAACTTGCGCTCTGAGGTGAAAATCTTGGAAGAGGCATTGGCAAAGCCCGGTTGTTTCTCGTAGGTAAGCGCTTCGATCAGTTTTTGAGGTTCATCATTTTCCTGTGCGTAAGTATATAGCGGGGTTGTCATGGCGAAAAATAGGGCCATGATTGTCATTAGATTTTTCATAACATTGCTTTTTGAATGGACATAGAAATGCCCTTACTTTAAATTTAAAAAGCATAAATAGGTGACCGTGATGATAGGGGGTATTCCATAATAATGGTGAAGTATTATGGCCATGAATTGGGGTTGTCCTGCGAAATTACATTTGATGGCGGTAGGAGCTGACCGATGTGCCTGCTCAAATCATCAAAAGTGCATTGTTCGGATACACCTATCAGTGTATCGGTACAGCTTGCGGAACCGTCTTGAAAGCAACTACTGGCGCAGCTGCCCTGTGAAAACGGATTCAAGATAACCCATGATTTTATCAGTGGAAATCTGCGTAATCTGTAGACAAATAATTACCCGTACATTTTATAATGCTACCTTATCAGCGGTGTTTGGGAGTGAGGGGGAAAAGCATTAAGCCCGCCTGGGGGGAGGAGACAGCATACTGCCGTCGGGGTCGGAATATTCATTGACCCACAGGGTTTGTTGATTACCCAAAATCAGCTCTCCGCCTTTCGGCTGGAGGTCAAAGGGCACATTGATCTGAAGCTGTTTGATGATTTTTGCCTTGGTGGTCGCAAAGGGATTGTCGGGGAAGCTTTTTGAGGCTTCCTCACCAAGAAAAAGACAGGTGAATAGCTCGACGAAACTTTCCCTTTCCTGCAAGGCATAGAATTCTGAATGCTTAATTTCTTCGCATAGCGAGCTGTCGTCCACATCGATACTGAAGTTAAACAGAATCAATGCGGTCGTCCAGGCCATCAGGCGCATAAAACGATATGATCGGAAGATGTTGAGCATTTGCCTGCAAAGCTAAGTAAAAATGATAAAAATCGGATTGATTTCTGCAGGAAAAAATAAATCAATTGATCAAAATTATCAGCATCGATATTTAGGAGCGGTAAATATCAGCCGTTTGGACGCTTAGTTTTTTTGCCGACTTTGTCCCGTGCTTTCACCTTTAAAAGGTAAGGGACGATCTCGGGCACCTTACAGCTGGTTTCCCCCATATTGACTTTCACCTTACCAATTTGCGCTCCCACCTTTAGTGCTGTATCGAACAATGGCGCACAAAAAGTTCCTGCGGCAATCACAAAATTATTCATCGCATAAGCCGCGCGGTTGTCTTTAAGGTGAACCCTTTGCTCCGCAAGCTGAATCAGTTCTTGGACGCGGTCAAGGTCAATCTCGCTATCGGTCTGAAAGCTCAGGTAGTTGGCGTAGGTCGTCCAGCCTGCAGCCTGTAAATGTTCTTTTTGCGCCTCGATCCATTCTTCAGCCAGCTCCATGGCAAAAGGACTTGCGGAAGTTACTGGCGCAACGCAATATTCACTGAGCATATACCAATAGGCTTGTTCAGCCCATTGCTGTAGCTGTTCGCGGCTCATTTTCTGGGGTTCAGCAATGAGTCCCGCCAGGTACATGGCATCGGAATTGCCACTGGCGTACAAGTCCAGGGCAAGGGAATGGTTGCGCTTTATCTTTTTTTGAATTTTCTTCAGGTCCTGAACCTTGACGCCAAAAAATGGTGCTTTGGCACCGTGCCGACGCAGGACTTTTCTGGTTTGTTCGCTGCCGAATTGTTCCAGGGCTTCAAATACTTGGTCGTAGTTCATTGGTTGGAGGAGTGGTTGAAAAATAAAAGTTAGCATTTTTTTTAACTTAAAAACAAGAAGAAGTCAAAAGGCTTATCTTTGTGGCATGGGAATTTTTTTTATTGATAAAAACGAACGAACATTTCCTCCAGGGGAGCTGGCGCATGAGTCAGGAGTGTTGGCTATTGGAGGCGATTTGGCGGTAGATCGGTTGATTACCGCTTATGGCGAAGGAATTTTTCCGTGGTATGATCCAAACATGGAGCCCATGTGGTGGTGCCCCGATCCCCGCTGTGTGGTTTTTCCATCGCAGGTGCGCATTAAGAAAAGTATGCGCCAGCTTTTGCGTGCTCGGAAGTATCGGGTAACCTACGATCAGGACCTGATGGCCGTGATTGAGGGTTGTGAAACCATTAAGCGTGAAGGGCAGGACGGTACCTGGATTACCCAGGAATACAAAGATTCCTTTGCGGAGTTACGCACATTGGGCTTTGTGCATTCTGTGGAGGTATGGGATGGTGAAGAACTTGTTGGTGGCCTTTATGGCATGGCGATGGGGAAGGTGTTTTTTGGGGAGTCAATGTTCAGCAGAAAAAGCAATGCGTCAAAATTCGGTTTCATTCATTTGTGTAAGAATTTGGAAGAGCGAGGCTTTGAGTTTGTTGATTGCCAGTACCATACCGATCACCTGTTTTCGATCGGGGCAAAAATGATTGACCGCGATGATTTTTTGGCAGTGGTGCGCGAGAATGCGGTGGACCATATTGCGGAGAAAGAGGATTGGAACGCATTGTTCCGCGCTGATTTCGAATGGAATATTCAATAAAAAGGCAGTGATCAACTGATGGTTACATGTAGTGATTCGGCTGAAAAACGGTCGGCTTATCTGAAATTATAACCGCCATCATTGCCTGTAAATCGTCCCTCTGAAGAGGTGATCAAATCCCATATTATGGCCTCAACCTCAATACCAGCCTCCACATTCAATACGCAGGAAAAAATACTGTTACTGCTCTTGGCAGCCGTGAGTTTTACTAACGTCCTCGACTTTATGGTCATGATGCCCTTGGGTCATGAACTGAGCATGCTCTTTTCGCTGAGTCCGGGGCAGTGGAGTACGGTGATTTCCGCTTACACTTTTGCCGCGGCGCTGTCGGGTTTTGTTGCGATATTTTATATTGATAAATATGGCCGAAGGGATTTTCTGATGGTATTGTATTCAGGATTTTTACTCGGCACCCTTTGCTGTGCTTTTGCCGACAGCTACTTGCAGCTTGTGTTGGCACGGGCATTTACGGGGCTTTTTGGCGGGGTGATCAATGCCTTGCTTTTTGCTATTGTGGGCGATGTGGTCGCCATAGAAAAACGGGGGCGGGGAATAGGTTTACTGATGATGGGTTTTTCCTCGGCATCAGCACTGGGCGTTCCCTTTGGCTTGTACTTTGGGGTAACTTACAGCTGGCGCGTGCCCTTCTTTGCTATTTTTGGGCTGGGTTTAATATTGTTGGTTTGCCTCTATCGTTTTTTGCCGGTGATGCGTGGGCACATTACTGCACAGGCTGGTACGGCAGTGTTTGCACAACTGCGGGAGATTGGCCGTGATGCCGATCAGCGGAATGGTTTGCTGGGGGCATTTTTCATGTTTTCGGGGCATTTTTTTATCATACCATTTTTAGCACCTTATATGGTTGCAAACGTTGGGATTGCAGAGCAACAGCTGACCTGGATTTACTTTTGCGGCGGGCTGATCACCGTCTTTACCTCCCCGTGGATTGGCCGCCTTTCTGACCGGTTTGGGAAGTTTCGTATTTTCGCGATTTTTGCTTTGCTGACCACCATTCCACTGATAGAAATCACCAATATGTCGGCGGTGCCTTTGTGGCAGGTGTTGTTGGTAACCACCTTGTTTTTTGTTGTTGGGGGAAGAAGTATTCCCGCGAATGCATTAATATTAGGGACCGCCAAGCCAGTGCAGCGCGGGAGTTTTATGGGCGTTCGGGCTTCTGTACAACAGCTTGCAAGTGCTTCAGCCTCGTTTGCCGTGGGTTTTATCGTTAGCCAGTCGGCCACAGGGCAATATCAGCATTACGCACAGGCAGGCATGATCGGCGTCGTCCTGACAGTCGCTTCGATCTTCTTTTTACGAGCAGTACAGACTAAATATTAAGCGAAAAAAAAGTTCCATCAGAAAATTCTTATATTCAAAGACTTGCGTTTGCCACCCGTCAGTTCTGTTTAAAAAGTCCATCAAGAGCCTTTTAATAATCAATTTCCTGCTTATATTTGCATTCCCAAATGACATGGCCCTATAGTACAATGGATAGTACGTGGGTTTCCGGAGCCTAAGATTTTAGTTCGATTCTAAATAGGGTCACAAGGGAAGCGCCTCTAAGGCGTGAAAAGCCTCTCACAATGCGTGGGGGGCTTTTTTTGCTTTATGGTAAAGGGCGAAGGTTTGGTGTTGAGTCGCTGTTTGTAACGCAAGGAGCGACTGACTTCTACCACTTCTGCCCTCCATGATTGTTTAATATTTTATCCATAGATTACCTTTTTTAAAACACGATGTCCGAAAAGTCCCTATGCATCGGTGGAGGCGGTGGACATCCAACAGTTGCACCAAACTTAGGCTTGTTATATTTCTATGCTGATTGTTCGTTTCCGAATTTTTTATTTTATCTTTTTTTGCGCTTCAATTGACATATTACGGCTAAATAGGCAGGTCTATTCTCCTTATTTTGTGATATAACCTATATATAGTTGTTATTCTTACATTTATAATCATACTAATTGTTATAAAAGTTATAGTGTTTTAGGATGTTATTGTATTATTCGGTATATTAATTGTATGGTTAAGAGATATTTTTGTATTGGTATCATAGGTGTCATTGCTGGGAGTGGCTTATTGGCATTTGATCAGTTGTTCATGGCGGTGGTCGTGTTTGCCATTTCGCTGAGTTGCCTGATACACCACCTGGTGGTGTTTCGCGAACACTGATGTTTTATTTTTTTGTAGCGAATCTCTTGGGTTGCGGCTTTCAATTCATGTGAATATTAATCCGTTTTACATTTAAAATTAGCATATTGTATTTTAAATCGAATTATGATCCTGCATTACAAACTAATTTTAACTGAACCCCACTAATCATGATAGAAGAGATTAAGCCATATGCTGTCAGGGCGGTAGTGCCTGCTGATGTGTCGAATTTAAAAGCAGTAATTGACAGTAGTGAGCTGTTTCCCTCTGAAATGATCGAGGAAATGATCGCCCCCTATTTCGCACAACAGGAAGAGTGCCTGTGGCTGACAGGCGATCAGGATGGACCTTCTTTTGTGGCCTATTGTGCACCAGAAAAAATGACCGAAGGTACCTGGAATTTGTTTTTGATAGCCGTTCATGCAGATCGGCAGGGGCAGGGCATCGGCCGTTCGGTATTGGCGCATATTGAGGCAGAACTGCAGAAGCGCGGTGTACGCCAGTTGCTGGTGGACACTTCAGGCCTGGACGAATTCAAAGCGACGCGATCTTTCTACTATCAATGTGGTTATTTACAGGAGGCCGTCATTCGGGATTTTTATCAGCAAGGAGAAGATAAGGTGACGTTCGTTAAAAGATTGAATTAAGCAAATACATATATTCAGTAAGGTTTCATCAGTAAAATGGGTGAAACCTTTTTTTTGTCCGGCAGTCCTTTGGTAGCTACAAACAAATCGGCCTTCAAAGGTATTCTAACAGGTAGGAGCGTGGTTTTGCGCTGCTATGATGCGCGTTTTAGAATAACTTTATCAATATGACTGACCAAACAAATTTTGACCCCAAAATCTATTTCAAGGCTGATCCTATACTGTGCCGTATTGTGGAGCGGTTACCGCTGCCGCAGGTGCACAGCACAAAAAATGTATTCCATGACTTATTGAGCTGTGTGTTGGAGGGGGTCATTCATTACCGAAGCCGTGGAGGTTTGTTTGATCAGCTGCTTGATGAGGCGAGGATGTCGAACCTGACCGTGGATAAATATGAAGCGTTCGAGAAGAAAGCCCTTCGTACTGGACGGGTTACTGATGAGCGCCGGCAGACAACACAAAATGTGGCTGCCTATTGGAAAATGAATCCGGATTTGTCCTGGCTCACCATGACGGAGCAGGAACTGCGGGGCCATTTTTCGAAAATTAACGGGGTGGGGGAGCACTGTACTGAAATGATCCTCTTATATACGCTTGGGCTTCCGAATATTAACCCGATTCATGACCGTGACCTGGCGATTGTGGTGGAGAACCTTTATGATATCGCTCCCAACGACAATTTTGAGCAGCGGATACTGGAAATTTCCAGTGCCTGGGGCGATCAGGTTTCCCTGGCGGTGAAATACCTGATCGATTGGCACGAGCATGGAAAGCAATTGTAGTATTATGATTTTTCGGACAGGGCGATGCCATTAAACTGGATGCCCTCCCAGCCGTGTTTCATGAAGTTGCGAATATTCTGATGGCTGTCTCCTTCGGGAGTGTCCAAAACGGTCGCATAATGTTCGCCGAAGCACTTCAGTGTTTTTTCGGCGGAAAGCTGATGCAGTTTGGCGAAGAAAAATAGTTTGCAAGAGCCTTCATTTTGGCCAGCATCATTTTGTAAATCCCCATTCCTGAAAGCCGTTGGTTGATATTGGTAGTGCTGGTCAATGAATGCGATAAACTGCCCGAATTTGAATTGGGGCTGTGTTAGCAGGTGGTTTAGTTGTTCTGTTTGCATTATTCTTGTGGACTAAATTTTGAGGTTTGTTGCTGACGGATTTCTGCGGTCAGCAGGTCTATTTTTTTGTTAAGTTCATCAACTTTCACTTCAAGTTCATCATTGTTGTCCATTACCATCGCATCCACAAAAACGGAGTTTACAAGCGATAAACCAAAGATTCCCCCCGTGAGCAAAATCACAATAAAGAAAAACTTTATGCCCACTTCCTGAAAAATGGTGAGGTTGCCGTTGGCCATCATGCTTTCGGGAATTTCATACCAGCCCTCTACCGTAAAAATTTTAAAGGTGCTGTAAAGCGCACTGAGCGGGTTGCCAAAATATTCTGGCGAGAGGTCCTGAAAAAGTGAGCAGGCAATAATGGCGACTATGAAGTTATAAATCAGGAAGGTGACAATCACCAGCACCGAGGCTTTCAGTGCGCGGTTAATGCCTGCGAGCAATGACTGTACACCAGGAATAAAGCGGAAAAAGCGCATGAATTTAAAGACCCTTGCCGTTCTGAAGATCAGTAAAAAATCCAGCCCCTGATTGCCTGTTTCTCTCCCGAACCAATACAGCAAGGAGGGTAAGGCGAGGGCGACCAGCACGAAATCGAATCGGTTCCAGGCTGATTGCCAAAAGTTGCTGAACCCCTGTTGTTTGATGTTTTTACTGAGTTCAAAGACAAAATATATGGTGAAAAAATTATCAAAATGGTTCAGCCAAAAGGAGAACGCCTTCGAGAGCTCGAACCCTTGAAGGAAAATGGTGGCTGAGTTGAGCAAAATGATCATAAGGACTTTCCGCTCACTGAAAAAGTTGAAATAGGTAGATGATTCCATAGCGCAAAGATAATGGCTTTTCAATATTTAAGCGCCGATTTATTTCAGGAATTCAGGACTAAATTTATAGTGTACTCATTTCAGTAGTGGGTTCAATTATTATTGTGGATTTTAAATATTTCCCCTTTCCATAAATATCCGTATCGAAGCCTCAAAAAAGAAGGCTCGGCCTTGTGATCCGAGGGGGGAAAGGGTTCAGTAGCCCTTTTTTAGGATAATAGTGAAAAGTCTTTAAATAGGGCGGTTTGGTCAATATGATTGTCAATTTTAGGCAAATTGGGCTCGAAATTCACAACGAATGCCCATATTATTGAATATTTACGCAGAAATTGTTAATTTTATTGACAACAATAGAATAGCAAATAAGAGGAAGCACATTCTTTATATCCATTCGCTAATGCTTCCCAACATAAAAACCTACATACCATGAGTAGAACAATTATTGTATCTAACCGACTTCCCTTAAAGGTCTTTAGAGACGACAATGAACAGCTTCAATTTGCAACAAGTGAAGGGGGCTTGGCTACAGGACTTGGTTCGGTTTATAAAAAAGGAGATAACTTGTGGATCGGCTGGCCTGGCCTGGCCGTAGAAAATGATAACGACCGCAAAGTGGTCGATCAGCAACTCAAAGCGGGTAATATGCGACCTGTATATCTGACCGAAGAAGAGGTGCATGAATTTTATGAGGGCTTCAGTAATGAAACCCTCTGGCCTATATTCCACTATTTTCCTTCCTACGCCAATTTTGATGAAAATCACTGGGAGTCCTATAAGAAGGTCAATCAGAAATTCTGTGATGCCATTCTTGAAATTGCCCGACCAGATGACACCATTTGGGTGCACGATTACCAATTGCTCTTGGTGCCACAAATGCTCCGCGATCAGTTGCCACAGATCAGTATCGGCTTTTTTCAGCATATTCCTTTTCCCTCTTTTGAAACCTTCCGTGCCATTCCGTGGCGCCGTGAGTTACTGATGGGACTGATGGGGGCTGATTTGGTCGGCTTTCATACTTTTGACGATATGCGTCACTTTTTGAGTTCTGTGTCGCGATTGGCAGGCATGAAAGTCAACCAAACGCAGGTAGTGGTCGGTAACCGTACTGTTACGGTGGATGCCTTCCCGATGGGGATTGACTTTGAGAAATATGAGGGCATGGCAAGCCACCCAGATACCCTCAGTCAGGAGGTAGATTACCGCACCAGCATTGGCAAAACCAAGGTCATGCTTTCGATTGACCGTCTGGATTATTCCAAGGGAATTCCAAACCGCCTCAAAGCAATAGAGATGTTCTTTGATCTGAATCCGCAGTATATTGGCGAGGTTTCCCTGTTCATGATTGTGGTACCTTCAAGGGATACTGTACCAAAATACAGGGCTTTGAAAGAGGAAATTGATCTGGCCGTTGGGCGTATCAATGCCAAAATCGGGACCGTCAACTGGAAGCCTATTCATTACTTCTACCGTTCTTTTGATATCCACTCGCTGTCGGCATTTTACCGCATGGCCGATGTGGCACTGGTAACACCGATGCGCGATGGCATGAACCTGGTAGCCAAGGAATATGTGGCCAGTAAGCTCGACAATAAAGGGGTGCTTATTCTTTCGGAAATGGCAGGTGCTTCCAAAGAACTTTCGGATTCCATCCGCATTAATCCAAATGACATCCACCAATTGTCTGATGCGATCAGGGATGCGCTGGAAATGGAAGTGGAAGAGCAGCAGCAGCACATGGCTGTCATGAAACAGACCATTAAAAGATATAATATCCACCACTGGGTGAAATTGTTCCTGGAACAGCTTGAAGGCATTAAGGATGACCAGAAAACCGCCGGAGCGAAATCACTGAAAGGGCAGCTCAGAACGGATCTTGTTCACCGTTATCATGATTCCAATGAGCCGATGTTGTTCCTGGATTATGATGGTACCCTCTCAGGCTTTCATCACGATCCGCAAAAAGCGACGCCAGACAGTCAATTATTGTCTTTGCTGACCAAAATTGGAAATGGTAAAGGTCGTGTGGTGATCATCAGTGGTCGCGACCGGGAAACACTGGGGAACTGGCTGGGGCACCTTCCGGTAGATTTGGTGGCAGAACATGGGGTCTGGTACCGATATCAGGGCATGGAATGGAAGAAGGCCAGCAATATGAATGGGCAGTGGAAAGAGGCTGTGGGATTGGTGATGGACACCTTCGTGAACAGAACGCCAGGCTCATTTATTGAAGAAAAAGATTACTCGCTTGCATGGCATTACCGCAAGGCGGAACAGGGCTTTGGGGAGTTGCGTGCCCGCGAGCTGGTGAACCACCTGCGTTATATTACCCACGGCATGAATTTGCAGGTGCTTGAAGGCGATATGGTGATTGAGGTAAAATCGAGCGATGTTAATAAAGGAAAAGCAACCAACCGCTTCCTTCGCAAGTTTACCCACGATTACCTGTTTGCTATTGGCGACGACTGGACGGATGAAGATACTTTTGTTGCCATTGGCGATAAAGGGGATACCGTTAAAGTCGGCAGGGCATCGACGGAAGCGACTTATTTTGTAGAGAATGAGCGCGCCGTACGCCGCTTGTTGGAAGAATTTCAAAAGTCGGCGAGCGAAAGTAAAAGCGAGCCCAAAGCAAAAGAAGAGCACTCTTAAAATATCAAAATCCCTGAGCTAATGCTTGGGGATTTTTTTGATTGGTATAATTCCTGCATTTCCTTACTTTTGGGCAAAGAACAAAGTATATGGAAAATTTCGCGAAGCAAAGACGAGAAAATAATATTTCAGAATATATCATCTTCCAATATCAGATGGAAGATTTGGTGCGTGCCTATCAGTTTGATATGGCTGAAATTGAGGAGTATGTGGTGAAGCACTTTCCGATCTCTGAGGAGGAGAAGGAGGAGAAGCGTACTTATTTCAAACAATTGATTGCCGAGATGAAAGCGGAAGGTGTGGAGCAGGAAGGGCACCTGAAAGCCAATCAGGAAATTGTGGACAAGGTGCTCGAATTGCACTTTAAATTGCTGACCGAGGATAAAGAATATCAGCAGTTGTTCAATGCCGTTCGCCCATCTATTCAGCTGTATTTGCAAAAGGCTGAAGGTAAAGTAACCAACCCGATTCAGGTGTGTATTAATGGGGTTTATGGCTACCTGCTATGCAAAATGACGGGCAAGCCTGTTGCTGAAGAAGACAAAAAGCATGTGGAAGCATTCGGTGATTTGCTGGCGTACCTGTCTTATAACTTCAAAGCACTGAAATTATAGGAGAAGGGGAAGAAAGCGTCTTCAGGAAAGGCTGGTGAGCAGTAATGGGAATGTTTAAATTTTCCATGAACTGATCACCAGCCTTTTTTTTGATTTGATATTGTATTTCAGGCCTGAAGGCGATACCACTTTTAAACCTTAAAAATAATGTTTTTTCGGTACAGGTAGTACATAGGGATAGCGTTGAGCAACACGAGGGTTACCGCATAGGCGAGGGAGGCTGTTTTGGCAGGCATCCATGAGATATAGGCCGACTGGTAAAGCAGGCTCAGCAGGTTGTGCCCATTCACGGGGAAGGCTTCAAAGCATTTGACCAGCAGATTGGAGAAAATAAATGCACTGATGGCATTGACACCAAAAATTTTGAAGAAGGTCAGGCCACGGTGTTCAAAACGGTAAATATCCAATAACCAGTAAAGCGCTCCAAGGGTTAGCCAGGCATAGCCACTGGTCAGGATAACAAACGAACTCGTCCATAGCGATTTATTGATGGGAAAACCAAGGCCGAACCATTCGCCAGCAATCAGCTGGATAAAACCCGCCACCATCAGGCCTGTAACACAGGCGTAAGGAGTGCTTTTCTTATGGCCGATCCAGAGCCCTGCCAAAATACCACTCAGGGCGGTAACGATGGCGGGAATGGTGCTGATCAGTCCTTCGGGGTCCCACGTTTTGGCGTGCTCCCAAAGGTGTGCGCCCATCAGTTTGAAATCTACATAAGCACCGATATTCTGATCAAAGGCATTCAGGTCAGGCATACCAATTCCAGGGATGGGCAGTCGGGTGAGCAACAGGTAATACCCAATCAGAATAATGGATGACAATCGCAGGAGCCCCTTCCAGTCGAGGGAAAAAAACAGGGGCACACTAATGATGAACAAAATACCGATGCGCTGCAAAACACCCATGAAGCGCCAGTGGGCAAAATCAAAAAAGGGCAAAAGGTTCAAAAGTAACCCAATACCGATGAGTTTCATGGCGCGGATGCCCGCTTTTTTATAAGCCTGAGGGCGCAATTCTGGCTGCTCCTTGGCTTTTTTAAGACTGAAAGTCATCGATACCCCCATCATGAAAATAAAGAAGGGGAAGATCAGGTCGGTCATGCTGCAACCGTGCCATTGTGCATGCGCAAAAGGGTAGTAGATGTTGTTCCAGTCTCCAGGATTATTAACAAGCACCATCATCATCATGGTGATCCCCCGAAAGATGTCAAGGGAAGTCAGCCGTTTTTTATGGGGCTTTGGTGCCACGGTGTCCTGTGGCGTTTCAGGTACGATTTGGGTTGCTGTTCGCATAAAAAAATGTGGTTGGTAATAAAAGTAAGCACACAAGGGTGTGTGGATATTATAATGCTATGGGCAAGGTAAAAAAAATGAGTCAAATTTTTAGGCGGAATGATTCAAACATTCGCCATCAGTTTTCGGGGCATTAAAGTGGAGGCGTTTTTTTCAGCGGGAGGTAAAAAAAAACGACGGTCACCCAACTCGCCTTTCAGGTGATCCTCCATGCGGTAGCAGGAAGAAAATTGAAAACAGCTATTGAGTAACCGTCGCTAATGATTATTGTGCGCCTCATTATGTACCGGTCATTGCTCAGTGAAAGGAGATACGGATGTATTTATTAATCACTGACTTGATGAACGGTGGGCGAACCAGAAGGAGGAAGCCTTTAGGCCTTGTCCTTGCCTTTACTTTTTTTCTCTATGCTCTTGTCCTTACTTTTGTCCTTCTTTTTCTCTGAAGGCGCTTTTTCTTCAGGAGTTTCGACCATCGCCTTGAGGTCTTCTTTTTTCATTTTTCCGAGCCATTGCTGACTGTTGGAATCAAAAACGACAGGCTTGTCATCACAGTGGCCAGAGCATTTCATTTGAAGAATATGGAAAGGCTTGAAGGATTTTTTCTCCTTGGCCCAATCAAATAATTTTTCGTTTTTGCCTTTACAATGGGATCCCATGCAAAAGAACAAGGCGTCTCCTTTCGGTTTGAGTGTTTTCATAGGGTAAAATTAATCTGGCTTCAGGGTCAGGCTTGCCAGGTATTGTTCATTTTCATCTTGCATCAACAAATCGCAGAAAAATCCCGCCTTGTCGGCAATCTCACTCATGGTATCAAAATCTACATAGACCCATTTGAACCATTCGCTTTTTAAACTCTGATATTGAAAACGAAAATCGATTTCACCATAATAACGGTCTTTAGGCTTTACTTGATCGTCATATAGGTACTCAACATCCGAAGAATCGAAAATTATTTCTCCGCTGTCATCAAGCATCCCCTTTAATTTTTCAAGCAGCAGGGAAATTTGCTCAATGGTTTCCGCCAATCCAATACCATTCATCATTAAAAGAATCGTATCGAATTTTTGTTCCTTAAAATTAAAAATATCTGCTACTCGGGCATCTTTTACCCCACGTTGTTTCATGACTTCCACAGCTCCTTCGGAGGTATCAATAGCGACCACCTCGAGATTGCGCTTCTGCAAACCGAGGGCAAAACGCCCCGCCCCTGCACCGACATCAAGTACCCTGCCTCGGCAGGTTTCGAGTGCCACAAACTCCAGGTCGGTGAGCTCGTCCTCAGGTTCAAAAAACGATGCGATCGGCATTTCGTCCGCTTCGCCAAATTGGTTGTGAATAAAGAACATGGCCTCTTCATTTCCCGCCATATATTCCTTCAGGCCTATTCCTAATACATCCTTGATCATAATACTGCGTGTTATTTGCCTTCAATAAAAGCGGATTTATGGAGCTTTGAAAGAAATTGCTGAAAAATTTCAAAAATAGGCGGACATAAAAAAACGGCTCCATTTTTCAAGGAAGCCGTTTTTGAGCCTAAAGTTACTCGCCTGCATTTTTTGGTGCAGTAGAGTCATATTGGTTTATAGATTGCCTTTTTTCAGCAAGCCAAGTTTGATCTGCGTCAGGCGTCTTTTGGTATCCTGAGGGAAGTCGCCACGCATTACCCAGTCGTAATAGGCTGGTTCGTTGCGCAACACCTGTGCAACGGGTTTGCCTTTGTGCTTTCCGAAGTTAATCAAAGGCACGCCTTCGTCGCTGTACACCATTCGTCCAGCCAAATCTACCTGATTGTTGGCGCCAATTTCATTGATCACCTTCATGTCGTTTTCAATGGTACCAATCGAATTGCCTTTCATGTCGAAGGCTTCCTGCCCTTCGTATTTTTGAATTTGTGCCTTGAAAACCTCCAAAGTAGCGATGGTGTCGGCTTCCGCAGAGTGGGCGTCCTGTAAATCTTTGCCACAATAGAACTTGTAGGCAGCGGTCAGGTTGCGTTTTTCCATCAGGTGGAAAAGTTTTTGGGCATCTACCAAATTGCGTTTGGTGATGTCAAAATCAACGCCTACGCGATTAAATTCTTCCAGCAACAAGGGAACATCAAAACGAACAATGTTGAAGCCTCCCAAATCGCAACCTTCCATGAATTGCGCCAAATCTCTGGCGACGTCCTTGAATGTTGGTGCTTCCTTGACGTCCTGATCGTAAATGCCATGAATCATGGAGGTTTCTACAGGAATAGGAATACCAGGATTGACTTTGCTTACGCGCTTGTCGATGCTGCCATCAGGGTTTTGCTTGATGAAGGCATATTCAACGATACGATCGCCAGTGACATTTACCCCTGTGGTTTCAAGGTCGAAAAATACAAGGGGTTTATTTAGTTTTAAATTCATGATAAGCTGCTTTAAAATGTTTACTTGACCCAACGGTCAGCGATCGATTGTAGGTTGATGCCTCCAAGGTTTCCTGAGGTCATGATCAGTAAGTTACCCTCGGGGCTCCAGGATTCGATTTTATCCTGAAGGTCTTTGGGGTCTTGAAGATAACAAATGTCCTCCTTAGCAAAGGCATTTTTGATGTCTTTTTCTGAAATAGGAGGGAGTCCCTTGTGTTCAAGGACTGATTTATTGACAAATACCACAGGATTTTCAATACCAGCCAAAGCGTCGGCGTACTGAGGCAGGAAATCCTTGTTCAGCGAGCTGAAGGTATGCAATTCCAGAATGGTATGCATGGCGCGCTGAGGGAACTGTTCCTGTACCGCTTTTGCTGTGGCTTTTACCTTACTTGGCGAATGGGCGAAATCATGATAGACGATCTGTTCGTCGCTGGATTTCAGAATGGTCAGTCGTTTGTTGGCCGTTTCAAAAGTGCGCATGGCTTCATAAAACTGCACATCAGAAATGCCCAATTGCTGACATACACCCTTGGCGCCAGCAAGATTTTCCATATTATGAGCACCGATAATAGCTACTGGAACGTCGCCTTCTTCGGTCATCAGATACGATTTTCCTTCCCTTACAGTGTAAGGGTGCGTCTGGTAGGGGATTTGTGCCACGCCTGCACGGGGCATTTGTCCGATGCGGTTGACCTCAGGGTCCTGGCAGTTGTAAATCAGTGCGCCCTCTTTCGGGCTGAGGTCGGCAAGGGTTTCAAAAAGCCCAATGTATTCGTCGAGTTTTGGGAACACGTTAAAATGATCCCAGGCAATACCGCTGATCAGTGCAATATGATGGTGGTATTTCACGAATTTCGGTACACGGTCAAGGGCAGAATTCAGGTATTCATCGCCTTCGATAATAATGACCGGCGCATCGGAGAGCTTCACCGAAAGGTCAAAACCTTTAACTTTGGCACCCACCAAAAAGTCAAAATCCTGCTGATGGAAACGCAGCACGTGCATAATCATGGCCGTGATGCTCGTTTTGCCGTGGCTGCCAGCAATCACCACCCGCTTTTTGTCCTGGGATTGCTCATAGACAAATTCCGGAAAGGAATAAATCTTGAGCCCCAAAGCTTCCGCCTTCTGGAGCTCCGGGTTATCGGAACGGGCATGCATCCCCAGAATAATGGCGTCGAGGTCTTCACTGATACGTTCGGCATTCCAGCCTTCGGTGTCAGGGAGTAGGCCTTCCTGCTGAAGGGCGGTGCGTGCGGGGTCAAAAATTTCGTCATCGGAACCCGTGACAAGGTGCCCAGCCCTTTTTAGTGCAATAGCGAGGTTGTGCATAATGGCCCCTCCCATTGCAATGAGGTGTATTTTTAGTGGGTTGTTATTTTCCATGGGGAATGATACTTAATAGGAGAACAAAAATAGAAATTTATTCAAGCCGCCCCAAGGATTGCAGTGCTTTCCTCCTGAGGGCAGGGACGACTTTTGTGTACGGAAATTAAGAATTGATGCCCGCCTTATGCTTGTTTCTCGGATCGGATGCCTTATATTTGTGATCTTATTAATTGTGAAATTAGGGTGGCATGGCTATTGTCAGTGCTATAAGACACAGTTGAAAATCAAATAGGCCGTTATCACGAATATATATGTCTGAGAATAAAGAAAAAGGAACCGGAGCATTTCGCTTGCCTGTAACTGGGGGGCCAGCAGAAAGTAAAATGCCTACCAAAACACGGGTGCCGAGCACGATGGCCGGAGGGAAATTACCTCCACAAGCATCGGAGCTGGAAGAAGTGGTTTTGGGTGCGTTGATGTTGGAGAAAGATGCATTGACCAATGTGATCGATATCCTGCGTCCGGAGAGTTTCTATAAAGAACCGCATAAGCTGGTTTATAAGGCGATTCGTGATCTGTTTAACGATGCTGAGCCGGTAGATTTGATGACGGTGACCAACCGCCTGAGAAAAAATGGTGATCTGGAAAAAGCGGGAGGCCCTTTATACATCTCCAAGCTGACATCCAAAACCTCCAATGCCGCCAATGTGGAGTTTCATGCCCGGATTATTTCCGAGCAGTCGATCAAGCGGGAACTCATTCAGGTGGCTTCGAAAATTCAGACCGAAGCCTATGATGAAACACGTGATGTATTTCAGTTGCTTGATGATACCGAACGCTCTCTTTTTGAGGTTACCAACTCCAATATTCGCAAGTCGGTCGCCGATATGCGTTCTGTAATGGGGCAGGCAATTGCCGAGCTTGAAGCGAAAAAGCACTTGAAAGATGGCCTGACAGGTGTCCCTTCTGGCCTGACACAACTCGACCGCGTAACGGCAGGTTGGCAGCCTTCCGATTTGGTGATTATCGCCGCCCGTCCTGCGATGGGTAAGACGGCCTTTGTATTGACCGTGCTGCGAAATGCCGCCGTGGATTTTGAAAAACCCGCAGCGATTTTCTCGCTCGAGATGTCGAACGTTCAGCTGGTGAATCGTTTGATCTCCGCTGAAGCAGAGCTGGAGTCCGAGAAGCTGAAAAAAGGAATGTTGCAGGATTTTGAGTGGGAGCAGCTTGTGGAGCGTACCAACCGCCTGACCAACGCCCCGATCTTTATTGATGATACCCCTGCCTTGTCGATTTTGGAGCTTCGCGCCAAATGTCGTCGTTTGAAGGCACAGCATGATATTCAGATCATCATCATTGACTATTTGCAGTTGATGTCCGGTGATGCTAAATCCGCAAGTGGCGGAAACCGTGAGCAGGAGATTTCCTCGATTTCCCGTGCACTGAAGGGCTTGGCCAAGGAACTGAATGTGCCGGTTATTGCACTCTCGCAGTTGTCGCGTGCCGTGGAAACCCGTGGAGGTGATAAACGTCCGCAGCTTTCCGATTTGCGTGAATCTGGAGCGATTGAGCAGGATGCCGATATGGTGATGTTCCTTTACCGTCCGGAGTATTATGGTATTACCCAGGATGAGGCCGGTAACCCAACCTCGGGAACGGGAGAGGTAATTATTGCCAAGCACCGTAATGGTGCTTTGGATACGGTGCCTTTGCGCTTTATCGGTAAGTATACCAAATTTGAGGACCTTGACATGGGCGGTTTTCAGAACATGACCCGCATACCTGATGGTACTGCAACTTTCGATTCTGAAAATAATGTGATGACCATTCAGTCCAAGGCCAACGACCCTTCCTCTTTGGGTACACCACCAACACCGGATTATATTCCGCCAGAAGAAGAAAACGGTGCCAATCCACCGTTCTAAGATATTCCAACAGGAACACCAGCACGCTGAAGTCATTTTTTCAGCGTGTTTTTTTTGTCCCTGCTGATGCTTTGCGTAATTTGATCTTTCAGAATTTTACTGCTTTGGCAGTCAATAACCTTTTTTAAAACCTAACACAACCCCTATGAATTTTTGGGATCAGCCCGATGATACTAAACCACCCATAGCAGGTACCTGGACTAACCTCTACCTGATCACTATTGGGATCTTTATCTTTTATGTCTTGTTGTTTACCCTTTTATCGTCATTGGTATCATGAATTGGCTGGATTGGGTAGTATTGATCGGGACAATTTTTTCTATTGTAACCTATGGCATCTGGAAAACCAAGAATGCCAAAAATATTCAGGGATTTTTACTCGGCGATAAGGAGCTGAAGTGGTGGACCGTCGGGATCTCGATTATGGCCACGCAGGCGAGTGCGATCACCTTCCTCTCTACTCCGGGGCAGGCTTACGCCGACGGTATGCGGTTTATGCAATTTTATATCGGGATGCCACTGGCTATGGTGGTCCTTTGTGTTACCGCAATTCCCATCTTTTACAAGCTGAACGTCTTCACCGCATATGAGTATCTTGAAGGGCGTTTCGATTTAAAAACACGTTCCCTGGCGGCTTTTCTCTTTTTGTTTCAGCGGGGGCTGGCGGCCGGAATCACGATTTACGCTCCTTCTATCATCCTGTCGACTTTATTGCATTGGCCCCTTTTTCAGACCAATCTGATTATTGGCGTGCTGGTGATTTTCTATACCGTTTCTGGTGGAACAAAAGCGGTGAGTAAAACGCAGCAGCACCAAATGACCATCATGATGGGCGGGATGGTCCTTGCCGGCATATTGATCGTGTTGATGTTGCCGCAGGAATTCAGCTTCTCCGACGGGGTGGCACTGGCGGGGCACCTCGATAAAATGGAAATGATTTCCTGGGAGTTTGACCTTAACGACCGGTACAATATCTGGTCGGGGGTACTCGGGGGTTTCTTTCTGTTTCTGAGTTATTTTGGCACAGATCAGTCGCAGGTGCAGCGTTACCTTTCCGGGAAATCACTTACTGAGAGTCGTTTGGGTTTGTTGCTGAATGGTATCCTGAAAATTCCCATGCAGTTTTTGATCCTCTTCATTGGGGTGATGGTATTTGTCTTTTTTCAGTTTGAAAAGGCGCCGTTGTTTTTCAATCAGTCGGTGGTGGAACAGGTGTACCTGACCGATCAGAAGGAGGCTTTTCAGGCATTGGAGCAGTCCCATGAACAAATATATCAGCAGAAAAAAGCCTTGGTTACCGACTGGGCTAAACAGGACAGGAACCCTGATTATATTCCGCAGATCAAATCGGTGAATGAGCAGGAGAAGCAGGTGCGGGAGCAGGCGGTTCAGCTGATTTCCGCGGCAGTACCTACGGCCGAAACCCGCGATACAGATTACGTCTTCATCACTTTCGTGATGCGCTATTTACCCCATGGAATTATTGGCCTGTTGCTTGCCGCGATTTTCTCCGCAGCAATGTCTTCGACGGCTTCGGAACTCAACGCCTTGGGCTCTACCACCCTGGTGGATATTTACAAAAGGAACATCAAGAAGGATGGATCGGATAGCCATTACCTGAAGGCATCGCGTTGGTTTACTTTTGGCTGGGGAGTGGTGGCGCTGCTCTTCGCTTCTTACGCCAGTATGTTCGAAAACCTGATTCAGGCGGTAAATATTATCGGTTCGTTGTTTTATGGCACCATTTTGGGCATTTTCCTGACAGCCTTTTATTTGAAAAAAGTGCAGGGGCACGCCGTGTTTATTGGTGCCCTGGTGGCCGAAGCTGTGGTTATTTCTTGTTATAAGTTCAGTGATATCGGATATTTGTGGTTTAATTTGATAGGATGCGCAGTGGTGATGTCGGTAGGGTTCATTGTTCAGCAAGGAATGCCGAAAACCGCTGCTTAAGATAGATAATAGTCGATGAGTCGAAATATAGTGATTGTTGGAGGAGGGGCTGCGGGCTATTTTGCTGCAGCCAATATGGATGGTTTGCCTGCCGGTGTTTCGGTCACCATTTTGGAAAAGAGCAATAAAACGCTTTCAAAAGTAAAGGTGTCCGGTGGCGGGCGTTGTAATGTGACCACCTCCACCGATCAGGTGGGGGCTTTGGTGAAGCATTACCCGAGGGGAGAGAAGCAATTGCGAAACCTGTTCAAAGCTTTTGGCCCTGAGCAGGTGCGGGCCTGGTTTGAGCAAAGGGGTGTTGCCCTGAAAACCGAGCCGGATGGGCGCGTTTTTCCGGCTTCCAATGATTCTCAGACCATCATTGACTGCCTGCGTAATGAGGCGCAACGGCTTGGTGTAAAGGTGCAATATGGTGCTGCGGTGCAGGCCATCGAAAAAGTGGGCACGCAGTATGAACTTTTGCAGGCCAATGGTGAAAAACTTATGGCCGATTACTTGTTGCTGGCCACAGGTGGGCACCCCAAGGCTGCGGCTTATTCCTGGCTGACGGATCTTGGGCTGGAGATTGAAGCGCCACTGCCTTCGTTGTTTACTTTCAATATTCCTGATTTTCCACTGGTGAGTTTAAGTGGGACGGCAGTACCCAATGCTGAGGTTAAAATTGCTGGCACCAAATTATCGCATGATGGTCCTTTGCTGATCACCCATTGGGGGATCAGTGGTCCGGCGGTGCTGAAGTTGTCTGCCTATGCGGCACGGGAACTGGCAGGAAAGGATTATCAGTTTCAGGTATTGGTGAAATGGGATGCGAGCTGGAATGAAGATTTGATCCGCAATTGGGTGGCAGACAACCGCAGCAGTCAGGCTAAAAAGAAGATCAGCAACAGCCCTTTAAAACCATTGACACAGCGCTTGTGGGCCGCTTTATTGGAGATGGCCGGTGTGGATGGTGAGATGCGCTGGGCAGATCTGCCAAAGAAAATGGCCAATAAGTTGATTAACAGTATGGTGTCGATGGATTTGACCGTCAAGGGGAAAACCACCTTTAAAGAGGAATTTGTAACCGCAGGCGGCGTGAAATGTGGTGAAGTGGATTTCAAAACCATGCAAAGCCGTAAATTCGAGCATCTGTATATTGCCGGGGAGTTGCTGGATGTGGATGGCGTAACGGGCGGATATAATTTTCAGAATGCCTGGAGCGGCGGCTATGTGGCTGCCCGTGATATTGTCAGCAAGTGTCAGGACTGATGGGCGCAGGAGGTTTGCGGTGAGCTTATCACTGATTTACCTTGACTTAAATATGCGCTCAGGATCGGGGGCTGATGAATAAGATCATTTAAAAGTGATCAGTAGCGTCGTGATGGCGGTTTACTGATCACTTTTTTTGTGCTTATCCTTCCGTAAAAATGGCAAACTGCGCATGGTATCGCTCGCTGGCTTTTTCAAGCACTTTCTGAGCCATGGAAGAATCCTGCCAGCCTTCAATGTCCACTTTCTGGGATTCAAACCTGACGTATGCCTCAAAGAAAAATTCAATTTCCTTCATTAAATCGGGGTTCACTTCATCGAGGTGATGTATTTTGTTCCATCGGGGGTCTTCAATCGGTACACAGATAACTTTGTGGTCTGCGGTATTTTCTTCAAATATTTTGAAAATCCCGATAGGGCGGGCGTGGATCAGGCAGCCCGGAAAGGTGGGCTCGTCAATCAATACCAAGGCATCGAGTGGCTTATTGTCCTCGTCAATGGTATTTTCTATAAAGCCGTATTCGGCAGGGTAGCGCATATTATGAAAGAGTGTCCTGTTAAAGCGCATTTGCTTCGCTGATTCCTCCCATACATATCTGTTGCGACTTCCTTTGTTGGTTTCCACCAAAACTTTGACATAATCTTTGTCCATAATTCCGTTAAGTTGATGCGCCATGTTCAATGGCGATGTTAAAAAAATGAAGGGTTGTTGTTCCTATTCAGCAGCAAACTGCCGAGCTCGATAACGCTGTATTAAAAATTAACCTTAAATTTTTACAATTGCAAAAGGTTGGAGGTTTAATCATTCCTGTGATGGACGCGATTGGCGATGCGATTCATCAATAATACGCACATTAATTTCTTGAATGCGTGATCGAGGCGGGGTGTACGCGATAAATGAAAGATGCCTAAATAATAGCTTATCTTTATCAACTGAACTTCGCTGAACTTCGATCAATTAAAAATTGTGCTGACGGTAATACAAGGTGATGTAAATTTTCAAATGGGCAGAAAGTAACTTTTTGATTTGTCATTCCGGATCAGTGAAAAAAGAATACCTGCTAATTCAGGCCCACTCTTTTGTATTTTCAGTTCATGGTTGCAAATTGATCGGCAATTGCGAACCAAAGAATTTAACGATATGAATATCCATAATCTGCCTCCAATTGAACTAAAACTCTTTCCTTACGATCTCGATTTCAAGTTTGATGCCGGGACCTCGCGGGGGGTGCTCAAACAGAAGCGCACTTACCTTATTCAACTGACTGATGGTAAGCGCACGGCCTGGGGAGAGGCAGGACCACTGAAAGGACTGAGTGTAGATGATCGACCGACCGTTCAGGAGGAAATGACAAGCCTGTTGGAGCAATGGAGCAGTGCACAGGATTTTCCCGCCACACTCGCCGAAGTACCCAAATGGGCGCAGGAGCGAATTCCCGATTCCCTTCCTTCTTTGCGGTTTGGGATGGAGATGGCCTGGATGGATTATTTTAATGGCGGAAAGCGAATGATTTTTGATACGCCTTTTTATCATGGGCAAGAGGCTATTCCGATCAATGGCCTGGTATGGATGGGCTCCGAGGAGTTCATGGCACAGCAAATGGAACAGAAGCTGAAAGCAGGGTTTGCCTGTATCAAAATGAAAATTGGGGCCATCGATTACGATCGGGAAATGAATTTGCTCCACCAGCTGAGGCGGCAGTATTCGGCCAACAAAATTGTTTTGAGGGTAGATGCCAATGGGGCTTTTGCACCCGATGAAGCCCGGGAGGTCCTTCGGGATTTGAACCGACTGGAGGTCCATAGTATTGAACAGCCACTAAAAGCCGGACAGTGGGAAGCAATGGGGCGGTTGTGTCATCAGGCGGTAACGCCCGTTGCGCTTGATGAAGAACTGATTGGCCTGTGTACACAGCAGGAGCAGACCGAGATGATGAATGAAATTCAGCCGCAATATATTATTCTGAAACCGACCTTGGTGGGTGGGATCGCCGCATCCCTGCAATGGATTCAACATGCGGATGCCCTAAAGGCTGGTTGGTGGATGACTTCGGCCTTGGAGTCCAATGTGGGGCTGAACGCTATCGCCCAGTTTACCGCACACCTGAAGGTAACCATGCCTCAGGGTTTAGGTACCGGGCAGTTGTATCACAATAATTTTGCATCGCCATTACAGATTCACGATGGCGCAATAACTTACAAGCAAGAGACTGATTGGGAGATTGCTGTGTCGTAGAAGAAACGCAGTGCTATAATAGTACGCTGTTTGATGTAATGTTTGGAGTGAAAAACGCCTTTTTAGGCGTTTTTTTTTGACTGAATTGTTACGGTATAAAACTAATATGCTTGTGTGGGTTTCCTTTTGGTGTTTTTCGGTTTCCTTTACCGATGTGAGTAAAAAATTAAATTAAAGCAATAAAATTAACAGTAAACCCTTTTAGCTGTCTGTATTAATGCATAAATTAAATATACACTAATGTAAAAATGATGTTATTTTTATATTGATCGATATTGTTATCGTAAAATTTATCCCTAATATTGCATGCGGTTTCCGTAGAGTGTTATTTTTAAATAGATTTTTTCGCTCGCTGTAAGGTTTGAAGCGGAATGTCTCAAACGGAAACTGAGTGACTTTTCAATTAACTATACCAAAATAAATTATTCCCTTATGAGAAAAGGAATTTTACTTTTCGCGCTACTTTTAATGGGTAGTATCAGTTCTATGGCAGCAGGATACCAGGTGTTGCTGCAAGGTAATCGCCAAGCCGCAATGGGTAACCTCGGTGTAGGCCTTCAGCCTGATCCTTCAAGTGTATTCTGGAACCCTGGCGCGTTGGCTATGGCGCGACGCAGTGGTATTTCTGTAGGTTTCAACCTGATTGATTCCAAAGTGAATTACTGGGATTCTGAAACACCTAACAGTAATTACACCGCTTCAACAAATTCTCCTTTAGGTACGCCATTCCATGTTTATGGTGCTTTTCAGCCTAAAAATAGCGATGGCGAGTACAGCAACTGGGCATTTGGTATTGGTGTTTATACGCCTTATGGTTCATCCGTAAACTGGGATGATAACTGGAAAGGATCTTCTTTATTGACTTCCATTAAATTACAGGCGATTTTCTTTCAGCCTACCGTTTCTTACCGTGTTTCTGACCGCTTCTCGGTAGGTGCAGGTTTGGTGGTTTCTACGGGTTCTGTAAACTTGCAACGTGGTATTCCTCAGGTTAGCCCTCAGGCTCAAATTGAGCTGGACGGTAAATCAGATATCGGAATCGGATACAACCTTGGGTTGTATTTTCAGGCCTCGAAAATGGTCAACCTTTCCTTTAGCTACCGTTCGCGTGTAGATGCGAAAGTAAGCGGTGGAGATGTGACTTTTACCAATATTCCTGATTTGGTTTATGCCAGTGGCGCATTCCCTCAGGGTGGAACGCAGTTCGATGCTACCTTGCCTTTGCCATCTGTAACTTCAGTAGGGGTAACGGTAACACCAGATGAAAAAGTAACCATTGGTTTTGAAGGAAACATTGTAGGCTGGGGAGCTTACCAGTCGCTGACTTTCAACTTTGTTGATCCTATCAATGGAGAATTCATTTCTTCTTCTCCACGTGATTATAAAAATTCCCTGCAGGCTAAGCTGGGTGCAGAATATAAAATCGTTCCTACTTTCGCTTTGCGCGCCGGTATTTACTACGATCAGACTCCGGTACAAGACGGATTCATGACACCTGAAACACCTGATCAAGACCGTACCAACCTGACTTTCGGTTTAGGATGGATGCCAAACGAGCACCTTTCTGTGGATGCTTCCTTCATTTGGATTAATGGTAGCGAGCGTCGCCAGACTTACACCGATGCGAAAAATGCCGGTACTATTAAAGGTATTGAGGCCGACGGTTCTTTGACAGGAACTCCTGAGCAAAATGTATTGCCAGGTACTTACAAGCTGAGCGGCTTGGTAGGCGGTTTGACTGTTTCTTATTTATTCTAATTCTCCCCCCTTTATCTCTGAATTCTGATGATGAAATCATATAAAAATATATTATTAGGTCTTGGTTTGGCTGCCACTGCTATGGTGGGTTGTCGTGAGGTTGAAAATGTGCCCACGCCAATTTCTGGATCAGCAGATTTTTCAAATTATATCGCTGTTGGTAACTCCCTGACTTCAGGTTATGCCGATGGAGGTCTTTATGCTGAAAGTCAGCAAAACTCTTATCCATTGATGATCGCGCAGCAAATGCAGGCTGTTGGTGGTGGTGAGTTTACGCAGCCGACGATCCCTGGAAATGGTTCAGGCTATATGAAACTGACCGGCCTTGTGGGTGGTTCCCCTGTTTTCGAAAATGTGGCACCAGATCCTGCTTTTGCTCAGCCTTTGGCAGATGGTCCAGTTTTTAATAATATGGGTGTTCCTGGTATTCGTGTAGTGGATGTTCAGGCGCCAGGCTACGGAAGTGATCCTGTGAAAACCAATCCGTTTTTCTACCGCATGTTGCCAGATGCCAACCGAATGGATTCATATATTGCCACACTTGCGAAAACCAATCCTTCATTTTTCACCTTATGGTTGGGAAATAATGATATTTTGGGTTATGCAGCTGACGGAGGTAAAAGTGGATCAGCTTTTAATCCTATTAATACAGCCTCTTTAACAAGTCGTGAGGCATTTTTACCAAATTATCAAGCTTTGTTGAATACGATGACTGCGAATGATGCAAAAGGAGTAGCAGTATCTATTCCTAATGTGTTGGATGCGCCGTATTTCACCACTGTTAATCCTCAGGTGCAGGCATTGTTAGCGGTAGATTCAATTGCGCAAAGGGTAACTTTTGATGCGGCAACTGCAGTGCAAGCTAACCTATTGTATGCTATGGGTGGATTTAATGGCGCTAACTTTGAAGCTGGGCTTAATTTCCCATTAATTCAGTTAGAAGATTCAACTTCTACGACTGTTCGTAAATTTGATATTGACACAGATGATGCTTTGTTAACTTTTTCTCGAATCCAGAGTGATGTTTTGGCAAAAGGATTGGGGTATTTGGATTTGACCTCTCCAGGTTTGGTGCAGTTATTTACTGATGTTGCTTTAGTACAAGCAGGCCAAAAACAACCGAATGCTATTATTACACTTTTGGGTGTTGGGACAATCTCAGAAGCTTTGATTGTGCCGGTTCAGCAATATGTTGAAGCGAAAAATGCAGGCGATGATGCTACTGCGGGAGCAATTGCCGCGCAGGTTAAAGCTGCTACTGGTGGTCAGTTGGATTTGGATATGGTTTATCCTGCTGCTAAAAATGAATTTGATAATGAATATGGTATTAAGGTTAGCCCGATTGGTACCGAGTATGTTTTAGATCAAGATGAAAAAGCACTTGTAGTTGAAAGAACGACAGAGCTGAACACTGAAATTAAGACACTTGTCGATGCTAATCCAAATGTAGCTTACCTTGACATTCAGCCAATCCTTGATCGTGTAATCAAAGGGTACGCTGTTGATGGTGTAACACTTACAGGAGCGTATATTACTGGTGGTGCATTCTCTACTGATGGTATCCACTTGACTCCTCGTGGGTATGCCGTTACTGCCAATGGAATTATCGATGCGATCAATAAAGATTTCGGATCAACGATTTCACCTGTTCAGGTAGGTAACTACCGTGCGGTTGAGTTGCCTTAATGTAACCTAAAATACAGCCTTTGTTCCTGTAAAGGAGCAGGCTGAGGATAAGAAAAGCCACAGGTGATGATATTCGCCTGTGGCTTTTTTAATGCTCCAATTTAAGGCACAAAAAAAGGACCGCGTTTAGGGCGGTCCTTTTTTTGTTTACTTTTTGACACTGCTAAACGGCGTAAGTAGGCAGGGTAAAGTAATGATCAAATCTTTGTAATTCGTACTTTCTGATGAGGCTTCGGAGCTGTTTTACATACAGGCTGCCTTCTTCAGAATAGTTGGAAAGGTGATTAACCAATATAAGAGAGTTGTCGGTTTTTTGCATGGTCTTGCGAAGGTTTTTGTAGCTGCTTACCCGGCCAATAATATCGAGGTAATTTTCTGCAGACTCCAAAATGTTGTCGTAAGCCCTGACATACACTTTTTTTCCATTTCTGGTGCCTTGTGTCAGTCGGCGTGCCTCTTTGTGTGAGAATGACCAAACTCCAAAGGCATTATTTGCTTCTGTGAAAATGGGCGAGGTGCCCCAGCCTGTTTCCATAATGCTCTGTGCCAAGATCATGCTGACCGGCGGTGGCGTTAATCGTTCAGGCAGTTCTTCAATCGTTTTGGCCTTGTACTTTTCCATATATGGGGAAAGTAAGCTTGCGGCCGATGGTTTTTCATCCATGGAGGCGATCAATGCCTCAACCTGCTTCAATTCGGCGAGTTTTCGCTCTCTTGCGACCAATACGGCAGGGAGCATCATGTTAATGAAAGTGCTTGTTTTTTCCTTTACAGGGAGTTCATGCAAGCTCATGAGATTTTGATAAATATTTGGGGTAACTTCCGGCCCATCGACTTTCACAATATCTGTGAAATCATCGACCATAATGAAGTTTGCATCTGCTCCGGCTTCCATGTTTTTCTCAGGCATTTTACCTGATCCCCATGTGCTTGAGTTAAAGCCACAGGTGTTGCTGAGCGGGCTCAGCATAAGAAGGAAACCGAATGTTTTAAGACCCTTCATAAATAAGTAAATTGGTACGGCACACTATTTCGCAAGAACCCTGCCAAGAATACATTATTCCGGGCTCGAATTGCAGGATTACCATTTATTTAATCTTTAACATGTTCATTGTCAATCTTAGAATAGGCGTCCAATAATGTTTTCAGCAATTGATAAATCGGTAATATTTTGAACTGACAGCGCAGTGTTGAGGTAAAGAAAAAAGGCAGCTCGCGAAAACGGGCTGCCTTTTTGTCGGAATGAAAATTATTCCTGCGGATTATTTTATTCTTCGATACGTTAAACGTCATTCTGCTCCAGCACTTCACCTTTGTTTCTGCGATAGGTGCGGACAATCAGTCTGTTGGCTTGGTCATATCTTAAATAACCCCATGCCCAGTTAATAAAGGTTACCACACGGTTACGGAAGCCGGCAAGCAGCATCAGGTGAACGAACATCCAGGTAAACCAGGCGAAGGTACCGCTGAATTTGTAAAAAGGAAGATCGACAACCGCACGGTTTCGTCCGATAGTGGCCATGGTCCCTTTGTCCTTATATTTAAACTCACGGGTTTTCTTGCCCTTGGCCATAGCGTTGAAGTTTTTGGCCAGCATGGTTCCCTGCTGCATGGCTACAGAGCCAAGCATCGGCAAGCCTTTAGGGAAGTTTTTGGTGGCCATCAGGGAAACATCTCCTACGGCATAAACATTGTCGGCGCCTTCAACTTCACATTTAGTATTGACAATAATGCGGTTGGCAGCACCAATTTTCGAGGCGTTGAGTCCTTGAATCGGTGCACCCATTACCCCTGCTGCCCAGATGAGCGTTTCAGCAGGAATCTCTCTTTCGGAAGTAATGACCGTTTGTCCGTCATAATCCTTAACGAAGGTATTCATCCATAAATGCACCCCCATTTTATCCAGGAACCGATCGGCCTTGCGGGAAGCGTGATCACTCATAGCACTCAGTACCTTCGGAGCAGCTTCCACCAGGTGAATTTCCATATCTCGCAAATCCAGATCCGGATAATCGGTCGGCAATACTTGTGTTTTAAGTTCTGCCAAAGCACCGGCAAGCTCTACGCCCGTAGGTCCACCACCAACGATTACAAAAGTCATCAGGCGCTTTTGCTCGTTAATGTCATTACAGTACAGGGCTTTTTCAAAGTTCTGAAGAATCAAACTTCTCAGGTCCAGCGACTGGGTGAGGGTTTTCATCGGCATGGCATTACGCTCCACATTTTCCATTCCAAAATAATTGGAGCGGGCACCAGTGGCAATAATGAGGTGATCGTAACGGATATCGCCAATGGAAGTCTGGACGATTTTTGTGCTTTCATCCACCGATTTCACTTCTGCCATACGGAAATGAAATCTTTTTTTATCAGCAAAAGTCTTGCGCAAAGGGTAGGCGATACTGTCGGGCTCAAGGCCGGAGGTGGCTACCTGATAAAGTAAGGGCTGAAAAGTGTGGTAATTGTGTCGATCGACCATCACGACCTGATAGTGCTTGGTGTCGATACGTTTTGCTATATTTAAACCGGCGAATCCACCGCCAAGGATAACGACTCTTGGAAGGGATATTTCAGGTATCTTCATGTTCTTCGTGTTGTAAGGATATTTTGCATTATTTCCACGTGCAGCTTGCTCGTAGGTGAAATAGGCGGGTGTCGAGAGGTGTTTGTTTAAGTTACAATTCAGGAGAAGCTGCGATTGCAGGTATCACCGATTGAAAGTGATCCACAAAATCGAGTATGCCTTCCCAAATTGCCGATTCAAATTTACTAATTCCTCCAAGAAAATCAGGTGGAATATTATAGATATAATTTATAGTGAAGTTCTGAATTAGTGTTTTATCATTCGAAAAACGAGTATATGTAGTAATGATATATGATTTTTGTGAGGTTTTGTGAAAAAGGACACGTCCGAAATCATAATTTTTTTGAATGCTGATTTGCGTATGCGCCAGTTCGTCTTGGCTAAGGTAGTTGGATAAAAAGGCTTCGTAGGGTTGTAGGGGGGCAGGAAACTGTAGGCTGTATTTAAAATCCGGGGACATGATGCCACCGGTTAGCTGAAATTGATGGTCGCCAATTTGTGATACCGAATTATTGGGCAATAAGGCTTGCTGTGTGGCGAGGCTACAAAGATCTTCGTTGCAAATTTCCGCTTGACTTTTATTGACGAGGAAGGCCACTCGACTAAGTAAAATATAATATTGCCCAGCATTTTTTTGGTGAGATCCTTCGATGTCAAGCATTTTCAATGCCGCCTTTTCGTCCGCTTCAAGGGGCTCCTGCGGAAACATCATCTTTCCATTTTTAGACAGCAGGATCATTTTTCCTTGAACTATTCCGGGATCAGTATGCAGGCGATCGGTGCTGAAATTAAAGTTTTTTTCTTTATGTAGGTGCGTGTTGTCAGCCTTGGCCGTGATGCTCAAGGCAGATAATAATAGACCTAAAATGAATAGAATCGTTGATTTTTTATTTAAACGGATCGCCATAAGTTTCCAAAAAGATAAGTATGATATCAATTATGCAAATTGAATACCAAAGCCATAAAAGTAATTTTGCAAGTGTGAAAAATTATTTTTTTTGACATTTTAGACATTATAATCAAGGCAAGATAGGATAATGATTTGTGAAAATACTAAAAAATATAAGCTACTTTATATCAAATTTTTCATTTATTCAACGAAATCCGCTGTGAATGGAGCTGTTGTAAAAAATCTCGATTTGCAACAGATCATAAATAATCTAACTATTTATAAGATATAGGTAACAACTATGTTGTTTTCATAACAATCGTTTGTGCGATTGCGTACGAATGCCGTTCTTCGTGTAAGTTTTTTATTAAAGATGAAATTTTCATCAGTAGGAAACTGCTGAATACTATTTCAGCTCAGTTAAAGAATATTTTGATTAAACATATCATCCAGCAATTCTATGCGTTTTGGAATTTTAAAGGAATTGACGGAGAAGCGTGTGGCGATCACACCTGACTTTGTCAAGAAACTTGTTGCTCAAAAACACGAGGTGGTTTTTGAGAAAGGTTGCGGAGAGGGCGCTGCCCTTGTTGATGAACTTTTTGTAGCCGAAGGGGCTAAAGCCGCAGACCGTGCCGAAGTTTTGGCCGCTGCCGATGTCATTACGACCATTATCCCATTGCCTGAATCTGACCTTGATCAGGTGAAAAAGGGTGCCGTATTGATCTCTCAGTTTCAACCGTTCGCCGATGACTCCATCTGTGAAAAACTGGCGTCAAAAGGTTTGACTGCCCTGAGTATGGACATGATCCCTCGCTCAACGATTGCTCAGGCAATGGACGTGCTTTCGTCGATGGCCTCAATTGCAGGTTATAAAGCCGTATTGACTGCCGCAGATTATTTGCCACGTTATATGCCGATGCTTTCAACCGCTGCCGGAACGATCCGCCCAGCGAAAATGTTGGTGTTGGGTGCCGGGGTAGCCGGTTTGCAGGCCATTGCTACTGGTCGCCGTTTGGGCGCGATGGTAGAGGCTTTCGATACCCGTGCTGCCGCCAAAGAGGAAGTGATGTCTTTGGGAGCCAAGTTTGTGGAGGTGGAAGGCGCCAGCGATGACAAAGCTGCCGGAGGTTATGCCGTTGAGCAAACCGAAGAATATAAGCAGCGTCAGGCTGATCTGATCTTCCAGAAGGTTTCCAAAGCCGATATCGTGATCACGACAGCGCAATTGCGTGGCCGTCCTGCGCCATTATTGGTAAATGAGGAAATGTTGAAAGCCATGCCGCAAGGGGCTGTTTTGATTGACCTTGCCGCTTCTACAGGTGGTAATGTGGCCTTTTCGAAGCACCGTGAAGTCGTGAAAACACACGGCGTTACGATCGTCGGGAATTCAGAACTTGCCGATGAGGTGCCAGAGCATGCTTCGCAATTGTTCAGCCGAAATGTGGAGAACTTCCTGAAGCATAAAGATTTCCTTTCTGAGGAAGGTTTTTCTTTTGATTTCGAAGAGGATATTTTCGGTTCAGCATGTATTGTTTATAACGGTGAGGTGCGTTTCGGTGCCCCAGCTTTAACCAAATAATTTGTAGAAATGGAATTGATTCTAAACTTCATTGAAAATAACCTGGCAATGATCACCATTTTGGTGCTTGCAACTTTTGTAGGTATCGAGATTATTGCCAAAGTACCAACGGTATTGCATACCCCGCTGATGTCGGGTTCAAATGCCATCTCGGGAGTGGTTGTGATTGGTGCGATCATCATGATCCTTAAGGCCGATGATGCGGACTATATCACCTTGGTTGTCGGTTCATTGGGTATTGCCCTGGCGATGGTCAACGTTGTGGGAGGTTTCGCTGTGACGAACCGCATGTTGGAAATGTTCAAAAAGAAAAAGAAATAAGCAGGTAACTGTTTATGCTTAATATTAGACTATTATGGGAAAAGAGATCATAGATTTTTTATATCTGATTAGTATCATCATCTTCATCATCGGGATGAAGGGATTGTCTAATCCAGCAACCGCCCGCAAAGGGAACTTGGTGGCTGGTGCAGGTATGGGCTTGGCCATTTTGATTGCTTTGCTTACACCAATGCTTGCCGGCACAGCCGTTTCGATGACCAAATATGTGTTCATTATCATCGCTATGGCGATTGGTTCTGGCGTTGGTTTGGTCGCTTCAAAGCGTGTAGCGATGACTGCGATGCCAGAGATGGTGTCCTTGTTCAACGGTTTGGGTGGTGCAACTGCCATGTTGATTGGTTTTATTGAATTGAAAAATTACGCACCAGAAGGTGTGGCAGGAAAACTTGCTGCCGTAGCCGGACATGCAGATTTGTTTACCGGTTCCGTATTTTCTTCTGTATTTGCATTGTTTATCGGTGCGGTGTCTTTCTCAGGATCTTTAATTGCCTGGGGTAAGCTGAATGGTTCTTTGCGTGACAACATTAAGTTGCCAGTGCCGCAAATTATCAATGTAACGACTTTGATTGCCGTATTCGTGTTGTCTTATTTGATTATGGCGGGCAATGAAATGAACTTCACTTTGCTGATCGTATTGACCATCGTTTCATTGTTCTACGGTGTGGCTTTTGTTTCGCCGATTGGTGGTGGCGATATGCCGGTAGTGATCTCATTGCTGAACTCATTTACAGGTATTGGCGCGACGGTTGCCGGTCTGATCTACGGAAACAATATCATGATTGTAGGTGGTATTCTGGTAGGTGCATCGGGTATTCTATTGACGATCCTGATGTGTGAGGCGATGAACCGCTCCTTGATTTCTGTTGTTATCGGTGGCTTCGGTGCATCCGCAAGCAGTGCGTCAGGTTCTGGTCGTGAGGAAGTCGTGAAGGAAGCAACACCTTCAGATTTGGCCATTCAGCTGAAATATTCTGAGCGCGTAGTTATCGTGCCAGGTTATGGTTTGGCGGTTGCGCAGGCGCAGCACGTTTGTCATGAACTGGAGCAGGTGCTTGAAACAGAAGGAGTGGATGTGAAATATGCCATTCACCCAGTAGCGGGTCGTATGCCAGGTCACATGAACGTCCTTTTGGCGGAGTCTGATGTAGATTACGATAAGCTGATGGAGTTGGAGCCTGCCAATGATGCCTTCAACAATACAGATGTGGTATTGGTGATTGGTGCCAATGATGTAGTGAACCCTGCGGCAAAATCTGATGCTGGATCTCCGATTTACGGTATGCCGATTTTGGATGTGGAGCAAGCGAAAAACGTTGTGGTTTTCAAACGTTCTATGGGTACAGGTTATGCCGGTATTCAGAACCCATTATTCTTCGGTGACCGTACAAAAATGTTGTTCGGCGATGCCAAGAAATCGTTGGGTAAATTGAAAGAAGAATTGGCGAACGCTTAATATTCGTCCTTTTTATAAAAAAAATTAAACCGAAGTGATGACCACTTCGGTTTTTTTATGACCAATGCGCGCTAAATTGATGGGCGTCTCCATTAAAATTGTTATTTTTGCATAAATTTATTGAATTTTTAGTTGTTGATTACGTATCAAGCTTTGATATTTAATTCAACTGAAGTACAACCACAACTACAAACCTATGGTCAGGAAAGCTTTGTTTCCGCTGTCATTGATACTCCTTCTCTTCAATTTTATGCCCTTGCAAGCCCAAACCACCCTGATGGGTGATTTTATCAGCAGTAAGGAAAAAGTGTTTGGAGCAACCGTTTCAGCAGGAGGGAATGTGCTGATTTACCTTTCAGCAGGGAAGAAAAAACGAGCAGTAGAACTATTTGAGGTGGTTCGTTCTGAGGATGGGAAATGGGGCGATCCGATCAAGCTTTCGCATATCAGCCGAGATTTTGATGCGCTCATAGATCCCTTCATCAGTTACGATGCCAATTACCTGTTTTTCTCCGCTAAAGCAAAAGGGGGCGCAAGTTATGATATTTATTACAGTGAACGTTCTGGTGCTGTTTGGCAAAAGCCAAAACCAATCAGTGGTGATGTAAACAGCTGGAAAAAGGAAGGCTCTCCTTCTTTAAGCCTGGATGGCAAAACCCTTTATTTTACCCGGGAAGAATTTGACTACACTGGCGAGGGGAAAAACAACTTGTACCAGTCGGAATGGGTGAATGTTGGGTCGTTTTCTGCTTCCAAAAAAGTTGCCGCAGCTTTTAATGAACATGATGTTCAGCGACCCGTGCTTTATCGTGGTGGTCAAACGATGCTGATGTCCCTGAAAGCCCCCAACGGAATTGGTGGTTATGATATTCACTATGCTCAAAACCAGGAAGGGCAGTGGAGCAAACCGCAACCGCTGAGTTTTGCCAATACCCCAAAAGATGATTTTCTTGGTGGCGTACCGATTACCCTTGAGCAGCTTTACACGGTGGTCGACGAGCAGCTTTATCAGGTGAAAATTCCTGAAGACCTTCCAGTAACGCCTATGGTGCTTGTTCAGGGTTATGTGAAGGATAAAAAAATAGGGATGCACCTTCCCGCAACCATGCGCCTGGTGGATATCGAGGAAAATCAGGAGGTGCTGGTAACGCAAAATAATGTGAATGACGGCTTCTACAGCCTGATTGCCCCTGCGGGGAAAAAATACAAACTGACCTTCTTTGCCCCCAACCATGTGGAGGCGGATACCTTGCTCGACCTTTCGGCCATTACGACCTATAAAAAAGTAAAGCAAAATTTTGCCCTTTCTTCTGATATTCAGGTGCAGTTTTCGCTGGCAGATGTGAAGGATCAGCGTTCTACCAGTGGCAAAATTAATATCTATACTGGCAATCAGCTGGTGCATTCTTCCTTTTTCGAGGCGGGGCAGCAGCCAGAGGTCGTGCCTTTGCCCTTGGGGAATAAATATCAGTTTGAAGTGCTGGCCAACACCTGTCAGCCGTACCGTGGGATTATCAATTTTCAGCATACCAAGCGTTACCCTGAGGTGTTTGTGAAAAACATCAGAATGCGACGCAAAATTCAGGAGTTGTACTTTGAAATTTTGACCCCTGCGGGTGAAAAGCCCAAGAACACCGAAATCTACCTGATGAATGTGGAGTCGGGGAAAGAACGCACCTATTCTGCCGTCAGCCTGGCGTATCTGGAATATGGCTCACGTTATAAGGTGTTGGTGAAGCAGCACGAAAAGGTGATCAATCAGATGTCGCTGGTGGTGGATTCCCGCGGGAAAATCTTTCAGGTAAGCCCAAAATGGAAGTGGGGACAGCCTTTGAAAAAACAGGTCATCGCACCTGAAGGGCCTAAGATTGAGATGAAGTTGAGTGAGATATAAGTGCTTGTAATGGAATTAACTTGATTTTCGACGATAGCGGTTTGTTATGATCAACGACTTAAATACTAACCAACATTCATTGAATGAATATAAAAGTTACTAAATATGACAAACCAGTAACGGTTGAAGGAGAGTTTGAACGACTTCAAGATCTGAAGTACTTGGTAACAAATGATGATGTTTTTTCCATTAAGGAGAATCTAGCAAGTCATAAAAAGAAACAAAAAAGTGGCATTTACTCTGGAATTGAATTTGATGTGAGTGGCTTTTATGAACTCGAACAAACAAATATTAGGTCATGGGTTCTTTGTCCAAAATTTCAGGGTCTCAGCCGTTCTCGAATCAAAGAACTTCTATTGAATAGAATTAACTCGATTAATGAAGGAACAATTGAATTACCCGAAAGGTTGTTCGAGGTAAAAATAAATAGAATAGATATTGATGGTCGGTTAGTGGATGTCAATGAAGTTTGTCAACAAGAATGGGACTACATACTTTATAAATCTCCTTACTATAAGGAAGAGTATTATGTCAACATAGTTTTCGAGCAAAGCTTTGCTTCATGGGAAAAAAACTTCAAGCTATCCGAAACAGAAGCTGAAATTGCTGGCCGAGGAAACAAAGAAGAAATAACAGCAATGATCCATGAAAAGAGAAAGCAAAACAGATCATAACATGGCCTATATCCCAAGGCGGTTCTGAGCAGTTCGAGGCTTATCTGCATTTTGGCTGCTCTGGGAAAAATCTCCGATTTTTCCATGTGGTAGAAAATAAGGTCATGAAAAAAATCGAAGATTTTCCCTACTTTGTGTCCGAAACATTAAATTTATCAAACGCCACGTGACATAGACGGGCGTTAAATGGCAGTCTCTAATTTTAACTTTACAAACGTTTTTAAATACGTGCAAAAAAAAGGCGATCAGTTGTTGATCGCCTTTTTTGAGTTTTATGCGGGTACCTGTTCGGTCAGTGGTCTTAAATCTACGGGGACAACTCTTGAAACGCCCTGTTCCAGCATAGTGACGCCATACATAATGTCTGTCGAAGCCATCGTTCGCTTGTTGTGAGTAACGATGATGAACTGCGACTCATTGGAAAAGGTACGGATGATGTTGTTGAACTTGTCGATATTGGCATCGTCCAGTGGGGCATCAACCTCATCAAAGATACAAAAAGGCGCGGGCTTCAATAGGTAGATCGCAAACAGCAAGGAGGTTGCCGTAAGTGTTTTTTCCCCGCCTGAAAGCTGGCTGATCGATAATGGCCGCTTTCCTTTTGGTTTGGCAATAATGTCGATCTTGGACTCGAGCGGATTTTCTGGGTCGCTGAGTTTGAGGTCACAATCGTCCTCTTCCGTAAACAGGGATCTGAAAACCCGAATAAAGTTGGTTTTGATCTGATCAAAAGCATGCATAAAATTCTCTTTAGCCGTTTGATCAATATGACCAATGGTTTCCATCAGAGAGGTTTTTGCAGCCTCCAAATCTTCTTTCTGTTCGGTGATGAACTGATATCGGGTCTTGATTTCATCGAAAGCCTCTACGGCCAAGGGGTTGATCGGCCCGACTTTAGCCAGCTTGTCTTTGGTCTCAGCAACTTTTTGCTTCAGCAATTCAAGATCGGTGATCTGTTCTTCTTCTTCGGTTTCCGACTGATCTTCCTCCAATAATTGCTCAAGATCGACCTCAAACTCTACGCTCAGGCGTTCTTTGGTGGCACTCATGGCCATTTTGGTTTCATTCAGCAAATGAGAATATTTCAGCATCAGTTCATCAGCAACCTCTTTTTCACGCTGATATTGCTTCAGTTCCCCCTCTTCCAATTCAACCTGACTGCGCGCCTGCCCATAGTTTTTTTCCATGCGGGTGAGCTCTTCCTCCATTTGCGTGCGTTCGGCATTAAGGGCATCCAGAACCTCGTCATCACCCGTGTCATAGGCATTTACCGCTTCCTGTTCCCGTCGGTTTTTCTCCAGTTCCTGCTTTTGCTGCTGAACGGATTTTTTCAATTTTACCGATAGCTGCTCCAGTTGTTCGAGTTGCTGAAGCGTGTTTTCCATACGATGTTCCAGCTTGTGAAACTCAAGGTTTACAGTATTAAATTGACTTTCTACACGTTGGTAATCTTCATAAATACGCTCGTGATCTTCCTCAAAAATTTCAGCTTCCTCCTGTAATTCAAGAATTTTCTGCTGCTCCTCTTCAAGCTGAGGAGTTCGCAGGGCAATTTCTTCGGCGAGCATTCCCAGCTTTTCCTCCACCTCCTGTCGGTTATTGTCTCCCTGACTGATGAGTTGCTGTGTTTGCTCGAAGCGGCTTTTGGCTACGGCCCGCTCCTGCGCTAAAATCCCCAATGCAATTTTTGAATCGGAGAGCTGTTCGGCTTTTGATGCCGACTGCAGGGCATGAATTTCCTGCTCGGTCGTTTCAAGTGCATCCTCATTGGTCTTGAGCTGTTCCCTGAGCTGGGCAATTAATTTGGTGAGCTGCTCTATCTGGCGGCCACTTCCCAAATGGCTATTTTGTTCGGCATTTATGGCGCCTCCGCCGATGCTGAACTTTTTCTGAATAAAATCCCCCTCATTGGTGATGAAAATGCCTGGCGTGTCGAGCGGAATTTGCTGTCGGTGGGCGACAAAATACACCCCATGAAGCAGGAGTTCGAGGAGTGGTTTATAGGTGGAATCGCAGACCGCGACCTCAGCGGCAAGGGTACAGGCAGGTAATGGTGTTCCGACTGGGGCGCCACTGATGTTATCGAGGATGAAGAAGTTGGCTTTGCCTTTTTCTGCTGATTTTAAAAGCTGAATGGCTGCCATGGCTTCGGCTTGCGTTTGCACGACAAAATAGTGCATGAACGGCTCAAGGAAAGCGTAAAGCGCTGGGTGATATTGTTTCGGTGCATCCACAATTTCAGACAGTAGTGGCGCAGGCCCTTCGGACCATGCAGACTGCTGACGCAGACACTGGAGCGCTTCTGGATACCCCTCAAGATTCTCCATAATAGATTGCTTGAGCTGTAATTCATTGGTTTTGGCATCGAGTATTCGATTGGCGTTCCGAACCTGCTCGCGCAAACCTTCGGCAACCTGTTGCTGCTCCGCAATGCTTTCTTTCAGTTGTCGTTCTTCCGCTTCAAGCGCTGTGATGGCTTTGTGCTGCGTCTCGTGCTCCTGATCGAGCTGCAAGAGTGCCTGTTCAAAAGTGCTCAGTTCGCTTTTCTGCTGCTGCTCCTGAGCGGCGTTTTTTTCAAGCTCCTGCTTGAGTGCCGATTGCTGTACTTTGGCGACTTCCAGTGCTTTTTGTGCCTGATACAATCGTTGCTGACTGGCCTTTTCTGCTGAAATGGCAGAGGTCATTTTCTGTTTGTATTCATCGACCTGTGCTTTGAGCTGATTTTTCTGCTGCTCCAGTTGCGAGCGTTGCATTTCGCTGTCGTTGAACTGCCGTTCACTGGATTGCAGACTCATGTTTGTCGCTTGAGTTTGTTGCTCATTCATGGCCTGCTGCTCCATCAGTTCTTCACATTGCTGTTGCAATTGCTCGGCCCTTTCGATCAGTAATCTTTTTTTCTCCAAAGCCACATGTTGCGCACTTTGGTAATCCCTGATTTTATTAACCTGCTGATTCAAGGCCGTCTGCTGGTTTTTCAGGGCGTGCTCTGTGTCTGTTAAAATGGCTTTTTGCTCCTCGATGGTGGCGGTTTTCAGGGCCATTTGGCTCGAAAGGGCAGTCCGCTGATCAGAGGCCGTTTGTAATTCCTGCGTGGCCCGTAAAAATTGATCGCGCAGATCGACAATCTCCAGGCAGGCAAGGGAAAGGCTCCACTTGCGGTAATCCTCCTTCAGCTTAAAATAGCGCTGGGCAGTTTTTGCCTGCCGTTCGAGGGAGCGCATATTTTTTTCAATTTCCGCCAGAAGATCGTCCACACGCTCAAGGTCCGCATCAGTATCGCGAAGTTTACGCATGGTTTCTTTCCTCCGAACCTTGAACTTTGAAATGCCCGCAGCCTCTTCAAATAACCCCCTTCGGGCATTTTCTTTGTCATTAAGGAGCTCTTCAACCATTCTGAGCTCAATAATGGCGTAGGAGTTGGCGGTAATTCCCGTGTCGAGGAAGAGCCCGTGAATGTCTTTGAGTCGGCAAGTAACGCCATTGAGCAGGTATTCACTGTCGCCGCTTCGGTAGTAACGTCTGCTGATCGTAACGGTGTTGTATTCCGTAGGGAGCAGGTTTTTGGTGTTTTTGAAAGTCAGTGACACCTCCGCCATATTGGTCGGTTTTCGCTGTTTGCTGCCATTAAAAAGGATATTCTCCATTTTTTCTGAGCGCAGGGCACTGGTTTTCTGCTCGCCGAGCACCCATCGGATGGCGTCAATAACATTGGACTTCCCGCAACCGTTGGGGCCAACGATCCCCGTGATGCCTTCGTTGAAGTTAATCTCTATACGATCACCAAAGCTCTTGAAGCCTTTTATTTCTAAGGACGTTAATTGCATTTTTTTTCTTCTGCGCTATGCTGATTTTTTAGTGAGTATGAGGTTGGTGGTCACAGATTTCCTGCGTGGGTACAGTCCCTGAACCTAAACACACTGGGCAGGCCGCATGGACGCGCTTTGCACCGTTGCATAGAGAGCAGGGGGCAAATCCGGTGTTGTTGCATATCTGGCAGATGGCATATTCGTTCAGCCCAAACTGATTGACGGTAATTTTTACCCCTTGTCCCTGACATGCTCGGCAGCGTTCTTTGCCAACGCCATGGCAGCGGGGGCAGGACTGGTCGAGGGTGCCTTTACCGCTACATTCGGCGCAGGCTTTGAGTCTGTAGCCGAGGGCATTACAATATTTACAGTCGATAATGACCTGCAACTTGCTTTGAATCTTTTGTTTCAGGGCTATTGCCGCAGGGTAATAATGTCCTTTTTCACCTTCGAGGCCAATGTATTTTTCCACGAAATTTTGTGCATTCTTATACTGGTCAATCTGATAGAGGGTTTCTGCAAACAGATAGGCCATATCAGTAGGCAGGACATCCTTGGTGGCCAATGCCCGACGAAAGGCAATGTTGGCATTGGGGTAGTCTTGCTTATCCATGTACTGCTTGCCCAGGGTTACCCACTTAACCACCTCGGGGCTGAAACGATAATCCTGTCCCTGATAATACTGCGCCTGCGCATTGGTTGGTTGAAATAAACACCAAGCAAGCATCAACAACAGGATGCTGGCGAAGGGGTGGGCAGATTGGTCAAAAGATATAAATTTCAGCTTGCTGAACATGGTGATTAAAAAATTTGTGAATGCTTAAAATAATGTATTATCCTCAGAAAATGGCGGTTTTAACGCTTTTTAGCATTTCAAATCAGGATTTCTTTTTAGTGAAAATCGATTTGACAAACAGCAGAAACTCATCCCTGGTTTCGGCATTTGTGAGGATCTCCTTGAGGGTTTTGAACAGGTGCGAAAGGGTAACGGTTTTCGGCTGTTCAACCTCTGAGGCAGGAATAACCACCTCGGCAGCCTTTGGCTGAGGCTTGGGTGCTTTGGTTTTTTTCTCCTTATTTTTTTGAGGTTTGGCAATGGCGATCTTTCCATTTTTCTGCTTTACCTCAATCTCCTCAGCTTCCTCTATCGCCTTTTGGTCTTCTGCCGACCGCTGCGGCTTGTTGAGTTCATCAGCTTCCTGATAACTTTTCTGGGCATCTTTCATTCTGCCCATATTTTCGAGGATCATGCCGCGGTTGTTATGCGCTACGGCATCTTCTGGGTCAAGGGCGATGGCCTTGTCGTAATCAGCAATGGCACCGTCATAATCCTTGAGGCGTTCCTTGATGAAAGCTCTTGAAGAATAGCGGTAAGGGTTCGACGGTTCGAGGGATACGGCTTTGTCGAAATCCTTCATGGCCTTGTCGTGCTGCTTGAGCATAAAAAAACAAACGGCACGGTCGCCATAATACTGAGCATTGAAAGGGCTGGCATTGATCAGCATGGCGTAATCCTGCGCTGCCTCCTGATATTGTTTGTTTTTTCCGAGGGCAATGGCACGGTTCACACGGCTCAACTCATGATTTGGGTCGAGAAGTAATGCCTGATTAAATTTCTTGATGGCTTCGGGAAGCTTGTTTTTCTGAGCTTCGGCAAGGCCTTCTTTAAACAGATTATCTATATTCATGTGGATTCAGTTCGATCGATTTAAAAATTGCGCTTGCAAATATACGACTATTTGTCTTGATTTTTCACTTTTATCGGTAGTAGCTGCGCAAGCCAAGAGATGAAATAGGTAGCTGCACAGAGAATAATTTTCATATTTTAATATTCAGGATCGTCGCATTTCTCTTATTTTTGCGGGCATGAATAGTTCCGAAAACCAACTGAGTGCCATCAATTGGCCAAAGCGACTGGGAATACTTGTTGGTATTTCTTTTTTAATCCGACTCTGTATTGCTCATTTTACCGCTTTGGGTAACGATGAGGTGTATTATTGGACGTATGCCGTGCTGCCTGATATCAGCCATTTTGATCACCCCCCTTTGGTGGGCTGGCTTATACGGCTCAGCAGCCTGAATTTGAATTTTACCAATGAGGTGTTTATTCGCGGTGGGGCGCTACTGATTGGCTCGGTGAACATCGTGGTCTTTTTCAATATCGGTAAATACCTGAAAGATGAGCTGACAGGCTGGTACGCTGCCTTGCTTTATGTAGGCTCGGTTTATTGCAGTATTATTGCGGGAACTTTTATTCTACCCGATACGCCACAGTCTTTGTTCTGGCTCCTGGGTCTGTTTGCTTTTATTAAGGCTTTTGATGAAAATCGGCAGCAGGACGACCATGGCAAGCAACTGCTGCTGGCAGGGCTTTGGACGGGCTTGGCGATGTATAGTAAATACCACGGGGTGTTTCTGTGGATGGGTGCCTTGTTGTATATCAGTTTTAATAATTGGCGCTGGTGGTTGCGCTGGGAGCTGTATGCTGCGGGTATTTTGAGTATTCTGATTTTCTCTCCTGTGCTGTACTGGAATTATCAGAATGCATTTATCAGTTTTACTTTTCACGGTGAACGGGTAGATCCAAATACGGGAGTTAGGCCATTGTTTTTGATGCAGGCGGTATTGGGGCAGATTGCCTATAACAATCCCATCAATTCCGTTTTGTGTATTATTGCCCTTGTTGCTGCTCAGCGAAAAAAGTTGAGGATTGACCCTTTGCGAAAAGTATTGATTTATATGGGGCTGCCCCTGGTGCTCTTGTTTACGGGCGTGGCATTGTTCAAGCAGATTTTGCCCCACTGGACAAGTCCTGGGTTTTTCAGCCTGATGTTGCTGGCCGCAATTTGGCTGCGGGAGCGTAAAAACAGCCAAGAGGTGCTCTACCCTGCGGTGTTGAAATGGTCGGTAGGCCTGATCCTTTTTATTTTTGTGGTGGGTATCATCGATATTAATACAGGCATTGTGCCGCTGTCGCATGAAACAGCACCCACACGTATCGGGCGAGGAGATGTAACCCTTGATATGCATGGCTGGAAGGATTTGCGTGCACCCTTTGCGGCATTTATAAAAAAAGAGAAGGAAAATGGGAAGTACCTCGGCAACAAGATGATGAGCCAAAAATGGTTTCCTGCTGCTCACCTGGACTTTTATGTGGCCACGCCTTTGGGGTTTGACATGTATGGTGGAGGTAATTTGCTCGACACCCATGAGTACGCCTGGCTTACTGAAGCACGTGGCGGATTTAAAAAAGGAGACAGTGCTTATTATATTACCCCTTCGACCATGTTTGTAGATGCTGAAGGGCTGTATGCTGACCATTTTCAGCAGGTGGAACTGGCGACGGTCATTCCTGTGAAAAGGGGAGGGAAGTTGTCCCGTAACTTTTATGTTTACAGACTGATTAAGGCTAAAAATGACTTGCACCCCTTTGCGCATCCGCAATGGCAGTAGGGGGCTGGTCGTGAGGCTGACTTATGCTTTTGTTCTTGGGCGCGCAGGTGTTTTTTAGCTTTTTTTTTGCGTTTATTGAAACATGAAACAAAGTCAGCATACCCCTATCGTTGTTTTGCCTGAAGCCCTCGAACAGCCCTCCTTTATGGGTTGTGGGATGGAAAATTCTAATGTTACTTTGGGCGAACTTATTGGAGAATATAACCGCCTTATTGCGCTGTTGCGGCAAGCCGTGATGTCGATGGCAGAGCACCGTCAGTTGACGGTAGAGAATTTCGATCAGGTCGATCTAAAAAATAAGCACGGATATATCATCAATGGCTCGCAGCTTTCCAAACTGGTGAAAAAGTACAGTTACCTGGAATTTGCCTATGATGACCTGTATTTTTTTATGCCCGATACCTTGACAGCCAATAAGTTGCTGCGTGGTATTGATTACTGTGAGGCTTATGCACAATGGGAGCAGCGCTTTTCCTCGCTCAAAGCGTAAATATCCTTTCGGAAACTTGATAAATGAACGTATTTTCATTTAATTTGAGTATGCGCATAAAAGATGAAGGAAAAATAGCCCGAATTTACGAAGCGACTATTCAGCTAGTGAATGAGATTGGCATTGTAGGAGCGACCATCCCCAAGATTGCCAAAGCAGCAGGAATGGCTTCTGGTACGCTATATATTTATTTTGAAAATAAAGAAGCGTTATTGCGGGCACTGTACCTGGATTTGAAAACCAAAGTGATGCAGGTGACTTTTGAGGAGATTGACCCTCAGCAACCTTTTAAATTGCAGTTGTTTCAGTTGTGGAAAGAACTGATCGATTTCAGCGTAGCACATCAGCCGCAACGTATTTTTATGGAGCAATACAAGCAAAGCCCTTATTACGATTCCACCGTTCGGGCAGCTTCGGGGGAATGGCTTTTGCGTGCCGATGCTTTTCTTGCCGAAGGCAGGCGGCAGCTTTTGATTAAGGATGCCCCCCATGACCTGGTCTTTAATTTAATGTATGGTTACCTCACGGCCCTTGCAACCGCACAACATCAAAAGGAAATAGTCCTGACTTCCGCTAAGATCGAGGCCTCCTTTCAGTTGCTTTGGGATGCGATAAAAGCATAAACCAACAAAAATGAAAACCTTTTCATTTTTGGATCGTAAGCATCTACATATCACATTTAATTAATCTCATGCCTCAACCACGCTTATTATGGTTTTTACTGCTGTTCATCATGACGGCAGTCGGCTATTCCTTTATTCAATCCTCGATCATGCGACCACAATTTGACTCCCCGAATTTTAATGGGAAGAAGTTTGTTAACCTAACACCTGCCAAGCCTTATTATGAATATGATTTCTGGGCTACGGGCAAGGCTTATTATCATGCCAAAACGGAGGACAGACTTCCAAAAATTGATATTCCAGTACATAAGATCAACGCCAAAGATTTCAGCCTGAAACCTAAAGATTTTGAATATACCTGGCTTGGTCATTCTTCGTTTATTTTAGATTTTGAAGGGCAGCGCTTTTTGATAGACCCCGTTTTTAGTGAACGTGCCTCGATGTTCAGCTTTGCTGGTCCAAAACGTTTTCATGAAGTACCGATCACCGTGGCTGAATTACCGAAGCTTGATGCCGTACTGATTTCACATGACCATTACGATCACCTGGATGCGGCCACGATTAAATCTTTGGCAAAAGAGACTTCCGTACACTTTTATGTGCCGCTTGGCATAGGGCATCACCTCAAGGGTTGGGGCGTTTCTGCGGAGCGTATTCACGAATATGACTGGTGGGAGAGTGTGCAACTTGGGACGGTGAAGCTGGTCTGTGTTCCTGCCCGTCATTCTTCTGGGCGTGGGATTTTAGATCAGTCCTCAACATTGTGGAGTGGTTGGGCATTTATTGGTGCAAGGAGAAAAGTGATATACAGTGGCGATACTGCGGATATGCCCACAGAATTTCAGGAAATCCACGATCGTTTTGGCGGGTTCGATATCAGTATTTTTCAGGTTGGAGCCTATGATAAGTTGTGGGAAGATGCGCACATTTTACCCGAACAGTCATTGAAGGCGAATCAGACGTTGGGGGTCAAGTATATGATTCCAGTGCATTGGGGTACTTTTGATTTGGCGTTGCACACTTGGGATGCTCCCATAAAGGCGCTGTTTGCGGGTATCGGGCAATATCAGTATCAGATTAAAGTTCCAGAAGTGGGTCTTCAGCAGGCCTTCGAGGATTTATCTGGGAATAATTTTTGGTGGCAGGAAAAGAAAGTTGGTAACGTATTGAAAAAAGCGATATAAATATTGTATTTTATCATATCTAATGTGTGTTTGTCCCTTAATATTTTAAAAAGTATTTTTCTGGAAATTTGTGTATGAATTTTGATGAAGTTCTATCGCATTAAAGTATATGAAAAATGACCACTGATAAAAGTGAAAATCAAGTGAAAAAAGAGGTTGAAGAAACCCTGAGTCAATTGACTGCTTTGAAAAAAAGCGAAAAGATTGATCATCTGGTGGAAGAACTTGCTGATGACTTTGCCGCCCTGGCAAAGCAAATACATACCGCGCAACAACAAAAGAAAAACTGATTTTGAAATTGGTCAAAATAAAAAGCCTCTCATGAAGAGGCTTTTTGTTGTTTGAAGAATTGGCTTACCTGACTTACTTGGCTTTCCTGTAGCTTTTGCTTTGCTTCTTGCCAATTAAATCTTTTGTTTCTTCCAGATAGGCGCTAACCGACTGATGGAGCGCATCTATAGGGACTTCAATATCGGCCTTGTTGGCAATATGAAGTGTCTCGTTTTTATGGGCCCCTTTAATGCTGGGGCAAATAAGCATTTTGTATTGTAAGTTCAGTCGCAGCGCGAGTTCCTGGTAAAGTGGAGAAACATACTCCGAAGGAAACACCTCAATGACCTTTGTTTTTGGTTCACAGAAGAAAAGGTTGGTTAAGGCCGCCCCGTGTGGCGCTATAATCACCTTCGCCTGCTTAAACAAGGCAATCTGTTTTTGAAAGCTAAGTTTTGAAAGCTGAATAATATCAAAACCCTGCTTTTGCAGGGCAAGGATCACCTCGTCTTCATTGGTTACCCTTCGCTGGCTGGCATCGCCTCTGCTGATGTATATATATGGTGCTGCATCTATGGTCGCTGTTAGCTCAGCCGTATAGGCTTTGAAGAAGTCCATCAGCCATGGCCTGAACCATCCGTTATACCTCGACGTTGTGGGCAAGTAGAGTCGTTCGCATTGCAGGTATTCAATGTTTTCTGCATTGATGATTTTCTCTTCGGGAATTCCGAAAAATTCGATGGATTGTTTTTGGAAAGTCAGAGAATAATTGGGCATCAGGAACCAGTCAATGTCATCCCATCGCCCACTTTTTTTCAATAGCCACAATCGGGGGATAGCGTCCACCATCCAATGGAAGTAGTTGTCTTTTCCTCCACCAATCACCATGCTGAATACGCTTCCCTGAAGTTGTTTGGCCTTGCGTATTTTTGGTAAGTAGTGGCCCGTTGAACATGCCTCGGCACTGCTGTCCACACGATGAAAGTAAGAATGCTGTTGAAGAATAAGATTGTTTTGCAGTACAAAAAACTCAAAGAGGTTATCTGTAAAAACCGTGCAGTTTTCTACAATCGTTAGGCTCGAGGGTGGCGTTTCACAATCGGCATTTTGTGTTTTGTAATCGTCACGAAAATGAATAAAGTCGTGCTCGGGAACCACCATGGGCAAAGGTTCTGGCGGGATTACAGGAATCTGTTCTAAATTAACTTCACTCTCCTGTGCAAAAAGATATCGACGCATGAAAACGGATGCGATCTGCCGACCCACCTTTTTTCCATTCAATTGTCGCCGAGCGATAGATTTTAGTTTTTTTACTGTAACCATGCTAAAATTGATGATGTTCTCTTTATAGGAATGCTTATTATTCTAAAAAGTTGATCCTCAGCGATGATCGATCCTATATAATTGTTCAATAGTGCAGTTTAATGATATGTTTGTAGGAGTGCGCATTATTGACGATCTTTGCGGACTCAATTTTACTGATATGCAGATTACCGTAAACGCCAAGAGCTGGGATGAGCTCGTTGAAAAATCAATCAGTGCATTGCGCCCTTTTGCGCCTTGCCGAACATTTAAGCTGACCATCGACCTGAAATACGACAGTGCTTTCTTTGTTGATGCGCTACAGGATTATCAGTTTATGGAAGTGGTTGAACATATGTTCTCTGGTCAAACGGTCATGCACTGGAACGCACAGGCAGTTACTGATTTTGATAAAGGCTTTGAATTTCGGTTTCGATTCAAGGCGAAAGGGATCACGGCTTTCCATCCTAAATATCGGGCACAATCAACCGATTAATCAATCGTCTCTTATTGACATCTCTTCAAGGTTTTCCATTTAGGCGGAAAGCCTTTTTTTGTGGGGTGATTTTTTGTGCCATAAGGAGGTGATCGACGATAAATTACCAAATTCCCCTTTTTAAGAACTCAACAAAAGCAGGACAGGGGCTGATCATTCCTTCAGCTTGAGAGGGTGGCTCAAGGGGCTACGGGGTCGTGTGCTGATCGATTGAATATGACGTTTGACCTTCTTTCGATTTGGGGAGATTCTGGCAGGGCAAGTGATTTTTCAGGCATAAAAAAAGCCACCCGAATGGGTGGCTTCTTTCATTTCTTATTGTCAAATGATTATTTGATCATTTGTTGAACATTGTCCAATAAAGTTTTTGCAGAAGAGTTGTTTGGCTCGATCTCCAAAGCTTTTTCCAATAATGGAATCGCTTTTTTAGCTTCCGCTTTAGCAGCTTCGATTTGCTTTGGATCAGCTTGCATCTGGTTGGCTTTCTTTACGATTTTAGCACCTTGCTTGTAGTATTTGCTTGATAAAGTGTGAACCATTGTACGGCTTTTTGGGCACTTTTCGATACCTGCTTCACATGCTTTATATACCTCGTCCATTTTCTTTGCTTTTTTCAAAGAAGCAACTTTCAGGTCAAGGGCTTTACAAGCTTTATAGTTGTTTTCTGCAGCTTTATCGAAATAGCTTGCAGCTTCGTCATATTTCTTGGTTTTGTAAGCAGAGTAACCCGCGTTAAAGTAGATAGTCGCATCCACTTCGGCAGGCATTGCAGCTTCAGCTTTTTTGTAAGCGTCCAATGCTGTGGTGTAATCTTTCGCCGCCATTGCTTTGTTCGCATCGTTTTTCAGTGCTGCGAAATCCTGTGCATTTGCAGTGAAGGCCATTGCTAAGACGCAAATCACTGCCAAAAAAGTTCTTTTCATAATGTTATAAGACTAATTTTCTATAAAATCCAATTTAAATATATAATCAACTAACGAAAACCTCAAAGGATTTTTTTCTAAAGTCCGTTAAAAATCGTTAAAACTGATCAATGCTGGATTTGGGTTATAAATATTTGATTGTTTTCTATTAAAAATCTTTCTCGTTGATTAAAGTACCAGACTTATCATAGTATCGCCATTTACCAACTGGTTGGTCATTTTTGTAACTTCCGTTACTTTCTATGCGGCCATTTTTCTGATAGAACATCCATAAACCGTTTTTCTTGCCCTTGATAAAATCGCCTTCCGCTTTTACTTTTCCGTTAGGGTAGAACAATCGACTTTTGCCTTCTTTAAGTCCATTGGCATAATTCTCTTCGCTGACTTTTTTGTCTTCTTCATTATAAAAAATCAAAGTGCCATTGCCATCAACAAAGGTGCCTTTTTTAAGCGCTTTTCCTTTGCTGGAAATCGGGTCTGTGCATTTTTTTAGCAAACCATTTTCATAGGTCAGTTCGGTTTGCAAAGCGCCATTGGTGTGGAAATACCCCCAAAGACCTTCTTCTTCCCCTGCGAGATAGGTGCCGATGCTGGAGATGGATTTATCTGGATGGTAATAAAACCATTGTCCACCTTTAAGGTCATCAACATAATGCCCCTCCGACTTCAGGCTTCCATCCCTGTAAAAAGCTTTCCATAGCCCATTTCTCAGGTCATATTTATATTCTCCTGCTTCGGAGGTCATGCCGTTTTCGTAAAAGAACTCCCAGTTGCCAGTTTTCAGCCCTTCTTTGTATTTCCCAACTGCGCTTCGTGCTTTATTGTCAAAATATTCAATATAAGTGCCACTTTCAAGGCCGTCCTTATAATTTATTTTTTTATAGATATTGCCATTTTCATAGAACATGGCTGCGGCGCCCTGCACGGTATCATTTACATAATGAAACACCGATTCTTTTCTGCCCGATTCAAAGTAAGTCGTTTGCTTTCCCTGGATCAGCCCATTTTCAAATGTCTCCTCTTTGTATTTTTGCAGGCTGAAAGGATATTGGTATTTCCAGGTGCCTGATTCTTTGCCATTGATATACGTTCCCCTGGTGATGACATTTCCAGCATTATCCATCTCCACGTATTGGCCGTCGGGTTTGTCGGCTTTATACTGAGCGGCAGAGGCTATATTTCCCCACTCGTTGTAGGTGTTTACATTCCCCTCAATCAGTCCGTTTTTATAAGGAACTTCTTTGATTTTTTTTCCAGCTTCGTTATAGAACACCCATTTGCCCTCTTTTTTCCCGAATACATAAGCCCCCGAGTTTTTGAGTTTGCCATTTTCATGATAAGTATTGAAAAGGCCATTGAGCTTGTCATTTTTATAAACACACTCCAGAAACAGCTGCCCATTGGCATAAATTTGCTGTTCACCACCTTCCTTTTTCCCTTTTTTGTAAGAAACTTTTTTGTACAGTCGTCCCGCTTTTGTGTAGCTGTTCCACATGCCTTCCTTTAGGCCATCCTGGTAAATCCCTGCGACCAGTGAGTCGGTGCCATGTACATAGTACCATACGCCCTCTCGGACCCCGTTGGGAGTGGTTTCCCCAGTGAGGGTCATTGTTTCTTTCTGTGCGACTGCGGGGCTTGAAAAAGCAAGTCCACAAAGCAGTATAGCGAAAAATATTATCCTCATATTGAGTGTTTACAAGTTGATTGAATTACTTTCTATCGACTAAATTAATATTTAAAAGGGGATTCAAGTAATATTTGGGTGGTTTCCTGTGTTAAAATACCATAAAAAAGCGAAAACGGCCACCTCAGAAGAGGCAGCCGTTCCCATGAATATTTGATCGTTGTTCAGTGATTAGTCTGCCAACACCTTTGGTGCACCAGCCATAATCTCTTGAGAAGAACCTTCTTCAAACTGAACAAAGTTTTTGTTGAATAGCTCCACCAGTTTGTTACAAGCTTCAGTGTAAGCCTCTTCTGATGCCCAGGTGTTACGAGGGTTCAGCAATTCAGTGGTTACACCTTCACAAGTTGATGGTACTTCAAATCCAAACTCAGGATGTTGGATAAACTCTACGTTGTCCAATTTACCTTCTAAAGCGGCAGTAATCATCGCACGAGTTTCTTTCAGCTTCATTCGTGATCCTGTACCGTTCAGTCCAGTGTTGATCATCCATACGTTCACATTTTGCTCATCCATTTTCTTACCAAGCAATTCTGCATATTCTGCAGGGTGAAGCGGCATAAATGCAGCACCGAAACAAGCAGAGAATGTAGGGGTCGGTTCTGTGATGCCCATCTCAGTACCCGCAACTTTTGAAGTATAACCCGAGATGAAGTGGAACATTGCCTGTCCTTTAGACAAACGTGAGATTGGAGGAATTACCCCAAAGGCATCGAAAGTCAGGAAGAAAATGTTTTTAGGCACCGCACCGATAGATACTTCTTTGGCATTTTCGATGAAGTGAACAGGGTAAGAAACGCGAATGTTTTCTGTTACCGAAGTGTTTTCATAATCAATTGTATGCGTTCCTTCGAAGAAGCGCGTATTTTCTTCAATAGCACCGAAACGAACCGCTTTCCAGATGTCTGGCTCTTTGTCTTCTGTCAGGTCAACAGATTTCGCGTAACAACCGCCTTCAAAGTTGAAGATCGTGTTTTCCGTCCAGCCGTGCTCGTCATCACCGATAAGCGCGCGGTTAGGATCGGCAGACAAAGTTGTTTTACCAGTACCTGAAAGTCCGAAGAAGATCGCTGTGTCGCCCTCTTTGCCTTCGTTGGCAGAACAGTGCATTGAAAGTACTTTGTGATCGTGTGGCAATACATAGTTAAGCACAGAGAAGATTCCTTTTTTCATCTCTCCAGCGTAAGCCGTTCCACCGATGATCAATTCGCGGGTAGTCATGTTTACGATCGCGAAATTTTTACCGTTCATTCCCAGTTCCTCGTAGTTCTCTACTTCAAACTTAGGGTTACAAAGAATTGTCCAGTTGGCTTCAAAGTTTTCCAGCTCTTCTTTCAAAGGGCGGATAAACATATTGTAGGTGAACATGTGCTGCCAAGCAATAGTGTTATAAGCACGAACGTTCAATCTATAATTTGGATCTGCACCTGCGTACATATCGCGAACATACATTGTTTCACCTTCGAAAGAGGCGATCAACTTTGTCCTTAACATCTGGAATTTCTCTTCAGAGATTGGTTGGTTGATTTTACCCCACCATACTGAATCTTTAGTCTGAGCATCTTCTACAGTATATTTGTCTTTAGGAGAACGTCCAGTGAACTTACCAGTGTCCACCATAACAGAACCTCTGTCTGTTAAAACACCTTCTCCACGGCTTAATACCTCTTGCGTACATTCCGCAGGTCCCAAGTTCCATTTAACTACTGCTGGTTTTAATCCTAAGTGTTCAAAACCATTTTTCGATTTGATTCCGTGTTCTTGCATAATTAAAAAATTTTAAAAAAAGTGTCATGTTTGTAATACATAACAAATATACCTTTGCATATTCTATAAAATTATGATGAGTGTCAATATAAAGGGTAAAAAAGTATGATAATTTGCAGTATTCGCATTTTTAACCCCTAAAAATTGAGTATGTTTAAATTTAATCTAAATAATTTTTAAGATTTGCAGGCTCCTATTCTATTGAATAATTTAAATTTAAACTAAGAATGTTAATTTAGTTCGATTGTTGAACAATTAGAGATATGAACTAAATCTTTGCTATTTTTATTTCATAAGAGGGAATCCTTCTTATTGTGTTTCATTGAATTTTCCGTTAATTTGTGGAATAAATTCATTTGTGGCATGGCGCTTTGGCCGTGTCAGGCATTCATTTCAACCTAATGGGAAAAGGAGAGATTGTATATATAAGTGCAGATCGTCGTACGCCAGAAATTTTGTTATCTACCGATAAGGGATTGATGAGGTTTCGAGGCCGTTCAATACCAGAAGATGCTCGGACATTTTTTGCAAAGGTGACGACGTGGCTGAAGATTTACCTTCAAAATCCGCCCGAAAAAACCAAGGTGGTATTTCAGCTCGAATACATGAATACGAGTTCAAGCAAGTGTTTTGTGGATATGCTCAAGATGCTTGAAGAGGGGCACCCTTCCAATACTTCGGTAAGTGTGGTGTGGTATTATGATGTGGAGGATGAAGATATGGAAGACACTGGAGAGGACTTTAAGAACATGTTCTCTTTTGATGTCGAGTTAAGAGGAATTGATGACATTCAGGATAATTCTATTCGTGAAGAATAGCAAAAGGCTGCCAAAATAAGGCAGCCTTTTTAATGCTCATCAATTTACTATTTGGTGTAAAGGAATGATTTTGTTAAAACGTTTTCCCAAAGACCTCTTGTAATACAATGAAGGCTTTAGCGTGTAACATCTTTCCTTTTTACAAAACAATGCACCTCATTGATGTGGCTAAAAAGGGAATGATCAATAGCCATTTTTATCGGTGTGTGCATTGCATGATGCTTTAATGTAATTTTTTAGGCCCTTCATTGTTACCGCCCTTACTGTTGCGGTATTTTTCCACCCAGTCGTTCATCAGCTTGCCAGCGGCTTCGCGGCCGCCAATACCAAAGGATAGTGCAATGGCTACTGCAATGGCACCAAGGGTAAGCCCAAAGGCTAAATTAACGATTTCGTCTGCAATGCCCATCTGGCGTAAACCAATAGCCAGGAACAGGCCGATGATTCCTGCACGTGCAATGGAAGCGACGAATTTGTTCTCCTGATTTTTGCTCAGCATCTTATACGCGATGGAGGCAATCCAGGTACCTACACCGAGAATGATCAGGCCAAAGAAGATATGCCCACAAAGTTCAAGTAATTCGCTTAGAATGGCAGAGAGTTGCATGAATTGCAGCTTCTCGATTGCTGCAATTGTACCGCTGAAAGCAATGAAGAAGAAGACCAGGTTACCGATGATCTTACTGATTGCTGTTTTTTGGGAAATGTACTGAATACCTTCCACTTTATTGGCCATTTGGTCGATGCCCAAATTTGCGGCTAAACTTTCAATGATTTTTGAGATGTATCGACCTCCGATAAAGAACAGGGCTAAAATAATCGCCGCTGCAATAATGTTAGGAATCGCACCGAGTAGGGTAGATAAAGCTTCTGTTGCAGGACCAGAAATGACTTCCATTTTCAGGCTGTCCAGCGCAATGATCAAAATTGGAATAAAGACTATCAGGAAAACGATCTGACGCACCACTTTGGTAAAATCGAAAGAAGACTTTACGCCAATTTTTGCGGATAATTTATCAAGCCCTCCTGTAAGCAGGCCAGCAGCTTCCTTGGCAATGGAGGCAATGATATAGCCTGCAAAACCGATGATTCCTGCGGCAAGAATTCTCGGGATAAACTGAATGAATTCATTGAACATGCCCTGTAGTGGCGCCAAAACACCCCGTACGCCCATCATGTCCAGGACAAGTAGCAACACATAGACTAATATGAGGTAATAGACGATGTTTGAAATGGTGTTTTCAATATTGAAATTACCACTTTTTGTCCGCTTGTTGATTCTTTCATCAAGCCTGGATTTGCTGAGGATCGTTTTAAGGACTGATTTGATGGCCTTGGCAATCAAAAAACCCACAATGAGTACAATAATAGCCCCTACAACCGAAGGGACAACTCCACCAAGCCCAGAGAGCATAGGGTCGAGAAAACGGTCAATATAGTTTTTCATAGTTATAGTTTGTGTATAATCTATGGTCTTAACCTTTTCTTGGGGCTATTTGGTTATGCCGTCTTGTAAAAAATGAAAGAACCTTTGCCTTTATGCCCTAAATAGTGATGAGTTGGACTATTGGCTGATGATATGGGATACAAAAAAAGGCCAGTCAAATAACTGGCCTTTAAAATAATATGCTTTTTTGATGTGTTTATTACATCATGCCTGGCATGCCGCCACCCATTGGAGGCATAGCTGGTGCGCCAGCACCTTCTTCAGGACGATCAGCAACAACACATTCTGTTGTCAATAATAAAGAAGCGATTGAGGCTGCATTCTCCAAAGCCAAACGCGTTACTTTCGTTGGGTCGATGATACCAGCAGCTACCATTGCTTCGTATTTGTCGTCACGGGCATTGTAACCGAAGTCACCTTCCGCTTCGCGAATTTTTTGAACAACGACAGAACCTTCTCCGCCAGCATTGGCAACGATAGTACGCAAAGGCGCCTCAATTGCACGACGGATAATGTTGATACCTGTTGTTTGATCTTCGTTTTCGCCTTCAACACCATCAAGAACGTTCGATGCGCGGATCAAAGCAACCCCACCACCAGGAACGATTCCTTCCTGAACAGCAGCACGCGTTGCATGCAATGCATCATCTACACGGTCTTTTTTCTCTTTCATCTCTACTTCAGTAGCAGCACCGATGTAAAGAATTGCCACACCGCCAGCCAATTTAGCCAAACGCTCTTGCAATTTCTCTTTATCGTAGTCTGAAGAAGTGTTTTCGATCTGAACTTTGATCTCGTTGATACGCGCCTGGATAAGCTCTTTGTTACCAGCACCATTAACGATTACCGTGTTGTCTTTGTCGATGTTTACTTTCTCAGCAGTACCCAACATATCGATGGTTGCTGCGTCCAGTTTGTAACCACGCTCTTCTGAAATTACCGTACCGCCTGTCAGTACCGCAAGATCCTCCAACATTGCTTTGCGACGGTCGCCGAAACCTGGTGCTTTTACAGCAGCGATTTTCAAAGAACCACGCATTTTGTTCACAACCAAAGTCGCCAAAGCTTCACCTTCGATGTCCTCAGCAACAATGACCAAACCTTTACCTGTTTGCACTACGGCTTCCAAAACAGGTAGCAATTCTTTCATGCTGCCGATTTTTTTGTCGTAAATCAAAATGTAAGGGGACTCCATCGCCACTTCCATTTTTTCGGTATTGGTTACAAAATATGGAGAAAGGTATCCACGGTCGAATTGCATTCCCTCTACCGTTTTTACTTCTGTTTCAGTACCTTTGGCTTCTTCAACAGTAATTACACCGTCTTTACCCACTTTGTCCATCGCTTCCGCGATCATCGTACCGATTTCTTTATCGTTGTTGGCAGAGATTGTACCCACCTGTGCAACCTCTTCAGAAGAAGTGATTGCTTTTGAAGTTTTTTTCAAATCTTCGATGATCAAAGCAACAGCTTTGTCGATACCACGCTTAAGGTCCATTGGGTTTGCGCCCGCTGCTACGTTTTTGATACCGCTTTCAAAGATCGACTGTGTCAATACAGTGGCTGTTGTGGTTCCGTCACCTGCCATGTCAGCAGTTTTAGAAGCAACTTCTTTCACCAACTGCGCTGCCATGTTTTCTACTGAATCTTCCAATTCAATTTCTTTGGCAACAGAAACACCATCTTTGGTTACTGATGGCGCACCGAATTTTTTGTCAAGGATTACATTGCGGCCCTTAGGTCCCAAAGTTACTTTTACAGCATCAGCAATTACTGAAACACCTTTTTTTAGCTTTTCACGCGCATCAGCGTGGAATAAAATATCTTTAGCCATGATGTATGGATTTTAGAATTAAAATGAAAAAAACAGATTAAATAATAGCGAAGATGTCAGCTTCACGCATGATCAAATATTGCTTGCCTTCGTGAGTGATCTCTGTGCCGGCATATTTGCCATACAATACACTATCGCCAACTTTTACCGTTAAAGGCTCATCTTTTTTTCCTGGGCCAACAGCCACTACAGTACCCTGAGATGGTTTTTCAGTGGCAGTGTCAGGGATGATAATTCCTGATGCTGTTGTCGTTTCAGCGGCAGCGGCTTCCACAAGCACGCGGTCCGCAAGAGGTTTAATGGTTACGTTAGACATTTCTGTTATTACTGTTTAAAAATTAAAACATTTTCGAACATAATTTGAACACAGAATGTGCCAATTTATAAGCCGTCTTTATTTGTGACAAATTGACTTATAAATACCATCATCGGGTGGGTTGTGGCACTGACAGGCTTGAAAAAATGACATAGCTGAAGGATGTTGATGGCAGATCACCTGCCATTTTTTAGCTGCGGGGGTGGTGGTTTTTTTGGGCATAAAAAAACGCTGTCCCGAATAGGAACAGCGCTTTCCGCTCTTCAGTGAAGAGTGTGTTTTATCAGCAAAATTAATTTGCCGGTGCTTCTTGTGCCGGTGCAGCTGCATCGTCACTTGCTGGTGTTTCAGCAGGTGCCTGAGGCAGTTGAGTCGCCGGAGCTGACTGAATTGCTTTTTCTACATTAGGGCTGTTGAAGGTATTTCCTCCTGTAGTTCTTTGCTCACCAATAAAAAAGTGAGTAGCAAGGGTTAGCACAACAATACCAATTGCCAATCCCCAAGTGATTTTTTCCAAAAAATCTGTGGTTTTCTTTACCCCCATGATCTGAGAGGTGCTTGAGCCGCCAAACTGTGAAGATAATCCTCCACCTTTAGGGTTTTGCGCCAAGATAACCACAACCAGCAATACTGCTGCAACGATGATCACTCCAATTAAAACAGTAAACATTTATTTTCTAAGATTATGTAGTTTTTCAATGCAATTCACAAAGTAAGCTTTTTTATCGGGAAATTTCCAAATCAAAGCCTTGTAAATCTTCTTTGCTTCGGATAAATTTCCCTGACGCTCCATGATCCTCGCCAGATTTTCTGTATAAAGTTCCGTACTCATTCGAGTACTGTACTCAGCAAGGTCCACAGCTTTGGGACTTTCCTGAGTTGGGCTTACTGGTCGGCGCACCGACGGCCCGTTGGCTATAAAGCGGTCGATAAGATCCTCCTGCTCACGCAGTAGATGGTCTCTATCGGTCATTATTTTTTGTTCCACCAATTTTTCTTCTGATTCCGTAATCGATGATTTTTCCTCAGCGGGTTTTACTTCAGGCATTTGCTGTGTTTCGTCATATTGTGCTTTCACACGTAAGTATTCTTCCAAATACCCATGAATTTGTTCGGCAATCCCCTCGGCATCATCGGTATTTAGATCCTCAAGTTGTTCTTCGGGATCTTTCCGTTGCTGAGTAGTCAGTAAATTTAGTGGATTATTACTGTTTTTTCTACATTCTTGATGTACAATATTGCGTTGATCTGCAATTTTGTCTTCAGCAGCCCATTCAATATTGTTATTGTTATCGGTTATCGTGTTATTATTATAAAAGGCTGTGATGTTTTTTTCATCAAGTACTTTTTTGAGGTGTTTTCGATCGGGGCTTCTCAGGGCAGCGCTCTGCAGCATTTCACGATAATCTAAGCCATCATTTTCTTTCGCCACCTTTGCCATCAGGATTTTGTAAAGAGAACAATAGGGGTATTGTTCACTCAGATCCTGTAGATCGGTGATTTCCGAGAGGGTAGCTGTATCGAGATGATAGAGCAAATGATGAAATGTAGAAAGTTTCACTCGCTAATTTTTAAGTGGACACTAAAATATAGAATAAAATAGTACTTTAAACAAGTCATTTTTTTATCTATAAATTACAAATACTACCAGTTGGCGACAGAGGCATTAAAGATATCCAAAATAATTTGGTCTGTAATGGTCGGGATTAACTGTTGCTCGGCAGCGGTTCGGTCTTGGGTGTTGGGGTTGTAATCATCGTAAAACGAGAAGGTTTTATTCTCGAAATTATAGGTGTCATCGGTGGTGTTGATATAATCAGCCTTAACGGAGATTGTCAGTCGTTCCAAACCTGCGGCATCGGCCCCTTCGAGGTTGGTGTTACCGCCCGATTGTGGTGCCTGTGGCGAGAATCTGTAGCCAGAGATTACCCCCTGGATTTGCAGGTCGCCATCTTCATCCACTAATGCCAGTGATGTATTTTGCTGAAAATAATCTCTGATGGCATTGGTGAAATCCTGTGACAGGTTCGCCGGCCCGGTGTTGGACTCATCGTAAAAATTGCCGATAGATACGGTTTTTACTTTGGAGTAATCAATAGATGCACCCGTGAAAGTGTAAAACCCGCAACCTGAAAAGCACAGGGTACATCCGGTGATCAGGAGGAGACTGAATATAAAACGTCGAAAGATATTCATGAATAGTTAAAAATTATCGTGGTAATGATACACAATAGAAATGGATGAAAATAATTATTGGTCAATTTCATATTGTTTAATCTTGCGATATAAGGTGCGTTCAGAGATTCCCAAATCTTGTGCCGCATACCGTCTTTTGTTGTTATTTTTTCGCAAAGCCTTGATAATAAGGTCTTTTTCTGTCTTTTCGATGCTCAGGGATTCTTCTCCGGCATGTTCATGACTGATGTCCTCTACTTCCGAAATCTCATAGGTGCCCATGTCTTCCTCTTCTTCCTGGTACATCATGGCGTTGTTCTTTGCATTTTCGGACGAGGTGGCCGAATAGGCAGGTTTGTTCTCTGGGTATTCGTTCCCTTTAACGCTACCACTGCTGTTGCTGAATTGCCCTGGAGCTGCCAGCATGGGTAAGTTGTTGTTGACCGGTGGGGGAGGAGTGCTTGTTGTGCTGGTTTTGTTATAGCCCATCTCAAGCAGCATCGTTTTCATCTCCGCCATATCCTTTCTCATTTCGAAAAGTACTTTATAGAGGATGTCCCTTTCTGACATACTATCGAAGTTGCTCCGTTCTTTTTCTGTTGATTCTTCTTCACGGCGAATTACAGAAGGCAAATTTGGTGCTTCTTTAGGGATGTATTTCCGCAGGGTTTCGGCATCAATTTTTCTGCTCATCTCCAACACGGCAATTTGCTCTACCATATTGCGCAACTGGCGAATGTTACCAGGGAAGCGGTATTGTAACAGGCTTTCCTGTGCAGAATAGTCCAGGGAGATCGGGCTCATATGGTATTTGTCAGCGAAATCTGCGGAGAATTTACGGAAAAGGAGCAAGGCATCCTTGCCACGTTCCCGCAATGGAGGCACGAAAATCGGGACGGTATTCAGTCGATAGTACAGGTCTTCGCGGAATTCGCCTTTTTCTACCGCCTTAATCAGGTTGACGTTGGTTGCGGCCACCACACGAACATTTGTTTTCTGCACTTTTGAAGAGCCAACCCTGATGAATTCACCATTCTCCAGTACGCGCAACAATCGGGCTTGTGTGCCCAGCGGCATTTCACCGATTTCGTCGAGGAAGATGGTTCCGCCGTCCGTAACTTCAAAATAGCCTTTGCGGGAATCACTTGCGCCGGTAAAGGCGCCTTTTTCGTGTCCAAACAATTCGGAATCGATGGTGCCTTCAGGAATGGCGCCGGTATTTACAGCGATAAACTGACCATGTTTACGAGAAGAAAGGTGATGAATGATTTTGGAAAATGATTCTTTACCGCTACCGCTTTCACCGGTAATCAAAACGGACATGTCGGTAGGGGCCACTTGCATGGCTACCTGAATGGCATAGTTCAGCAGTGGGGAGTTTCCCACAATGCCAAAACGCTGTTTGATACTCTGGATTTCTTCTTCTGAAAATATGGACATAGTAAATATTGTAGATGGGTTTAAAAAATCAACAAGGGCGTAAAACGATTGCTGTTTTACGCCCGCTGTATCTTAGGGGGATTATGCGTCGACGGCCTTGCCAAGGAGTGTTCCCTGGGTGCAGTCGGTGATTTTGACCATCACATAGTCGCCTGGTTTGTAATGTTCTTTATCGAATACCACTACTTTGTTGGCAGAATTTCGTCCGCTGAGTTGGTTTTCGTCTTTCTTGGAGATTTTCTCTACCAAGACCTTCTGTACCTGCCCAACCTGGCGTTTGTTTCTTGCTAAAGACGAGGCATTTTGTACCGCGATGATTTCCTCAAGTCGGCGTTTTTTAACGTCCAAAGGAATATCGTCCTCAAACTTTTTAGCCGCTAAAGTCCCTGGGCGCTCAGAGTAGAAGAACATATAAGCATAGTCATACTTAACATATTCCATTAGCGAGAGGGTTTCCTGGTGTTCTTCTTCTGTTTCAGTACAGAAACCAGTGATGAAATCTGAAGAAATACCACAGTCTTCACCAATAATGCTGCGGATGGCATCCACACGATTAATGTACCACTCACGGTCGTAAGTTCTGTTCATCAAATCCAGCACACGGCTGTTACCAGACTGTGCGGGCAGGTGAATGTAGTTACAGATGTTCTCGTGATCACGCATGGTGTAAAGCACATCATCCGTAATGTCTTTTGGGTGTGAGGTAGAGAATCGTACGCGGAGGTCTGGAGAAACGGCGGCCACCATTTTCAGCAGGTCAGCAAAATTGACGATCTCTTCGGCGCCAAGCTTATTGATCTCTTTCTTGGTGTTGGTGTCCACGTCTTTTGCCCATTTGTAAGAATCCACATTCTGGCCAAGCAAAGTAACTTCACGGTAGCCCTTATCGAAAAGGTCTTTTGCCTCTGCTACAATAGAGTGCGGGTCGCGGCTGCGCTCACGTCCACGGGTGAAGGGAACAATACAGAAAGAACACATATTATCGCAACCACGCATGATGGAGATAAAGGCCGTCAGTCCGTTGCTGTTCAGACGAACAGGGGTAACGTCGGCATAGGTTTCTTCTTTGGAAAGGATAGTGTTTACGGCTTTTTGGCCATCTTCTACTTTACTTACCAGGGCAGGAAGATCTCGGTAAGCATCTGGTCCTACAACCAAATCCACCACTTTTTCCTCTTCAAGGAGCTGAGATTTAAGTCTTTCAGCCATACAACCCAACACACCTACCATCAGGTCGCGTTTTGTGCGCTTTACGGCATTGAACTCCTCGAGTCTTTTGCGAATGGTTTTTTCAGCTTTCTCACGGATTGAACAAGTGTTCAGTAAGATGACATCAGCATCCTTGTAAGTATCTGTTGTACCATATCCATTTTCAGCCATGATGGAGGTGATGATCTCGGAATCCGAGAAGTTCATCTGACAACCATAACTTTCAATGTACATTTTCTTTGTGCGTTCAGGATTTACTTTTTGGCTGATTTTAACGGCCGTAGCATCCACTTTTTGAGAGTGTTGCTCATCGTTATCCAAAACCCCAAGGTCTTTAATGATATCGCTCATTTCTAATCTGTTGTTCTAAAATTTTTGTGATAGGAACAAAAAATGTGCCCTATTATAGGTTGCAAAATTAACAAAATGATCGGAGAACTGACAGATTGGCAGAGGAATTTATCGCATTAATTCAATAATCTTGACTTTGCAGGGCATTTAAAACTAAAAATTTGCAGTATAATGTCAGTTTTTATACCTGCTCTTAGGTTTAGGGGCAAAAAAAATCCTATTCCAAAGCGTGGAACAGGATGTTTGGTGATGCAGAAAGCAGGCTTGATGGCAACCTGCAGAATGAAGTGGAGCCTCCAACCTGCGGATTGCTATTGTCTTTTGGTGTCTATTTAGGTTTTGCGCTTCTTCTTTTTGGCGGCAGGGAACAGGATGTTATTCAAAATCAGTCGGTAGCCTGGGGAATTCGGGTGGAGGTTCAAATCGGTGGGGTCCTCTCCAACGAGGTGCTTATAGTCCTCAGGGTCATGGCCACCATAGAAAGTCCAGAAGCCTTTGCCATAAACGCCATGTAAATAGCGTGCCTCATCGATGGATTTTGTTTCTCCCATAACCACCACATCCGATTTAATGAGCTTCTTCTTATAAGCAGTAGTCTGGCCCATGAAGCCTTTCACAATGCGCACATGGTTTTGCGTCAGCATGGTCGGGATGGGGTCCCATTTGGCTGAAAATTCAAAGAGGGAGAAATAATCATTATTTTCCGACAAACCCCTTTCAATTTCTTGATTATCGATATTACTGAATTCATATTCCATCGGATTTCTGTTGATTTTAAAATCCTGAAAGGCAAAAGTGGGGGCGAAATTAAGCTTTCGCTGTGCATGTGGATCTGCAGGGTCGCCATCATACATGGATTCACAGATGTCCACACCGTCAGCGGCAAGGGCAATATCAAAAGTATCGGTGGCAGAACACATGGCAAACAAAAAGCCACCGCCAGCAACAAACTCCTGAATTCGTTTTACCACTGCGAGCTTCATTTGGGAGACTTTCGTGAACCCGTGCTTGTGGGCAGCTTCCTCAAACTCTTTCTGTTGCTCAATATACCACGACTGATAGCGGTAGGCACGGTAAAATTTCCCGTATTGCCCCGTAAAATCCTCATGATGCAGGTGGAGCCAGTCGTATTTTGGGAGGTCGTTCAGCAGTACTTCATCGTCAAAAACAACCTCGTAAGGAATTTCGGCATAGGTGAGTACCAAGGTAACGGCATCGTCCCAGGGTTGCTTACTTTTTGGACTGTAAACGGCAATTTTTGGCGGTTTCTGAAGTTTCATGACATCCGTATTGGTGTTTGGGGATGCTAATTTTGAAACGATTTGATTGGACTGCCCATCGGAGATCACTTCGTAGGAAACGCCCCGAATGACACATTCATTTTCGTACTTCTGACTGTATTTGACCAAAAAACTGCCTCCGCGAAAATTCAGGAGCCAGTTGATCTCCTGATCCTGGGCCAACATCCAATAAGCGATGCCATAAGCTTTGAGGTGATTGGTTTGCTTTTGGTCCATGGGTAAAAGCAAATACATGGAGAAGGCTTTTTGTGTACTGAGCAATAAAAAGCATAGGAGGAAGATGCGGAAGTGTTTTTTCATAAGAAAGAGCAGCCGTTCAGGTAATTTTTTAAATATTTCTGTGGAAGAATATTCTGTTTTTGATTTGATACTAATAACTTGTGTTTTGCCAATATATACGTTGATTTTTATCACCAACCTATGGAAATCTTAGAAAATTTTAAAGAAGGTTTACGCTCTATTCAGGGAAACCTTTTTCGCTCTTTACTCACTGCCTTAATTATTGCGATTGGGATTAGTTCCCTGGTGGGAATTATCACGGCTATTGACGGGATCAAAGCAAGTATTGATGGCAACCTGAGTACCCTCGGGGCAAATACCTTTCGGGTGGTGTCGGTAAATAATGGCAACCGCGGCAATGAGGACGGCAAGGCGCGGAAGATGTTTCCGCCAGTGAAGTATTCAGAATTTCAGATTTTCAAGGAAAACTTCAAAGGGGCGGATGATATGACCCTTTATGCCTACCTGACGTGGAATGCGGAGGTGAAGTACCAGTCTGTAAAAACCAACCCCAATGTTCGGATTATTGGTGCCGATGGGGGCTATTTGGCCATTGAGGGGGTGCCTTTCAAGAAAGGGCGTGACTTTACGGCTGGAGAACTGAAAAATGGGGCGCCCGTGGTGGTTATTGGGAAAGATATTGAAGCCAAGCTTTTTCCGTCTGCAAGTAAAATCAATCCTATTGGGAAATACATTACCGCTTACGGTGCCAGCCTTCGGGTGATTGGAGTCCTTGACACCCAGGGAGCGATGGGCTCAAATTCGGGGGTCGATCGGGCAATTGTTCTGCCGCTGGAACGGGCAAGGATGCTTGCGGCGGGGCAGGGACTTTCCTGTACATTGAAAGTGGCGCTGAATGATTTTTCAAAAATTGATCCGTCGATAGGTCGTGCTACCGCAGTGATGAGGGCGGTTCGTGGCGATCGGCCAGGGGAAGAGAACAGTTTTGAAGTGAAGGCGGACCAGTCGCTTGCCGACCGCCTGGGGGATATGTCGCTGAAGCTGAAAATTGGCGGATTGGGCATTGGGCTGATCACCATTCTGGGGGCTGCCATTGGGCTGATGAACATCATGATGGTTTCTGTGACCGAACGCACCCGAGAAATTGGCGTGCGAAAAGCTTTGGGAGCTACCCCACATAAGATAAAAATGCAGTTTTTAATGGAGGCAATCACGATTTGCCTGATTGGTGGCCTGACCGGGATTGTGTTAGGGTTTATCTTTGGCAATGCAGTGGGCTATGTGGTGAAAGCAGACAGTTTGGTGTTTCCTGTGGGCTGGATGCTTTTCGGCTTTTTTATCAGTATCCTCGTGGGGGTATTGTCGGGTTACCTTCCTGCAGCCAAAGCCAGTCGTCTTGATCCGATAGAATCCTTACGATTTGAGTAGCAATGATATCTATTTAATCACTATTGTAATATAATTCATCATATTTATCAGATACCATGGTTGCGATGTGCTATATTGCGTAAATATTAATGATTTTCTTCCGTTTGTTTAGAAGAAGCTTTGCGGCTGAATCTTTCCCCCCAATTCCTTTAATTTTTGTATGGTCAAGTTGTTTGGACATTTATTGCTCCTGTTCGTGATAGGAGCACAAAGCTATGCTCAGGAGCAGACCCTGCAAGTGAAGGGGCTGTACCAGGGGAGGAATGTCTATGTTCAAAACCCACAAATTCCCAATGATCGTTTTGCGACTCAGGCGGTTTTTCTGAATGGGCAAAAAGTGCTTGGGGAATTAACATCTTCAACTTTTACCGTTGACCTGTCACATTTGCAAAAAGAGGATTCGGTCAATGTCGTGATTCAGTATTTAGGAGGTCAGCCGCCAAAAGTGGTAAACCCTCAGGTGTTGCGCGCCAAAGTGAAGTTTGATTTTGCGTATATCTCCCTTGAAAATGACGTGTTGCGATGGGCTGTTCATGGCTATGGCAATAATGGCGTGTTCATTGTTCAGCAGTATAAAAATAAGCAGTGGGAGATTGTGGGCAGTCGGTCGGGAGAGAAGATCATGGATGAAAAATATGACTTCCCGGTTTCTCTCACCAAAGGAACCAACCGTTTTCGGGTTCGATTTTTAACGGCAGAGGGCAAGTCTTTTTACTCGCAGGTCGTGAGTAAGGATAATTTTGATAATCCCATAGAAATTTTCCCTGCACGGGTATCAACAAAACTCTATCTTAATCGGCCAGTAACTTATGATGTGGAGGATGCTTTTGGAAATCTTGTAAAAAGTGGGCAAGGTAAAGAAGTGGACATGTCTGCCGCCGAAACGGGACTTTATTACCTTATAGTAGGTGATCAGCGCAAGAAGTTCTTTAAAAAATAAGGTCATTGTGGGGGTGTCTTGCCTCACAAATCATGTCTTCAGGCTTTCTTAATGTACTGTGCCGTTCATGCGGGAGGTTTCTCTGTAAAAAATGCGGTATTTTATTTCGCAAAAAATCCAACTTTTTCGTTTTCTTCCTAAATTGCCATGTAATATTTATTTGGTTATGAGAAGGAAGTATATTTTTATTGGAGGAGGGGTTATTTTTTGGTTGAGCGTTTTGTTATGGAGTTGTACAAACCAATCTGATAGCAAGCAGCAACAATCCCCATCAGAGATGGCAGTAGCCACCATTCAGTCCCAGAAGGCAGATTTTGTAGGAACAGCGAAGTGCCAGTCATGCCATGAGGGCGAATACAATGACTGGAAAGACTCTGACCATGACTGGGCGATGCAGATAGCGATGGATACCACCGTGTTGGGGGATTTTAACAACAAGACGGTTACGCTCAACGGTATTAAATCTCATTTCTTTAAAAAGGGCAATAAGTATTTTATTAATACTGAAGGAAAGGATGGACAATACCACGACTTCGAAGTGAAATACACCTTTGGCTATTATCCACTTCAGAATTATATGACTGAAAATGAAGATGGCCGTATTCAGGTGCACCGTGTAACGTGGGATTCCAAAAATAAGAAGTGGTTTAATCAGCATGATGATCTTGATCTTCACCATGGAGAGTGGTTAAACTGGACGGGTGCCGCAGGAACATGGAATACGATGTGTGCTGATTGCCATTCCACCAACTTGCAAAAAAATTATGACCCCGAAACCGATACCTTTCACACGACCTTCGACGAAATTAATGTTGCCTGTGAGGCTTGCCATGGTGCGGGTAGCCAACATGTGGAATGGGTAGAAAGTGAGGATTTTTCAGAGGAGAAAAATGAGGAGGTGAAGAGTTTTATGAAAATGACCTCCTATCTGGATAATAAACAGCTGGTGCGTGAGTGTGCTCCCTGCCATTCCCGACGGATGAATATCGACCTTGATAACCATTTGGACGGGGAATATATGGATCATTATGTGCCAGAAATTCTCCGAGATGGCATGTATCATGGCGATGGTGCAATTCAGGATGAAGTTTATGTTTATGGCTCTTTCATTCAGTCGAAAATGTATGAGCACGGAGTGAAATGTACCGATTGCCATGATCCGCACACAAGCCGATTGAAGGGCGCAAAAAGCAAAGATAAGTCCAAGTGGAAATTCGATAATAAGGTGTGTACCAATTGCCATTTGAAAGGTCATGATGCCGAGGAGTTTGACACCCCAAAGCATACCTTCCATGAGGCAGGAACCAAAGCTTCTGAATGTATTTCCTGCCATTTTGTTGGTGAAACTTATATGGGCAACGACTTCCGCCCAGATCACTCTTTCCGTGTGCCAAGGCCAGATCAGTCTGTAAAATATGGCACCAAGAATGCGTGTAATGAGTGCCATGACGATAAATCTGCCAAGTGGGCAGCGGATGCCGTTGAAAAATGGTATGGCAAGGAACGTCAGCACGATTACACCGATAAATTACTGATGGCGCGAAACCGTAATCCTGAGGATGTTAAGGAAATCGCCAAATTTGTGCGTAACCTCAAACAGCCCGCAATTGCCCGCGCTACGGGGATTTACTATTTGTCGGAAATTCAAAGTGTTGAAACCCTAACGCCAATATTGAATGCGCTGAAAGACCCTGAGCCTTTGGTGCGCTACCGTGCCGTGGAGGCTATTGCGGCTTGGGATTGGCAGGACCGTGTGAGTTATTTGTCGCCGATGTTAAAAGATTCGGTGAAGTCTGTACGGGTAGCTGCAATTCGTTCAATAGTAACTCCTGATGAGTCGGCTATTCCATCGCTTTACCGTACAGCCTACGGAAAAGTGATGAAAGAATACCTCCATTCGCTTGAGATTAATGCCGATTTTCGGAATGGTAACTTCTCTTACGGTCAGTATTATGAACGCATGGGCGACGATGTAAAGGCGGAAAAATATTACCTTCGTACCATTGAAATGGATACCATCTTCAATGCTGCACGCATTCAACTGGCGAATCTTTACAACCGAAAAGGGGACAATGCTGCCGCTACGGATGTCCTGAAAAAAGTAATTGAGATTGAGCCTGCCTATGGGGGGGCTTATTATTCTCTGGGCTTGATCAAGGCAGAGGAAAAAGACTATGCCGCTGCGGCGAAATACCTCGGACTCGGGGTGAAAAAGGGGAATGATCATCCTCGGGCCTACTACAACTGGGCTTTGGCAGCTCAGCAGTCGGGAGACCGTCGACTGGCGGCAAAGGTATTCTCCGATGGTATCAATCGCTATGCCAACTCGCTGGATTTACGGAATGCCTATGCCATTATGCTGATTCAGGATAAACAGTTTGCCGAAGCCCTGATTCAGATTGATGCGATGTTGCAACTGGCGCCTGAAAACCCACAGCTTCAGAATATGAGGCGGCAGGTGGAGCAAATGCAACAGCAGGGGATGTGATTTTGAAATTTATTCATTTTGATTGCTATCGGGGGCTGTTGCACAACTTGAATTGTAATTTGTGTCATTAAATAATATTCGGCTTTGGTAGGATTAGCTCTGTCATTAAGTTAAGCGCATTATCCTGTAGAGACGTTATTTTTAACGTCTAATTCAATGGTGATTTTATAGGTTTCCTCTTAGATTTATTCAAATTGTTACGTGAGTCGTTAAGAATAACGTCTCTACGAGCATTTCAAATTTAGACCGGTGTCCCTCAAAACCCTTAACTTAATGACATTGGGCTCAGTCCCATGTGTCATTAAGTTAAGAAACATCCGATAATTAGTTCGGCGCTATGGCTTCATAGCATGTTAAACCTTCGTAAATTTGAAGAAGTCTGAGTTGAAAGATAATTGACGTATATTTCAGCTATCTATTTTTATATCCCGAAGGGATTACATTACATAGCGAGGGGTGAAACCCCTCGAGATATCCTCCAAAAACCTATAACCCTGAAAGGGTGCAACGCTTAGTTTGTGTATAAATTTATATTACGCCCTTTCAGGGCTCAGTATTTTATCGATCATTTTCCCGGGGTTAGCACCCCGGGCTAAGTTATTATATCCCTTCGGGATTTTCTTTACTTTAGGAAATCCTGACTCAAAGTAAATACAAACAGCATAGCTATATGCGCTTAACTTAATGACATTGGGTTCGGCCCCATGAGTCTGACCTAAATAGTCATTTTACCAGCTAACTTCGGGCAAATATGTGGGTTCGTCCGTTCCCAACAGCATAAAATTTGAGCATGAATCAGTAATTGACAGCCCCTGATGGCTTACTGAGTTTGTCTGCTGAGGTTATTGCACAACCATACCCAGAACATCTCGAATCCATAAACAGGTTTGATGCAAGCGGGATGCTTGAACCAAAATAGGTGAGATAAGGGAACCTTATTTCTTCAAATGCACCCAATGAATGGCGCCTTCCTCCTGATTTTCATAAATCTGATAGCCGAGATTTTTGAAAAAGGACAGGCCATATTCCAGCTCAAGTGGGCAGCGAACATGTAACTCAAGGCCTTCATTTCGTTGTAGCTGTTTTTCGAGCTCCTCCATGAAAAAGGCACCATAGGCATTTTTTTGTTGCTCCAATTCAATCATCAGAAATTTCAGCAAACCTTCTTCAATGATCCCAAACCCAATGGTATTTTCATCGACGATCATAAGGGTTGTCCGATTGACCAGGTCATAAAGAAAGTCAAATCGCTCTCCTTCATCTGTGTAATGATCGGGCAAAGGATCGGCAAGGGGTAACAGTTGTTCGGTGATCACCGCTTTGAAAATGCGGATGATGTCATCTAAATCGGCAGGAGTCGCCTGGCGGAATTCAATCAACGGAATATTCATAAGCAATACTTTTATTGGTGTTTTCTTTTCTCTTTTAACTGTGAAAGTGCGGCATTGGCTTTTTGATCAAGGCTTTTTTTGTACGGGTGGCCTGTATAGTCACTTACTTGTTCGAAGAACGATTTCGCACTGGGGTAATCCTGACGGTCTTCATAAATCTCGCCCAATTTTAAGCATGCCGAAGGGGCGAAGTAAAGGGGCGAATGCTGTTGTGCTTCAATAACCTGAAGGTAGGCGCCAACGGCTTTCTCAGGTTGAGCCGTGAGTTCAAAATATTGCCCTTTTCGATACCAATAGGTGGTTTGCAGCTCATTAGTCGCTAAACTGTTGGGGTCAATATTGTCGAGACACAGCCGCGCTTTTTGCCAATATCCGCCGTCCATAAAATAACGCGCCTGTTGTAGGTGGGTATTGGGGAGGGGGAGATCGGCCTGCGCGTGTGCGTACCGATCGGCATAGGTGTCTGCAGGCAATAATTTTATTTTCTTCAATAAGCTTTCGGCCTCTTTCCGCTGTTTTAAAAATAAATAGGCCATGGCCATTTTATAAGTGGCGTCGGCTTTGAAGGCATCGCCCTTGCGCCCGTTAAAGGCGTTGAAATAGCCAATGGCGGCTTTGTACTCTCCTGCGCGCAGTGCTAAATCGCCCAAATGCAGATCGATAATGGGCAATTTCTGTTGCAGGTTATCTTGCAGGAAAAGGGCACTTGCCTCTTCACTTTGTCGGTTTTTCTTCAGCATCAGTGCCCTGAAATATCGGTGAAGCGGATCTTTCGGAGGGCATAGGGAGATGGCGGTTTGTTCTTCATGCGCCAAAAAGTGATAAACAAGGCTTTCGAGTAGCAGACTTTCATAAGCAAATTCACTTTTTTGCGCTAAGTGCAGGGCTGAAATTCCTTTGCTGAAATCTCCTTTGGGAATGCCGAGGGTTTGTGTGATCCACAGGTATTTACTGGGAATCATGCTGAAGGCGACTTCAAATACACCGATGTTTTTATAGGCGCGGTAGTCGTGGGGGTGTTGTTTAAGGAATTTTCGTTGCTGCTTGAAAATCTTGTATAGTTGCCACCCTCCAGCAATTTCGTGGTTGTACTTCAATCGTAACAGTGCCCAGTGCAGTTTTATCTCTTGCTGATAAATGAACTGGTCGGTTGGGGGTAAAGCATGGAGCTCTTCCAGCAAGATGTTTTCCTGTTCGGCCATTTTTTCAAAGTAGGCTGGCTGATCCTGAATAAGGATGTCTGAAACGAAGGACAGGGAAGTGAAATATTGTTTTGGACCAACAGGTAATTCCTTGCAGATGCGTTGGGTTTGGGGCTGGTCGAAATGCGCCAAGGCGTTGTACGCCGACTGGAAATCGGCTGTTTGGCTGAAAGCGGGAAGGGCGATCAGGGAAAGGAAGAAAATAAAAAATCGGCTGTTTGTTGGCATGTGTGTTTTTGTTGGTTTGGATACACGCGTGTTTTTTGTCCGCAGATTACTTTATGTTTTAATCAAAAAAAATTTAGGCTGCCCTTTTAAGCATTACATAATGTTGTTTGGGCGTGATATCGACCATGATGCCCTTAATTTATAGGATTGCCGTGATTATTGATAATATTAATTTGTACGTAACGACTCCCTTTGGTTCAGGCGTCCCGCTTGGACCAAAGATAATGCTAAGCTTGAAGCAGCGCAGCTTTTGACGGCAGATTTCTCTATGCTTTCATCAAAAAATCTGTGGACAAATCAATACCTGTCATCTATTGCGAGACGCTGTCTTGCGAAAGGTTTTTTAAGGTGTTATCACAAGAGGGACTCTCGCGAAAGGTTTTTATAAGGTGTTATCACGAGAGAGACTCTCGCGAAAGGTTTGTTTAAAGTGTTATCACGAGATGGATTCTTGCGAAAGGTTTTTATAAGGTGTTATCACAAGAGAGACTCTTGCGAAAGGTTTTTATAAGGTGTTTTCACGAGAGGGATTCTCGCGAAAGGTTTTTTTAAGGTTTTATCACAAGAGGGACTCTCGCGAAAGGTTTTTATAAGGTGTTTTCACGAGATGGATTCTCGCGAAAGGTTTTTATAAGGTGTTATCACGAGAGAGACTCTCGCGAAAGGTTTGTTTAAAGTGTTATCACGAGATGGATTCTTGCGAAAGGTTTTTATAAGGTGTTTTCACGAGATGGATTCTCGCGAAAGTTTTTTTTAAGGTGTTATCACAAGAGGGACTCTTGCGAAAGGTTAAATGGTGTCTTTTGTTTGGTGTAGGGCATGTCCTTCGCCAACGAAAAAAACCCTCTCCTGAAAAACAGAAGAGGGTAAAGGTATATTTTTGTCGCTTAAAGATTAAGCGTCTTTCTTTGTACGACGAGTTGTTGCGCGACGAGTAGTACGTTTTGGTTTTTCTTCTTCCACAACAGGGATATCTGTTACCGAAGCCAAAATACGTCCACAGTGCTCACAAACAATCAATTTCTTGCGATCACGAATATCTGCCTGACGTTGTGGAGGAACCACAGCGAAACAGCCACCACAAGCATCACGCTCAACAGCAACTACGGCAAGACCATTACGAGCGTTCAAACGAATACGATCATAAGATTTTCCAAGGCGTTCTTCAACCTGAGCAAAGGCAGCATCACGTTCTTTAGCCAAACGCTCTTGTTCCTCTTTACTTTCAGCAAGAATCTCTTCCAATTCTTTTTTCTTCGAAGTCAAATCCTTCTCGCGCTCTGATTTGTGAGCAGCAGTTTCATCGATACGGCTTTTCATCGTCTCGATGGTTTGGTTTGCTTCGCGCGTTCTTTTTTCAGAAATCTGGATCTCCAATTCTTGAAGCTCGATTTCTTTAGTTATCGCATCGTACTCACGGTTGTTTCGAACATTCATCTGCTGATCTTTGTATTTCAAGATCAATGCTTCTGAGTCCTTGATTGCTTGGCGGTAATTACTGATTTTTTGGTCAGTATCATCGATGTCCGCTTGCAATTTATTTATACGAGTTTCGTATCCAACAATTTCGTCCTCAAGATCAGCTACCTCTTCAGGCAAAGCACCCAAGATTTTCTTGATTTCCTGAATTTTAGAATCAATGTTCTGAAGCTGGATAAGCCCCTCTAATTTTTGTGCTACCGTTTTTTCCATGAATTTTATATATAGCTTACAGGATTTGTATTTACCTGAGATACATGAACTGCAATATTAACAAAATTTTTCTTTAATAACTCAACAAAAAGTGCTTTTGTGTGCACCTCGCTCTCGTAATGTCCGATATCTGCAATGGTAATTCGATTTTCCGCATCAAAAAACTCATGATACTTGAAATCGCCCGTGATAAACAGGTCGGCTTTGGCGCCAATCGCGTTGCGAAGCAGGAAGCTTCCCGACCCTCCGCAGATGGCGACCTTCTTTACAGGACGGTCCAAAAGGGCGGTGTGTTTGATCACGCCCAAATCAAAATCCTGTTTAATCTTCAGCAGATATTCGCGCATATCCATAGGTTCAGGAAGCGTGCCAACCATGCCCGAACCGATGTGGTGGTTGGTGTTTTCGAGCGCATGTAAATAATAGGCGACCTCCTCATAAGGATGCGCCTGTTGCAAAGCACCCAACACCCGACCCTTGAGGTGGGCATCGAATATCACTTCCACCCGCACTTCTTTGACTTTCTCCAAACCGCCACCCGCTTTGCCGATGGTCGGGTTGGCATTTTCCGAAGGCTGAAAATAACCGTCGCCCAATTGTCGGAAACTGCAGTTTTTGTATTCGCCGATCTGTCCAGCGCCTGCCTTGTGCATCGCTTCCATGACTGTCTCCTCTTGTTCTTCAGGAATGAAGGTGGTCAGCTTGATCAGGTTGCCCGATTTTGGCGCAAGGATTTTCAGGTTCTCCAAGCCCAGTTTTTCAGCAAACATACGGTTGACGCCCGCTTTTACATTGTCCAGGTTGGTGTGTGCAGCATAAATGGCGATGTCATTTTTGATCGCCTTGATGACCGTGCGCTGAATATAGTTGGCGCCCGTGAAGCGCTTCAAGCCTCCGAAAACAATCGGGTGGTGGGCAATGACCATATTACAGTTGTTAGCAATGGCTTCGTCGATGACCGCCTCGGTGCTGTCCAAGCAAACCAAAACGCCCGTAACCTCCAAGGAGGCATCCCCGACGATCAGGCCAGCGTTGTCATAAGATTCCTGAAAAGGCAGAGGCGCAAACTCCTCTATCGCGCGGATGATTTCCGATATTTTAGGCATGTGCAATTCTCGGGTTCAAAATGGTAAATCCAAACCGCCCATAGGCGATTTACCAAGCAAGATATCACCTTGAGGAGAGATTACATAAAGTTTGGTGGATTTTTTTTGAAAGGGTAGGGGACAGCCAAAAAAAAACTGGTCTTAGATTTTTTCTAAGACCAGTTTTCAAAATTTAATTGGATTTGGAGATTATCATTAAATTCTCCTCATCGCTATTTGTTTAAATTATCCGATTTGATTTCCACTATTTCAATACCATTCAATAATCCTTCATCTAAGTTTACAGTTCCCTCTGTTTCAATATATAATCGTTTTAAAGCAGGGAATTGGCTAAGGTCAATATTTATTGTAACTTTTGACGAAGCTATTTTCAAATTAACTTCTTGAACCTTTTGATGATCCCCATATTGTCCGTTTCCATCGATAAGGTTTATTTTAGCTTGACTTAACTCCTTATTAAAGTGTATACTCTCCGCATATATTCTTAAAACCTCTCCATATATAGAAATATTTATCTCATTATCAGGTAAAATAAGGTTAGTCGTACCAATCGTCAATCCTCTGACAGTAAGGCCATTTAATGCTTGTTGACTGATTTGAACTGAATCAACCCAGAAACCTTCATGGTCTGTATACTCTTGATGACCGAATGAAACTTTTGTATTTAACTTATTAAAATTATCATCAAAATCAATAAAAGAATAACAACCAATACCCAAAACCAAAGAATCTTTACGCGAGTTTAGACTTGGAACTAAATCACCCATTTTTTTATAATGAGTTTCATATGGAACAATCCATTTCCAATGTCTACCGAATTCGCCACTGTTTAGAAATGAGCACTCTAAACTATATTCTAATGCGTCTTGAAAATATGAAAGTTGTTTACGTGGTTTACTTCCACCTGAGAAATATTGAAAATAGACATCTCGATAAATAAATTCACTTTCTCCATCAAAGGGAAGAGGTAAATAAGTTACAGTACGCCATGCTGTAGCTCCTGCCTTCTTAGCTAGAAGAAATGAATCATGAAATTTTTGTTGAAGCTTTAAGTAATCATTGATTTCGATAGCCACAACATTATTCCCCTCAACATTTGTTGGATAAATCGCCCCAACCCTTTTTTCATCCATCATGGCATCTAAGCCAAAAGACGAATTACTCAAATCAATCTCCAAAGCATCAGTTTTCAAGACCACAAAATCCTCCGTTGGTAAAGCCAAATCAGCAATGTTCTGTGCAGAAAGGTCAATCGTAGCAATGTAACCTAAAGAGCTTCCTTCAGGTAATGCCTCATCACTCACCGCATTATCATTGGTATAAAAAGTCAATACCTCTTCCGCATTCGCTTTCACCTCATTGAAGTCCAAGTACTCTTGAAAACGGGCGATTTCAGTCATGGAGATTTCATAAACAGGGTTACCTTCAAAATTCAATTCGATACCGTCTATGCTATCTTTTAGTGTTTGGAAATGATGAAACTGAAGGTCATTGTTGGCTAAATTCAGCTTGGTCAAATAAGGGAAGTCAAAAATCGCACTATCCAAACCTACCTTATCCATCCCCGACAAATCAAGCTCACTCACAAAGCCCTCAGCATTTTTCACTACTCTTTCCGAATCTGCACTGACACCCAATTTCTCCAAGGTCTCCAATTCAATGTCCTGCTCGTAGGGTGGGTTCCCTGAAACCAACACCTCAACCTTTGGGAATTTGGTCTTCACCGTATTGATTACCTCCATGTCGAGTTGGTTATCTCGCAGGTCAATGGTTTGCTGGATGCGAATGGTGTATAAACGCTCATCCATGCTGGTCAAATCCAAAGCCGAGAAATCCACAGACTGGATATTGGTTTCTTTGGTGGTCATGCGAGACTCTACCTTCTCTGCCGAAACGCCATAACTTTTGAAAATCGCCTGCAGGGTTTCCATTTCGGTATTGAACTGCTGTTGGGCTGGGGAGATTTCATCGCCTTTTTTACAGGCAGAAAGGAACATCACAAGGACAGCAACAAGCATCGTTGCTTTGGTGAAATAGGTAGATGTTGAGCGCATAGTGGCGGTTAGTATATTAATCAATAGGTTAAAATTATTAAGAATGTCTGCCCCTCGTGTCTTCTCTATGTATTCTTAAAAAATTGTTATTTGATCCAAAAATAGTGGTTTTTATCGAATGGATGGTGATTTTTGGATTTTTTTGTTGGGAAAGGGGACGGAAATATGGTTGGTGTGTCCTTTAATTATTGCATGATTTTAGATTGTCCACAGATGCGCTCAAGGATACAGAATTTTTTATTTTGTTCAGGGCTTATTTTTGAGCTTTAAATTTAATTCTTCAAAAACAGCGTTCGAGCCTATAAAATCATTATTTTTGAACGAATTTTGTTGACTGGAAAATGCGTTTATCTCAAATTATACTAATGCCCTTTGCGGGCTTGTACGGAAGCGTTACTCGTTTGCGTAATCACCTTTTCGATATCAATTACACAAAATCTTTCAACTTTGATGTCATGACCATCAATGTGGGGAATTTGTCGGTGGGTGGTACAGGGAAAAGCCCGATGATTGAATACCTGATCCGATTATTGAAAGATCAGGAAAAAGTGGCTACGCTAAGCCGTGGTTATGGCCGGAAAACCCGTGGCTACCGCTGTGCGGCGGCGGAGGATGATGCGACAACCCTCGGGGATGAACCCTTTCAGTTTCAGTTAAAATACGGTAAGGAGGTGATGGTGAATGTTGGCGAAGAGCGTGCGCTGGCCATTCCTGAGATTATTCAGCGCCGTGAGGATATTAGTGCCGTGCTTTTGGATGATGCCTTCCAGCACCGCTATGTTCGGCCTGACCTCAATATTATGCTCACGCCTTATGATGCGCCTTTTTTCGACGATTTTATACTGCCCGCTGGCCGATTGCGGGAAAGTAGAAAGGGGGCTGAGCGTGCAGATATTATTATTGTAACCAAATGCCCTGAGCAGATCAGCGAACAGGTGTACCGTGATAAAATTGCCGAATACGCTCCTGATGTTCCCGTTTTTTTTACCAAAATAGGTTACGGCGCTCCCCTGCCAATGGGGTCGGCCAATGAGGCAAAGGGGAAGGCTTATGCTTTCTCTGCCATCGCGAAGGCGGCGCCCTTCAAGGCATATGTTGATCAGGCTTTTGGATTGCTGGGGCATCAGTCTTTTCGGGATCATCATCATTATCATGAACAGGATTTGAACACCCTCAAGGCTGATTTTGAAAAAAGTGGTGCCGAGGTTTTAATCACCACGGAAAAGGATGCGGTGAAATTACGTGGATCTGAATTTGATTCATGGCGGAATGCGTTACCTTTGTTTTATATTCCGATTACGGTGGAATTTTTAAAGGATCGGCAGACCTTTGATGAAATAGTTAAAAAAGCGATTGAAAATAAGAAGATCAAATAGCGTGAAGGTTAAATTTCTTTTGACTGCCCTTTTTGTAATGGGGTTAATAAGCATTTCTGATGCGCAAATCCTAAATGACTCAACCAAGGTTTTGTATGGTACCAATTCTATCCGATACCAAACTTTGGATCAATTTAAGGAAGGCAATACCGAGTATCATAAAATTGACTCTGTTCTGGTGGGCTTAACAAAGTTTTACCCAGTAGAAAGGGAAGGGTATCAGTATCAGGATTTGGGAAATCCTGGTTCGGCGATGTTCAGTATTTTCCCCAAATTACCTGAAACTTCTGGTGTACGTACAGGAATGGGTGCTTATGATTACTATTATAAGCGGCCCAACGAGACCCCATTGTTTCAGACGCTTTCTCCGTACTCGAGCATTACCGCAATTTTTGGCGGTGGAGGCCGCGGGGTTGTGGATTTCACTTTTACACGAAATATCAAGCCGAACTGGAATATAGGCTTTGAATATAACCGTTTAGTGGTTGAGCGTGCGTTTAACCGTGTTGGTCGTGGAGATAATGGGCAGGATATTAATGATGTGCGCCTGTGGACGAACTATATTTCGGATAATGGAAAGTTTAAAAACGCGACACAGTTTGTGTTTTTTAATGCCAAAGGAGCGGAATCTGGCGGGGTGGTGGTTGATTTGAACAACCCGAACTATTTTGAATATGAGTTATCGAGTGTGCTGAGTAAAAAAGCGGTTTCTAAAGATGGCCGTATGAATTTTCACACTTTCAATAATTATCAGCTCGATGAAAAATTTCAGCTGTTTCAGGAGTTGGACATCCTTGCGCAGAATAATCGCTTTGAACATGCAGAGGCAGGTCAGGAGCCTGCTTATGCCGAAAGCATTTTGATTGATCCTGATGCTACGGCAGACCATTCTAAATTCAATTTTGTTACGAACACTCTGGGGATTAAAGGAACTTATCGTGGGTTCTTTTATTCTGCCTACCTGAAAAACCGATACAGCAATTACAGTAGCAGGTACTTAGGTCCTGTGGCCTCGAATTTCGAAAATTTTGTTGGTGGAACCATCAAGATGAAGTTCGATTCTCTGCATTATATTAATATCGCTGGGGAAGTTAATGAGGAGTTTAACCATAAGTTGGTCGGCGATTATACCAATAAGTATTTTAATGTAAAGTATACCCGTATGCAATTTGCACCAGGTTATACAGAGCAGCGTTATCTCTCCAATCATGCAGACTGGACCAACGATTTTAAATCTACTCAGGTCGATCAGATAGAAGCGAAAATCACCCTTAATTTATTCAGGAACAGGTTGTATCTGGCGCCTAAAGTCAATGTGACCAATTATGTGAATAAGATTTATTATGATTATGCCGACCGAGGCAATGAGTTGCCGATCAATGAAACCAACCCCTGGGTGGGGGTGGCTTCGCCGAAGCAAAGCGGTGATGCCGTTCAGGTGGCTTCAGCAGGTTGGGACATGAAAATCAATTTCTGGAAAAATTTTTATTTTGAAAACAGCGTATTGGCTTCAGCGGTAAACGGTGGAGGCGAGGATATTATCCGTATTCCTGCCCTGTGGACGAACTCATCGTTGTACTTTAATAAGGTTTTTCCGAACCGCCTCGAAGTGTTGTTGGGGGTAGATTTGAACTACACCACTGCTTATAAAGGCATGATGTATGACCCGACAATTCAGCAGTTTTATTTGCAAGACGGTTACGAAACCTTCGGTCAGCCAATTGTTGACCTCAATATTGAGATGAAAATTACCCGTTTCCGCCTTTTCGTTAAGCTGAGAAATATTGCCGCCCAGGATGGTGATGGATATTTTATGACGCCATTTTACCCGGGCTATAAAAATACCTTCGACTTGGGAATTGTATGGCAATTCTTCGACAATAAATAATCGGTTGGGGTAGGGGAGCCACCCATAAATAACGTGCACTTTTCTTGGAGCCCCTCTTCAGTAATAAAGAATAGAAACTGATTTTGGATTTGCGATGGGCGATATCCGATGGACGAAATTGAAAACGCTGTGGGTATCGGAGTACTCTGAGTACAATATAAATGGTGCAATCATTGGGTGTCGTAACAGCAGTCAATCCCCCCGATGTAATATATGGCAAAAAGCCGCTTTGTGAACTTTTCATAAAGCGGCTTTTTTATGCCTGTTGGGGTGAAATTGGAGGAGGTTATGATTTTTGCAGATGTAAGATAAATCAGTCATTTGACAAGGGGATTTTTGAACTTGCCAGATCAACAGGGCGTGGGTATGAATGCCATTATTCGCCCGATCATTTTCTTTGGCTTTGAGGTTAAAAAAATCATGGAATTATGACATCTATAATCATAATTACCGTTGTTTCAAATACCGTTAAGGGTGTTTTTTTGTGGTTTGTAACTGCCACCCACACCTTTATGGATAGAAAATATTGATGATTAATCGTATGAACAATTCCTTTGAGCAGCCTTTAAATTTCCAACATATCCTGACCCACCTGAAAGATTTTTCTCATTCTTTGGAGCTGTCGAATTTTATCGTGCAAGCTGTGGAACGGAAAAATACCTGCCTGCTATGGGACATGAATAAGGGCGAGGTGCTGGGGCTCGATGGTTTATCGAGATATTTTCCCTTACCCAAAGAAGTGGAGCACCCCTGTGATGCCAATATTTTTTTATCGCTTTTCCGAAATGAAGATCAATGGATGATCGCACAGTTTTTACAGGATAATAATAATGAGCAGGGATCGACCAACATGATGTGTTGCCTTAGTCAGGGGCAGGAAGAGGTTTATTTCCGAATTTTCCTTCAATGGTTTCCTGAGATTGAAATTTTAGGCTTTGAGTTTAAAATGACCTCTGCGCACCCTTTTCAACTTAAAGATCAGCAAAAAGATGAGCGTGCTTTATTGCTTCATAAGAAATTGTCTTTGGAGATTTGCAGTGAAATCAAAGTTGGCGGGTTTTGGTTGCAGGTGGGGGAGGAATTAGGCTGGTGTTCGCCCACAGTATATACGATCCTCGGTTTGGACGATCGGAGTGTGGCGCCAACAGTACAGAATTTCATGGAGTATCTTCATCCGCGATTTCGGCAGACGCTAAGTACCAAGTTTTTATCACTTGAACATGGTAAGTTTTATCATTTTGAAATACAGTTGCGCCACAAGGTGTATGGTTACCGATGGGTGGCTTTTGGTGTGAAGAGAGAGAAGGTGGGGCAGGAAACTTATTTGATTGGTTATTTCAAGGATATTCACGAGGAGCACAGCAAAAAGGCACTGGCCGATCAGCAGGAGCATCAGTTGAGTACCACCAAACAGCGAATCTACGAACTAAAAGATTCCCTTTCTGAAATGAAATACCGCCTGAGTAATCGGGAGCAGGAACTCGATCAGCTTATTTATCGCATTGCTCATAATTTGCGTGCGCCCGTCGCGACCCAAAAAGGGCTGATTTCTATACTGAAACTGGGCGTGAGCCCGCAGGAGTTGACCGACCTGATGGAGCGAATGGAGAATAATGCAGAACAGATGGACCAGTTTATCTTTCAGATCATGCAGTATTTGAACATGACCAAGGATAATCAGCGATTTGTTCGGCAAATAGATGTTCGCCAAATGGTGATGGATATTTTGAATAAGGTGCATGAATCGCAACTTTACCCCTTAGTGAAAATCAGTAGGGTTACGGGGAATTTCCCTTTGCCGATTTTTGTAGGTAATGAAGCGAAAGTGGCGGTTATTTTTGAAAACCTGATTGCCAATGCCTTTAAATTTGCGGATGTGCTTGGGGATTCGCAGTCCGTTACGGTGCACCTTGATATTAGCGAAAAAGGACTTTCTGCGAAGGTGATTGATAATGGGCAAGGGATTCACAGAAATGAAATTCCCAATATTTTCACCATGTTTTACAGGGGGCTTCAGCCTAAAATTTCCAATGGTTTGGGCTTATTTGTCGTGAAAAATGCGGTGGAGGATTTAGGGGGATGGGTGAGTGTGGAGAGTGAGCTTAAAGTAGGCTCAACATTTTCCATCTTTATTCCACAGAAAAAAGTGCAGTCGCTGTAATTTTACTGATGCAGGAGCAATAAAAAAGGCCTTTCTCTAAGAGTGGCCTTTTTGCATTTTTTATTATTAATGTTGATTTCTTACACATTAACATCTTCCTGATTTGATGTGCGCTCTACTTGCTGTGCAGGCTTTTCTTTTTTGACCTTGGAGTAGGTAGGGCAAGTGTATTGCGTACAAGCACCCATACTGCTAAGCACCAAAACCAATGCGAATAACTTTAATTTCATCTCGAAGCTTTTAAAAGGTTATGTTGTATAGTTTAAAAACAATATATTCAAAATATCTCACAATATATGTAAAAACCATTGTTTACACAAAGGTTTAGCCAATCATTAGATTACAACCCCGAATATCGGAATTGTCGAGCCTGCCCAAAACCTCAAATCGGCCATCAGGATGCAGGCGTCCCAAATCTTCGGTGGCTATAAATGAACAGGAATGTACATTGCCCAGGTCGATGACATTAATGACGCCAGTCTTGTTACGCACTTCCCTTGACAGCGGGTCATTGGTTTCCCTCAAGCTGATGCGCATACTGTGATGTGCCTCAAAGAGCGATCTGCCCTTGGAATACGCTTGCGAGAGTAATTCCGTCATGCCATATTCTGAGTGTACTTCATTTAAGTTCAGGCGGTTTTGTAAAAAGGTGTGAACTTCCTCCCTTAACATTTCTTTTCGCCGTCCTTTCATACCTCCAGTCTCCATAACAATAACATCCGACAGGTCGGCCTGATGTGCATCAGCAAGATCAAGCAGCCCAAATGTTACCCCAATAAGGACAGATTTCTTACCTGATTTTCTCACCTGATCGATGCTGCTCAACAGCGATTCATGATCGTTCAAAAAGAAACCAGATTCGGCATGTTGCCCTTTCTTGATAAACTGATCCACCATCCTGACCAGCGATGAGGTTGTGCGCTCCAGGTAGGAGGGGAGCAAGCCGAGGAACACATAATCTTCTACGGCGCCATAATGGGTTTCAAATATTTTGGCCGCAAGCTGATCGTAAAAGCCAAGATCTTCGATAAAGTGCTTGCTCGTGGCCATTCCTGTTGTGCCACTACTTTCGAAGGTATCCTGAATCTGCCATTGGCCGCTCACGATTTGCTGACTTTTAAAGAAGGAAATCGGCAAATATGGAATTTGATCGACGGAAGTGATCACCTGGGCATCGAGGCCAAGCAAATCAATCCATTGTTTATATATAGGGTTGTTGACGGCCTGATACCTGAAGACATCCAGCGCTAACTGGTCGAAGGTCTCTGGTGTGACGGTCAGCACCCGTTGTTTTAATTTTTGCATTAACGGTCGCTAAACACTTGGTTTAATGCGCAAAGGTAGCCAATGCGCTGTTTGGAGCAAAAGAAATTAATGATTCTCAAAGGGAATTTTTATTATTTAGAACAATCTTCTGATATTTGCGGTCTAATTGTTCCAGCGTCAGTTGGAAAATGAACCATGATGTATTGACTATGAATCAATCTTTGATAAAAAAATATAACGTCCCAGCACCTCGGTACACTTCGTATCCCACGGTACCATTCTGGGAAGAAAATAACCCTTCCGTTGAGCGTTGGATTCAGGCGGTACAACATACTTTCGACAAAACCAATGATCAGCAGGGCATTAGCGTGTATGTTCATCTTCCGTTTTGTGAAAAACTGTGTACCTATTGTGGTTGCAATAAAAGGATCACCAAAAATCATAAAGTAGAGGATCCTTATTTGGAGGCTGTTTTGCAAGAGTGGCAATTCTATCTGTCGAAGCTTTCTGCCAAACCAGTCCTTCGGGAAATCCATGTTGGCGGTGGTACGCCTACTTTTTTCTCGCCAGAAAACCTCAAACACCTTTTTACAAGTATTTTTGATACGGTCATTATCCCTGAAGAACACGATTACAGTTTTGAAGGCCACCCGAATAATACCACTGAAGCACACCTGCAGGTGATGGCAGAGATGGGTTTCAACAGGGTAAGTTACGGTGTGCAGGATTTTGACCTGAAAGTTCAGACGACCATCAACCGTATTCAGCCATTGCAAAAAGTGGTGGATGCCACCAACTTTGCCCGCAAGCATGGTTACCGATCGGTGAATTTTGATTTGGTGTATGGCTTGCCTTTTCAGACGGTAGAGATTATTCAGGATACCCTGCAAAAGATCGATCATCTTCGCCCTGACCGAATCGCCTTTTATTCTTATGCGCATGTGCCGTGGACAGCCAAAGGGCAACGGGCGTATGACGAAAATGACCTCCCTTCTGATGAGGAAAAACGAGCACTGTATGAAGCAGGGAAAGCGGGCTTGTTGGCCATGGGCTATCACGATATCGGGATGGATCATTTTGCTTTAGAAGAGGATGGATTGTATCAGGCGTTTATAGAAGATCGTTTGCACCGTAACTTTATGGGCTACACCACCAATCAGACGGAGTTGATGATTGGGCTGGGCTGTTCTTCAATTTCTGATGCAGGAACAGCTTTTGCGCAAACGGAAAAAAAGGTGGAAGATTACCAAAAGGGAATTTTGGAAGGCTCTTTAAATTTGATAAAAGGACACTTTCTCACCGATGAAGATTTGGTATTGCGAAAAGCACTTTTGGAACTGATCTGTAATAATGCCTTGGTGCTAACTGAGGAAATAAAAGCGACTTTCGACCAGGCAGCCAAAGATCAGCTTGCTGTATTTGAGGCGGAAGGGATCATTGAGCTTCGTCCTGATCATTTACAGGTTACAGCGGGAGGACTTGCCTTTATCCGAAACGTTTGTATGGTGTTCGATGCCCGGCTGCGAGCACGGAAATCAGCCAATAATCAGCAATTATTCAGTAAGTCGATATAAACTGATAGCATAAAATAGGGAAAGCCACAGGTGAAAATCTGTGGCTTTTTTTGTACCAGAGATTTTCCTTTCTGTAGAGGGCTTGTTGGATAACTTGCATTGTAGTTTATATCACCAAGTAATATTTCGTTTTGGTAGGGTCAGGCCCAATGTCAGACCGAAACAGTCATTGTAACGCTATTTCCGGGCGAACACGTGGGTTCGCCCGCAATGTCATTAAGTTAAGCACCTTACCCCGTAGAGACGTTATTTTTAACGTCTAACACAACGCTGATTTCTCTTGGCTTAATTCAAATGGTTACGTGAGACATAATGAATTATGCCTTTACATGCATTTCAAATTTACACCTGAGTCAGCCCAAAATCCTTAACCCAATGACATTGGGTTCGCCCGTACCAAACAGAATAAAATTTTGTAGGGCAATTTTAAATTACGGTTATGCAACAGCCCCTTGGCAATAGCAGAGCATATAGCCCTAAACATTTCAGGTGACTATTCCCAAATCCGTGATCTCTCCTCAGGAAACTGCCACGTGAAGAATGATTTTCTAAATGGTTGATTTGATTTTCTTCAATTATAATTATCTTAATTAAAATTATTTTTTTTATTGATGTAGACTTGGTGGAGTTGTGGGGATGAAGTAGTCTATATCGGAGTCAGTGTATAATGAGATGAAATACAAACTTTTTGCAATTATTGTTCTTGGGCTTACAATTAGCTGTTCTACAACCAAAACTTCAGTGATTGTGGCAGATAGCTATGACAAAACTACGAACATCACAACATTGTCCCTTCTGCCCTATGGGAACATTGAGATACCAGGGCAATGGACTAAAACCAGATACAATGAAGTTAGTCGACAACACTTCTTCGTTGATAAAGACTCGACTTCTATTGCTATTACCAAAAACCCTCAAGAGAAATACCCTTTCTACCATGATTCAATAAGCGATAAAGAATTTGCGATGAAGTTTTTTGAATGGGAGAAAGACTTTTATGAAAAACATGGATATGAAATTCAAGAGAGCTCCAAAAGTAACAACTTCGTCATTTGGACTGCCAGTGGAAACAACGCCAATACCATTTTTCTTTATGGAGCCAAGAATAAATACGCATACAATTTTTCAGTATTCTCGGATAATTGGGCAGAAGAAGAAAGAAAGAATTTTTTGAAGAATATATTTGAAATAAATTGAAATACGTGCGCCAGTACCGACTTGAATTGACGGATAACACAAAGTGGGTTAATATTCCCACTGATTTAAGGATTGAAATGTTGGCAGTGCAAAATGAATAAGATATCGCTGTGTCTGATGCGCTAATGATAATGGCACAATACCCTCTAATGTTAAATTGCTCATTCCCCAAAACTTGCAATTTCCCAACATCAATCACGACTCTTTGATGAATCTTAATCTATTGACATCAATTCCCTTCTTGAGATGGTTACTCTAAAAAAGGAGGGACGATGCGAGAAGAATTAGTCATGTTACTGGATGAAAATGACCGAAGATTAAGACTGGTCATTAGTGGGGTGGGCACTTTTGCGGTCATTTTACTGACGGTCTTTTTTTTCATGGTGTACGAACAGCATACCCACGCCCCAATTTACGTTACTGCTTTTTGGGTCGTCGTGGCAGGGATTGCTGGCTATTTCACGTGGATATGGTTCCGCATTAAGCACAAACCTATATATAAGGCCTTGGTGGGTGCTGGTAAGGTGGGGCAGCTTTATTATCATGTCGATTATCAAAAGCAAAGAGCCTGGGCCTCTCGATATTTCATCAAGGTGGTATTGGAAAATGGGGAGGCGCAATCTTTTTATGTCTCCAAAGCCAGTGGAAAACGCATATTGAAGATCGCCGCAGACCTTTACCCTGAGGTGGTGATCAGCGAGATCTTTGGTCAATGATGAAGCGCAAGCAAACCCTTCGAATTGTAAACCACCGTTCCGTTGTTTAACAGCGTTTTCAGGCACTGTTTGAATTCATCTTCATTTCCCGTGTTCAGGGCAGCATATACTTCCTCAATGGATTTCGGCTTCTCTTTCAGTTGTGAAACGATCAGTACGCGCATCGTTTCTTCATTGGACTGATGGAATTTTGCCGATTTCTTATGCTCCAGGCACCGATCACAAACCCCACAAGGTTCACTGTTCTCTTCTCCGAAATACTGAAGCAATACCTGTTGACGGCATTTTACGAGCGGAGATACATAAAGGGCAACCGCATCAAGCTTCTCCTTTTCAGCAGCGGAACGTTCTCTTGCCGTGATCAGGTCAAGCGGAAGCGAAACAGCATCATGTCTGGCCGTGAGGAAAGTGACCTGTGGACTGTCAGATTTCGGCTCATAATCAATGGCTCCCAATTCAGCTAATTGCTGTAAGGTCGAAGCAATAGCGCCTGTAGATTTATGCAGCAGTTTGGCAAGGCGCTTTTCATTGATTTCCACAAACTCACCATAAAGATTGCCGCCATGTTGCCGTAACAACGCTTTGATGACCTCCTCGAAAGCAGGGTTTTTGACCTGCAATTCATAAAGGGCTCCACTGTTCCAGAGGAAAGAAACCTTCGATGGGCGGAAAACATTTTCTGAAAGCTGAATATAGCCCAAAGTCGCAAGCCGCTGAAGTGCGTGATGCGTTGGCAGGGGAGGGAGGTTAAATTTCTTGCTGAAAGCAAATAAATCAAAGGGGTAACTCATCAGCAATGCTGACCCTACGGCAAGGCGGTACTGGTTGGCAAGGGACTGATATACCTGACGGATGAATGCGGGGCTTACCTGCGCATCCTGCCATCGTTTTTGTATTTTTTTTAAATCTGAAGCATGATATAGCGTCAGGGCAAAAGCTTTTTGTTCATCTCTGCCCGCCCGTCCTGCTTCCTGATAGTAAGCCTCAAGGCTGTCGGTTAAATCCAGGTGAATCACCAGTCGCACATCGGGCTTGTCAATACCCATTCCAAAGGCATTGGTCGCCACAATGACCCGTGTTTTATTATCAATCCAGTCCGCTTGTTTTTGCTGCCTTTCCTGAGTATTGAGACCCGCATGATAAAAGTCGGCAACAATTCCCTGCTGACACAGCCATTGGGAGATTTGCTCGCATTTTTGGCGCGAGCGCATATAGACAATCCCCGAGCCCTCAATGTTTTTGAAGGCCTGCAGCATTTTACCGCCTTTGTCATCTACCTCCCGAACGTGGTATGCCAGATTACTGCGGGCAAAAGATTTGGTGTATTTCCGACAGGCGATCATCTCTAATTTCGAAACAATATCTTCCTGCACCTTGGGGGTTGCCGTAGCGGTAACCGCAATAATCGGGCAGCTGGGGAAAAAGGCCCTCAAGGAAGCAATTTGTAAATAGGCGGGCCTGAAATCATAACCCCACTGACTGATACAGTGCGCTTCATCAACCGCAATCAGTTTCACGGGCATCTCCTTGACACGTGCTTGAAATAGGGGCGTTTGAACGCGCTCAGGTGATACATAAAGAAAGGCTGATCCGCCAAACCGGCAATTGTCCAAGGTGATGTCAATTTCTCGGCTGCTCATGCCAGAGAAAAGTGCATAAGCCTTGATCCCCCGTTTTTTCAGTTGTGAAACCTGATCCTGCATGAGGGCAATCAATGGTGTAATAACGATCGAGATGCCTCCAAGTAAAAGTCCTGGCACTTGAAAACACAACGATTTACCACCACCAGTAGGCATCAGCGCGAGGGTGTCGTGTCCGTCAATAACGGATTGAATAATGTCCTTTTGCAGTGGGCGAAATTTCTTGTAGCCCCAGTACTGCTTTAAAATTTCTTTACTTTTTTCCGCCATGAAGGTCGCAGGGTTTTGTGCAGAATTGGAAAAATTAAATTAACTTAGAATTTATATTATAGATTTATTGCGCTTTCAACAGCTTAATCCCAGTTTTTAACGAGACAAAGATAAAAAATACTTGGGGGGATTGGCGTTAAAAGATCAGTTTCGAGCGCAAAAAAATGGAGCTAATTTTGACCTATGAGAAAAGTCCATCAACGGTGTTTTTTGACGGTAATATTGAATATACTCTTTTTTGTGCAAGTTTTTGCGCAAAATAGCATTGTGTTAAGAGGGCAAGTGGTTGATGATCAGACTAACGCTCCAATTCCATTTGCGACCCTTGAGGTCTTGGGCACCTCTGTGGGTACGGTGGCTAATGAGGAGGGGTTCTTTCGTTTTAGTGTCGATCGGCAGATTGGCGACTCGCTCGGGATTCATTCAGTGGGGTATCAGTATAAATTTATTGAAATTCCACCTGCTTATGATAATGATAAATTGATGATTCACCTGTCAGCACAAACCAAGATGCTGTCGGAGGTGGTTGTCGGTGATATGAAGATTACCCCGAGGCGTATTTTACAAAAGTCTGCAAGAAATATCCGCAAAAATTACCCGACCAAGCCTTATGTCTTGAATGGTTATTACAGGGACTACCTGAAGCGGAAAAAGGGCGGGTATATTTGTTTTCTGGAAAGTGCCGTGGATATGATAGATCCTGGATTTCAGAAAACCCAAAGTAAAATTAAGCTGAACCTTGAGCAGTTGCGCCTGAGTGATTCTTACCTCAAAAATTATCATGAATTTGTGAAAGCGGATCAGCACGATACCACCAAAGTGCTGTTGCATGGCGTATTGCCGAGCCTGAAGGGGAATGAGTTTGCGAGTATGCTGTTTCACGATCCGTTACGGAATCATTTTGAGTCGGTGCCCTTTATTGGCAGTTTTGAGGATTTGTGGGAATCTTCCTATCATTTTGAACTCGATTATTACACCTATATCGGAGAGGATGAGGTTTATGTGATTTCAATTCAGCCTAACCCAAAGTTGAACTATTGGCATGTTGATGTCGAGGGGCAGCTCTTTATTCGGGTGAAGGACTATGCCGTGATGAAAATCAATTACAACTATTTTGTTACCAAAAAGCTGGAACGAAAGAAGTGGTATGAATTGAATCTTGAATATACAGATCAGGGAGGAAAGCTTTATTTGAAGTATTTATCTTACATGAATTACTTCAAGATATTCAATGGCCGAGAAACAGCAGAAATATCTCAGTACAGGGAGTTTTTTGTGAATTCGGTGGTGCCTGGAAAACCTGACTTAACGCAAATGAAGGGTAAATTGGTGGATTTGTCCAAGCCGATGTTTGAACAGAAGGTTCCTGATATTCCCAACTATTGGTACGATTACAACTACTTGCTTTTGGGACAGCCGCTAATGGAATAGTTCTGTTTTCTTAAAAAAGGTACATGTTGCATGTTTGCGATAAATCTACGTTTTTACGGGATTTTCGTATGTTAAGTATGAGCGCAAATGAACCCAACAACATCCAGCAGGTTCTAAAATCCCCGCCTTGTGGGGCCTTGAGAATCGACGATTTGATTGATCAGGAGGTAAAGATCGATCAGATTAACGCGCGCATCCGTGATTTAGGGACTTTTTTAAATAATGCGGATGTGAGCAAGAAACCAACTTTCAGGCAGTATCAGCTGCTGAAAAATGTAAGACAAGAAATTGGCGTGATGAAAGATTATCTTTTGATCACCAAAATGATGGCAGGTGTATAACCTGCCATTATTTTTTTAAAACAATCGGCAGGCGAGCCTAAAGCCAAAAGCGACCGAGGGAACGATCTTAATGCCCTGAGTTTTTTGTCGGTTCTGAAATAATGATTCGGTAACGCCGACTTGCTCTGACCGTGGATTTACTATGTTGGTATAGGTGATTTTTCTGTTGGCAGCACCCAGCCCTATCCACATTTCAATGGAAAACGGATCCATAAAGGTGGTTTCGTAACCTGCTTTCAGATTGAAGCCCATTTTCCGTTTATTATAATCAGCCTGATCAAAATGCACCTTTTCCTGATCGTCGTTAAAACTGGTGTAATAGTGACTGTTGGTTGGCTGACTGTCCATGTTCACGTAGAAGAGCTCCACTCCAGTGTAAAAACGCAGCCAGGCATAATTCAAGGTGGTGAATTGAAATTCCGTCCTAATTTCATGAAGAGAATAGGCATCGGTAAGATTGTTTTTTTCATCCTGCCATCTCCAATGATTGAGGGCTTTACTACCCCTTCCGGCGTCAACTAAAAACCTGAAAGCGCCATATTGGTAGGCTGCGCCGACTCTCCATCGCGGGAAATAATCCAAGTTCGACAGTGGTGCGTAGGTCAGCTGAAATCCATCTCGATCGTGATTGGGTAAAGCAGGCCAAAAGCCACTTCGGGTAGGAGGAGTATCCTGGTCAGTTGTATTGAGGTTTGTTGCAAATGCACTGATACTCAAAAGGGAACATAAAAGTAGCGTAAATATTTTTTTCATATAAGTAAATTGATATTGGGTGATGAAGGTACTTAATATATGTTGTATATGTTAATAAATACACCTATATCAGTATCATAAATATAGTTTTTTATATAAAACAACTTCCGTGCTAAACAAATCGCTCACTTAATAAAGGAGGGTAAATTATGCAAGAGGAAGTAGAATTTGAAAAAGACCTGAAAAGGCTGTTTCCGCAGTTATATTCGGCGGCATATAAGTTTACGCAAGATTATGACCGAGCGAAGGATCTGGTGCAGGAAACAATGATTAAGGCATTTAAAGCACGGACAAAATTCCGCAGGGGAACGAACCTGAAAGCATGGTTATTGGTGATTTTGAAAAACACGTTTTTTACCTCTTATCAGTCAGAAAAGCGAAGGGGTGAGCAGTTAGATACCATGGATCAGCTCGATGCATTCCTGGGCTGGAAGGGAGGCTCAAATGATAACCTTGCGGATAGCAATATGGGAGAGCAGGAAATTCGACGAGAGATTGACCGTTTGGATAAGCAATATAAAATGCCTTTTATGCTGCATTTTCAGGGCTTCAGTTATGCAGAAATAGGGGAGAAACTTTCTTTACCGATGGGCACTGTAAAAAATCGGATTCATCTGGCCAGAAAGGTTCTGAAAGAGAAGCTGTCTAATTTTCGAAGATAAAAAAGCCACCGTAGTTATTTACGGTGGCTTTAGTTTGTTGTGCTGAATTACAGTACAATATTGACAATCTTATTAGGAACAACGATGACCTTTTTCGGTGCTTTTCCTTCCGTCCATCGGATCACAGCTTCCTGTTCCAATGCAATCTTTTGGATTTCATCTTTACTCAAAGTAGCCGCTACCTTGATTTCAGCGCGCTTTTTACCGTTGATCATGATAGGGTAAAGTTTTTCATCCTCTACCAAATACTGCTCATTAAATGCAGGGTATGTTGCAACGGTTACCGATGTTTCGTGTCCGAGTTTGGCCCATAATTCCTCTGCAATATGTGGTGCATAAGGAGCGATAAGCACGACTAATTGCTCAAGAATTTCACGTTTACGACATTTTAGCGCCTGTAACTCGTTGGTAACGATCATGAATTGCGACACTGAAGTGTTGAAAACATAATTGTCCAGATCGTGGGTGATTTTCTTAATGGTTGCATGTAAAGCTTTCAATTCTGCCTTGGTTGCTGCTTCATCGACCACCTTAAATTCATCGCCCTCATGGAAGAGGTTGTAGAATTTACGCAAGAATTTGTAAACGCCATCGATACCATTGGTGTTCCACGGCTTGAATTGCTCCAATGGGCCAAGGAACATCTCGTACATGCGGAAAGTGTCAGATCCGTATTTTTCAATGATGTCATCAGGGTTGACTACATTGTATTTCGATTTCGACATTTTCTCCACCTCGGAGCCACAGTGGTATTTGCCCTCTTCAAGGATAAATTCCGCATCAGCGAAGTCAGGACGCCAAGCTTTGAATGCCTCTGTATCCAAAATATCATTCGATACAATGTTCACATCCACATGCAATGGATCAACATCATATTCTTTTCTTAAACCGAAAGAAACGAACTTATTGCTGCCTTTTACTCGGTAAACAAAGTTCGAGCGGCCTTGGATCATTCCCTGGTTGATCAGTTTTTTGAATGGCTCTTCGAAATTCAGGAAGCCCATGTCAAACAAAAATTTCGTCCAGAAGCGGCTATATAGCAAGTGACCAACAGCGTGTTCCGCGCCACCCACATATAAATCGACTTGGTTCCAGTATTTTAGGGCTTCTGCGTCAGCGAATTTCTCCTCATTGTGCGGATCCATATAGCGCAAGAAGTACCATGAAGAACCTGCCCAGCCAGGCATGGTCGAAAGCTCATATTGCTTTCCGTTGTAGTTCCAGTCGGTTGCTCGACCCAATGGAGGCTCACCCGTAGCTGTCGGCTTGTATTCGTCAATGGAAGGAAGTTCCAGCGGTAATTCAGATTCCTTCATTAATTTTGGAATCCCGTTCTCGAAATACACAGGAACAGGCTCACCCCAATAGCGTTGGCGACTGAACACTGCATTTCGTAATCGGTAGTTGATTTTCCCCTGACCAATTCCTTTTTCTTCCACAAAGTTAATGGCTGCTTCAATGGCTTCTGGTACGGCCATGCCATTCAAGAAGTCAGAATTGATCATGGTTCCTTTTTTCGGATCGAAATCATCAGCATTGATGTCCGTTCCTGCACCTTCCTGTACTGGGATAATCGGTAGGTTGAAGTGTTTGGCAAAGGCATTGTCGCGGGTGTCCGAACAAGGGACGGCCATCACAATTCCTGTTCCGTAGCCTGCTAAAACATAATCAGCAATCCAGATAGGAATGCGTTTTCCGTTGAAAGGATTTATCGCATAGGCACCAGTAAAAGCTCCAGAGATGGTTTTTACATCGGCCATACGCTCGCGCTCAGAACGGTTTTTCGCCATTTCCACATAAGCTTCAACTTCTTCCTTTTGGGCTTCGGTTGTCAGGGTGCTGATCAGTTCGTGTTCTGGGGCGATGGTCATGAACGTTACTCCGAAAGAGGTATCCACGCGGGTGGTGAAAACTTCAAGGTCAAGCTCAGGCTGTCCGTCCACTTTAAAATGCAGGGCACAACCTTTGGATTTTCCAATCCAGTTGCGTTGCATTTCCTTCAATGATTCAGAGAAATCGATTTCTTCCAGGCCAGCGAGCAAGCGTTCGGCATAGGCTGTGATTCTCATCATCCATTGCTTCATCAGTTTGCGCTCTACAGGGAATCCGCCACGTTCAGAAACACCATTTACCACCTCGTCATTGGCCAGTACTGTTCCCAGCTCAGGGCACCAGTTCACAACGGCATCAGCAAGGTAGGTCAGGCGGTATTTCAATAATAAATCTGACTGCTCTTTTTCATCGTAAGCATTCCATTCTTCGGCACTGAAAACAGGGGTGTCTTCGTCGCAGGAGGCGTTTACTTTTGCGTTACCTTCTTTAGCGAAAATGGCCACGAGTGAGTCAATAGATTTTGCTTTGTCGGCGTCAGTGTCATAATAGGCATTGAACAGCTGCATGAAAATCCATTGCGTCCATTTATAATAGGAAGCGTCTGATGTTCTTACTTCTTTGTCCCAGTCAAAGGAAAAGCCAATGTTGGCGAGTTGTTCCTTGTATCGGGCGATATTTTCATCGGTTGTTTTTGCAGGGTGTTGGCCGGTCTGAATAGCATACTGTTCAGCAGGAAGTCCAAAGGAATCAAATCCCATAGGGTGCAGGACGTTAAAGCCTTTCAGCTTTTTGTACCTCGCCACAATGTCAGAACCAATGTATCCGAGTGGGTGCCCAACGTGCAATCCCGCTCCCGATGGATAAGGGAACATGTCAAGGGTATAGAATTTTGGCTTTGAAGTATCAATACCTGCTTTGTAGGTTTGTTGATCCTTCCATATTTGCTGCCATTTTTTTTCAGTTGCTCTGAAATTGTATTCAGCCATTATATTTATATTTTTACTTAAATTATTACCAGTAAACCGAAGCTAATACGGCTAATTTGACGTAAATGTAATTAAAATATGAGGAAGATTGAAACGAGAATAATGGCTATTGTGTGAATGGGAGCATCAATCTTTTAAAGTGCTTAATTAATGCTCAAAATGAAGGAGGGAAAATGAAACGAAAAACTACAAATCAGCTTGTTGGGCAATTGGTTCTATTGCTATTTTCATTCGTTATGTTTTTGAACTGTGCCTTATGGGCTGGGGATGTGAGTGTCGGCCTGGGGGTTGTTTTTGCAGCTTTTATGGCTGGGCTGTTGTTTATTGTGCCTCCTTTTTCGGGTTTACGGATGCTGAGAAAGGTTTGGCGAATGTTGCTGTAGGAAATAGGAGAGGAGGAAACCACGGGGGATGGTTTTGTTAACGAGCAAGCTTAGAACTGTCTAGAAGCAGATAGGCTATTATTGAACCAGGATTTTTTATTGGCTTCGTTAATTTCAATGCGCACGTTGGCGTTGGGGAGTTTTCGGTCGAGGATATCGTGAATTTTTTCGCAATAGTCGATCATCATTGGGCGCGTTCCTGTTATCATAATAACATCAAGATAAGGTAATTGAGTAAATTTAGAAATTTGGACTCGCTTCAATTCTGTGAGCGCGTCATCGGGGACATCATCCAAAAGGCGATAATCAGAAACCCATCGGTTTAATTTTTTATCGCTGAGGTAGTTCAGTCCAATACCTAAAGCAGTCTGGTATTCTGTTTCATTGAATGCTTGCTTCCAAAGCATTTCCAGACACTTCAATTCGGTGTTGTGAATGATCCTCACATAATTTGTTTGAAATACAATCATAGAGTAATAAAGTGTTGTGCTATTGTTTATATGTAAATTTGATCTAAATGTTACGCTTATTAGATATTTATGATGAATTAATAGGTTATTGTGATAAGAAAGACAAACATCCCCTTCCACAAAGTGTATGCTATTTTCAGTAAATAAAATGATTTATTATCCCGTGCTGGCAGTTTTATTGTCGGGTTTATGGGGCTGTAATATGTTTAAATCTCAGGAAACTCAAATTAGGGAGGTTGTAAAAAAAGAGGCTGTACGTGTAGATTTCGGCCTTTTTAAAGCCCCGTCAGGAAATTTATCACTTGTGAAAATTGGAGAGCGTGCTGCGGTGGGCGTGTTTTTTATTCATGGAGCTCCCGGAGATATGGGGGCGTTCAAAAAGTATTTTACAGATTCATTGTTGCTGGAGAAGGCGCAGCTTTTTGCCGTCGATCGGTTGGGTTATGGGCAATCGAGTGATGGGCTTTCTGCGGAGAAAATAAAAAATCAGGCAGAAATTTTAATTCAATTGGTTGAAAAGTTACAAATTTCTGAAGTGGTTTTGGTGGGGCATTCCTATGGTGGGCCAGTGGCTGTTCGAATGGCCATGGACGCTCCGGATTTGAATATCAGGCGCGTTATTTTATTGGCGCCTGCCCTGGATCCTGACCATGAGAAAATGTTCTGGGTGAACCGTCCGCTCAGTAATGCCTGGGCTCAGAGATTACTGCCACGAGGTTTAGCGATGGCCAATAGGGAGAAAATGGTGCATGCAGCAGAACTTCAAAAAATGTTGCCCTTATGGAAAGGGCTTCAGGTGCCAATTACCATGATCCACGGAACAAAAGATGCTTTGGTGCCCTACGAAAATGTGGCATTCATAAAACGCCATTATCAGGGGGAGGCATTGGAGGTGATTAGCCTGAAGGGGGAAAATCATTTTATTCCCTGGACAAAGTATGCGCTGGTCAGGGATACGATTCTAAAGTATATTCAATAGTGTATTCAATAAAAAAGAGCGACCTGATAAAGTCGCTCTTTGTGATTATTTGCCGCAGCAATGTTTATATTTTTTACCACTGCCGCAGGGGCAGCTGTCGTTTCGGTGTACTTTGTCGTGTTTGGGGGAGGGTTCGCCAATTTTTTTGCTTTTTGATTGTGTGTACCAAATGAAAATGCCAAATAGTACAATGGCGAAAATAATTAACCCAATCACTCTGATTTGTATATCATCCATATGATCTCTTTTTTAATTAAAAAAATAAAGCAAAGTATGTTTGATCAGAATAAGTACGACAATTCGTATTTAGTCCCTATTGCTTAAATGCATTTCTAAAGGATCTGTTCGGTAATAAAGCCACCAGCAAAATCATTGACAGGAATACCCATGATGGTATGCCGATGTAAGTAGGCGCCAAAAGCCCCATACCCGTCAGGGTGTCGAAAAGGCTGTAAATGAAGACCACCAAAATTGCCGTGGGGAAGATCCAATTGAATATAATGAATTTTTCCAACAAGTACAGAATAATCAAGGTAATAGTCACAGGATACAGGATACTCAATAGTGGTCCTGCAAAGGCAATAATTTTATCTAAACCAATTGAAGTTAAAACGATAGAGATGATGACTGTCGCAATAACAACGGGTTTGTAGGGTAATTTCCCTTTGGTGTGTTTCTGAAAGAAGTTTCCGGTGATGGCCGTTAAGGCGATAGAGGTAGATAAACAGGCCAGAGCAATGACAATGTCCATGATGAATTTACCATGTGTGCCTAAAATCTGAATAATCAAATTTGCCAATAAATCTGGTCGGGTTGCCTCAGCGGGCATCTGTCCACTCATGTTTGAAGCTAAAAAGAGAATACCTCCGTAAACAAACCCCAAAAGCCCACCGGCGATGAGTCCGGCATTTGTACCCATTTTTATGATGGTTTTCTGGTCTTTGTAGCCTTTCTCCCGCAGGGCGGCAATCAGTACGACACCCATGAAAACCGTACCGAGTGCATCCATGGTTTGGTAGCCTTCGAGGAAGCCGCGTTTGAAGATTCCTCCATCAATATGCGCACTCGCAACATCATTTACAGGAAATAGCACTCCTTTGAAAATGATGAAAGCCACCAGGATAATCAGTGTTGGCGCTAAATACTTTCCGATTTTGTCCATGATTCCCGTTGGGCGAATGACGAAGAAAAGGGTGATGGAGAAATAGATAGCTGCAAAAATTAATGGCGTTAATCCAGGGATGAGCCCCTGAAACACCAACTCATAAGTGAGCGCGCCATTACGAGGGATGGCGATCAGTGGGCCAAGACATATAATAATGATGCCCTCGATGATGAGCCCGAATTTTGGATGTACTTTTTGCCCCAGGGTAGTGGAAGAGCCCGCGGCTTTAAATATGGCCATGACTCCTAAGATAGTCAGCCCCACATCAGAGGTCAGGTAACCCAGTGCGGCGGTAGTCCATTCAGCACCACTTGCGTGGCCCAATCCTAAAGGAAAGATTAGATTCCCAGCACCGAACATGGTAGCAAAGAAGGCTAACCCTAATATGAGGGTATCTTTTAAAATACCGTCCTTTTTGTCAATTTTATTCATTCTAAAAAAAGTATTCCTGCCATCAATAATGGTGGCAGGGTGTCATTGTATTGATTATTAATTTTTTGTAAATGAAATCCCCTTTTGCTGGTTGCTGATAAATAGAAACAGCACCATGATGGTTAATGCAGGGTAAATAACGAAAGGAAGATAATTTTGCAGGTGTTGGAGAAGATCAAGATTTAGGGAAAGGGCAGAGATGATCTGAGAGAAAATGCTCATGGCAAGTGTTACCCAGGTAGTCACTTTAAACGCCCAATCCGGTAAGTGATTACCGAGCAAATTTAAGAAAATTAGCGCAATTGTCACGGGATAAAGGATAGAAAGTACGGGCACGGCAAATTTAATGAGTTCATCCACGCCTTTGGTGGAGAAGTACCAGCTGAAAAGGCTTGTCGCAACTACCAATGCAGCATAAGGGATTTTGCCGGAAGATAATTTATGGAAAAACTCCCCTACGGTAGCCGTAAGTCCTACGGAGGTGGTGAGGCAGGCGAAGGTAATGGCAATGGCGATAAGCACCATGCCCGGCTTACCCAGGATATGATTCACCACGCCAAGCAAGAGGGCACTTGTGGTGATGTCTTTTGGGAATACACCCGATGCTGTGGCGCCAATATATAACAAGCCTCCGTAAATGAATACCAAGCCTGCCGCAGCAATCATGCCCGCTTTTACTGTGATGTTCATCTGTTGCTGAAAGGTATTGTATCCCTTGTTCTTGAGGGCCGCGAAGGTCAGGCCTCCGAAAAGAATGGCTGCTAAAACGTCCATGGTCTGATAACCGTCGGTAAACCCTTTACTGAAAGGAGCACTTGTTGGCAGATCAATCGGTGTGCCGATAGGTTTAATGATGCCATAAATAACAATGGCAGCCATCGCTACCACAAGCACGGGTGCTAAAATCTGACCAATACGATCAATGATTCCTGTAGGTTTGATGGCAAAAATGATGGTGATCAAAAAGAAGACTGCTGTTACAGGCTGAATGGCCACCTCGAAATGCGGAGCGAAAGCCAATTCATAAGTTACGGCTCCCGTGCGGGGAATAGCCAACATCGGGCCGATAGCCAAAATAATCAGCGTGCCCAATAATTTGCCAAACCAGGGCGTTACTCTGTGGCTGAAGGTGTCTACTGTTCCACCAGATTTTGCCACCGCAATTATTCCCAGCAATATCAATCCCACGCCTGTAATTAAAAATCCTAACAGACTCCAAACCCAGGCGCTGCCTGTATTAAAGCCAATAGATGGAGGGAAGATGAGGTTTCCTGCTCCGAAAAACATGGCAAATAAAGCTAAGCCAGCAACAAGGGTATCCTTTTTAAGTGCATTCATCGAAAAATGAGAACCCTACCCGCAAAGGGGTATTGATTCCTTAAATTAAATTAATGATAGTTGTTTTAAAGTGCAATATTACAAAATCACAAAATAAACCATACCCTGTTTTGCTTTTTTTGTTATAAAAATATTGTTGAGGGGCCTTTGGCGTATTTATAATTTTTTGAAATTTTTTTAGCCACCTTAACTATGTTGTTAACCACCAATTTACGCCCTGAATTAGCGTCAGGGGGTGTTTTTGCGAAGAAAAAAATCAGATCAATATTTTGGTCTTACAAAAGAACTCCCTATGTTTGCACTCGCAATACGGGAAATGCCCGTAACGAAATGAGTACTTCGGTACTGCTTTTTTATTGCCGAAACAATACACGGGTGTAGCTCAATTGGTAGAGTAGTGGTCTCCAAAACCATTGGCTGTGGGTTCAAGTCCTACCTCCCGTGCTATTTTAAAGAGAGGTGGCCGAGCGGTTTAAGGCGCACGCCTGGAAAGCGTGTTGGGTGCAAGCCCTCGAGGGTTCGAATCCCTTCCTCTCTGCTATTCATTTACTGAATGTAAACACGGGTGTAGCTCAATTGGTAGAGTAGTGGTCTCCAAAACCATTGGCTGTGGGTTCAAGTCCTACCTCCCGTGCACTTCATTCGGGCTCTTAGCTCAGTTGGTTCAGAGCACCTGCCTTACAAGCAGGGGGTCATTGGTTCGAATCCAATAGGGCCCACAAAGTTTTACTTTGTGAAACAATACACGGGTGTAGCTCAATTGGTAGAGTAGTGGTCTCCAAAACCATTGGCTGTGGGTTCAAGTCCTACCTCCCGTGCACATATTCGGGCTCTTAGCTCAGTTGGTTCAGAGCACCTGCCTTACAAGCAGGGGGTCATTGGTTCGAATCCAATAGGGCCCACAAAGTTTTACTTTGTGAAACAATACACGGGTGTAGCTCAATTGGTAGAGTAGTGGTCTCCAAAACCATTGGCTGTGGGTTCAAGTCCTACCTCCCGTGCAAAAAAACGGTTATCTTTTTTGAAGGTAACCGTTTTTTTTATGTCAATATTACCTGCCTTCAAAAAATTGTTTTGCTGAAATGATGCAATTTTTAGTTTTTTTAGCTCAAACAGAAAATAACGTAATCCAATAGTCGAATTATAATATTATCAATTATTTATGTTTTTACTCCCTTAAGTAAGGGATACTATATGATTTAAATAATAAATTTTATTGCGATTATCTCCAACGTTTATAGTAAGGTTTTTTTGTAAATTACATAAGGGTGGCAGTTTTGTGATATTTCGCTATTGTTCTGACAATGAGCGTATAATATAATATGATTTCATACAGTTATAAAAATTAACCAAACTCTTAACTGTAAATGAATAAATATTTACTATTACTGCTATGTTGCATGTTATTGTCATCATCAGCTGTTTTTGCTCAGGAGCGAACAGTAAGTGGGACTGTAACGGCAAGAGATACCGGAGACCCAATTCCGGGGGTGAATGTCCTGCTGAAGGGAGCGTCAACAGGAACAGTTACCGACATCAATGGTGCCTATTCAATTAGTGTACCTGAAACTGGTGGAACGTTGATTTTTAAATTCATTGGCCTTGCCACCGAAGAGGTCAAAGTCCGAAACCAGAGTGAGATCGACATGACCATGTCGGCAGATATTCGCCAGCTGACCGAAGTGGTCGTTACCGCTGTGGGGATTGAGCGTGACAAAAAACGACTGGGCTATGCCGTTGAAGAGGTGAATGCCAAGGAACTGGTTTCCTCTCGGGAAAGTAACCTGGTTCAGGGCTTGAATGCCAAGGTTGCTGGTGTAAATGTCACACAAAATGCAGGTACGCCTGGAGCTGCGTCTACCATCCGTATTCGTGGTAATACATCGATTACAGGCGATAACTCCCCGCTTTTTGTTGTCGATGGTATTCCAGTCGATAACTCTATTACCGGTGGTGCAGGTGCAGGAGATGGCGGAACCGAAGGGGTTGCCAACTCCAACCGAATGGTGGATATCCACCCTGATGATGTTGAAAGCCTGACCGTTCTCAAAGGAACAGCAGCAACAGCTCTTTATGGATTGCGTGCAGCCAATGGCGCAATTATCATCACCACCAAAAAGGGGGATGTAAACCAGAAGATGCGACTCAACATCCGTCAGACCAATACCTGGAGCCATTACAACAAGATGCCTGCACTGAATGACCAGTTTGCTCAGGGATCAGGAGGCGTGTATCAGGGACCTGAAACGGGGCAGAGTGGCTCGTGGGGCCCACGTATTTCGGATATGGTCCGTGTTCCTTCTATTGAAGATCCTTATGATAAAAATGGCGCCGCATTTACACGTGCGGAAGCGGAAGTGCAGGGACTTGATTTTGTTCCTATGCAGGCATACAATAATGTAGATGACCTTTTTCGTACGGGTTTTGCCAATGATACTTATCTGAGCCTTAGTGGCGGCGGCGACCGCTCGACTTATTTTGCTTCACTGGGTTTTACCCGTGATGAAGGAATTATTCCTACCTCATCGTTTCAGCGTGTTACAGGAAAGATTTCTGTCGATCGAAGATTTACTGAACAGTTTAAATTATCGACCTCGGTAACTTACAGTAATTCCCGTGCGAGACGTGTTCAGCAAGGGTCAAACCTTTCGGGGATCATGCTTGGGTTAGTGCGTACCACACCTTCTTTTGATAACTCGAACGGTTTCGGGCAGGATGCGGTGAACGAAGTTTCAGCCTATACCTTCCCTGATGGCAGTCAGCGGAACTATCGTGGTGGCGGTGGTTATGATAACCCGTTCTGGGTTGTGAATAATATTCCATACCGTGATGAGGTGAATCGTGTGATAGGCGTTTTTCAGGCTGATTATTCTCCCCTGGAATGGATGCACATCGTCGGTAGGTTAGGGAATGATTTCTATGCCGATAGCCGTAATCAGTTTGCGGAAATCAACTCCAGGAACTTTGCCGCAGGGCAGGTTTATGACCGGCGTATCACCAATCAGGACCTGACGGCAGATATTTTTGCGACCATTACACAGGATTTTTCTCCTCTTATTTCAGCACAGTTGATCGGGGGGTATAACTACTTCTACACCATCAACAGGTCGCTTTATACACAGGGGGATGATTTGTCCTTGCCTGGATTCAATAATATATCCAATGCTGCAACGGTTTTCTCTACGGATAACACCAGCAGACTGAAAAGACACGGGGTGTATTATGATGCGCAACTGGCGTTTAAAGACATGGTATTCTTAAATACTACCGGCCGTAATGACTGGTCTTCTACTTTGCCGAAAGATAACAACAGCTTCTTTCAGCCTACATTCAGTTTAAGTTTCGTGTTCTCGGAGTTATTTGAGTCGAATGCTTTGTCTTTTGGACAATTCCGATCAAGCTGGGGGCAGGTAAAAAGAGATGCACCACTTTATGCGACACAGAATTATTTTCAGAGCGCATCCTCTGACGGTACCACCAATCAAATTTCTGATGGATGGACCAATGGGGTGAGTTTCCCTTTTAATGGAGTGAGCGGTTTTACCCAGCAGAATTCTTTGGGTAACGATGATATCAAACCAGAAACCCAAACAACCTGGGAGCTTGGTTTGGCCATGAAGTTTTTTGAAAACCGTTTTGGCTTTGATGTGACCTGGTACAATACCATCACTTCAGATCAGATTGTTAACGCACAGCTGTCTTCAGCAACAGGTTTTGGTTCTACCATTATTAATGGTGGAGAAATCGAATCTACTGGGGTGGAGGTCATGTTGAATGCGGATGTGATCCGTAAGGGAGACTTCCTGTGGTCGATGAATGGTAACTTTACCACTTATGAGAACAATGTGAATTCTTTGGCGCCAGGCCTGACCAACGTACAGCTTGGTGGTTTTACAGGAACAGGTTCATTTGTGGAGGAAGGCCAGCCGTATGGTGTGTTGCGTGGCGGAGTGTTCCAGCGTAATGATGCTGGGCAGATTATTATTGGTGCTGATGGTTTCCCTCTGGCAGCAACTGATCAGGGAATTATTGGAGATCCAATTCCAGATTTTACCGCAGGACTTCGAAATACCTTCAGCTGGAAAGGGGTTACCTTGAGCTTCCTGTTTGATTTTCGTCAGGGTGGTGATATGTGGAATGGTACCAAAGGGGCTTTGACCTTCTTCGGGATGTCTGAGCTGACAGAAAACCGTGGGGAGTCTTTCATTTTCAATGGGGTAACAGAAACGGGTGAGGTGAATACTAAACAAGTAACCCTCGACCAGGCCTGGTATCAGGATAATGGTGGCGGTTTCGGTTCTGTTGATGAGCATTTTGTGGAAGAAACTTCCTGGGTCAGACTAAGGGATGTTTCTCTTGGTTTTGATTTGCCAAGAAACTGGATACAGGGCGTGGGGCTGTCGAATGCCAACGTGACCTTTACAGGGCGTAACCTGTGGTTACAGACTTCCTACTCGGGCATTGACCCTGAGGCGAACCTTACAGGTACAGGAGGAAACGGGTTGTCACAGAATGCGGTGGGTATCGATTATTTCGTCAATCCAAATACCACCTCATATTCTGCTTCCCTGACCCTTACTTTTTAGTCCATATCATCCAAACTAAAAACCAAAGAAATGAATTTACTGAAAATAAATAAATCCCTGATCATGCTGCTCTGTCTTGCAGGCTTATGGTCCTGTGATTTTGGCGATCTAAATGTGGACCCCGCCAACCCCAACGATGCGGCGGTGCAAACCTTACTGCCGACCGTTCAGGTGCGGCAGGCTTATATGTACGGCGGGGACATTGCCCGCTATAATGGGCTGTTTACCCAACACCTTGCAGGAGTGAGCCGTCAGCACCTCGTTATTGGAAGGTATAATTTCACCAATTCTGATGTGAACTCGGCATGGAACCAAATGTATCGGGGAACTTTCCGTGATATGAAAGTGATCATTGATAAATCTGCTGTGAATGGGGCCAACCATTATTCGGCCATCACAAAAATCCTGCAGGCAGATATGATCGGTGTTGCCTCCGACCTTTGGGGCAATGTACCTTTTTCGCAGGCAGGGCTTGGCAGCGATAACCTTAACCCTGCTTACGATTCCCGGGATTCGATTTATATGTCGATACACCAGTTGCTTGCTGAGGCCCGTACCGCTTTGGCGCAACCTACAGAGATCCCTGTAACGGGCGATTTCTACTACGGTGGCGACGTCGATGCCTGGACGAAAGCAAGCTATGCGCTGGATGCACGCTATTATTTGCACCGTGGGCAGCTGGATGAAGCACTGGCTGCTGTACAGCAAAGTTTTGATACTCCTGCGGATGACCTGGTTTTCGATGATTTTAGTGATTCGCCAACCACTTCACACCCTTTGCAGCAATTTGAAGAGCAGCGGGGAGATATCCGAATGGGAAAATTCTTTGTAGACCTTATGAAGTCGATCAACGACCCGCGATTGCCATTTTTCGCAGCCCAGTTCGATACCCTTGCTGATGGAAGTCCAAATTATGTAGGAGTTGCTGCTGGCGATGATAACGAGTCGGCCTCTTTGACGGGCCCATATTATAACAGTCGTGATGCCGTAGTGAACATCATTTCCTATGCTGAAACCAAGTTTATTGAGGCAGAAATCATACAACGACAAGGGGGAGACCCAACGGACGCACTCAAGGAAGCCATTACCGCCTCTGTGATGCAAGTAACAGGTGCTGCTGCCGATGCCGCATTTGTGGATGCGCAGGTAGCCGGCATTACCGATCTCGAAAGCCTGATCACGCAGAAATACATTGCTCTTTTCTATCAGCTGGAATCGTTCAACGATTTAAGAAGAACAGGATTTCCTGCACTGCAGCCAGCGCAAGGGGCGAGTGTTGAACAATCGGAAGGCAAAATTCCAGAACGTTGGCCATATCCGATCAATGAACGGCTGTTCAATGAAGATGTCTACAATGCCAATAATCCAGATGGCGCACCGTTGGCACCGAAATTAAGCTGGGAGTAATCACTAAAACTGAATTTAAACATGAGATATATAAAATTATTGATGTTGTCTTTCTTTGTAGTGGCTTTTGCCGCCTGCGATGAAGAAGACTACTTTGAAGGAACCACCGATCTCCGCAAGCCAGAGGTGGTCATCAGTTTTCCTGACGGCGGCGGCTTTGAGCCTTTCGGGCAGACGGTCGATACCACCCAAACGGATTTTACGGTGAATGTGGAGGTCTCGGGCCCCCAGGCTGCTCAGGTTACCTCCTTGCAGGTAACGACTTTAGAAAGTGGCGGGCCAGTGGAGTCCATCGCTATTTCAGATGGAAAAGGGACTTTTTCTGGGACTTTGGCGGATTATGGCCTGAGTGCAGAAAATGATAATGTAGTGCTCGTTTTTACCGAAAGCGCGACGCCTTCATCCAAAAACTTTGACATTACGGTGGTTGCTCCACCTGTACCTGAAGCACCATAGCGGGGCAGTATAAAATTTACATTTCAAAAAGGCAGATCAGTGATGGTCTGCCTTTTTTGTTTGTGCGGTTTCCTGGGGCGTGTTTAAAATTAAAATTCGGAACAAGAATTTGACGTATTGCAGAAGGGGGGGGAGGATTATTTTGAGAGAATAGCAGCCTTATTATTGGTAAATAGTTTCGAATCCATTCCAATAATCTGAAGTTGCCATAGGATGGTAAGTTTTTAAACACGCTCTTATACCATATTTGGTATGCTTTTTTCTCCCCAATTACCGTTGATGTAAAAATTAGCTGAAACAATATTTTTACTTTTTTGAATATGTATATTTGCAGCTTGATATATAAATATCTTGACCTAATTTATGAAAATGAATCCTATTAAAACCTTGCTGTTGGTGCTGTTTCTGGCATTGGGGCAGGCGGCCTTTGCACAAAATTTTTCTGTCAGTGGTTATCTGAAAGATGGTAAAACTGGCGAGGAATTGCCTTTTGCCAATGTGGTGGTCAAAGGGACGACCACTGGTGTTACTACAAACGCCTATGGCTTTTATACCCTTACCCTCCCCGAAGGGGAATATGAACTGAATTATCAGTTTCTGGGGTACACCACCCTGACCAAGAAAGTCAGCCTAAACAAGAACATCAAATTTACAGCTGAGCTACAGCCTTCCACCAAGACACTCGAGGAAGTGGTGATTGAAGGAGAAGCAGCCAATGCCAATGTGGTGAAAAATGAAATGAGTGTGGTGGCACTGTCTCCAAAATCAATTTCTACGGTTCCCGTATTGTTTGGTGAAAAGGATATTCTCAAAACGATTCAGCTAATGCCAGGGGTGTCCTCTACTGGTGAGGGGAATTCCGGTTTTTATGTTCGTGGAGGTAGCGCAGATCAAAATCTGATTATTCTCGATGAAGCTCCCGTTTATAATGCTTCGCACTTGCTGGGTTTTTTCTCTGTATTTAACTCTGACGCTGTCAAGAGCCTGAAACTCTATAAGTCGGGCATTCCTGCGCAGTACGGTGGACGTTTGTCTTCGGTACTGGATGTGAAAATGGATAATGGAAACGACCGTGAATTTGGCGGTGAAGGAGGCATTGGCTTGATTTCCTCCCGACTCACCCTGGAAGGGCCGATTAAAAAAGGGAAAGGATCATTTATTGTTTCAGGTCGTCGTACTTATGCAGATTTGTTCTTAAAGCTGAGCAGCAACGAGGGGATAAATCAGTCCAAACTATATTTCTATGATTTAAACGCCAAAGCCAATTACCGACTCGGAGATAACGACCGAGTATTTCTTTCGGGCTATTTTGGCCGTGATGTTTTTGGTAATGGAGACCTCTTTGGCTTGCAATGGGGGAACGGAACGGGAACCCTGCGCTGGAATCATCTTTTTTCGGATCGATTCTTCTCCAACTCCTCCCTGATTTTCTCTAATTACGATTATCAGATTGGGGTTAATTCTGGAAGTACACCGTTTACCATTACTTCAGGAATTCAAGACTGGAATTTTAAGCAGGATTTCGATTATTCGTTTGCGAACAATAACCTGCTGAAGTTTGGTTTCAATATCATTCACCATACCTTCCAGCCTGGAAAGTTAGCACCGAAAGAGGGTAACTTCAGTTTTAATCCGATTACAGTTCCTGGCCGTGAAGCCTTGGAAACGGGTACCTATGTCACTTTCGAACAAAAACTCGGTGACCGTTTACAGCTTAATTATGGCTTGCGTGTTTCCACTTTCTCCAATATTGGCGGAATGACGGAATACCAATTTGCACCCGGCGGTGAAACGCCAACAGATTCCGTAACTTACGGAAATGGCGAACTTTACAACACCCAGGTAGGTATCGAGCCTCGTTTTAATGCCAATTTTGTGATTGACGAACAAAGTTCGGTGAAGGCTTCTTACGCCCGAACCTATCAGTATCTTCATTTGTTGAGCAATTCCACTGCGGGTTCTCCTACTGATGTATGGGTACCTACGACACCAATTATTAAACCAGAGTATGCGGATCAGGTGGCTTTGGGGTATTTCAGGAATTTTAAAGAGAACAAATATGAAAGCTCTGTGGAGGTTTACTATAAGAAGCTTTACAATCAGATTGATTACAAAAATGGGGCGGAAATTTTACTGAACCCTTTCCTGGAATCGCAATTGGTATTCGGAAAAGGATATGCCTATGGGATGGAATTTTTCCTGAAAAAGAAATATGGCAGATTCAATGGCTGGATTGGCTATACGCTTTCAACAACCCGACGAGAGTTTAAGGAGATCAACGATGGAAAGCCTTTTTCTGCAAGACAGGACCGCCGTCATGACATCTCTATTGTCGGGATGTATAAACTCAATGACCGCTGGGATTTATCCGCAACCTGGGTTTACAATACTGGCGATGCTGTAACTTTCCCTTCGGGATCTTATGTGATTGAAGACAAACAGGTGCCACTTTATACAGAAAGAAATGGGTACCGAATGCCTTCTTATCACCGAATGGATTTTGGGGCCACCTTTCACGGCAAAAAACATGAGCATTTTGAAAGCTCCTGGAATTTTTCTGTATACAATCTCTATGCACGATATAATGCCTATTTTATTCGCTTTGAAGACAATGAACAAAACCCTGAGGTTTCTGATGTGATTCAAACCTCTCTCTTTTCTTTGGTTCCAGCGGTTACTTATAATTTTAAATTCTAATGGGAAAGGTCATTCAATATTTATGTGGGCTGTTGATCGTTGTTTTTGCACTCACCTCTTGCGATAAAAAAATAGATTTGCCATTACGGGTGGGAGATCAGCGCTATGTATTGGAAGGTAATCTAAATGCCGGCGATACGGCCTATTTTACCCTGTCGAAAAGTGGTGCTTTTAATAATCCTGATATTGAGAAAGTCATTGGGGCTGAAATTACCCTGACGGATGAGGAAGGAAACAGCGAAAACCTGCTGGATTACAACGAAGGACGGTATGGTGGAACGAACCTTCATGGGAAAGAAGGAGAAACTTATCGGGTTAGGGTCAAGCATATAGGGCAGGTATTTAATGCCACGGCCACTATTCCCTTCAAGGTGAAAATTGACAGCCTGACGATCGAGGATGAGGAATTTACCTTCCCAGGGGAGGAGCCAATGAAGGAGGTCGCAATTCATTATACTGATCCCAAAGATGTTGATAATTTCTATCGGGTGAAAGTTACCGTGAATGGAGGAGATTACAACAGTATTCGTTTGTCTAACGATAAATTTTATGATGGGAAACAGACGGAATTTCGGGTTCGTGATTTGGATTTGATTCCAGGTGATACCATAAAAATTAAGTTAATGTCGATTGACGAGGGGACGCATGGTTTCTTTAATTCTTTAAGCGAAATCAGAAATCAAAACCCTGGTTCTGGTGTGCCATACAATCCTGATAATAATTGGGACAACAATGGGCTCGGGAACTTTTCGGTCTCCAGTACTGATTCCTCCTATATTGTTTATCAGCCGGATATCAATCAGTAAAAATCTAAAAAAAAAGCCTGCTTTGAAGTGAAGCAGGCTTTTTTTTAGTTCGTAAAATGATGATAATCTACGCCGTCAATAGTGGTGAGATAATCGGAATGTTCATATAGAGACAAAATAATTGTATTCATCTCTTTGATTTGCCCATCGAAAACCATGTGGTCATATCTGTCAATAATAATGACCTTCTTATGGAAGAATGCAAGGGTATCCACTGGTTTTAAACCAGGGCTTTCTGCAAACGAGAGCGAAAGTGGTTGTCCCAGGGAAATGACACATAATAGGACAGAAACGGCAGCGAAGGTTCTCTTAAGGAGGTGATTCATGATTGTTTTCGGTGGGTGTAATTATTTAAACTCAGATCGAAAACAAGTGGTTTGATTCTTGACCAAAATATAATCTTTGGCGACGTACTATTCGCTTTTTTTTACACCTTACTTGACTAAGGCCATCAATATTCTAAAGCAAAAGTTAGCCGTTTCCCATGTGGTGGTTCCGCGGTTTTATTTTTCATAGGTGAAGGTTATTTTTGGAAATTTACGCTTGAATTCCTCCAGAAATGAGGGTAAATATGGTTCCTGATCTATTTGTTCTTTCAACAAACGAAAACCCATTTTCTGATAATTGGGCAAGGCGTTCGGGTGGTCAAATTCACAGGTATGCAACCAAACTTTTTTTGCCTGCTTGCGATAGGCCTGAACAATGCAAGTTTGGAGGAATACTTTACCGAGTCCCTTACCAATAAATTCGGGAGTCAGTCCAAAGTAAACAATTTCTATCGCTTGATCCGGATGCAGGATATATTCTACAAATCCTGCAACTTGATCCTGATACCTCAAGAGGTATAAAGCGTGTTGATCAGCGGCTAAAAGTGCACGCAATTCCGTTGTTTTCATCAGAATTCTGCCCGTCCATCCGAAGGGTGCGCCAACAGCTTGATAAATTTTTAAATACTCGTCAACGGTCGGCGACCAGGCACTGAATTGATAATCGGCAGGTAATTTTGGGAGGGTCGTGGAGCAGTCGGAATGCTCCAGGTAAAATGTTTTGACAGGAATATGCTGATACATTGCGGAGGAATGAAAAAGGATGGCGTGCAATTGGCAGGCACGCTGTTAAAAATAATGCTGAAATGGTTATCGCAGGATTCGAGCGACATTTTGGTGCTCATCGAGGTATTTTTGGACGATGACCTTCATTGAGGTTGCTCCAATGTCTTCTAAATGAATATTTTCAGGGGCAATAAATAAGGCCTCGGAGATGTCATCTTCTGCATGGATATGCTCCATGGAGTCCACTTTGCAAAGAAAGGTGATGTCTGTTGTGAAGTAGCTCAGCCCATTGAAAGTGTATTCATTCGGTACCGAGCAGAAAAAGTGCAACTGGTCAATTTCAAGGTTCAGCTCTTCTTTAATTTCTCGTCGAACAGCGGTTTCTGCAGACTCCATTGGGTCCACAAAGCCCCCCGGCAAGTCCAGTAAACCCGCCATTGGTTCAAATTTCCGACGAGTGAGTAGCAGCTCATTTTTTTCATTCAGAATAATGGCCGCCACTGCCGCAGAGGAATTGATGTAAAAAGTGAAACCACAATCCTGACAATGGAAATTTTTTCCTGCATAGGGGAATTTATTTCCGCCACATTTTGGGCAATAGGAAATTTGATCTTTGGGGTGTGTTGTTGACATGAATGCTCGCTTTAGAAAGCCAATTTAACGGGCTTCCTGAAATTTTTCGGCATCTTTCGTCCCTTTTTTTATACCCAGTGTTAAATATTTCATCACGGATTTTTTAAGATCGTTCGGGACGAAAGGTTTGGTGATGGCGCCGTTCATTCCTGCGGATTCAATACGGCTTTTGACTTCCGCAATTGCAGAGGCCGTCAGGGCAACAATAGGCGTGTTGGTGTTGAATTTCCGAATTTCAGTGGTTGCTTCATAACCATTCATTTCGGGCATCTGAAGGTCCATCAATATCAAATCATAATTGTTCTTTTGCGCCATTTCCAGCGCTATCTGCCCATTTTCAGCAACCTCATAGGGCAGGGCCCAGTTTTTCAGGAATTGCGTAGCCACCTTCACATTAAATGGATTGTCTTCGACCAAAAGGATCTTTTTATGCGCATAAGAGACGGTTTCCTCCTCCTGATCAAGCTTGGTCAGGGTTTCGTATTCCTCCTCGCTGCTTGGCAGTAGCTCAAGGGTAAAACGGAAAGTGGAACCTGCCCCCAAAGTACTGCTCACCTCTATATTGGAGTTCATCAGTCGGAGCAGTTTTTTGGTAATACTCAAACCCAGCCCCGTACCGCCGAATTTTCGAGTGGTAGAGCTTTCCGCCTGTTCAAAATCCATGAATATTTTATCGATATTCTCTGGATGAATCCCCACTCCCTGATCTTCAACTTCAAAAGTAATATGATTATCGCCGATGGATTCGTTCATAAATACCCGAATTTCAATCAGGCCTTCCTCTGTAAATTTAACCGCGTTGCTCAATAGGTTATTGATGACCTGCGCAACTCTTGTTGGGTCTCCTTTGAGGATTTTTGGAATCGCTGGATCGACCATCAATTTTATAGTATTGTTTCTTTCAGTGGCTTTAAAAGTATTGGCCTCTTTGATGTTTTTCAGGTGCTGCACCAGGTTGAAGGGGATATGTTCAATGTCTAATTTCCCTGCCGATATCTTGTTATAGTCGAGGATGTCATTGATCAAAGAAAGCAGGCTGTCTGCGGAGAATTTCATGATGTTTAAATTCTCCACCTGTTCCTTTTTAGGGTCGGAATCAATGAGCAAATTGGTGATTCCAATCACGGCATTCAAAGGAGTACGGAGCTCATGGCTCATTGAGGAAAGAAAATTTTCTTTGGATTTCGACATGGCCTCCGCGGCACTTTTTGCTTCTCTTAAAGAGGCCTCCGTTTGCCTCCGAACGGTAATTTGGGAAAGTAGCTCCTGGTTTTTCTTTTCCAGGTTTTCATGGAAATACTGTTTCTGTTTCAGTATGGTGAAGCTGTAGACACAAATCAGCAAAAAACAAAAGATGATATTACTGAGCACTAAAGGCATCAATTCATTGGCAATGGCAGGGTCTTGCTGATAAATCTTATAGGAGATGTCGCAAACTAATCCAGTAAAAATGATAAAATACGATATGATGATGTGCGTGCGCTGCTTATAAGTAAAAAACAGCAGAGGCAATAAAATAATGGGGAAGAAAAAGATGAAAATATGTGATTTTGCCTCCAAGATAATCGAAAACATTCCCACGGAAAAAGTGGAAAGAATGATTAATAGATAGCGGGCAAAGGTGGTTTTCTTTAGGTGATTAATCAGTGGAATGGTCAGAAATGTTATTGAGGTTAACAGGCAGGCCACCGCGAGGTATTCGTATTCAACGGATTGATTAAAGTAAAAAGTATAGGGGAAGATGATCAGCCCCAAAATGATACCAATAAAATTCGAAATTTTGGTTTTTCTGGCTTGGTCTGAAATTAAGGTGTTGTTATTTTCTAATTGAAAAGTAGCGCTTTCGGACATACAAGGCTGAAGATTTAGGTAGATTAAACGCAGTAACTAATTTAGTTTATATATGCTGTTTAGGCACAACAGACAATGACTAATCATTTTTTATTAACTAATATGATGAATTTAAGTTTTAAAGGATCAAATAAATCGATGCTTTATGGTTATTTAAATTTTTTTCATCAATAAGCACCGGATTCTGTGTGCCTCAGCGAGCATGTTTTAAGGATTAATGATTATATTATTTAGAAAAATAAATAGGAACGCTATGAGGAATATTACAGTAATAGGTGCCGGGACAATGGGCAACGGCATCGCTCACGTTTTTGCGCAAAGTGGTTTTAAGGTTTGTTTGCTTGATGTCAGTGATCATGCGCTGGAAAAGGCCATAAATACCATTCGTAAAAACCTTAATCGTTTGCTTGAAAAAGAGAAAATCACGAATGAGCAACTGGAGTTGACCCTTAGCAATATTACGCTGCAAACGGATATGAAAACGGCGGTTCAGGAGGCAGAATTAGTCATTGAAGCAGCAACAGAGAACATTCAGGCAAAGTTCAGTATTTTTAAGCAGCTCGGGCAGCTGGTCGGAAATCAGGTGATTTTGGCTACCAATACTTCCTCGATATCAATAACCAGTATTGCCAGCCAGGTCGAGGCGCCTGAACGCGTGATCGGTATGCATTTTATGAATCCTGTGCCTATTATGAAGCTTGTGGAGGTTATTCGTGGCTACAATACCACCGACCAGACAACTGAGACCATTATGGCATTAAGCGCACAACTGGGGAAGATGCCCGTGGAGGTGAATGATTATGCGGGCTTTGTAGCCAATAGAATCCTGATGCCCATGATCAACGAAGCGATCATCAGTTTGCAAGAGGGGGTGGCTGGTGTGGCGGAAATTGATACCGTCATGAAACTGGGAATGGCGCACCCGATGGGGCCTTTGCAATTAGCAGATTTCATAGGCCTGGATGTATGTCAAAGTATTTTGGAAGTGATGCACGAAGGCCTTGGAAACCCGAAATATGCACCTGCTCCTTTATTGAAAAATATGGTGATGGCAGGGAAGTGTGGCGTTAAATCGGGGGAAGGCTTTTATGATTATTCAGAAAGTAGAAAGGCGGAAAAGCTCGCCAAGCGTTTTCAAAAGTAATTTTAAATCAATTTCTGCAATCTGATTTTGCAGGAGGGGCTAAGTTTTGTAAAACATGCTCTAAGTTTTCAATGGCCTTAGGTAGCTTTTCTACCTGAGGCTTTTTTGTGCAGAATTGTAGAAGTTGAACAATTATTAGGTCTGTTTGGGTTACATTACGATAGGTAGGTGCTAAAAATGGCTTTTTAGCATATTTTTAGGGGATTGGGAAAGCTATTTTACTTATTCGGCTGTTATATAGGTGTCGGTATTCAGTTTGTGGAGTTTTACAGAGGGCGTAAGTCCTCGGTCAGCAGCAATGATCCGATGTAATAATTTATCGTTTTATCCTTAAATGAACCTATATTATGCAACGTCAGGTGATTTATCTTACGAACGGATATATGTCCCCAAGGGCAAGATTTCTCTTGTTGGCCATTCTTGGTGCCGCTTTTGTTGCGGTCAGTATATTATCCTTAATTTTCATGAGTGATAAAGATGGGATTTTCATTGCCTTCATGTCGATGTTGTTAGTTGCTGGGGGAATTATGCTTGCAGATGCTTATCTCTTGCGGCCAGGTTCTCGCTCGATGCCTCGATACGAAGTAGATGATGATCAGATTTTGATTATCAATGATGAGATCAGTGGACGGGATACGATTTATGCCAGCGATATCAAGCAAATACATTTGGCCTCTTTTGAGGTAATCGTCGATTTTTTCGAGCAGGATCGTTTGATTATCAGCATTGCAACCGAAGATGCTGAGGTGTCCAAAGAGGTAAAATCGGCAATTTTTACCTTTGCTTCAGAAAATAATATTCCTGTTATCGGTGGATGATCTATCGACTGCGCCTTGCGATTGAATAATATTCCTGAAAAAACAAAAGCCATTGGTAGATACCAATGGCTTTCTTCTTTAACACCTTTTCGAACGGAAATCAGCAAATTGAGGATTTGTTCATGATCCTCAGCCTTCAACACTTTAAAGGTAAACTTAATTTTGTAATAATGAAAAAATGAGGCTAAAAAAATACACTTATTTTTAAATATTTTTTTGAATGCATCACTATTGTTGCTGATGTAGCATAATGCAATTCGTTTGATTAAATCATCAGGAGGCTTAGGATGAGCCAGGGGAGCAATGCACTCAGCAGGTTGATGGTAGAGTTGTTCGCCCAGGCTTGTCCGCTAAAGTGCTGTGTGGCTGCATTATGACAATGGGTTTTTTCAGTCAGGTGGCCATTTCTGCAAAGGTATTTTACTTGCAGAATTTTGCCAAGCAGGCTGTCAAGTAATGCGCCTGAGAAGCTGATGGCCGTGATCGTGAGTATGGTGATGGGCATGGTGGAAGGGATCAGTGCAAAAGCCAAAATGCCCATGATTAGCCCACCGACTGCAGCTGCTACCAGGCCGATGAGGCTTACACCACCTGATAAACCCTGGGTGATGGGCTTCCAGCTGAGGAGGTCGTAAGTTTTACGTTTTTTATAGGTGCCAATTTCTGAGCTCATGGTGTCGGCAAGGTGAATGCCCACTGTGCCGAAGTATAATATTAAAAGTGGCACCGACATATATATATAATATAGGATGATGGCAAGTAGGGGTGTTAGTCCATTGGCCAAGACTTGCTGAGCTGTTCGCGCGTGTTCCTCCTGATGAATATTTTGGATAGGGTTGGGGTGAAACTTTGATAATGCTGAGCCGATGACAAAGAACAGTAAAAGCGGGAGGTCGGCCGTCAGCCCGCCGCAATAATGTATTCCTGTTCCCAGCAACACCATAGCGAAGCACCCGTCAATAGTGGTGCTCTTTTTTTTGTAAGCAACCAGGGCGATAATCATGGATATTGGAAGGCCGAGATAGGGGGAGATGGAAGGAATAAGCATCCGTTGAGTTGATTTCAGGGTAAAATTGTATCCCAATTTAGTCAAAAAAAATAAAATGGTGCCTCGCTGAAACGCTATTTGTAATTCGGGGGGACCTGCCAGAAAGCTGATATATGCCACTCAGAGGGGTGTTTGGCAATAAATGACAAAAAATGGCTGCAATCTGATAAGAATCTTGCATCCCAAAGCGGTTGGCGCTCCTAACTTAATATTTTCAATTTCGCTTTGCTAATCACAGAGGTTAACAAAACACTTTGTATAGTTAAGAAAACAAATTTTGGTTAGTTGATTGGACTCACGGATGCTAAAAAGTTTTAGGATGAGATAGTATCCTGAAGATGAGAGGTGGTGAGCTGATGCCCTTATGTAGGTGAACTGGGCATCATGTAAAAAGGGCACCCTTGGTGGGGTGCCCTTACTTTTTTAATGAAAATACTTAATGCTTTTCGTAAACAGTAGGAAGCTCAATCGCCTCCATTTGGCCTGCATCGTTAATTGCCTTAAGCTTGACCATTTTTAATTCATTGACCAAAACAGGGTCGTATTTTACCGCAACGCGGATATAGTTTTCTGTAAAACCAAGCATATGGCCATCATGCACTTCATCTTCAAACAAGACGGTATGGGTTGCACCGATATGCTGCTGGTAAAACTGATTTTTCTTTTTCTCAGAAAGAATGCGTAGCATTTTTGCCCGACGGCTCCGCTCTTTTACAGGTACCGTACCAGGCATCTCGACGGCCTCGGTGTTGGGTCTTTCAGAATAAGGGAACACGTGCAGGTAGGAGATCGGCAATTCGTTCAGGAAATTATAGGTTTCCAGGAATAATTCCTCTGTTTCCCCAGGGAACCCAACAATAACATCCACACCAATACTACAGTGCGGCATTAATGATTTGATTTTCTCGACACGGTCTGAATAAAGATCTCGCTTGTATCGGCGCTTCATCAGTTTGAGGATCTCCGCACTTCCCGATTGAAGAGGAATGTGGAAATGAGGGACAAACTTTTTAGATGCTTTGGTGAATTCAATCAGTTCGTCGGTCAGTAAATTAGGTTCAATGCTTGAAATTCTTATCCTTTCAAGGCCTTCTACCTGGTCTAAGGCTTTCACTAAATCGACAAACTTATCCTCACGCTTGCCATTTCGAATACCGAAATCGCCCGTATTAACGCCTGTCAGTACAATTTCTTTTACCCCTGCCGCTACAATTTCATTCGCCGACTTGATAATGTTTTCAATGGTGTCGGAGCGACTCGCGCCACGTGCCATAGGAATAGTGCAGTAAGTACATGGGTAATCGCAGCCATCCTGAATTTTCAGGAACGTACGTGTACGGTCATTCAAAGAATAGGCATTGTGATATTCAAGGGCGTCCTCGATATCGGAATAATATACCTGAGCCTGTTTTTCCTGTGTAAAAGGGTCGATCTTTGGCTGGAAATTCTCATCCAGAATATCCAGTAAACGGAACTTCTCTTTTGCACCAAATACGGCATCCACCCCAGGAATGGTCGCAATTTCCGTAGGCTTGAGCTGAGCAAAACAGCCCAGTATGGCAACATATCCTCTTGGGTTGATCTTCATCGCCTCCTGTACAACCTTGCGGCATTTCTTGTCCGCATTATCGGTTACCGAACAGGTATTGATAATAAAGATGTCAGGGTTGGCTTCGAAATTAACTTTAGTATAACCTCTTTCCTCGAAATTTCGAGCAATAGTAGAAGTTTCCGAAAAGTTAAGTTTACAGCCGAGAGTATAAAACGCAACTTTTTTCATAGCCTGCAAAGGTAGTTGTTTTTTACTCTAATTCACCCGATTGTGTACTGAAAATAACAGGAAGATGATGGCTTGTTAGAATTATTATTTTTTAAATTTATATCATTCAATACCTCAAATTGCGATTTTGGAAATACAACCGACTTCCCATTGTGAACATTAAGAAAATAGCAGTTTTTGAGTGCTATATTAAAAAGATGGTAAATGTTTGTGTGGGGTGTTTTTTTGACCAATTGTGATTGATATATTGCATATGTAATAAAATCAGGCTTATATTTGAGCCGTAAATACAGCCGTGATATTTCAAATTCGGAAAATCACGTTAATTTTCAACCCTACAAGAACTGAAATGGCACATTTGAGATTCAAAGCGCTTGAAGAGCTTTCTAAAAGATCCGCAGTAGCAGTGGACGAACCTGCTCAACCAATTTCTTCCTATTTTGGCGTAAATTCATTTGACTTAGACAAAATGAAGCGCACCTTGGCTCCTGAAACATTCAAAAAAGTAAAGGATGCGATCCAGAATGGTAAAAAAATCGACATGGAAACTGCTGATGCCGTAGCGGCCGCAGTAAAACTATGGGCGATGGAAAAAGGGGTTACGCACTACACACACTGGTTCCAGCCATTGACTGGTTCTACTGCAGAGAAGCATGATTCATTCTTCGACGCGTTTTCAGGTCTTGAGCGTTTGAAAGGTGAGGCTTTGGTTCGTCAAGAGCCAGATGCATCTTCATTCCCTAACGGTGGTATCCGTTCAACTTTCGAAGCACGTGGTTATACGGCTTGGGATCCATCATCTCCAATCTTTATCTTCTCTAATACACTTTGTATTCCAACGGTATTTGTTTCTTATACCTCAGAATCTTTGGATTTCAAAGCACCATTATTGAAGGCAATCGAAGCGGTAGATAAGGCTTCTGTACGTGTGGCTCGCTACTTCGACCGCAATGTGAATCATATTACAGCTTCTTTGGGTTGTGAGCAAGAGTACTTTGTGATCGACAAAGGCTTGTATTATTCACGTCCTGATTTGGTAATGTCGGGCCGTACGTTGTTCGGACATTCTCCAGCACGTGGTCAGCAGTTGGATGATCACTACTTCGGTACGATCGCTCCACGTGTATTGGCTTACATGAAAGATTTCGAAATCGAGGCTTTGAAACTGGGTATTCCTGTTTCTACTCGTCACAATGAGGTAGCACCTTCTCAGTTTGAGGTAGCGCCATTGTTCGAGGAAGTAAACAAAGCTTCGGATCATAATAAATTATTACAAGACTTGATGGACAAAGTGGCAGAGCGCCATGACCTGAAAGTATTGTTCCACGAAAAACCATTTGCCAACTTGAATGGTACTGGTAAGCACAACAACTGGTCTTTGATTACAGATACAGGGGTTAACTTGCTTCAGCCTTCTTCTTCGGCACGTGAAAACTTGCAATTCTTGACTTTCTTCGTGAACACGATTAAAGCTGTTCATGAGCATGCTGATTTGCTTCGTGCATCTACGGCATCTGCAGGTAACGATCACCGTTTGGGTGCAAATGAAGCACCTCCAGCAATTATTTCTGCTTTCATCGGTCAGCAATTGTCTGCTGTATTGGATGAGTTGGAGAACAATGGTAATGTTGAAGTTGGTAAAGGTGACAACATGTACATGAAATTGGGTATCGATAAGATTCCTGAGATCTTGTTGGATAATACTGACCGTAACCGTACATCACCATTTGCATTTACAGGTAACAAATTTGAGTACCGTGCAGTAGGTGGCGACGCAAACTGTGCAGGACCAATGTCTGTATTGAATGTGATTGTAGCTGACCAATTGGAGCAATTTGCTGATGAGGTAGATGCTGCAGTAGAAGGTGGTAAAGAAAAGCGTTTGGCGATTGTTGAAGTACTTCGTCGTTACATCAAGGAGTCTAAAGCTGTTCGTTTTGAAGGCGATGGTTACTCTGACGAGTGGGTTGTTGAGGCAGAAAAACGTGGTTTGCCAAACATCAAAACTACGCCTGAAGCATTGCAAGCTTATACTTCTGAGCGCGCAGTGAAATTGTTCGGAAAGCATGGTGTGTTGTCTGAGCGTGAGTTACATGCACGTGTGGAGATCCTTCAGGAGAAATATATCAACAAGATTCAGATTGAGTCTCGTGTGATGGCTGATTTGGCTGCAAACCACATCATTCCTACAGCAGTTCAGTATCAAAACAAATTGATCACAAACGCTAAAGGATTGAAAGAACTTGGTTTGGACAATACGGATATCGTTTCAACAATTGAGAAAATCAACAAGCACCTTTCTACTTTGAAAGTAGCGATCACCAACATGACTAACGCCCGTAAGGAAGTGAACATGATTGAGGATGCAACTGAAAAAGCGAAAGCATACTGCTTCGGTATCAAAGAGAAATATTTCGAAGATATCCGCCACGCAGTTGATAAATTGGAATTATACGTGGACAATGAGGATTGGCCATTGACAAAATACCGTGAATTGTTATTCTTGCGTTAATCGTAAGGCCTGACAGTTTTTCAAGAACCTCTGATTTCGGTCAGAGGTTTTTTTTTATGTCCAAAAAGATAGGAGTCCTGAGTGGGTTCAGCAGGGTTTTTAAAAAGTAGGTTAAGCTTTGCATTGGAGGACGGAGTAGGCGAGTTAAGCCTAATCATCCCGTCGTTTGACTAACGGTTAGGGTTCATTTTCATTCTAAATATTACAATGCCTGAAGAGTGATGTCCTGTATTTATCGATGCTTACAAAGCAAAAAAATACAAGGCATTTGGCGGCGTGAGATTTTCTCAAAAATGAAAAGTAAATAGACTGTTGTTTATTCTGCGGAGGTATTCATTTTACTGCTTTTATGAATTTGATAGGCGCCGAATGCCACGCCCAAAATAATTAAATAGGCAATGTCTGTGTCAATAGGCACACTGGTGGTACAAAATGCGGGCGGCGTAACGACTCCTGAAGAGGTCGTTCGATCGGCTTGAGATTGTGATCTTTGCGCTCTCGCAGCACTTGAAGAAGCGGCCGAGTTCGTTCGCTCGATGGATTGCCTTGTAGGTTGCCGTTGGGCAGTACAAGGCATTGAGGTTGCGGCTATTAATAGAATAGCGCAATGCCCAATGATTAGTTTTTTTAACATCAATTTAGGTGGTGGTGTAAGGTTTGATTTGATCTGTGATTAAAATTAACGTGTAAGAATAATGAATAGATTCTATATTTTTGTAAAAAAAAGGATCAACAGGTTAGTTTTTAGATGAGTTAGAATTAATTAATTACTAAAAACATATTGAATATAACTTATTTAATATTGAATAATCTTACATTAATTTATTGTTGCGAGTGGATGCCGCAGTGTCCAGAAAAGTAACCCTCATGATTGCCAGAATTTGGAGATTTTTTAATTAGACAAAAAAAGACCCAAGCTTATTGCTTAGGTCTCTTTGTGGTGCTGAGAAATAATCAGCTTAAAATAGTCTGATGAAATGCCCTTTAAAAACAATCATCGGTTGTATTTGCTGTATGCAGGAGTGGGCCTTATGTGTTCATTTTTAGCTATGCGATGATCTCATTGCTTACTTCAATAGCCTGTAGGATATCTGCGGAGATATCATCAATGTGCTCAAGACCACAGGAAATTCGAATAAGCCCATCGGTGATTCCGACAACAGCGCGCTCTTCTGGAGAGAGTTTGGAGTGTGTTGTAGAAGCTGGATGAGTCGCGATGCTTCGGCTGTCTCCAAGATTGGCAGTTAAGCTAAGCATTTTTAGTGAATCCAAAAATCTCCGGCCACGCTCCACGCCTCCTTTGATTTCAAAAGACACGATTCCGCCGCCAAGTTTCATTTGTTTTTTCGCCAAGGCATACTGTGGGTGAGAAGGCAGGTGTGGGTACTTCACCCAATTGATTTCCTCGTTCTCCTCCAAAATCTCAGCCATCCGCAAGGCATTTGCGCAATGCCTGTCCATGCGTACAGCCAGTGTTTCCAAAGATTTTGAAATAATCCATCCGTTAAAAGGGCTTAAAGCCGGGCCGGTATGTCTGCCAAAGAATCGCACCTTTTCAATCAATTCCGCTTTACCTAAAATCACCCCTGCAATTGTTCGTCCTTGCCCATCTAAAAATTTTGTGGCTGAATGGGTTACAATGTGTGCGCCAAATTCGGCAGGATTTTGCAGATAAGGCGTTGCAAAGCAATTATCCACATTAAGAATCAACTGGTGCTTCTCCGCGAGCTGCCCTAAAGCCGAAAGATCGAGGATGTCCAGTGCAGGGTTGGAAGGCGTTTCCACAAAAATCATTTTCGTTTCTGGGCGAATATGCTGCTCCCATTCTTCGATAGGAGTGTTTACATCCACATAGGTGTGTGTTACGCCCCATTTGGGCATTATCTGCGTCAGGATTTGGTGCGTACTGCCAAAAAGCGATCGGCTGGCAAGAATGTGATCCCCCGAGGAAACAAATGCGGCGATACTGGTGAACATGGCTGCCATGCCAGAAGCGGTGGCAAAGCCGTCTTCAGTGCCTTCCATTTGGCACAGTTTGGCAATCATTTCATTGTTGTTCGGGTTGGAGTAACGGGTGTAAATGTCTCCTTCCTTTTCACTGGCAAACTGCGCTCGGGCATCCTCGGCATCATCAAACACAAAGGAGCTTGTGGTGTAAATCGGAACAGCATGTTCGCCATGTGGGCTTCGTTCTGTTTGAGTACGAATAGCGTTGGTTTCAAATTTCTTCTTTTCCATGAGGGTTGATGGCTTGTTTGATTGTTGTTGGGTAATTAAGCAGGGAGGATCTCGAAGCTGTAGGTGATTTCAGCCGTTTTCGAAAGCATGATCCCCACGGAACAGTATTCCTCATTGGAAAGCTTGACCGCCTTTTCTACCTTGGCGGCATCAAGTTCACCAAATGCCTTATAATGTAAATGAATTTTTGTCCAAACATTGGCTTTGCCTTCCGGGCTGCGTTCGCCAGAAACACTTACCTTAAGATCTTGTAATGGCTGACGCTGTTTTTTCAAGATACTGATCACATCAATGCTTGAACAACCCGCAACCGCCGCAAGCAACAGTTGCATCGGGCGCATCCCCTGGTTTTTTCCACCAATTTCTGGCGACCCATCCAATTCTATAGTGTTTCCTTCGCCGTTATCGGCTTTCATATGATAGGCGTCGTCAAGTCTGTATAGTTCCATATTGTATTTGATATTATTATTCAGTGTAAAATAGTTGCCGTCAGCAGGAATAGCAAAGTTGAGGACAACAAAAAACAGAAATAATGATTGATGTGAAATCCTGCCATCGAAAATTTGGTCTGTCAGTAAAATTCATCCGGAAATGACGGCCTAAATTTGGCTGGTTTTCTTTATCAAGGCTTATTTTTGCTTGATGTGTTCGCTAATCGGTAAATTTGGGCACCTGCCGAAAAAATTAACCAACACCATTTTTGTGGTCTGACAACAGCAGTGCTTTGAATTTTCCCTGACATTGATTATTTTCTTGTGGCCAATGTTTGGTGAGCCAAAAGCAGGGAAAGCGCTTTGTGGGGTTTATTTTTTCACTCCTCAGCGGATTTATTGATAAATTCCTTAGGCTTTATTCATTTTTGCCTAAATTAACATCTACCTTTAAACCTATTGAAAAAACCTTATCACCATGAAAGAAATTACAGTACAGCAACTCAAAAGTATGATAGATGCAGGCGAGGACTTTCAGCTTGTCGATGTCCGCGAACCACATGAATATGAGTTGACCAACATTGAAGGAGAATTGATCCCTTTGGGAGAAGTAGCGGCAAGAGCTGATGAAGTGGAAGCAGACAAGAAAGTCGTTGTGATGTGCCGTTCAGGAAAGCGAAGTGCTACCGCTATTGAGTATCTTGAAGATACCACAGGGCATGAAGAATTGTATAACCTTGTCGGTGGAATCTTGGCTTGGGGACGTGAAATAGACGATAAAATCGTTCAATATTAACGTTATTAGTGACTCATTTTCCTGCCTTTTCACTGCCATAGTTTCCTTTTTGAAGTAAATTTTAAGGCAGTATTGTTTTTGCGTGTAGTGAGTGATGTTTAGTGAAGATTTGATAATCAGTCTGTTATGTTTTGCTTGCGGTTTTTAGTGGATTTTTCTGTTAAAAATTGTGGTGCATATTAATTAAAAACAATATATCTTAGTGTCTTTAATTGAGAACAGGCTTCAATATATATATGCTTTTGGAATTTGAAAAACCCATAGTAGAGCTTGAAAGCAAGCTTGCGGATATGAAACAACTCGCCGTAGATAGCGGGGTAGACGTATCGGATGCGGTCCATAAATTAGAAACAAAGATTCAATCATTAAAGGTTGAAACTTACCGTAACTTAACAAGATGGCAACGTGTGCAAATGTCACGACATGCTGATCGTCCTTATACTTTTGACTATATTCACGAGATCACTGATGAGTTCGTGGAAATTCATGGTGACAGGAATGTAGCAGATGACAAAGCAATGGTCGGTGGATTCGGGCGTATTGGTGAGCAAACTTATATGTTCATTGGTCAGCAAAAAGGCCGAAATACCAAAGATCGTCAGGAACGCCGCTTCGGGATGCCTAACCCTGAAGGCTATCGCAAAGCTTTACGCCTGATGCGTATGGCTGAGAAATTTGACAAGCCAATTGTTTGTTTGATCGATACTCCTGGTGCGTTCCCTGGTCTTGAGGCTGAGGAGCGAGGACAGGGCGAGGCAATTGCGCGTAACCTGAAAGAGATGTTTTCTTTGAAGGTGCCTGTGATCTGTATCGTTATTGGTGAAGGTGCCTCAGGTGGTGCCCTTGGGATCGCTATCGGTGACCGCGTGATGATGCTGGAAAATACCTGGTATTCAGTGATTTCACCTGAATCTTGTTCATCAATTTTGTGGAGAAGCTGGGATTTCAAGGAACAAGCTGCTGAAGCATTGAAACTGACTGCCGACGATATGCATTCTTTTGGGTTGATTGATGAGATCATCCCTGAACCGTTAGGTGGTGCCCATACGAATATCAAAGCGATGGCACGGACTTTGTCGGATACTATCCACAAGGCATTCACGGAATTAAATGCTTTATCTCCTGAAGAGCGGATCATTCAGCGTATTGATAAATTCTCTAACATGGGCGTTGTTCAGGAAGCATAATTTTGCAATAAAAAAGACAGTGACCAAAATACAAGAAAGCCGTGTTCCTTGAAGGACACGGCTTTTTCCATTTTATTTATTTTGAAGATGAAGTTACACGTAATAGACGCAGGAGATTTTAAACTGGATGGTGGTGCGATGTTTGGTGTTGTTCCCAAAAATTTGTGGGGTAGATATGTGGAGGCTGATGAGCGAAATTTGGTTCCTCTAAAAATGCGTTGCCTGTTAATTGAGGATGGCGATCGTAAAATTTTAATTGACACGGGCCTGGGAAACAAGCAGGCGGAAAGCTTTTTCAAGCATTATCATTTGTTTGGCGACGGTACCCTCTTGGGTTCTTTGGAGAAAGTAGGGGTTTCTCCTGAAGACATTACCGACGTTTTTATCACTCATTTTCATCTTGATCATGCTGGCGGAGCCATCGTACACCATGGCCCAGACAATACACCTGCCTACCAATTTCCAAATGCAAAATACTGGACCAACCGCAGGCATTGGGAATGGGCCACGAAACCGAACCCACGGGAGGCGGCTTCCTTTCTGAAGGAAAATATCTTACCGATTGAATCCCTCGGGCAGATGCATTTTGTGGAAGACGGGGCTGATTTCCCTTTTGAGATTATCTTTTCTGATGGGCATACAGAAGGGCAAATGTGCCCTAAAATCAGAATTGGAGATCAAACATTGATATTTATGGCTGATTTTCTGATGCCGACCGTAGCACATATTCCATTGGCGTGGGTTGTCGGTTATGATACCCGCCCGTTGCTTACCTTTGACGAGAAAAAAGCATTCCTGCAAGAAGCAGCAGATCAGCAGTATTTGCTGTTCATGGAACATGATATTAAGGTAGAGGTATGCACTGTTAAGCATACTGAAAAAGGTGTCCGCCTTGACAAAAGTATGACACTTGCGGAAGCGCTTGCTGATTGTGCCTCCGTTGTTACCGCATAACTTCAGTAAAATATAGGGCAAAAAAAAGCACGGTTTCCAACTGAAGAAACCGTGCCACCTTTCTGTGGTTCAGAAAGCAAAGCAATCATTAGAGAATTAGGATTTATCTTTCGACTTTGATAGAATCGGGGCTCATCCAATGCCCTTAATTAAACGAACTAGGAATCATAAGTTGAGGCTGACAGGCAATGTAATGCCCGTATAAATGTTTTAGGCCCAAAGGCGGTACATCCAACCATTTGCTGCAGTCTTTTTAAGGAAACTTGAACAATATAATCACTTTTTTTATACGAATATTTTCTTGTAATTATTCCTACAAACCTGCGAATAGATTGATCCACAGTAGTTTTTATGATTAACTTCAGTTTTTTAAATGATAAACTGCCTCTGATTAAACTAACGTTTGCCGTGCTTTCTGGTTGTTAATTCGTTTCTAAATTTGTAAAATAATAGAAATATATTTTTAGAAATCAGTCTGAAATACCCATGACAAGTCAAACAACATCGCCATTAGTACAATCTTCAGACCTGCACCTGCAAGTGGAAGATCAACGCCTGTTCATTAAACAATGGCATGCCCCCACACCGAAGGCGATGATGTTGTGCGTTCATGGAGCCATGGAAAACGGGAAGATCTTTTATTCCAAAGGCGGTCGTGGTTTTGCGCCTTTTATGGCACAACAAGGTTATGAGGTTTTTGTGGTGGATCTTTCAGGGCGGGGAAGAAGCGAGCCCACAGCAGGCAAGGGGCATCGGGCGGATCAGACCTTTGCGATCACCACAGAGATTCCTGCAGTGCTTATCATGATGCAGGAAAAATTTCCCTCTCTGTCATTGCACCTTGCAGGACATTCATGGGGCGGGGTTTTAATTCTTGCGGCCATGGCAAGAAGTCTCGAATCCTTTCGGCCGAAAATTAAGTCCATGATTTTCTTTGGCAGCAAAAGAAGTTTAAAAATTAAAACCCTTCAGAAACGTATTCAGGTCGATATTTTTTGGTCAAGGATTTTTCGGCTTTATGCACAGCTTAAAGGCTACTTTCCTGCCAAAGAATTGCGGATTGGATCCGACAACGAGCCCTTGGCGTTTTATACCCAAGTGGTGGATTGGGTGAATGCTGAGGCATGGCAGGCGCATGATATTCCGCTGGATTATGCTGCGGCTTTGCAGAAAATAGGATTGCCCCCAACACTTTATCTGGCGGGGAAGAAGGACCTGCTCCTCGGGCATATTGATGATGTAAAACGACTGAAAGCGGAAACTGGAGCGGCAAAGGCGGAAATCTGGTGGCTTGCCAAATCAGCGGGATTTCAGAAGGATTATGGGCATATCGATATGTTGACCGCCCGATCTTCGGTCAATGATCATTTCCCTAAAATCAGTGAATGGATTGACAATCAGCCTGATAATGGGTTTTAATTCGTTAATATTTGGGTGGAAATTTAGACATTTTCTTTTTTTTTAGTACCTTGTTTTTGAAATATTTAAGGAGGCATTTAACCTATTGAAAGCCTTTGATTCCTTCATTTTCAAACTCAAAAGACGATGAAATTTTTCGCTGATAATTTAAAATACCTCCGTAAAGCACGGAAACTTACACAGGAAAAATTCGGATTAGCCATCGGGATAAAAAGATCGACCTACAAGGATTACGAAGTAGGAAAAACGAAACCTGACTTTTCTGTTTTATGCAAGATTGCCGATTTCTATAAAGTTACTCTTGACGAACTTATCCGAAAAAATATTCCGAGCATCGGTCTTGAAAATCTGGAATCACAGGATCATAATTCCATCATGAAACCCTTAGAGCGTGTTTTGGCTTTGTCTGTGGATTTTCAGGGGGAGGAAAATATTGAGTTTGTCCCTGAAAAAGCGCATGCAGGTTATTTGAATGGCTATAACGATCCTGAATATATGCTTGGTTTGCAGAAGCTGAGTATCCCCAAAACCAAAAATGGTACTTATCGGGCTTTCAGCATTAAAGGGCATTCCATGGCACCATACTTTCAGAATGGAGGGGTGTTCGTAGGGAAATATGTTGAGAATCTTTCAGAGCTCAAACATGGCAAAACCTATGTGTTGGTTACAGAATTCGACGGGGTAGTTTGTAAAAATATCGCCAGAGGTAAAAGCGATGAGAATAAGCTGATGCTTTATTCGTTGAACCCAAGCTACGAGCCTTATTTTATCGAGACTTCATCGATTAAAGAAGCTTGGGAATTCCACGCCCTGATCCACTTTAATCCACCAAGTGAAAATACAGTAGTCGAGAAGGTCTTGGGGCATGTAGGTGCTTTTGCCTGATCCACTATTCAAGAATAACAGACGCAATGAGGGCATTCGGTAGAATGCTCTTTTTTTGTGCAAAAAAAATCGCCTGAATACCACTTCAGGCGATCACAAACTAAACTATCCGATAGTGACATATTTGTCGTCATCGAGTAAAATAAACCATAAGCTAACAGTGTTGATCTGTATAATCAATAAGCACTTGCTTGGGGGTTTTGTTCGTCATTTTATTGATTAAATATTAGGAATTATTCTTTGTGAGTTTCCGATAATTTAATCTCCTTATTTTTCAAGTCCTTCTTTTTCAGCTTTTTACTTCCCACCACAATCGCAACACCAAACAGGATGATGAGTCCGCTGAAGGCGGTGAAGATGTCCATTTTGGGCACTGTAATCCATTCGATCTGAAAGGCCTGCATAATGGCAAGGCAAACAAAAGTAATGACAGGGTTAAGGGTGATGATCACGCTCACCTTATTGGCTTCTGTGTATTTTAAAGCTGATGCAAGGCAACCGTATGCCACCAGGGTATTGAGGCCCAAAAATAGCAGGAGTGCCCACCCCATTATATCAAGCTGCCCAATCGCGGTAAATGAGGTAGAAGGGATGTACAGCAGCGCAGGCAAACCATAAAGGAACAAATTGAGCTGTTGTGGTGGGTGGTCGATCACCAATTTTTTTTGCAACAAGGCGTAGGTCGCCCAGGTTACAGCACCAAAAACCACCCACAGGGCACCGTAAATAAAGGTGTCTTCCTGCCCTGCAAAAAGATCATTGACCTGATGCCTGAAGAAAAGGAAAAAACCCACCGTTACAATCGCAAAACCCATCAGTTGCGCCCTGCTCAGCTGTTCTTTGAAAAACACCACGCCACCCACGGCCAACAGCATCGGCCCAAGCTGAATAATAACCTGTGCACCTGCTGGCGAAATCAGATCTATACCCATGGTGTAGCCCAGATAATTACAACTCAGCGCAACGGTAGCCACCACCAGCAAAAAGGGTGGTTTGATCAGAATTTTTAAAGTCTGTGGTGATTTCCACAGAAAGTAAAAGAACATGGCAATAAATGCGATGGTAAATCGGGCCCAAATAATGGTGGTCGGAGGAATGAAATTGGTGGCATACTTAATGGCCAATGACAAAAATCCCCACAAGAAGGCTGTTGTACAGGCAAGAAGGATCCCTTTTTGGGACTGACTTTGATCCATGCTGATTAAAGGTAAATTGTTTGGCTGCAAATATAGGTAATTTCCAAGTGCAGGAAATGCTACCTTAGGGCTTTGATGCAAATAAATTGGGTAAATATTAATTTGAAGCTAAACTTATTGCATAACAATGAAAATAGCGTTATAATCAGTTGGAATAGTGCAATTTTCATATCCTTGTCAAGTGATTTGTTTATCGTAGATAGGAATTTTCACGATCATCAATCATATTTGTAGCTTGATGCCCAAAATCTTAAACACCACCATTGATTTTTTTATCATTACAGCGTTGGCCCTGTATTATTAATTTGGACTATGGATAAGCAATTGCTTGAAGAAAATGAAGAGCTAAAGACAACAGTAAGGTCTTGCCGTAAAAGAGATAAAATGCAGAAGAAAAAGACATGGATCATCATGGCTACGGTACTTTTGGTTGCCGTGGCGTTGGTCACCACTTATCGTTTCAATGAAAAGAACCGCGTGCTGCGTCAGAATAAAATGGAACTTAAAGCCTCTTATCAAGCATTGGATTCCATGAATTCGCTTTATCAGGAACGAATTGATGAAATTAAGTCGCTCAATGGTAAAGCCGATGACCTGTACCGTGCCAAAGTGAAGCTGGAAACTGAACTCGATCAGTTAACCGAGATGATGCTTCTTTTGGATGGTAAGCCTATTCCGATGCGTCAGGGTCAAAACCTGGATCCCGAGAATCCAAACCAAATTCAGGAGGCAAAATATACGCCTGAGGAGCGCAAAGAATTGATCGACAATGCACTGTCGTCTTTAAAATATAAATTGCTGGAATCGAAAAAACAATTGGCAGGATACACCCAGCTGTTGGTGGAAAAAGATGCCGAGATTGTAAAGCTCAAAAAGGTGAATGATCAGTTACTGACGGAAAATTCTACCCTTAAAGAGAAGCAGAATGAGCTTTCAACAAATATTTCAGACCTGAAGAAAGAAAAGTCCAAGCTGACAGAAAAACTGGAAGTGGCAGCTAAAATCAAGGCAGGAACGGTACTTGTGGAGGCCATCAACCGCCGCGACAAAGTTTATGATGCGCCTTTCAGATTACGTCACCTTGATAAACTCAGTATCACGGTTACGCTCGAGAAAAATGAGGTGGCCAAAGTTCAGGGACATACGGTTTATCTTAGAATTTTGGATGATGACCAGCAGGTGATCATGGATCCTAATGGTTCTTCAGGGGAGTTTAAGGCCGTTGGGGAAAACCAGATCTATACGCTGAGCAAAGAAATTCTTTTCGATAACACAGGGCAAAACGTCAATTTTGTTTTGCCAAACCATGAGTTGTTTGAAAAAGGAAAATATACCGCAGAGCTGTATTTGGATGATTACACCTTGAAGGTCGTTCCTTTCAATATTCGTTAATCAGGCCTTAAAAAGCAGATGAACACTCACTTGATGATTCAGGTGGGTGTTTTTTTATACCTTCATTTTACTTTTGGCGTGGACATTGCGCCTGATAAAGTGAAGCGCATAAACCTCTTTAGATAATTAGGGGAGCAAACGAAAAAATCGTAATTTGCAGTGTCAGGGGCTCATTTTTGAAGGCCCAGACATTAATCAACACAAATAACAAGAATATGAATCAGGATGTGATGAATCTGGAGCCTAAAGCGCTTTGGACAAACTTTGAAGCCCTAAATGCAGTGCCACGCCCTTCTAAAAAAGAAGAGAAAGTGATTGCATTCTTGTTGGATTTCGCAAAAGAACATGGCATTGAAGCCTTCCAAGATAAAATCGGTAACATCATTATGAAAAAACCTGCTTCAGCGGGTATGGAAAATCGCCAGACGGTCGTTTTGCAGTCACATATTGATATGGTTTGCCAAAAAAATGCAGATACAGATTTCGACTTCGATACGCAAGGCATTCAGTCTTTTATTGATTGCGAATGGGTGAAAGCTAAAGGAACAACTTTGGGTGCTGATAACGGTATTGGTGTTGCGACTATGATGACCGTTCTTGCAGACAAATCTTTGGTTCATGGTCCAATTGAGTGCTTGTACACCATCGACGAAGAAACGGGGATGACAGGTGCTTTTGGTTTGGAAAGTGGCCTTTTGGATGCGACCATTTTGTTGAACCTTGATACGGAAGACGAAGGGGAATTGACGATCGGTTGTGCTGGTGGTGTAGATACTACCGTAACGGCAACTTACGATCAGGAGGAATTACCTGCAGGTTACAAATCTTTCCGCTTGTCATTGCGCGGCCTGAAAGGCGGTCACTCTGGTGGAGAAATTCATTTGGGACGCGGTAATGCCAACAAATTGATGAATCGCCTGTTGTGGTTGACCAACAAAACTTATGGTTTGCTTGTTAGCGAAATCGAAGGAGGTAGCCTGCGTAATGCGATCCCTCGCGAGTCTTTTGCAGTGGTTTCGGTTTTAGCCAACAAAGCAGCAGATTTCAAACAGCATGTTGCTGAAATGGAAGCGATTTTTAAATCAGAATATTCTAAAGCAGATCCGTTGGTAGAAATTGCTGTGGAGGAAGTCAACAACCCTGCACAGGTGATGACTGCCAAATTCCAGGAGCAATTGCTGAACGCAATTCAGGCTTGCCCTAATGGGGTTATCCGTATGTCTAACGACATCGAAGGATTGGTGGAAACTTCCACAAACCTGGCACAGGTGAATATCAAGGATGGTCAATTTGAAGTATTGACCTTGCAACGTTCTTCGGTAGATACTGCCAAAGATGATATCGCACGTTCAGTAGGCGCTCCTTTCCGATTGATGGGCTGTAAAGTTGTTCATGAAGGTTCTTATCCTGGCTGGGCACCAAACCCAAGTTCAGCGGTATTGAAGGAAATGGAAAGCTTGTTTGAAAAGCAGTTCGGCAGAGCAGCTGTGGTAAATGCGGTTCACGCTGGTTTGGAATGTGGTATTATTGGCGAAGCTTACCCTGGCTTGGACATGGTATCTTTTGGACCAACGATCAAAAATCCGCACTCACCAGATGAAATGGTAGAAATTGGCACAGTAACCCGCTTCTACGATTACTTATTGGCGATTTTGAAAGATATTCCTGTTAAAGGATAATCAATTTTAGCGATAAAATGGAAAGCGCATTCTTTTTCAAGGGTGCGCTTTTTTTATTTTGACATATACTGCGCCTGAAAATCATTCAGGTATAAATCCAAATTCTCTTTGGTAATTTTCTTCCCTTTGAGGCTTGGGTCAATTTTTTTCAGTCGCTTGATTATTTTTTTGGGGTTTTGTGTCCGATTGATAATCTCGCCTGTTTGGGTGTCGAGGCAGAATGTGATCTTTTTTATCGATCGGTTGTACATTGCAGGCGGGTTATTTCCGCCACCTGAACTGATGCCCGTCCCCATCATGCTGCCGCCCATACCCCCCATACTCATGGCGCCCATGCCTAAACCGACACTTGGGCCACCACCATTTCTGCTGGCCTTTGGTGCTTCTGCAATGGTGTAAGACATCAGTGGGCAGTTGGTGCCATAAAGTTTACTTAATAGAATGTGCTTCCTCTTGCCTGTTTTCTTCCCGAACCCTTCCGCCTTTATATATTGGCGACCATTGATGGCGATGGCGAAAATACTTTCAATATTCAGGTTTTTACTTTCTCCAGCGGCAGTATAGTTGATTTTTTCAATAACCCCCGAAGCGTTGATGGAGAGATAGTTGACCGCTTCCTGACTGGCGTGATCCAACTGTTGAATTGGGAGGTCTGGCCTTCCACTGACAAAGGACTCGAAACTCAAAAATATCCCTTCTGATGTTTGTCCAAAAGCATTTGCGATAGACATCAAGAAGCATAAAATGAAATAGGCTGGTTTTATCATAATCTGATGTTTTTAGTTGAAAAACAAGCAGAAGTCACAGGTTCGTATGGCCTAAAGTTAGGCAGAATTGAAAACATCTACAACAGTAGAAGGTCGAGCCTCAGCGATGGTTCACTGAGGCTTGAGTAACAGACCGCTTTTATGACAAGCGGTTTTTATAATCTTCAAAGCCGAATTTACGCACCAGTCGGAATTTCCCTTCCTGATCAATAATTCCTATTGAGGGGTGTTGTACACCATTGAAGGTGGTCGTTTTTACCATCGTGTAGTGGATCATGTCCTCAAAGATGAGGTGATCCCCAATGTTCAGGGGTGCATCAAAACCATAGCTTTCCATGAAATCCCCCGCAAGGCAGCTGCCTCCGCCAATGCGGTAATGGTAGGGGGCCTCATTGTTTTCATGTGCGTTGCGAATCTCTGGTCGATAAGGCATTTCAAGGCAGTCGGGCATATGGGCGGTAAAGGAAATGTTCATCATGGCCGTGGATGCACTGCCATTTTCTACAATATCCAGCACGGTACTTTTCAGAAAACCCGTTTGCCAGCCAAATGCGCTCCCTGGTTCGAGGTAAACTTTCAGGTGAGGGTATTTTGCCCGAAATTTTTTCAGTACCATAATCAGATGCTCCTTTTGGTAACCCTCCTTGGTCACTAAATGTCCACCACCGAAATTCACCCATTCGAGCTGACTGAAATACTGGCCGAAGCGTTCTTCAAAAGCATGAATAACCTTTTCCGTAGTATAGCTGTCGTTTTCGCAAAGGGCATGGAAATGCAGCCCCTTCACCACATCAGGCAGCTGGGCAGGCAAATTTTCTTTTCTGATGCCCAGCCTGCTGTTGGGTGAGGCAGGATTATATAGATCCGTTTCAATTTCAGCATATTCTGGATTGACGCGTATGCCAACAGAAACCTTTGCGTCCTGTGCTTTTTGGGCATAAGCTTTTAGCTGATTCATGGAGTTGAAGGTAATATGCGACGAATAGGAGAGGATTTCATCAATTTCCTCAGGCGCATAAATAGGGGCGTAGGTGTGCGCCTTGTTTTTCATCTCCTCGAAACAAAGCCGTGCCTCATGCAGCGAGCTGGCCGTTGAAGTATTGATGTATTCCCGCAGGATGGGGAAAGTCGACCACATAGCATAGCCCTTAAAAGCAACAATAAACTCTACGCCTGCCTGATCCATAATATGGCGAATAGCAGCGAGATTTTTTCGTAGCTTAACCTCTTCGAGTACAAAACAGGGGCTCGGAATTTGGTCTAATAGATTGTCATTCATTTGTTAAAGCGTTATCAGTGGGCAGGACGATCGTCCGCTTGTGGGCACAAAAAAAGGGACTAAGCACATTGGCTCAGTCCCTGAAATATTGTTAAGCAAAGAATTAATACTCGTGAGGGAGTGTCAATCCTACTTTTTCGTTCCAAGGCAAACCATGCTTGTTCAGCATTTCCATAAAAGGGTCAGGGTTGAATTCTTCCACATTGTAAACCCCTGCTTTCATCCACTCTCCGGTAATCATCATCATGGCACCGATCATCGCAGGAACACCCGTTGTGTAAGCTACACCTTGTCCGCCAACTTCATCGTAAGCCGCCTGGTGCGAACAGTTATTCCATACATAATAAGTCTGATCTTTGCCGTCTTTCTTTCCTTTGATCTGGCAACCAATAGAGGTTTCCCCTTCATAGTTTTCTCCCAAAGAAGAAGGCTCAGGCAATAGCGCTTTCAGGAATTCCAAAGGAATAATCTCTTGTCCCTGAAACTGAATAGGCTCAATGCTGGTAATACCGACATTTTGCAATACCTCAAGGTGCTTGATGTACTCCTGCCCGAAAGTCATCCAGAAACGCGCACGTTTGATGGTTGGGAAGTTCTTCACCAACGACTCCAGCTCTTCATGATACAACAAGTAAGACTCGCGGTCACCGATGTTCGGGTAGTCGATAGGTTTGTGGAATTCCAAAGGTTCGGTTTCCACCCACTCGCCATTTTCGTAATAACGCCCCTTTTGGGTAATCTCACGAATATTGATTTCAGGGTTGAAATTCGTCGCAAATGCTTTGCCGTGATCGCCCGCATTACAGTCCACGATATCCAAATACTCGATTTCATCAATATGGTGCTTGGCCGCATAAGCCGTATAAACACCCGTTACGCCTGGGTCGAAACCGCAGCCCAACAAGGCCATCAAGCCTTTTTCCTTGAATCGATCCTGATACGCCCATTGCCAGCTGTATTCAAACTTGGCAACATCCTTAGGCTCATAATTGGCGGTGTCCATATAGTGAACACCTGTTTCCAAACATGCATCCATGATGGTTAAATCCTGGTATGGCAGCGCGACATTGATCACCATAAAAGGTTTGAAATCATTGATCAAAGCCACCAATTCTGGCACGTTGTCGGCATCGACCTGCGCCGTACGAACGGTTTGATTTTTGATTTCTGATGCAATTTTATCGCATTTGGATTTAGTACGGCTTGCAAGCATAATTTCGCTGAAAACCTCTGGAAGCATGGCGCACTTTTTAGCTACGACATTACCCACACCCCCAGCACCAATAATAAGAACTTTTGACATTCGGTGATTGGAATAATTTAAATTAAAATGATTTTGCGCAATATAGTACAAAGAATCAGATTGCGTTACTCTCAAAGATAAATTTTACCAACTGATTCTTTTGCTTTAATAAGCCGCCAATACGGGCGATTGTTTAAAAGGGGGGCATACCCTACGGCCTGAGGGTTGGCGCTGCGGTATCCCTGTGCCGACAAGTGATGGGCAATACGGCGGTTAAAAGCAATATCTGGCCATTATTTTTGGGTTGTGGGGGGAGAAAGATGCCCTTTTCGCCTGTTTTTTTTATAGATAATTACATGAACATTATCAATATTTTTTAGCCTGCCAAGGGCTTTTTTCTATCTGTAAAAAGGATGAAATTCATTTTTTTGCTCTACATTTGAATGATCCCTTATGTTGAAAATAGCAGAGAGAAAATAGGGAATGCCCCTTTAACAAAAGATTCTCTGTATTGAAGACAAATTATTAATCAATCAAACAAACCACTCCCATGAATCAATCTACCTCACTAAAAGGCGTTTATTGGTGGCTGCTCTCAGGTTGCGCCCTGATTTTTTTAATGGTGGTCATCGGGGGAATCACCCGCCTGACGCAGTCGGGACTTTCCATGACCGACTGGCGGCCAATTACGGGTACACTGCCCCCGCTGACGGATACTGCCTGGCAAATCGAATTTGCCAAATATCAAAACTCCCCAGAATTTCAGAAGCTCAATTACCATTTTGAACTCGCCGATTTCAAGTCGATCTTTTGGTGGGAATACATTCACCGATTGTTGGGCAGGGTTATAGGCATGGTGTTTTTCATCCCCTTTATTGCTTTTGCACTCATGGGTAAGCTGAAAAATGGCCTGATGAAACGTTGTTTATGGATTCTGGCACTTGGATTTTCGCAAGGACTCATGGGCTGGTATATGGTGAAGTCAGGTTTGGTGGATCGGCCTTATGTGAGCCATTATCGACTGGCGGCGCACTTTTCTTTAGCCCTCATTACTATGGCGGTCATTTTCTGGACTGCCCTTCAGGTGAAGCACCATCAGTTCCGAAAAAGCCTGGTGCTTTCTCAGCAGCGCAAAGCAAGTAACCTGATGAAGGTATTTATAGGAGCAATAGGCCTGCAACTGATTTACGGCGCTTTTGTCGCTGGGCTGAAGGCTGGACATATTTACAATACCTTTCCCAAAATGGGCGAGCGATGGGTGGCGGAAAGCGTAACGGCAATGTCGCCATGGATTAATAATTTCCTGAGCAATGGCGCAGGGGTGCAGTTTGTTCACCGTTACCTCGGGATAGCCTTGTTTTTAGGCATTGTGGGCATGAGTGTTTATGCTTATCGAACCGACGACCTGCTTAACCGACAGCGCAGGGGTGTTTATGCACTGATGGGAATAATTCTTCTTCAGGTGGCCTTGGGTATAGGTACCTTATTGATGAATGTTCCTGTATTTATGGGCGTGATTCATCAGGCCGTAGCCGTAGTGGTGCTACTGACAGCCCTGTATTCATTGTTCAGTTTGCGTAGCCCACTGATCGAAAAAACAAAAAATACGCGGGAGGCCTCAAATTCTGAAGTAATAAATACAGAAAAAACGGCGATTTTGTAGTATAAAACGTAGTTGATAAAGATGTTCACCTTTATCGGTAATTTTAGAGAAGAAATACAACTTATAAATCATGGGAGATAGTCAAATTTGGTACTTAGAAGAGGTTGATCTGTTCAAGATTTTGTGCCCCCGAAAGGCCGCAATGATGGATGAGAAACACAGCCTGAATGAGTTTGCCAAAGACGCTTTTATATATATGGAGGAAGATCCTTCGGATCAAATCTATTTGATTGCTCAGGGGCGTGTAAAAATCGGTGGGTACACCGCTGATGGCAAAGAGATTGTGCGGGCTATTTTAGGTGCGGGAGAGGTCTTTGGCGAGATGGCCCTGGCGGGAGAAACCCGTCGTGCAGACTTTGCGCAGGCGATGGATAACGATACTCAGCTTTGTAAAATGAGTATCGAAGACCTGCAGGAGATGATGCGCTCCAATCAGCCGTTGAATTTGCAAATGATCAAACTGATTGGTTTCAGGCTGCGGAAGCTCGAACGCAGAATCGATGCCCTGGTATTTAAAGACGCCCGAACACGTATTGTGGAGTTCCTTACAGACCTGGCGGAAGAAAAAGGGCAAAAAGTGGGTTATGAAGTGATGGTGAAAAACCACTTTACCCATAAAGACATTGCCAAGCTTACGGGTACATCGAGGCAGACGGTAACGACGATTCTCAATGAATTGAAGGAGAAAAACCTGATTACCTTTGATCGTCGACGAATCCTGATCAGGGATTTGGAAGCTTTGCACAACAGCTGATCGATAGGCTGACAAAGAAAAACGGCTCAAGACCTCGATCTTGAGCCGTTTTTTTATGGGCTGATTTTACTTTTCAGCAATGGCCATAAAGAACTGCGTCGCATAATTTTTCAGCAGTTCAGTGTGCTCGGGCAATGTATTGCCTTCGTAGGGGTGTTTCCCTCCGAAAACATGATTGGCCCCTTCAATAATCATTTTTTTACTTAAAGGGTTGCTGAATTTAAAATCCTCAAGGTGTTCCACCGCAAGGGTTTCGTCGGCATCGCCATGAATAATCAGGATCGGCGAGGGGCAGTTTTTCGCACTTTTGAGCACCTCAAGCTGGTCGATATTGGCGTAGTAATCCAGCACCGTGTCATAACTCAAGGGCATATTTTGCTTCGTTCGGCCATTATAAACATAGATCACCCCCTGTTGCTGCCAGGCTTTCTTTCCTTCTTCAGACCATTTGCTGTCGTAAGAATGCACAGGCGCCATCGCACATGTTCCTTTCACACGTTCATCAGCACAGGCGTAATTGATCACCCCGCCTCCTCCTCGGCTGTGTCCTAAAATAAAGAGCTGGCTCAAATCCATTTCCCCTTTCGGAATGCTGCATTTTCCGCTGAAGAGCCAGTCGATAGTGGCCCGAAAGTCACGCTGTTCCATGCTCAAAGTATTATTTCCAAAAGCGTCGAGGTCCACAAATGTTGTTGGGGCATCAGGCGAAGTCCCGTTATGCGAAACATTTACTTTAACAAACACAAAACCAGCATTGGCAAAGGCATCCGCCATTACATTGAAGTGCCCCCAATCCTTGAACCCCTTGAATCCGTGAAGGAAAACGATGATCGGCTTCGGGGTGTTATTTTTCCGAAAACGGTAATCGATCACATTGAAATAGCCATCTTCAGGCGCTGCAAGCCTAATTCCATCTTCCTTATTCATAGGGGTTTTCAATAGATTTTGGTTCATAATTGCTTTATTGTTTTTTTATCGTAAATAATGCTCGTATTTTTATTCCTTGATTTAGGAAGAAAAATTAACTCCACAAAGGATTAGTAATTTTTTAAGATAGATTCATTACCCACAGTGGGTCTGTCCTGTTACAAATTCGATTGTGGAGAAGCAAACATATGGAATTGACACTTAAGGATATACAACAACCCATCATTGCAGACATGAAGGTTTTCGAGAAGAATTTTCGAAAATCCATGAAAACAAAGGTGCTATTGTTGGACACGATCACCAACTTTATTATTAAAAGCAAAGGGAAGCAAATGCGGCCGATGTTTGTTTTTCTGTCTGCTGGCACTGTTGGGCAGGTGGCAGAAGCGACGCATCGTGGTGCTGCACTGATTGAATTGTTGCATACAGCGACCCTGGTGCATGATGATGTGGTGGACGATGCCAATTTCAGAAGGGGATTTTTCTCGATTAATGCTTTGTGGAAAAACAAGGTAGCCGTGTTGGTCGGCGATTACCTGCTTTCTCGCGGACTGTTGCTGTCGGTGGAAAATGGGGACTTTGAGTTGCTGAAAATCGTGAGTACGGCCGTAAAGGAAATGAGTGAAGGGGAACTGCTGCAGATGGAGAAGGCCCGCAAGCTCGACATTACCGAAGAAGTTTATTATGAAGTTATCCGCCAGAAAACGGCCTCATTAATTGCGGCTTGTTGTGGGGTGGGGGCGGCAAGTGCTGGCGCTTCTGAAGAGGTTATCGGGCAGATGACCCAGTTCGGAGAAAAGGTCGGTATGGCCTTTCAGATTAAAGACGACCTGTTTGATTTTGGTGAAGAGGAGATCGGGAAACCGCGGGGTATCGACATCAAGGAGAAGAAAATGACCCTGCCGCTGATTCATGCCTTGAAACATGCCGATTGGGCTACCCGCCGAAAAATACTCCATAAAATAAAAAATAAAACGGACGATCCTGAAGAAGTTCGCAAAGTGATTGACTTCGTGCATCAGTCTGGTGGGATTGCATACGCTCAGCAAAAAATGGAGCAATACCTTAAAGAGGCTTTGGCGATTGTTGAGGACTTTCCTGCATCGGAATATAAAACTTCTTTGATTCAGCTGGTGGAGTTCACCATGCTTCGGAAGAAATAATTTGAGGGCATCATTATCGGGGAAGCCTATTTCCCTTTCGTGATAAATAGCCCTCAGCTGATGATGTATTCAGAAAAAGAGTGATCAGATATTAGAGTTTAGCGGTAGCACAAGGGGCTTACCGCTTTTTTTTGCCATAAAAATCCTGCACACAGTTGTAATCATATTTCTGGTGCTTTTTTATCGATATCCCAACATGGTTGCTCGCTTTGTTGAAGATGGCTTTTCGGTGTCCGAGCGAGGGCGTATGGTCGTCAATCAGTAATTGGAAATTAATCGCAATTGGGTCGTTAAAACCATAAGAGCAATTTTCATCCATTGTGTCTGCACGAAGAAATTTGAACCAAAAGGAGAAAGAAGGACGGTTTGGTGAACTATGCCCAGTTTTACCTTTTCTGCCCATATAGCGAGCGTGCCATTTGGCGTTGAGGGTCATCCAGAAGCTGGGCTTCAGTAAAGGAAGATTTTTAACCTTTTGCGCATCCCGATTCAAGGAGGCTACATACGTTGGGCTGTTTGGTAGGTAATGCTGAAGTTCCCGCGCTAATCTATAGCTCTGGTAATAGGTGTCGAGGTAAAGGGTGGCGTCGGTACGGACAAGGTTGAGGTGGAGTAAAACCTGTCTGGATTTTTTGCTCATGTACCAGGCATTTTTTCCTGTGTTGGCAGCATCGACCTGTGCGGCGGTAAAGCCCTGAGATTTTGCACTGAAAGACAACAAAAACAGCAGTAGTACAACAATATAGTTTTTCATGGGTAATGTTGGGGCAGGGGATAGAAGGTGAAAAAAAGGCTTTCAACCGTGGAAGTTAAAAGCCTTTTTAAAAGATGATTTACTGAAGCAAATGGTCAACAGTTTCATTAAAATGCTTGATGTAATCTTCGTAGTATGTCCCTGTACTTGGGCCATTAAATCCAGTATGAATTTTATACACTTTTCCTTCTTTGTCTAAGAAGATAGTGGTTGGGAACGATTTGATTTTTTCGAGCATAGGCATGGCTGCATCTGCATTTTTGCGTGCCCCACCAATGACAAACGGATAGGTCGCCTGATATTTGCGCACCACTTTTTCCACCCGCTTTTTTGAATGTTCAAAATTGTCGTTACGCTCAAAGGCAATGGCCACCACCTCAACGCCACGATCTTTGTTTTTCTTGTACCAGTCTGCAATAAAGGCTGTTTCATCCATACAGTTCGGGCACCACGATCCGAAAATCTGCACCACAGTAGGCTTTCCTTTAAAGCGGGCGTCCTCTTGAAAATGAACGATTTTATTGTTCAGGTCTGGGAAGCTGAAATCAAATGCCTGATTTTTATTGGTCAGCTTCGTGAGTGAATAAGCATTTGGCAATTCAAATTCAGGGTCTTTTTCTGCCGTCCACTGGGTATGGAACCCACGCCCCGACCAAAATTCTCCATGAATTTTTTCTCCCTGCATTTGTGCTTCAAAGAGGTAAAGGTGTTCCCCGTCGAAAGCCGACATATAAAGCGAGTCGCCTTGCACGTTACCTGCCAAAAAGCGGTAGTCGCCTGTGGTGGTTCTGAAAGTCCCCTCAACCTTATCTCCTTGCTGTTTGAAAATCCCCATGGCAAAAACAGAATCTGCCTTATGGCTGAAGTGTGTTTTCCATTTTCCGCCGAAGTCGGCACCAGTCTGTTTTTTATCACTGACCATCGGACGGAAACGGTATCGCTTATTTGGGAAGGCTGTAAATGGCAGCAGATAATCTTCTGCCTGTGGTTTTTTAAACGTCCCTTCGAGATGGTCGCCTACCCATTTTGCAGAGATCGAATTTTCGAAAATATGCATCGGCAAATGGAGGGAGTCCCCTTGAAGGTAAAATTCATTGATGGGTAATTTTTCCTGACCATTAATAAGGTAAACCACCGATTGCTGATCTTTCTTTTCAATGCTGAACTGAAAAGGGATGTCTTTATGCTGGGTATGAATGGTAGCGCGGTAATTACCGAAAGGTATTTGTTGCTTGCCCGTTTCATTTTGGGTATTACAAGCCCCAAGGAGGAACATGCCCGAAAAAAGGTAAAGGAGTTTTTTCATCGATTAGATTTTATGCTGTTTCGCAGAAAGATAATAAAATTAATTAATTCAGCCCGTAGAGTGGGCTTTTATCCTGTATCTTTGCAGTGTAAAATCGGTGGGAAATTAATTTTTCGGAAAATATGGATTCAAGGCATGAAAAAATTGTCCGAAATTTTACCTTTGTGCTTACATTTTGGGATACATGCGCCCTGTATTACTTTTGGGCAAAGCATGAATTCGATAATATTATATTAATCTTGATAGGAAAACAATGAGTGAACAATACCACCTGCCAGTAATGCTGAAAGAATGCATCGATGCCATGGAAATTGATCCGAAAGGCAATTATGTGGACGTAACTTTCGGTGGCGGCGGACACAGCAAGGAGATTTTGAAGGGAATAGAAGGCGGGAAATTGTTTTCTTTTGATCAGGATGAGGATGCCGCAAAAAATGTCGACATGATTGACCATGATGGCTTTCAGTTTGTGCCTGCCAATTTCAGACATTTGGTGCGCTACCTGAAGATGTACAAGGTCAATGGCAAAGTAGATGCGATTTTGGCCGATCTTGGAATTTCCAGCCATCAGATCGATGAGCCTTCTCGGGGTTTTTCCACTCGCTTTGATGCCCGCCTTGATATGCGGATGGATCAGAGCCAGGAATTTTCTGCCTGGGAGGTGATCAATGAATACGAAGAGAAGGAACTCCATAAAATATTGGGCATGTACGGAGAGATCCGAAATGCCAAAACCGTGGCTCGCGCGATAGTTTCTGCACGATCAACCACCGAAATCAACACCATTGAAGAGCTGAAAACACTCCTGAAAAATTTTGCGCCAAGAGGCAAGGAAAACCGCTTTTACGCGCAGGTATTTCAGGCTATTCGCATTGAGGTGAATGAAGAATTGAAAGTGCTCGAGGAGTTTTTGGAGCAAACGGCAGAGGCACTCCGCCCTGGTGGACGTTTGGTGGTGATGTCTTATCACTCGCTGGAAGATCGCCTGGTGAAGAATTTTATTGCCAAGGGGAAATTCCATGGGGCAGTAGAGAAGGACCTTTATGGCAACGATATCCGTCCGCTTGATCCTGTAACACGAAAGCCTATTGTGGCGGATGAGGAGGAGTTGCAACGCAATCCCCGTGCCCGAAGTGCGAAATTGCGTGTCGCTGTTAAACGATAAACCTATTTGATCAAATGGCCGAAAACACCCTCAGAAAACCCAAGCCGTCACCGCCTAAGGTAACGACCAAAAAGCAGAAACAAAAGAAGAAGAAAAAAGGGCTTTGGAATGCCATTGAAGATTCTTTCAAGCAGTCTTATCTGGGCCGCAATGGGATCGATCTTCAATTGCTCAAGCCTTGGGTGTTGTTTCTGTTGCTTGGGGTAATTTATATTTTTAATAGCCACTACACAGAAAAAACCTCCCGCAAGATTGATAAACTCAAGCAGGAGGTGCTTGACCTGCGCTCAAGGTACACGACCATGAAATATTCTTATATGTATGACAGTAAACAGTCAGAAGTGGCCAAGCGTGTCAAGCCGTTGGGGTTGGAAGAGAGTGAAGTACCACCATACAAAATAGTCATCAAGGAGCAGTGAAAAACATAAAACAATCCATTCAACTACGCCTTCTTTTAGTGATGCTTGGGATGATTGTTTCGGGGCTTGTGATCTTGTATCAGGTGCGCGGTATCCAGCAATGGGATCAATCCACCTGGGATAAACTCCGCCATTCCGAAAAGCAGATTTCCAAAGTTATTGAGCCTACCCGGGGGAATATTTATTCCGACAACGGGAGCTTGCTGGCGACTTCTGTGCCATTTTATACGGTGGCCATGGACCCTACTGTCGCTTCTGATGAGCTTTTCAATGCAAAAATTGACTCCCTTGCTTTGCTGTTTTCTCAGGAATTTCCTAAAAAATCCAAATGGCAGTATAAGCACATTTTGGTGAATGCGAGAAAATCAAAGCGCAGGTATGTACGCATCAGTAACGAGCGGATCAATCACCTGAAACGCCGTAAGATGGAGGCTTGGCCGATTGTCCGCCGAGGGAAAAACCGCGGTGGGGTAATTTTTGAAACCATCAATAAGCGTTATACACCCTTTAAGTCTATGGCTTACCGAACCATCGGTTATATTAATGATAACCATGTGGGGGCGGGCTTGGAATACAGCTTCGACAAAACCCTGCGAGGTGTGGATGGCTTCGGTAAATTCCGCAAAGTAGCAGGTGGTGCCTGGCGGATGATCCACGACGAAAATGAGCTTGAACCTATTAATGGGGACGATATTCATACGACAATTAATGTCAATATTCAAGATGTAACCGAGGCGGCATTGAAACGGCAGCTGGCCAAAGTGCAAGCTAAATACGGTTGCGCAATTGTAATGGAGACCGCCACTGGCGAGGTAAAAGCAATTTCCAACTTTACGAAAAATGCCGACGGAGATTATATCGAATCTTATAATTACGCTGTAGGGAAGCAGGGCAAACATGAGCCTGGCTCTACCTTCAAGCTGGCTTCCATGATCGCGCTTCTCGAAGAAAAACAGCTGAACCTCACCGATACCATCGATACTGGTGATGGGGAGTACCGTTTTGCGAAAAATGCCGTGATGCGCGACTCCAAGGTAGGGGGCTATGGCAACCTGACCATTCAGGGAGTGTTTGAGCACTCTTCCAATATTGGGGTGTCGCGTTTGATCGACCGTGTGTTTGGCCTCAACGAGAAAAAATATATCGAGCACCTGAAGGAAACAGGGATTCTTGACGAACTCGGTTTTCAGCTTCAGGGATATGGAACGCCGTTCTACAAAGAGCCTACAGAAAAGGACTGGTCAGGGACTACATTGCCCTGGATGTCGATTGGCTATGAGGTACAAATTACCCCATTGCAAACCCTGACGCTCTATAATGCTGTGGCCAACAATGGAACCATGTTGCGTCCGCGGATTGTCAAGAGTATCTCCAACGGTGGGCGTACACTGAAAACATTTGAGCCGGAGGTCATGCGCAAACACATTTGCAGTGAAGAAACCCTGCATAAAGTTCAGCAGATGCTGGAAGGTGTAGTGGAAAATGGTACGGGTCGAAATATCAGGAACAACCACTATAAGATTGCCGGAAAAACAGGCACCGCTCAGGTCTTGCATAATGGCCGTTATATCCGGAGATATTACACCACTTTCGTGGGGTACTTCCCTGCCAAGAAGCCGAAATACAGTTGTATCGTGGTGATTAATGAACCGCAGGGAGGCTATAATTACGGTAGCTCTGCCTGTGCACCGGTGTTTAAAGAAATCGCTGATAAGATCTTTGCCACAGATTTAGATATTCATAAGCCGTTGGTGTTGAATGATTCCACCACCAACAAACGCTTCCCGGTGATTCGGGCAGGCTATGAAAAAGATTTGAGGTATTTGAATGATAATTATTTTAAACTGCCCATCTTGGATAAATCAACACATGATGAACAGTGGGTGCGCACCCGTATTGTCAGGGATAGCATTCAGCTGGTCAGTAATGCGTTGGCACAATCCAAAGTGCCAAACGTGAAGGGGATGACCCTCCGCGATGCCATTTATTTACTGGAAAATCAAGGCCTTCGGGTCAGCTATCAGGGCGAGGGCCGAGTGGTGAAACAGAGCCGTGCGCCAGGAGCAACTTTTAAATCGGGCAGTCAAATACAACTACAACTATCGTGGTAATGAATTTCGAAAATATACTAAACGGCGTACGCTGTAAAAAAGTCATCGGGGAGGTGGATGTTGAGGTTCAGCAGCTGCAATTTGATTCCCGAAAACTGGAAGCAGGAGATGTTTTCATTGCCCAAAAAGGGACGCAAACAGATGGACATGATTATATTCCAATGGCGGTGGCACGGAAGGTTAAAGCGATTGTCTGTGAAGATTTACCTGCCGATATCGCCTCAGGGGTGGTGTATGTGCAGGTAGAAAATGCCGCCAGGGCACTTGGGCTGATGGCCTGTAATTACTACGATCACCCTTCCAAGGACCTGAAGTTGGTGGCCGTAACAGGCACCAATGGCAAAACCACAACGGTTACATTGCTTTTCGATTTATTCAGAAGACTGGGCTACCGGACAGGTTTGCTTTCTACGGTAGTGAATAAGATTGATGAGCAGGAAATTCAGTCGACACACACGACAGGCGACGCCTTGCAGATCAATCAGTTGCTTCGCAATATGGCCGATCAGGGTGTACGGTACTGTTTTATGGAGGCGAGTTCTCATGCAATTCATCAGCATCGGATTGCGGGACTTGATTTCGATGGTGCAGTATTTACCAATATTTCTCACGATCACCTCGATTATCACCATACCTTCAAGGAGTATATTTTTGCCAAAAAAATGCTTTTCGATCAGTTGCCAAAGCATGCCTTTGCGCTGGTAAATGCTGACGATAAACGTGGCTTGGTAATGTTGCAGAATTGTGCGGCGACTCATTATACTTATGCTCTGAAGGGATTGTCTGATTTTCCGGCTAAGATAGTCAACAATGCCTTTGAAGGACTGGAAATGGAGATTGAAGGAACGCCGGTATTTTTCCGACTGGTAGGGGAGTTCAATGGCTACAACCTCATGGTGGCTTACGGTGTGGCAAAATTACTCGGAGTGGAAACACAGGAGATTTTGCTTGAACTTTCCATGCTTCAGGGGGCAAAGGGGCGTTTTCAGCTCATTCCAAATCCGCTAAATAAAGTGGCGATTGTAGATTATGCCCATACGCCTGATGCGCTGGAAAATGTATTGAAAACCATTCAGGCGGTGCGTCAGGACAATCAGCAGATTATCGCTGTGGTGGGTTGTGGCGGAGATCGCGATAAAACCAAGCGCCCTGAAATGGCAGCTATTGCAGCTAAATATTCAGACAAGGTAGTGATGACTTCGGACAATCCAAGGACGGAAGACCCTGCGCAGATTTTAAAAGATATGGAGGCGGGCTTGACCATCACCATGCGACCAAAAGCCTTGCAGATTCTGGATCGGAAAGAGGCCATTCGTACGGCAAATATGCTTGCCGGACCAAAAGATATTTTGCTTGTTGCTGGGAAAGGCCATGAAGATTATCAGGAGATCAATGGGGTGAAACACCACTTTGACGACGGCGAAATATTACAGGAAATTCTGGTTTAACATCAGGCAGGAGTTTCTTGTGCAAAAATTAAATTATTGATTTAGAAAATTACTAACCGATTTTTCGGATGCTATACCATTTATTCAATTTCTTAAATAAAGAGTTTGACCTTGTTGGCGCCTCATTATTTAACTACATTACTTTCAGGGCTGCAATGGCCATGATCGTCTCTTTGATTATTACCATTACCTTCGGAAAAAGAATCATCCGAAAATTACAGTCATTACAGATTGGTGAAACTGTTCGCGAGCTCGGGCTCGATGGGCAATCAGAGAAGGCCGGTACACCTACAATGGGTGGACTGATTATCATTTCAGCCATTGTAATTCCTGTGTTGCTTTTCGCTAATCTGACCAATATTTATATCATAGTATTGCTCATTACTACCCTTGGGCTTGGCGGGATCGGCTTTTTGGATGATTATATCAAGGTCTTCCGTAAAAATAAAGAGGGCCTCGCTGGTCGCTTTAAAATTGTAGGGCAGGTGGGGATTGGCTTGATCGTCGGCCTGACGTTGTTTTATCACCCTGATGTGGAGGTAAGGCAATATTACGGCGCTGAAGGTCAGCCGGTAACAACGGTAACTGATTCCTATAAAGATATTAAATCTACAAAAACGACGATGCCATTTGTGAAGGACAATGATATCGTTTATTCAGATTTAATTCCATTCCTGCCGAAAGGGTTCGAAGTGATTATTTTTGTATTGGCCGTTACGTTTATTATCACTGCGGTGTCCAATGGTGCCAATATGACGGATGGAATTGACGGGCTCGCAGCGGGTACCTCCGCCATATCGTCCACCACTTTACTGATATTCACCTACCTGTCGGGGAATGTGATCTTTTCCAATTATCTCAATATCATGTATATCCCGCATTCTGGCGAGCTGGTGATTTTCCTTGCGGCCTTTACCGGGGCATGTATTGGCTTTTTGTGGTATAATGCTTTTCCGGCACAGGTATTTATGGGTGATACGGGATCGTTGGCCATTGGAGGAATTATTGCCGTACTGGCCATTGCTATTCGTAAAGAATTTTTGTTGCCGGTGGTATGTTTCATCTTTATGATTGAAAGCCTTTCGGTCATGATGCAGGTAGGCTATTTCAAATACACAAAACGCAAAACGGGTACTGGGAAACGGATCTTCCTGATGGCGCCGATCCATCACCACTATCAGAAAAAAGGCATTAAAGAAGCAAAAATTGTGATGCGCTTTTTCATTGTGGCGATCTTGTTTGCACTGATTTCATTAACCATCTTAAAAGTTCGCTAACATGAAAAAGTTAGTTGTTTTAGGAGGCGGAGAAAGCGGTGTTGGGGCGGCATTGCTCGGGAAAGCGAAAGGTTATGAAGTGTTCCTTTCTGACCTTTCAAAAATTACACAGGAGCGCAAAGATACCCTGACTGCTGCGGGTGTGATCTATGAGGAGGCACAACATTCCGAAGCGAAAATTTTGGCGGCGGATGTAGTGGTGAAAAGCCCCGGAATTCCTGATACTGCGCCACTGATTCAGCAATTGGTGGCCAAAGAAATTCAGGTGATCAGTGAGCTTGAATTTGCTTTTCAGTTTACCAAAGCGCGGTTTTTGGCGATCACTGGAACCAATGGAAAAACCACCACCACCATGCTGACCTATCACCTGTTGAAATCTGCAGGATATAAAGTTGGTTTGGCGGGCAATGTGGGTTACTCCCTGGCGCAGCAGGTTATTGCTGATGAATTTGACTGGTATGTCCTGGAGGTGAGTAGCTTTCAGCTCGACGGCATGTACAGGTTCAAGGCCGATGCCGCCGTGATTACCAATATTACGCCCGATCATCTTGATCGCTATGATCATAAGATGGAAAATTATATCGCTTCCAAAATGCGTATTGCTCAGAACATGACGGTGGATCATCCGCTGATAGTGCTCAAGGAAGACGAAGCCATTGCCGAGGGGTTGCAAAAAGGCAAAGTGGAAGCCAACCTGAAAACCTTCAGCCTGTCATCGAGAAGTGCTTCGGCTTTTGTGGAAACAGACCGGATGGTAATTCCTTCAGCAAATTTTGAATTTGAACTTGACGAACTGACCATTCAGGGGCCTCATAATGTGCAGAATGCGATGGCAGCAGTATTGTTGGCGCAGCACGCAGGATTGAACAAAAGTGAGATCAGACAAGGCCTGAAGTCTTTTGTTGCGGTGGCTCATCGCCTGGAGTTTGTGGCCAATATCAATGGAGTAGCGTATTACAATGACTCCAAAGCGACCAATGTTGATGCTGTAAAGTATGCATTGGACAGCTTTAAACAACCGATCGTCTGGGTAGCCGGAGGAAAGGATAAAGGTAATGATTATCAGTTGATTGCTTCTCTGGTAGAGCAGCATGTAAAGGCTTTGGTTTGCCTTGGAGCAGACAATCAGCCTTTGCTGGATTTCTTTTCAGATAAATTACCTGTTTTCGATACAAATAATCTTGAAGATTGTATATTGAAAGTTCAGCAATTGGCTGATAATGGGGATGTTGTGTTGCTTTCGCCTGCCTGTGCAAGCTTCGATTTATTCGACAACTATGAGCATCGTGGCGATTGTTTTCGTCAGGCTGTTTTGGCCATGGAAAATAAAGTATGAACTATTCAAAATATTGATATAGATGAAGTTACTGAAGAGGATTAGTTCGAAATTACTCTATTACGAAAACTGGAGAATCAGCGGCGACCCATATATTTTGGGTTGTGTGCTGTTTTGGACTTTTGTAAGTATCCTTTCTGTGTATAGTGCTACTGGTACCCTTGCCTTCAAGAAAATGCATGGCAATACAGAGCACTACCTTTATTCCCACGGACTGAAATTTATTTTCGGATTGGGGGCCATGTATATCTTTCATCGTTTTGATTATCGCTGGTTTAGGAAAGTCAATGGCCTGCTCTATATTTTCTCTATTGCCTTTCTGATTTTAGGGCAAGTGATCGGTTCTTCACTGAATGAGGCCAAACGTTGGGTCAGTATTTTTGGGGTAACCGTCCAACCTGCCGATTTTGCCAAACTGGCATTGCTGATCTTCCTTTCTGCCATGCTGGCCCGCCATCAGAATCAGGCAGAAAGCAAAGGCAGCTGGCCGTTTACAATTAAGTTTTTGATCTTCTCCCTGATCCCTGTGGGGCTTATTGGACTCTCGGATATTTCTACCGCCATGATGGTATTGATGACTGTCGGGGTGATGATGATTGTTGGTCGTGTGCCGCTGATGAAACCATTCCTGATTTGTTGTGTGGTCATTCCGATGGCAGTAACCATCGTTTATGCCTTCGGGTCAAGGGGAAATACGGCCATTAGTCGGGTTGAAAAATACTGGGAGGCTGTACATGACCCAACACAGGCGAGCTTTCAGTCGAAAATGGGTTATGTGGCTATTGGTAATGGAGGGGTTACTGGTCTGGGGCCGGGGAACAGTGAGCAGAAAAACTTCCTGCCGCACCCTTACTCCGACTTCATTTTTGCCATCATCATCGAGGAATATGGGCTCTTTGGCGCCTTCCTCGTTATTGCAGTTTACCTGCTTTTTCTGTGGCGATGTTTTGCGCAGATAACCTATACCCAACAGCCCTTTGGCGGCTTATTGTCGGCGGGCATTGGGTTCAGTATTGTTTTTCAGGCCTTCCTGAATATGGGGGTAACCGTGGGCTTGTTGCCTGTTACCGGTTTACCTTTGCCTATGATTAGTATGGGGGGATCTTCTCTATTATTTATTGGTGCTTCTATAGGAATTGTTTTGGGTGTAAGCCGCAGTGCTGAAACACCTGACTTTGAAGTTGAAGAAGGTGATACTGAAGAGCAGAAGACTGCACCCGTACGAATGGGTTCAAAAAAATTCAGCATGAGAACATAAAGAAAAGTGTATTTTAATTCATCTTTTTCATATAATAAAAAAGGCATCATTCAATGATGCCTTTTTTTTGGTATTCCTATTGCAGTATCGTAATTTGCCATGAAAAAAATTTCTCGAAGTTATAATTATAACCAAAATGAACCAGTCAACTCCCCTTGAACGGGTGATTATTAGCGGAGGTGGTACCGGAGGACATATCTACCCAGCTATCGCTATCGCCAACGAGATCAAGAAGCGAAACCCCAAGGTGTCTATTCTGTTTGTAGGCGCGCAAGGCCGTATGGAGATGACCAAAGTTCCCGAGGCCGGTTACAAAATCGAAGGGCTCTGGATCAGTGGTATTCAGCGCAAGCTGACTTTGGATAATTTGGCCTTTCCTTTCAAGCTCATCAGTTCCATGATGAAAGCTAAACGCATTATTAAAGATTTTAAGCCGCAGGTAGCCATTGGTGTTGGCGGGTATGCTTCAGGACCATTGTTGAAAATGGCCACCCGAATGAATATCCCTACACTGATACAGGAGCAGAATGCTTTTGCGGGCCTGACGAACAAATGGCTCGCCGATAAAGTGGATGCCGTTTGTGTAGCAACGCCCAATATGGAGCGCTTTTTTCCGAAAGAGAAGATCGTGATTACGGGTAATCCGGTGCGTTCTGATATTATCGGGGCAGAAAGTAAGCGTGAAGCGGGACTTGCACATTTCGGACTCTCTGCTACAAAGCCGGTATTGTTGATTTTGGGCGGATCCCTTGGGGCGCGGACGATCAACGAGACCATGCTGCAGGATGTGAATAAATATCAGCAGGCAGGGGTTCAGGTGTTATGGCAAATCGGTAAATTTTATTTCAGCAACATACAGGCGCAACTTTCCCAAATGGATACAGCGGGGATTCACCCCCATGAATTTATCCGTGAAATGGATTTGGCTTATGCATCTGCAGATGTGGTGATTTCCCGCGCCGGAGCACTTTCTGTTTCTGAATTGTGCCTGGTGGGCAAGCCGACTGTCTTTGTGCCGTCACCGAATGTTTCTGAGGATCATCAGACACAGAATGCCTTGCAGTTGGTGAATGTAAATGCCGCACTGATGGTCAAAGATGTGGAGGCCAAGCAATCGCTGGCGACTGTTACCCTCGACCTTCTTGCCGATGCTGCAAAACAGCAGGCACTTGGCACGGCCATAAAGGCGCAGGGCAGGCCTTCTGCTACGGCTGACATTGTTGATCAGGTTGAACGCATTATAGAATCATAGATGAAAACGAATAAATTCGGTACCGTTTACTTTATTGGAATTGGAGGGATCGGTATGAGTGCGCTCGCTCGTTACTATCAGCATCAGGGGGCACAGGTGTCCGGTTATGACAAGACCCAAAGCCCACTGACTTTGCAAATGGAAGCAGAGGGGATGCGGATTCATTATGCAGAAGATGTCGAACAGATTCCTGCAGCAGTAAAGGCAAAGCAGGAGGGCAGCCTTGTGATTTATACCCCAGCTATTCCTGCCGATCACCAAGAGCTGGTTTATTTGCAGCAGCAGGGGCATCGCCTTTATAAAAGGTCTGAGGTGCTGGGCTTAATTACGCAGCAGTTACATACGATAGGCGTTGCCGGTACACACGGGAAAACATCTACTTCCACGATGTTGGCACACCTTCTGACAGACGCCAAAGTGGACACCGCCGCTTTTTTGGGTGGGATCAGTGTCAATTATCAGTCTAATTTGTTATTGCCTGAAGGCACCGATGAGGTGAAGTGTGTGGTGGAAGCCGATGAGTTTGATCGCTCCTTTCACCGACTGTTTCCCGATGAGGCCATTATTACTTCCGCAGGTGCCGATCACCTGGATATCTACGGAACACATGAGGCACTTTTGGAGGCTTTCAGCATATATATTGACCGCCTTCCAGAAAATGGGCGACTGGTCATTCATGAGTCGATCCGTTCGCTCGCAGATCACCGTCCGGATTTAAAGGTGATTGACTATAGTCTTGATCGCGGGGCGGTGCATGCCCAGAATGTACATGTGGCCAATGGTTGTTTTGTGTTTGATTATGTTGCTGACGATCTTCGAATAGCGGGGCTCATCCTCAAGGTGGCCGGTTTTCATAATGTTGAAAATATGTTGGCGGCCATCACGATTGCCTTGCAAAATGGCGTTACTCCCGATCAGGTGAAACATGGTGTGGAAAGTTTCAGTGGGGTCAAGCGTCGTTTCGAATATATTGTACAGCAAGAGCAAGCGGTATATATCGACGATTACGCCCATCATCCGGAAGAAATCGAGGCTGCGATCAGGTCGGTGCGGGCATTGTTCCCCGAACGACCACTGACGGTTTTGTTTCAGCCCCATCTTTTTTCCCGAACAAAGGATTTTATGGCGGAATTTGCCGAGGCGCTGTCGAAAGCAGACAAAGTTTACCTCTTGGACATCTACCCGGCAAGGGAGCAACCGATAGAAGGGGTGACTTCAGCGGCTATAAAAAAAATGATGAAAAATTGTGATTGTGCAATTCTGAAAAAGGCGGATTGTGTGCCACAAATTATCTTGGATCAGCCCAGCCTGTTAATGTCCCTCGGAGCGGGAGATATCGATCGTTTGGTTCTGCCAATCAAAGCGATTTTTGAAAATGAATTGGCTAAGTAGTTGATTTGTTAAGGGTTATAATAATGAAGAGGCACTGCCTTCGATTTTTTTTATCCGAATAATAAATGAACAGTTCCTCTTTTTTAAAAATCGTCTTATATTTTGATGTAGAAGGGTTTTTAGGGCGCTTTGCAGTATATTTTAAGATTAACATACGGAGAATTTAATACATGAGCGGTCGGATAAAATTAAAGCTGATTCCCAAAATAATCCTGTTTGCTGTAGTGGCTGGCCTGGGGTATTTTTTGGTAATTGTGCGTCCAAGTGAAAGGCCTGTAAACCATGTGAAAATCAATGTAGATAAATCTTTTGACCAGTTCTTTATCAATGATAAGGAGGTCGAACGTTTGATGACGGACAAAGGCAGGGAACAGCTTTTGGGGGTGGAAAATGGCAAGGTAAACCTGCGACAGCTGGAGAGCCGAATCAAAGATCATCCTTTTGTTTCGAAAGCGGATGTCAGTCGGGATTATGATGGTGACCTTTACGTTGATGTGGAACAAAAACGGCTGATGGCGCGATTAATTCGGCCGGTGGCCAAAGATGCCTACCTGAGTGAACACCGGGAGTTGTTGCCAACTTCTGATAAATTCACGGCAAGGGTCTTATTGATTGATGGCGCTTTTGTCGATAAAATTATCCTGCAAAATCAGGATACTTTGAAATATCGCAAAGAGCTGCTGGACTTGGTAACCGATATCCATAACGACCGTTTTTTGCGGGCGCAGATTGCTCAGTTGCATGTGGATCAGGATTGCCAGATCACGATGTACCCCCAAGTGGGGGGCGAGCGGATCGTCTTCGGGAAACCCGTTTCCATTGACGAAAAGCTCAAAAAATTGAAAGCCTATTATGATTATGTCATCCCCTCTAAAGGTTGGGGGGTATATGATAAAATCAATTTAAAATATAAAGATCAAATAGTTTGTGAATAATGAATTACTTTTATTACTTATAGACAGAATGGTCTTTTTTTGATAATATCAATTGATTACAGAGGTTATTCCTCCTGAAAATAAATTGCGGTAAATGGAAGGTACAGAGAAAATTGTTGTCGGATTAGATATCGGGACAACAAAGATATGCGCGGTTGTTGGGCGCAAAGATAAAAATGGGAAGCTTGAAGTACTCGGTGTGGGCAAGGCAATTTCCGACGGTGTAATCCGTGGGATTGTCAGTAATCTTGACCGTACCACTGAAGCCATTGAAAAGGCGATCAGTCAGGCCTCCAAAGAATCCAATGTCAATATCTCCAAAGTGAATGTAGGTATTGCAGGGCAACACATCAACAGTAGCTTTCAGCATGGGTCGATTACCCGTGAAAATTCTGAGGAGGTTATTTCTGTAGAAGATGTAGAAAATCTTCAGAACGATATGCACCGCCTTGTGGTGCAGCCCGGTTGTGAGATTATTCACGCCATGCCACAGGATTATGTGGTAGACCATAACGAGTCGGTGAGTGACCCTGTTGGTATGACGGGCATCAAGCTTGAAGGTAACTTCCATATCATTACGGCAAGAACCACCGCAATTAAAAATATTGATAAATGTGTTGAGCAAGCAGCACTGACAAGAGGGGAGTTAATCCTTGAACCTTTGGCATCCGCAATGGCCGTTTTGAGTTCAGAGGAGAAGGAAGCAGGTGTTTGTTTGGTCGATATTGGTGGTGGAACAACGGACATCGCTATATTCCATGATAATATTATCCGACATACCGCAGTCATTCCTTTGGGAGGTAATATTATCACTGATGATATCAAACAAGGTTTGCAGGTGATGACCCAGCAAGCAGAGGCACTGAAGACCAAATTTGGTTCGGCCATGCCCGATGAAGCTTCGGAATACGAATTGGTGACTATCCCAGGTCTTCGTGAACGGGCAAGCAAGGATATTTCCGTGAAAAACCTCTCAAGTGTGATTGGTTCAAGAATGGAAGAAATCATTGAGCTGATCCATCACCATATTCTGGATAGCGGTTGCGCCAAGCAACTTTCCGCAGGAATCGTCATTACAGGCGGTGGGGCTTTGCTTCATAACCTGAAACCACTGATGGAACTCATGACAGGCCTCGAAGTACGGATCGGATACCCGAACGAGTACCTTGGCAAAAGTGAAACCGAAGAGGTGAAAAGCCCAATCTTTGCCACCGCAATGGGATTGGTTTTGGCAGGTTTCAGATCCATTGATGAGCGTCAGGATCGATACATCAGAATCCGATCGAAGAAAGCACAGGTGAGTGAACCTGCCGTTGTACAGCCTGCCCCTATTGAGCAGGAGCCTGTTCGTCCTGCACCTGTTGCAGCAAGAACAGCAACCACAACGACAACCACCCACCAGGGAGGGCGAAGAACGACCCGCCCAGTGGCGCAACCACAACCTCAGGCAGCGGCACCGGAGCCAGAGAAAAAGACCAACGTGTTCAATAAGCTGTTCAATCAGGTGAGAACTTTTTTGGTCGAAGATGAAGAGGTTTAAGCCTTGAGGTTTTTATTATTAGAAAAAAAAGGGCTGTTTTACAGCAATAAAGAGATAGCATAATGAGTGATACTTCCTATACTTTTGATATACCCGTAGAGAAATCGTCGATCATCAAGGTGATTGGTGTCGGTGGTGGCGGCGGAAACGCCGTGAAGCACATGTACAATCTCGGTATTACCGATGTTGATTTTATCGTGTGTAATACCGATGCACAGGCATTGAAAAATAACCCTGTTCCTAACAAACTTCAAATTGGCGTTGGTCTGACTGCCGGTTTGGGTGCCGGAGCAAAACCTGAACGTGGCCGTGAGGCAGCGGAGGAAAACAAAGATGAGATTCGCGAATTGCTTGGCGAGCATACCAAAATGGTGTTTATTACCGCTGGTATGGGTGGAGGTACAGGTACTGGAGCAGCTCCGGTTATTGCTGAAGTTGCCCGTGAAATGGACATCCTTACCGTTGGTATTGTTACGTTCCCATTCAAGTTTGAGGGGCGTTCAAAACAGCGTCGTGCCCAGGAAGGAATCGAAGAGCTAAAAAAATATTGTGATACGGTCATCGTTATCTTGAACGATAAGCTGAAAGACATCTACTCGAACATGAAAGTTCGTGAAGCTTTCGCTAAAGCAGATGAGATCCTGACCACAGCGTCTAAATCTATCGCAGAGATCATTTCTGTACATGCTGAGATTAACGTCGATTTTGAGGATGTTAAAACTGTCATGAAAGATTCTCGCGCATCGGTAATGGGTTCTGCAGAGGTTCACGGTGAAGATCGTGCCTTGCGTGCAGCAGAAATGGCCATTGCTTCTCCATTATTGGACAACCGCGACATTCGTGGCGCACGCCGTGTGCTATTGTCGATCATGTCTGGTGAAGATGCGGAATTAGATATGCAGGAATTGGCGGACATCACTGAATTTATTCAGGAGCGTGCCGGCGAGGATGCTGATGATGTCATCTGGGGTCACGGAATTGTTCCTGAGTTGGGAGAGAAGATCCGTGTTACGGTGATTGCTACCGGTTTTGACGATGAGCAAAATTCTGGAGAGGCAGATCATCCTGCAGTTGATGAAATTAAAAAAAAAATTGCTGATGTAGCAGGCCGTCAGGCAGTAGCTACTGAAGTGGTTGAACCTCAGCAGGCTACTGTTGTTACGCCTCCGACACCCGTTGCGGAGCAAATTCCTGCTGAGCCAGTAGCGCACGAACAGGTAGTGAACATGACAAACGCTGTTCCTGAGCCCGTAGCAGCTCCTGTTCCTCAGGCGCAGCCGGTACAGCAACAGCAACAGCAGCAGCCAATAGCACAGCCGCAAGCTGCCCCGATTGTAGGGCAAATTGAAATTGAGAAAAAAGAAGCGCCAACGGAACTGACCAATCCTAACGGTTTTGGAATCCCTCCAGTAGTGGAATCCAAGGAGCCAGAAGGCAGCCCGTTTGTTACTTACGATTTGCGTGATGACGACAAGACGATCGAGGTGAAGCGCAATGAAGCCGGATTTACAGATGTAGATATCATGGCGGAACGTCGCAGAAAACTTGAAGCTGACCGCCGTCGTCGTGAGCTGGAAATGCAAGGGCATCAGGTGCCACGCAATGACGAAGAAGAAGACTATAAGGAATTGATTTCCAAACCTGCCTATATGCGCCGTAATGCGCCTTTGAATCCTACGCCAAGTACGCAACAGGAAGAAGAGCAACGTTCGCGTTATCAGGTGAATTCAAATAACAAACTTTCAAACAACAACCGTTTTCTGCATGATAATGTAGATTAAGTTGAGGTTTAAAGACAACAAAAAGGGCACTGATTAATTTCAGTGCCCTTTTTTTCATTTATTGACTTTTATTCGTACTCTCAAAAATCTTATCCGCAGACTGCGCCACAAAGCCGGTATATAGCACGCCATCGCTTTTGGGGTAACGGTAAGCAAACTCATAGTAACAAGCCGGAATCTCGTGCTCACCATCACTAAAGGCCACAGCCACACGATCAGCAAGTGTGGAGGATTGTCGTAACATCACTTCCTTAGAGCCTTTGATCTCCCCTCCGCTGTCGTTAAGCTTAAAGCCCATGCGTTTGATGAAATCATTCACTCCACGAAGCGAAGGGATGGATTTTAAATGATTAACGAAAATCGTGAAGTGATTCGGGCGGAAGCCATGAGCCGATACCCATCCGGCATATTCACTTTCTGCGAGCAGCTTTTCGTAGGTCTTGAAATCCAAATCCCACGGTCGGCCAATATTCACAAAATCGAACCGCTGATAAAGCTCTTCGGGCACTTGGTCGATAAGCCCCCGGACGGTCTGTTGCAGCTCATCAGAAAATTCTTCGAGCTTTAGTTCCGAGATAAAAATCTTCGGCATCAGTGGGTCAAGGTGTTCAAAGTGCTGGGCATACAGTTTTTTTGCCGTAAAATGGTATTCCCCTTTATATACATATCCGCTTTCGACAAAGGGCTTTTTAAGGACGTCGATGCCTATGCGCGGATCATTGAAGGTACGGAGGGCAATGTGGTCATTGACAATCTTGTCCTCCTTCTCCAGCAGGCTGTGATAAATGCGGTAGGCCTGCGGATTCATGGTGGAATAATCCCGCCACATTTGCTCCAGTAGGTCTTTGATGTTGTTTGTCGTCATGGCTGTATTAAGCTTTGTTCTTTACTTAATTTAACGATGTGTAGGAGTAAACCGAAGTAAATCCGCAGAATTATATCAAAAAAGAAGCACCTCCAAATGAAGGTGCTTGTTAAATGTGATGTTCCCGAAAGGCTATTTGCTGCTGTCGGCTTTAAAGTCCTGTTTCTTCTTGAAGATACCCGTAACACGCTTTTTATCAATCAGCACAATTTGCTGATGGTTGAGTAAACCGGCCATCAGCTTTTCTTTGGTAGGGGTCTCAAAGAGTTCGAGCGTTCCCTTTTGTTGAGGGTTGATATCATCAATGGTCAGTACAAGCGATGGCTTACCTTGAAGTAATTCATCCACCTGGGGAACCTGCCCTTTATCGATATACTGATCCACCTGAAAATAACCAAACTGCGAGAGGTATTCAAAGATTTTTTTCGGGTCGGCTGCCGGGTAGTGATCCACCTTCCACTTTTGTTCGTCGGGCAGGATGGTAAAGCCTTCAGCGGGGTTGTTCGGATAGGAAACCGTGACAGATTTCAGTGAATGGGCACTGCTGCGGAAGATTGCGCGGTGTCGCCAATCGTTGGGCTGTACCTCAAAAATTCCAGTAACATAACTGTTGTAGCCTGGCAGGTAAAGAGTCGCTGGCCTTTGGTCATCAATCTGGCCATAGGAAACCGTGCGGTCCTGGTTACCAGCGGTAACAAAGGAAAAGTCCTTGCCATCGGTATTTACAGTTACCTGAATTCCCCTCTTCTGCAAAGTGGCATTAACCTGCTGAACTTCATTTTTAGGCACCAGACGCTTTACTTTTACCTGATGCAAAATGCTCAGGAGCACCTTAATCATGCCATCTTCAGCAGGTTTATTGTTGATCGTCCAGGAGTTTTGTTCCCTTTTGAGATAGGACACCTGTTGTTGGTTTTGGATCGTGATGGACTGAATATCGGCAGTATCCGTTACGGCAAATTCCTGTAAATTGGCAAATTCGGTTTTTTTACCGAAATCCATCGTCAGGTCAATCACCAGCCAGGCGATTAGCCCAATAAGTATGATCAGTAATTGTGTGTTGGTACGCATGGATTAAAATTTTGAATAGCGTTGTTTACGGACAAAATACCAGATCACTCCAAGGAGGAGTATCAAAAGTACAGGCAAGGCAATGTTGAGGGTCTGCCAGAAGGTCTGTTCTTCGAGCACCTTCACCTTGTCCAACGGACGGATTTTCAGTGTTTTGTTTCTGGCGATAATAATCCCATTGTCATCAAGTAAATAACTCAGGCTGTTTTTAATAAAATCGGCATGGGCGTAATCCTGCTGACTGTACGGATCTACACCAAGCGGAACCGGCTGCCCATCTCGGGGGTTAATTTTATTCAGCAAAATATCGGCATCACCTACCACCATTATTTTGTTGTCGGCGGTTTCCGCTTTGAAAGTTTTTGAATTGGCAAATCCCGGCAGGAACCGGTCTTTATAAATAGAGGTGAATTTCCCCTCCAAAAGATAAGCCGTAGCGAAGGGCCCCTGATTAAATTTCTTCGGGTCAATTTGCCCACGCATATTGGTCAATTCAATAAGTACCGGAGCCTGAACGGTCCGTGAATATGGTGATGAAAACATCAGTGGCGTTTTTCGGATGCCGGCAACTTTCACGGTATCCAGTGCCGAGGCATAATCCATCTTGATGGCGTCAAGGTTATTGACAATCGGGTTTTTCCCAAACTGATTGATCAATGGATAATAGGGGAAAGGCATCAGCTGAATTTGAGGCTGATCTCCCATATTTCCGGTAACTATCGGATAGGTTCCGGCATTCAGGTCCTGAATGATGTTGCCATCTTTTTTGATGCCCCACTTGAAAAGCAAATTGTCAATACCGCCCTGAATAGGCGTGGCGAAGGCGCGTCCGCTTGATTTAAGGCTGTCGGTATCAATTTTAAACCCTTCGCCAAAAACGAGCAGTTTACCACCATTCATTACATATTGGTCAAGTTCATATTCCTGACGTGGAATGTAGCTGGATTTCGGACGGAGTAAGAGCACGGCATCGAAAGGCATCAGGTTTGGTAACTGTTGCAGGGTGGAAATGGTGAGCTCGTAGTTGTCTTTCAGACATGCCTGAAGCCCCGCCAATTCATTGGGACGAATATGACTGTCTTCGCTCAAAATCGCCACATGCTTGCGCTTTCGTTGTGTCAGTTTTTTTATACTCGAAATCAGTTCATATTCCACTCCTTCCACGGATTGATTTAGACGCTCCTGCGGTGGCGCTGATTTGTTGCCCTTAAAAAGCATGACGCCGAGCTCTTTACCGCCGTAGGAAATAATAGCCCCTGGGAAGATGATTTTTTCGATCTTCTTGCCATTTTCCGTCGCATGGATATTGGTGGGCTGAATGCCCATATTGGCCAGGTATTGATAATACTCGTTTTTTGACCGGCTGCTTTTTGCTGAAGAAGGGTCAATGAACCGGTACTGGATTTTATCCCCCGCATAGGAATGAAAAACGTCAAGCGTTTCCTCGATACTGGTTTGCAGGCGCTTGAATCCTGCCGGGAAATCACCATCGAGGTACACATCAACATACACGATATCATCCAGCTTTTTAAGAATATTTTTTGTGGCGTTACTAAGGGTGTAACGTCCCTCTGAGGTCAGGTCCACCTGAAAAAAGTGCTTGCTCACCAGCAGATTCAGGTTGGTGGCCAGCATAATGACAATCAAAGTAATCAGAATATCTCTGACTTTTAGACTGTGGAATTTCTTTTTAAAATCTACCATTTTCTACTTCCAAGGCTCATGCGTGTCAGTTGCAAAGCAACGATCATAGCTGTTAAAAAATAAAACAGATCTCTCGAATCGATCAGTCCTTTACTCATTCCCTGATAATGGGACAGTAAACCCAATTGTGCAATGATAGGGGAATAATCGCTCCAGATGTTGATGTTACTGATCGAATCAAAGCCAGCATACATCATGAAACACATAAAAACAGCCAAAATAAAGGCGATAATCTGATTTTCGGAAATGGAGGAGGCCAGTACGCCAAAGGCTGTGAATACGCCCGCAAGGAGGATCAGCCCAAAATAGGAGCCTGTTATGCCTGCGGAATCAATGTTGCCCACAGGCGACGCCAGGTGATAAAGGGAGTAGCAATAAATGCTCGTGGGCAGGATGGCCAAAAGCACCAGGAACCAGGAGGCGGTGAATTTCCCCAAGATGATTTGCAGGTCGCTCAGGGGTTTGGTAAGCAAAAGCTCAAGGGTTCCTGTTTTCTTTTCTTCAGCAAATGTGCGCATGCAAATGGCTGGAATGAGGAACATAAGTACATAGGGGCCAAGATTGAAAAGCGGGCCAAGTTCAGCATAGCCATAACTGAGGACGTTCGTTTCTGGGAAAACCCAGACGATCAGCCCGGTGATGACCAGAAACACCCCCATCACCATATAGGCAATCAGGGAGCTGAGGAAATTTTTTACTTCTTTAGCAAATATCTGAAGCATGATTTATAGTTAGTTTTACCTTATTTTGGTTTGTCCTCTTCTATTGAAAGGGGGCTTTGAGTCAAGCATTATAGCCTGCAACCATCGGGCGATTCCAGGCGAGATGCCCGAAATAGTGATGGACCGAAAAAATGATCTGTGAATATCTGCCTAATCTGTGGGCAAATAGCCACTCAGTATTAATGTGCTGTAAGGGCCTGAAAAGTTTTTTCTATGGACCATTTCTCCTGAGCAAGCCCCACCAAGGGGATGTTCTGTTGTGCGCAAACTTTAAAAATGAAGTAGCGCAAATCCTGGTTGCTATGTGCAATGATGCGGTAATTCAAAGGAGAAATTTCCTCGATCTGATCCACACCATCTATTTCCTGAATCGGGGAGAGGTCGGCCTCAAATTGTGTTTCCAGTAATATATGTTGTTCGTCGGCTTTATATTGAAGCTGATCAATGGGGTGGTCGGTGAGTACTGTTCCCTGATCAATGATAATCACACGGTCGCAAAGTGCCTGGACCTCCTGCATAATATGGGAGGAAAAGATTACCGTTTTGTCTTTGCCGACCGTTTTTATCAGTTGCCGAATTTCAATCAACTGGTTGGGGTCAAGGCCTGTGGTGGGCTCATCAAGAATAAGCACCTCTGGGTCATGAATAAACGCCTGAGCAAGCCCCACGCGCTGTTTATAGCCTTTTGAAAGCTGACCGATTTTTTTGTTCTGCTCCCGCTCCAGCCCACAAAGGGAAATCACCTTATGGATTCTTTTGGATAGATAGGGGCCCTTCAGGCCATGTAGCTTTCCGGCGAAACGCAGGTATTCATGCACATACATTTCATAGTACAGCGGGTTGCTTTCGGGCAGGTAGCCAATTTTTGATCGCGACTTCAGGGGGTGTTTCACCACATCAATCCCACAAACCTCCACGGTGCCTTCGGTAGGGCTCAGGTAGCCTGTGGCGATTTTCATGGTGGTGGATTTCCCCGCACCGTTCGGGCCGAGAAATCCCAGGATTTCCCCAGGATGCGCCTCGAAGGAAATATTATTGACCGCCTTTTGTTGGCCAAATGTTCGGGTTAGATTTTTTATTTTTACTGACACAGTAGCAATGATGGTCCTCTTTGCAATAATGGTATAAAAACACCGATTTCGCAAAAATAAGCCCTTGATCCCTGCTGAAAAAGCTGTTCTTTCTTGTTAAAGACTATCTTCCCCCGTTTTCAAGGTAATTTTTAAAGTGCTCCGTATCATAATAGGCCATGCCCTTTTTGGTGGTCAGCAATTTCCCTTCGGGAGATATAATGTGAGTGGTCGGCAATGACTGGCTTTGCAGGAGCTCTGGCAGCGGGGAATGCATGCGGTAATACTGAAAATCATAGCCTTTCTTTTTCATGAACCGCTCAAGGGCTTCGGTTTTCCGGTCCATATTCAGCAGAATAAAGGCGACTTTTGAACGGTCAGTTTTTTCCATCAGCGACAAAATATCCGGTAGCTCAGCCACGCAGGGAGGGCACCAGCTCGCCCAAAAATTCAGAAAGATTGTTTTTCCTTCGAATTGGCTCATGGGCACTTCTTTTCCTGCCTGATCGGTGATGCTCCACTGATAGGGAACCCTCGGCAGGGCTGCGGAAGCCTGTACTTCTTCAGGCTGAAGAATCCTCGATTGCAGTAACAGTCGCTGAAAATTACTGGAAACAAACATTCTAAATGAAGGAAGCACGAGCATCAGGACAAAGAAAATCCCGATCAGGATATTCTGCCATTGTTTTTTTAGTCGGTCGAGGGTGGTCATCATTTTATTCTTTTCAGCAAATTAAGGAAGATTATGTGGTTTTGGGCGTCCGCCAAAAGACCAATATTGACCTTTTTAGCTTAGGAAGGTACCTCATTGGGAAAAAAATCTCACCACAGGATTTATCGCGTGGTTAACATGCAAAATTCGCCCTGAGAGGGTTGTTTTTCATACCGACACTTCTCATAAAACGAATATTTCTGAGGCAATACTGTGCATGAAGATTTTGACCATTGCCCCTTTTGGTTATTTTTGCAAACTAAGCATTCAAAAATACCAACATGTCAAAACAATATTTCCTGACCATTGCGCAGGAGTTAAATATATCAGAACAACAGGTGGCCAATACGGCAAACTTGTTGGATGAAGGTGCGACGGTACCTTTTATTGCTCGATACCGAAAGGAAGTTACCGGCACACTTGATGAAGTGCAGATCGCCTCGGTGAGGGATCGGATGGAGCAACTTCGGGAGCTTGATAAGCGCCGTGAGGCTATTTTGAAGTCGATGACGGATTTGGAAGTATTGACGGATGAACTGCGCGCTCAGCTGATGGAGGCTGAAACCATGTCGGCACTCGAAGACATTTATTTGCCCTTCAAACCTAAACGCCGAACCCGTGCGACCATTGCACGCGAGAAGGGGCTTGAGCCTTTGGCGGAAAAGATTTTCGGAGAGGAAGAATTCGACCTTGAGGCTTTGGCGCAAACCTTCATTGATGAAGAAAAAGGCGTAGAAGATCTGGAGTCCGCATTGGCCGGAGCAAGGGATATTATGGCCGAGTGGGTGAATGAAGACCAGGAAGCTCGTGCCGAAATTCGTGAGCTGTTCCAGAAATCTGGGCGATTCCATGCCCGTGTGATTCCTGGGAAAGAAGCTGCCGGAGAAAAATATAAAGATTATTTTGAGTGGGATGAAGACTTGAAGTCGGCGCCTTCTCACCGTATTTTGGCCATGCGCCGTGCGGAGAAAGAGGAAATTATTACCCTGGAATCTACGCCTGAGGAAGGGGATGCGATTTTTACCCTCGAGAAAATGTTCGTTACCCGCGGAGGCGCCGTTGGGGAGCAGCAACAACTGGCCACCCGCGATGCTTACAAACGCTTGATGCGCCCGTCTATGGAAACGGAGATCCGCATGACCACCAAGTTGTCGGCGGATGAGGAAGCCATTCGCGTTTTTCGGGAGAATATTGCCCAATTACTGATGGCCTCTCCTTTGGGGCAGAAGCGTGTTCTGGCGATTGACCCAGGCTTCCGAACAGGCTGTAAAGTGGTGATGCTTGACGCACAGGGTAAACTGGAAGACCACACGGTCATTTTCCCTACTGGTGGGCAACGTCAGAAAATTGAAGCGGAGCAAACGGTGATGGCCTGGGCTGCAAAATACCATGTGGAAGCCATCGCAATCGGCAACGGAACGGCTTCCCGCGAAACGGAAACCTTTGTTAAAAAACTGAAAATCCCGAACGTAACGGTGGTAGTGGTGAACGAGAGTGGCGCCTCTATTTATTCTGCTTCGGAAGTCGCTCGGAAGGAATTCCCTGACCACGATATTACGGTTCGTGGTGCTGTTTCTATTGGTCGCCGTTTGATGGACCCATTGGCGGAATTGGTGAAAATTGAGGCCAAATCCATTGGTGTTGGCCAGTATCAGCACGATGTGGATCAGTCCCTTCTTAAGAAAGGCCTTGACGATACGGTATCCTCTTGTGTAAATGCCGTTGGGGTAGAGCTGAATACCGCTTCAAAAGAATTGCTGACCTACGTTTCGGGCCTTGGGCCTTCCCTGGCGGAGAATATCATTAAATACCGAAATGAGAACGGGGCTTTTGCGAACCGCTCGGCATTGAAAAGCGTCCCTCGCCTTGGACCAAAGGCTTATGAGCAGGCGGCAGGATTCTTGCGCGTACGCGATTCCAAAAATCCTTTGGACAGTTCAGCAGTTCACCCTGAGCGCTACAAACTCGTGGAGCAGATGGCCAAAGATTTGGGGGTTTCGGTGAAGCAACTGATGGAAGATGCCACTTTGCGCAAGCAGATTGTGCTGAAAAACTATGTTTCTGAAACGGTGGGTATGCCAACGCTTGAGGATATTATTCAGGAGCTTGACAAGCCGGGCCGTGACCCGCGTGAGCAGTTTGAAGCTTTTTCTTTTGATGAAAATGTCTCGGAAATCAAGGACCTGAAAATGGGAATGAAACTTCCAGGTATTGTGACCAATATTACTGCTTTTGGTGCTTTTGTAGATGTTGGGGTACATCAGGATGGCTTGGTGCACGTTAGTCATCTGTCGGATAAATTTGTCGATGATCCTTCTAAAGTGGTGAAGGTTCATCAGCAGGTAACGGTTACGGTTATGGAGGTGGATGAAGGCCGCAAACGTATTGGTTTGTCGATGAAGTCGGATCCTTTCAGCAATGAAAAACCTTCGCGAGGTGGTCAAAGATCGGGACAGCGAAACAACGAAAGAAGTGGGCAACAAGGGCGCAATCAAGGTCGTAATAATGAAAGACCACGAGGACGCCAGGGGAGTAATCGTCAGGAGCAATCTGCCGACGGCGATTTGCAAGCCAAATTGGCGATGCTCAAGGGCAAGTTTAAATAAACAACCGATAATTGTGGGGGCACCGTCCGCGGTGCTCAACCCTGTTTTTCGATCCACGGATGACACATATTTCCACAATTTTTGATTTGAAGATTGTGGCATGAAGCGGTCTTTTGGGGAGCGAAAATATGCGGTTTTTTTAGTTGCTGAAAGAATTCATTAAACCAACACATCAACCTATTGCAATAGGTGATGTCTGTTAAGCCAATGCTATGGCTTTGGTTAAATAAAAAAAGAAAAACATGAGTTTACCAAAAATAAAATCAACAACGGTATGTGCCGTTGTGCATAATGGTCAGGTAGCGATTGGTGCCGATGGTCAGGCGACGATGGGTAACACGGTGGCCAAGAGCAACGTTCGCAAGATCCGTAAATTACAGGATGGCAAGATTGTTCTGGGCTTTGCAGGTTCTACTGCCGACGCTTTCACGCTTATGGAGCGCTTTGATGAAAAACTTGGGGCTTTTAAAGGCAATATGAAACGTGCAGCGATTGAGCTGGCCAAAGACTGGCGAATGGATCGCTATTTGCGCCGCCTCGAAGCCATGATGATTGTCGCCAATAAAGAAGAGGTTTTAGTGATCAGCGGAACGGGTGATGTGCTGGAGCCAGACAATGGTGTGGCAACGATTGGCTCAGGATCAATGTATGCGCAGTCGGCGGCATTGGCTTTGAAAAAACACGCGCCAAACCTCACGGCCAAAGAGATGGTAGAGGAGTCGTTGCACATTGCTGCAGATATTTGTATTTATACCAACCACAATTTGATTGTGGAGGCTTTGGATTAAGATATTCAGAGCATAGGTAAAGGGGCTGTTGCATTATTCGTTTTTCGTAATTAGCCACCAGGTTTTATTCCGTCGTTTTTCGCTGAGCCATAAACCGAAGCTGTTTTAAATTGTCCTAATGGGACATTTCCCCAAAGAGGGTTTTTAAAATAGATATGGAGTTTGTGCGGAGGAAATTGAAGCGTGAATAAAGATGATCTGGTGTCTTGATTTATGAAAAGCGTCATGCGACAGCCCCTTTTTTATTTTGCATTGTCAGCTTTTATGGTTGATACAATTTTTGCCCCGCCTTAAAATACGGGTCGCCAACGGTCCATTCAGGTGTTTTTTTGTCGTTGCCTATCAGTGCGCCAGCGTAAATATAAGTTCGCACAAATTTAGTCAGGTAATCATAGTCAATGGTTGCGGGATTATCGTCGGTCTGATGGTAATAATGCATCACCGTTTCATCAAAACCTGTAAAGCCTAAGCTGAGTGTTGGGGCAGGAATCCCCTTTTCAGCAAAGGAAATATTGTCAGATCTTCTGAAAAGGCCCTCTTTGGTAGGGTCACCCATAGGTTTGAGTCCATAGGTTTTTCCTGCCTTCAGGAAGTGAGGCGTTGCCGTGGTGCGGTTCAGCCCTACAATCGTAATAATGCTTTTATCGTTGCAGGCGCCATTGTCATTATTCATCACATAGACACATTGCTTTAGTGGAATCACTGGGTTTTCAACATAATACTGACTTCCGAGCAAGCCTTTCTCTTCGCCTGTCAGAAAGAGGAACATTGCCGATCTTTTGGTGGGGTGTTTGGCCAGATAAGCAGCCGCATTCAGCACGGAAAGTACGCCGGCACCATTATCTCTTGCGCCATTGTAAATGGAATCGCCCTCTGCATTTTTTTCTCCCAGACCAAGGTGATCATAGTGGGCCGTATAAATAACATATTCATTCTTCAGCTTGCTGTCTGTTCCTTCCACAATCCCAATGACATTTTTTGCTGGAACATCCTGAACCATGTGTAGCCCAGAAGCATCCACCTTCAGCTGTACTTTGTAATACTGCCCCAGAATGCCGTGAAAAGGCTGGTCGTTTTCATACACGAAAATCGAGGTGAAATCATTTCTTACCCTCGGCACCTGTCCTTTAACGACCATTTTTGGGCTGTTGAAATAATGGTCAAGCTTATGCCAGTCAGTCACTGCCCCCCTGAAAATCTGTACCAGTGCTTTGGCGCCGGCTTTTTTTGCAGCGGCTTCCAGTATTTGGTATTGCTTCATTGCGGCTCCAATACTTTGGTCAGTTTTTGTGCCTGAAAAGGTTAAAATGATTTTGCCTTTGACGAGGGACTCTTTGAATTCATCGGGTGTGGCATAGCCCAAAAACAGGGCGTCACCGTCAAAGTTCAGATTTTTCTGATTCATGGTAATGGCAGAAGTGCCCGTTAATCCTTCTACTGCAAACTGCACTTTCGGCACCTTGAATTCCTGCAATTCCACGGGTTGAAAATAGCCGTCTTTTCCTTCCTTATAAGGGGATACACCAAAACTTTGCATGGTGGTTGACAGGTACCTTGCAGCGATATCAATACCCACAGATCCCATGTCGCGACCTTGCAACTCATCAGCGGCAAAGAAATTCATCTGCCCTTTCAGGATGTTGGGCGTTACTTGCGCATCAATGGCACTTTTCTTTTGTGCATGGCTGGTCAGGCCACAAAATAGCAGTGCTATTGCAAAACAAATTTTTTTCATAAAGGCTGTTTTTTTATTTAAATATAAGCGGATAAATCCAAAATGGAATTAACTATCTTCTGAAAGGTTTTATTGGCCTGCGAAGGGAGGATACAGGCGTTGAATGGGCGATGGCGGCGCAGGAAATTAACGACAGACAGGCCAGATTAGAGTGGGTTTAAAATTGGGGATTCATCATGGAAATTTGGTGTATTGGGGCAGTAGGAGGGGATTGTTTGGTGTTTGAGTTATAGCTGCTGGTGAAAAATAGGTGAAAATCAATTTGTGTTCATTGAATTTGCAGGAGGGCAGGCAAATTTTGAATACGCTATTAAAGGTGAGCGTATTTTATATGCTGATAATTCACCATTATAGGCACCTTTTTAATAATAAAACGTATTTTTGTGGCTTCATTAAAATCCATTACCTTTTTTATCAATTATGCTAACATCCTTAATGAGTACTTTTAGCGATTATTCAGTAGCTTTTATCAATGCGTCCAATGATTTTCTTTGGTCTTATGTCTTAATCGTGTTACTCATTGCAGCCGGATTGTATTTTACGGTCCGTTCCAAATTTGTGCAGTTTACGCTTTTCGGGGAGATGGTTCGGTTACTGGCTGACGGCCGTTCCGAAGGTGGGAAAAACAGCGTCTCCTCTTTTCAGGCCTTTTGTATGAGTACCGCCTCACGGGTGGGTACAGGGAACCTGGCAGGTGTTGCAATTGCCGTTGGTACAGGTGGACCCGGTGCTGTTTTCTGGATGTGGCTTATTGCGCTGATCGGTTCAGCCTCCGCTTTTGTAGAAAGCACTCTGGCGCAGATCTATAAAGAACGAACGGATGACGGATACCGTGGAGGGCCGGCTTACTATATTGAAAAGGCCCTGAAGAATCGTTCGCTGGGAGTGGTTTTTTCAGTATTGATCACCATTTGTTTTGGCTTCATTTTTAATGCTGTTCAAGCCAATACAATCGCTGCCGCTTTTCATGGCGCTTTCGGTATCGAAACCTCTTATATGGCAATTTTATTGGTCCTGGTAGCCGCGCCGGTGATTATGGGTGGGGTGAAGCGTATCGCAGTCGTTTCAGAAATGATTGTTCCTGTAATGGCCATTGCCTACCTGATGGTGGTTTTTTATGTGTTGGCGATTAACTATAAAACTATTCCTGAGGTTTTTTCCTTGATATTTGATTCAGCGCTCGGCTTGCGTCCCTTGGCTTCTGGCGCATTAGGAGCGGCCTTGATGCAGGGAATTAAAAGGGGACTGTTTTCCAACGAAGCAGGTATGGGTTCTGCACCTAATGCAGCGGCAACGGCCTCGGTAAGTCACCCTGTGAAGCAGGGGCTAATCCAAACGTTGGGTGTATTTACCGATACCATCCTGATCTGTTCCGCGACGGCAGTTTTGATTTTGGTTTCAGGTGTGGATACCATCGGAACGCACGATGGCATAAAACTGACTCAAAATGCCCTGCAATCGCAAGTAGGTGATTGGGGGCGCAGTTTTATCGCGCTTTGTATCTTGCTTTTTGCTTACAGTTCTATTGTGGGCAATTATTTTTATGGGGAATCGAATATCAGTTTTATGCACCGAGGAGACAAGAAACTGAGCCTGTTGTATCGCCTGATGGTTTTGGTAATGTTGGTTTTCGGAGCAATGGTGAATGCCGAAACGGTTTGGGCTTTGGCTGATTTGTTCATGGCCTTGATGGCGATTGTCAATATTTATGCAATTATTCGTTTATCCCCAATAGCATTCAAAGCTTTAGCCGATTACAAAATGCAAAAAAAGACCGGGAAGTCACCTGTATTTGTTGCTGACGAGGTTGGCATAACAGAAGGCGTTGAGTGTTGGGAGAGTGCAAAGGAACGGGAAGAAGTGGCGTAAAAGTTCCTGTCGTAAACAGGAAACGCTACTTTAATTTTAGCTAAAGCGCTTAATTGAGGGCTAAACCATACTTCGTCCATTTTTTTATCAATTCGTAAGGCAATTGGCTTCCCCAAAATTTCACACTTTTCAAGTCAATATTCATTGGTGATATTTTGTTAAAAATTAATACAATATCAATGATTTGATGGCTCAGGACATTTAATTTTTAATAGTATTGATTGTTACCTTATTAATTTTTAATGTTGTTAAGGGCTAAAGCCTTTTTTTGGGATTGCATTATTTCTTTTGTTGAAAGAAACAGGAAGTCTTGCATCAGCCCAACTTTTTTGAAGGGTTATTATTTTGCCCGCTATGAGTATTAAGGCTATATACAGTAGCCTGTTTAATTATTTTGTAATCAACATTGACCTATTATACTATGGGAAAGACTTTACCTGTTTTTCTGTCCCTTCTTTTTGCGTTGGTATTTTTAAGTACCTATAATCCCGTGTATGCGCAAGATTGTAACACGATCGGTTCACCCGCAGGGGCACCGTCGATTTTTAATAACTTTGAAAATCCAATCGATAATTGTTCCGGTTCGGCGGAGGTAAACTGGACTTTTGGTTGGCGTTTGTCAGCTGCTGAGGCCGCCAATTGCAAAATCGAAATCAATTGGGATGATGGTACAATAGAACGGATCGATCTTACCAATATTTCATTTAATACCGCCTATTATGGTATTGTGGATCGGAAACATACCTACGATTATGACAATGGTAGTGCTGCTCCATCAGGCAATAATATTGATGCGGCGCAACAGAGCTGTACTTATCTTCCAAAAGTAACCCTTGTCGTAAATGGAACAGTATGTTTAATTTCAGCCGAAGGTAACCGTGTAACCGTTTGGGACACAGAGGATAATGCTCTTTTGAATTCGATCGCTGAAGAGGATGCCCGAAATGGGGGCTCAGGTTTGTTTAATTCTCCAGCAGGTGGAGATTACGATATGTGTGCGGGTAATACCAATGCGCATTTTTTGGCAGATTTAACCGTATGGAACTGTACAACGAACCCACAGGAAGATTTGAACCCTAATACACACGGGCGTTGGGTACAATATGTATATGGAGAGACCAATGGTGTTACTGGTGGTAATGTTACCGTAGGAGGTGTACCCATGACTGGGGTATATTATGGTCCAGTAACTTGGATTGCAAATTCGACTGACCCCGGTGGCGAGACGCTTCCAATTCGTTTTCCAGCAAATGCTGGAGCCAATGAATGTTTTTCGGTTCGTCTTCGTTCATGGAACGTCTGTAACCCTTATGGCGCAGCAGGGTCTGAAGTCCCTGTTGGTTCGTTTAATGAAAACGATTTCGCATGGCAAGAGGATCCCGTGGACTTGTGGACAAGAACCATTTGTACTGTGGAAGCGCCAAACCCTCCATTGGCAGCGGACTTGAAAATTTGTGTTGGTGGAGATCCAACGCTGAGGGCCAACGGTCAGGCGGGAGCAGTAATCCGATGGTATGAAGAAGATCCAACCCTTTCTGCGGTAGCATTAACACCTGTTCGTACAGGGGCTAATTTCGATCCCGCTAACCCCGATAGAACACTTTCAGATCCTTTCAATCCTAATCCAGGAAGTGTCAAAACCTACACTTATTGGGTAACACAAGCTTACGATGCAGGTGCAGGAGAAGATTGTGAGAGTTTGCCCCGTGAGGTTATTTTGACAATTTACCCTGAGGTAAAAAACAACACCATCAATGATGATCAGGAACTTTGTTATACAAATCAAACGGGAAATAGAATTGACCCTGCATTAATTACAGGCTCTACCCCAACTGGTGGCGATGGCAGTTATGTTTATCAGTGGCAACAACGCTATAATGGTGGCGCTTGGTCGGATATCGGAGGCGCAAATGATGTTAATTATGACCCGCCTGTGTTGGACAATACGACAGATAATGCCGTTACTTATTCCTTTAGAAGAATTGTATCTTCAGGAGATTGTGATAATGGCGGGACGCCAGGGAATGAGTGTGTGAATAACCTTTGTGAGTCCATTTCAGCAGAGGTTGATATTATCGTTCATCCTCGAATGAGAAGTAACAACATCCGTTTTGATCATAACGATCAATCGGTGATTGAGCTCTGCGCTAACACTTCCCCTGGAGATTTGAAAGGGGCTGAAATAAAAGGTGGCCGTGGTAATATAACTTATACTTGGACTCGCTCCAAAGATGGTGCTGCACCTGTCGTAGTTTCCAATAACAGAAATTATAACAATTCACCAGATTTAACACCAGGGGTGTATGAGTTTGTGCGTATCGCCAAAGATGAGTGTGATGCTGTCCTGACTTCAAACACAATTACGGCGCATGTTCGTCCAGTGGTGCCAACACCTGCTGCTTATATAGAAATTCAATCTACAAACGTTGGCCAAACAGCGAAAATATGTTTTGAAGAACCTTTTACTTTTGTTGTAAGCGGGGCAAAACGATCTTTCACGGTCAATGGCGAAGAGCGCCTGATCGAATATCGACCATATGACCTTGCTTCGGGGAATTATGGTAAAACCTGGACAGTACCTGCAAGTGAGGGTGCTAATATTTCTTTTGTTTATGGCGCAGAGGATAGAGATCGAAAATTTTCGATCCGGGCGCGCTTTGTAGAGGACGATGATTTTGCGTCGAAATGTGAAGAGGAGTCTGCGGAACTTAATATTATTGTAAACCCCGAAGTTCTTATTGATGCAGGGGCAGACCAACTGCTCTGTAACGGAGAGACCATCACCCTTGATGGTACAGCTTCAGGAGGAACGGAGAATTTGGAGTATCGATGGACGGGCCCGAAAGGGTTTGCTCAAACAGGTAATCCTGTTAATGTTCCGAATGGCCAATACCCTGATCTCAATATTGATAATGTTTATCAGTTAACCATCACAGACAAAGGCTTTAATCATTCTGTGGGTGGGGCATCCTGCCAAATGGTAGAGGATATTACGGTCAAAGTCTATGAAAACCCTTCCGCTTCGGTAGATGTTGCAGCTCAGACCATCTGTCCTGGTTTTCCTGTTGAAATGGTATCAACCATTAATAAGGGAGACAATGGAAATCTTACTTTTGAATGGAGCTGGGACAGGGAAGGTGATTTCCCGATTTCTGATTATTTGTTTACCACCAATGGAGGAAATGGTCAGGGAGCCACAACCATGGAAACCCCATTCTTTATTCCTGATGGAAATTTGAACGGGAGCTTTATTTTTACCCTGACGGTTACAGAAACACATGCAGATGGTCATTTTTGTACCGTAGCCACGGTTTCGGAAGAAATTATAATTGATCCTGATGCGCCTAAAGGAACGATATTGACCTTTGCAGACCAATCTGGCGTAAGCATTCCTGCTGGTTTGTTGAATGGCGACGGAACGGCATTTGATAATAGTTGTGCGACAGATGAGTTTTATTATGTTGGCACGGAGGCTTATTGGAAAAATGATATTCCAGGGAGCAATTACGACGAAGTGTATTTCTCTGTGATTAATAAAGTGACTTCTGCCGTATTGGTAGCGGAGCATCAATTGGCGGGTAATACCTTTAATAATAATAACAGCCAGTCGAGTAGTTATAAATTTGACCAAGAAGGAGAATTTGTTGTGCGTATGCGCCTTCGAAATTCAAATAATTCAGGAGAATGTAGCGAAGCAATCGTTAACAAAACGATCCATGTTTTGCCATTGCCAGATATCGAAGTGCTTTCTTTCTCTCCAATCTGTCAGGGGATTACCATTGATTTTGAGGAGAACACAGCTTGGGGAAATTTAAGCCCAATCCATTATTCTTGGGAGATAAAAAATAAAGCCAACAACACGGTTGTCGCAGTGGTGCCAGGCAATAACGCTGGGGCAGACAATGAAGCGAGCTATCAATACAATAATTTTGGAGTTTTTGAAGTTCGGGTAATTGTGGAGGCTACTTCTCCAAATGGGATCAGTTGTCATTATTCCAAAGTAGTAGGAGAGCAGGTGGTTGATGAGTCACCGATTGTTTCTTCGGATTTGGTAACAGGAGATTTCATCGATGCTTGTGGTGCTTTTGAGTTGGATTTGAAGCAAATGGCGACGGACATCAATTTGACTTATACAGGGCAGAAAGAAATTCTCTGGTCATTGAAGTCTGCTAATGGAAAGTATAAATTGGATGACGATGGAAATGAGTCCCCGGTGGTTTCCTCCAAGCATTTCGAGAACTTTTATGTGCCTTCAGTCAATGACGAAGACAAAGACATTATTCTTGAATTCCATGCTAAAAACCTGGATAACCAACCTGCCTGTCAGGTGGCGACCATAGAAATTCCAGTTCATGTTTATCCAACGCCTGCAGTAAATCCAATTGTTGATGAGCGTTTTTGTTATGACGCGCAGGTTTTACTGAATGCGGAGCGTACCGATGTGAACGCCAATACGGACGATTTTGACTGGGTATTACTTTCCGATGATACCAATAAATTTGGAACAATCGCAGGTAATCAATATACCCCGAATACGGCGTTTACTGATTCTGTACACGCACATTTAAGAGTTTTCCCTACCAATGTTGTGGCTGTTTGTGATGTCGATGTTCAGGCTAATTTCGGGGAAACTGTTGAGGTTCAGCATAATGCTAAAATTGAAATTGCAGGCCTGGTAAGCGATGTTAATATTTGTTCAAATGTTAATGAACAATTCCGTGCCGAGGTATCAGGTGGAAATAAAAGTTATACTTATGATTGGTTTTTGAATAACATTACAGAATCAAATCCTTCTGAAATTTATAATTTCCAAAAGGAGGTGATTTTTGCTGATGCTCGGGAAACGTATGATTTGAAATTTTTTGTTAAGGATAATTTTATCTCTACCGTAGGCGATGAGTGTTATGCCGAATTTAATATTGATATTACCGCTTTAGCATTACCTCAAATAAAGGCAGACGATAATTTAGATGTTTGTTATGGTGATGACATTACTGTAGGCTCGGAAGTAAACCTTCCTGCAGACGGTCGTGCTTTGGCTGAAGTGAGATGGAGTGAATTCACCGGTGGGAATTTCGTTCAAAAGGCCACAGGTTTGGTCATCGATAAGAATCATGCTGATTATGCGGCCATCTACCCAGACACCCCTCCTTATCCTACCAGCCGTGAAAAAACACTTTTTGCGCAGGTAGAGGATGAGTATGGTTGTGTGAGTCCGTTAAGAAGTGACATTGCGACAATTACCCAAAAAGTCAAAGTAAATGCAGTTCCTGAAATGCCTCTGCTTTCAGGGGAGGAAAGCTTCTGTATGGATTCAGGCCTTAAGCCAAACTTTGTTTACGCCTTTAATAATGGTGTTTATTCGCCAGATTATTCTTACGAATACAGTATTTCTCCTGATGACCCAGCAAAGGTCATCTATTCTGAAATTACCATTGCCAAAGCATTTTTTGTGGAATACCAGGATGCGGGTGTTTTTGATTTGGAGCTGCAGATTAAGCAAAATTATTCGAGTGGTTTGGTTTGTGCATCCCCAGTGGCGCAAAAACAAATTGTAGTCAATCCTGAGCCAATTGAACATAATATTATTTCAGATAAAGATAAATTTTGCCAGTGGGAGCAAATTCCATTCAAGATTAGCCCATATATCACAGATGATTATGTCTATGAATGGGTAGCTTCTTTTGATTATATCATAGAAAATGGTGCTACAGGTGATGAGAAATTGTTAACCTTCAGTAATACAGGCTTGATTGACATTCTGGTGAATGTGAAAACGATTCAGAAGGATGGTAGTGGAAATATATTGGTCGATGGGTCTGGAAATCCGATTACGGGTTGTACCGTTTTGGTGAAACGACAAGTGGAGGTTACCCCATCGCCAGTTTTTGAAACCACCCTTGCTGAAAGTAAAATTTGTAGTGATACACAAATTGATTTATTGGTTTCCTCAAGTGAAGGTTATGATTATTCTTATGGTTTCAGTGCCACCAATGTAACTGGAGGTAGCAGCGGAACACATAATAATGAAACAAACTTCTTAATCACGGATGAATTGAGCCATACGGAAGTTACCGTAGAGGAAGGCTTTTACGATATTATTGCCACAGAAATTACGGGAGATGCTTATAAATGTCAAACCGAAAAGCAGGTGCGGGTTGAAGTTGTTCCTTCAATTTCGACACCGACAATAGCCATTGCTCCTGTAGATATTTGTGATGGCGCACGGGATGTAACCATTGAGGCAGATATAACAGAAGGCTCTGCTTACTACTGGCAGTTCAGTATGGATGATGGTGCAACTTTTGAGTCCATCCTTGATTTTGATGATGGCAATGGAAATAGCTGGGCAACTTATTTTGCAAATATTGACAAGCCAACGCTGGAAATCAGAAATGCCGTTTACGAGGTGCTGAATGATGTTCAGTTCCGTCTGGAAATCCAAGGCTGTAAGGGAATTGAAACGAGTAACATCGTTACGCTTAATATTAAGCCAAGGACAGAAATTATTAAAGATCCTCAGAATCAGGAGATTTGTGAGGATGTTTCGGTTCAGTTGTTCATTGAAATTGAGCCTTATGATCCCTCCAATCCACCAAGAATTCAATGGCAACGTTACGACTCCAGTCAGCGTGCATGGGTCGATCTGCCTGAAGGATCAGACTTTTCAGGAACCAATACGCTAACCCTAACCATTGAAACACCTTTTGTTGTTTACGAAAATAACAATGCCAATTTCAGGGCAATGATCCAGGGGGAATGTGATGATGATTGGAAACGATCAGAAAACGCCGTATTAACCATTAATAAAAAGCCTTCTCTGCGGGTGCCTTTGGTCTCGCAGACGGTCTGTAATGCCTATGGTGAAAAAGCAGAGTTTTTTGCCGATGCGTTGAATACCTTTTTGCCAACTTATCAGTGGGAAGTCAGTACCGATGGCGGGTTAACCTGGACCGATATTGATGTTACCAACCCAGATTATGAAGGTGCTGATGAAGAGGTGCTGTTGGTGAAAAATGTCAGCAATAAAGACGGCTTCAGATACAGTGTTGTCATTGGTAGTGCGTCCAATACTTGTAATTCCACTGCCCGACCTGAGCCAGGAGAGGAGGCAACGCTAACGGTTCTTCCTTTACCTGAGGCTTTTGAGCAGACCTATGAGGTGTGTTCCGATGACGCTGGTGGCGAGATTTCAACGATTAACCTGACAGCCTATGATGAGGATGTGAAAGGAACAAATGATGCCGCAATTATTGTTAAATGGTTTTTGGATGATACTTACCAGACAGAGGTGAGTAATAAGTTTGCTCACCCAGTTCGGGATCAGGATCAGGTTTATCCTTTGGTTGTAAACGGACAGGCCTGTGAAAACGGGACAAAGGTTACTTTTGACCTTATTACACGCCCAGGAATCGCAGCAGACATGATTACTCAATATCAGGTGTGTGCTGGTACGCAACTGCTTATTTCGCCTACGGCGGAAACAGGCCAGGGAGCAGAGGTTTTTCAGTGGGAACTGGTAAGAAATGCAAATATTGATGGGCTTCCTGTTGCTGACAGTGGAACGGGTGATTTTGATTTTGTACTCGCCAATAGCACCACTTTTGATCAGGGGCTTGAAATTATTTTTACGGCAGCTAACAGTATCGATGGATCAGCAAGTTGTGTGTCAAAGCCTGTGGCCGTTACAGCAACGGTTTACCCAACACCAGTGGTGGAATTGGAAAATAATCGTGCAGACATTTGCGATGAAGGAACTACCGCTGTTTTGGTAAAAACCCCAATTACACCTGCGAATAACTCTTACTTTACCTTTACTAAAGACGGCGTTCCGCAAGTGGATGAAAATGGTGATGTGATCGAATTGACAAACTATTCGTCGATCGCTCAGGTGCTTGAAAATACAACTCAGGCACCGATCAATTTTGAGTTTGAAGTAACTCCTTGGCGGGTAGGTTGCTCAACGCCCGGCTTGTCGGCAACTACAACGGTGAAGGTCAATCCAACACCAATAGCACAACTTACGGTGGACAAAACTGAAATTTGCTCTGGAGATGATGTGGTTGTAAACATGACTTCAGATACCGAATTGTTACCTGACTTTAAAATGGTTTATACTTATACCTCGGAGTCTGAAAATGGCTTCGGTACCATTTTGGGAAGTGGCGTTCAAAATAGTTTTGCCGTGGCAGATCAATACAGCTTTTCAGGTGAGTTGGGAAATAAAACCAGTGAGCCTCAGAAAATGGTGTACACGGTAACGCCATCTGTACAAGGATGTGACAACAATAAAGTATTGTCGGTTTCCAAGGAGGTGATCGTTCGTCCAGTGCCTGTAATCAGTCTGAAGAATGAAGTTGAGATATTGTGTAACAATGGAACGACAGATATTATGGTCAGCTCTCCAAATGTTACCAATGCTTATTTGCCAACAAGTAAGGTCAGCCTGAAGGGGACGGCCGTAGCTTCAAGTGCTGATGTGACCGGTTTTACATCGAATATTGATATTGAATTTATTGGTGGAGAGGTACACATTAACGACGTACTGGTCAACGCTTCCAATGAGGTACAAACGGTAACCTATAATTTGGCACCTTATTTTGATGATTGTTCTGGTGAAGCTAAAGCAACGGTTGTTGAAGTTTACCCTACCATGCAGGTGGCTGTAGATAATCAGCAGCCAATAATTTGTTCTGAAAGCAGAACGGCATTTGAGTTATCTTCGACGACCAATGTTGCAGGACTGAAAATCTCATATCGGGCAGAATGTCCTGACCCTAATGTGTTGGGGTATTCCAATTTTGAACGTTTTGGACAGCCAGGTGATATTGTTGCAGAGCAATTGACGAACCTGACTTCATCACCTAAGACGGTTACTTATTTCTTTAAAACCATGACCGAAAATGGGAGCTGTCAAGGGGAGACGATCGAGAAAAAGGTGGTCGTTTGGCCAAGCCTGATTTTTGATGTAACCGCCGTGACTGACCGTATTTGTAATGAAGAGGAAGGAACGTTTAAAATGAATACCGCCGTGACTGCTTTGGCGGGATATCAGGTGAAGTTTGATTATCAGAAGGTGGACAATTCAAATGTTTCGGGTGCTTCGAGTGGTACGCAGGCTGTTGATGGCGCTGGAGAGTTAATCGTTACCGATCAGTTGGTGAACAGTTCCACTACCGTTCAGGAACAGGTATATCGTATTGCCTTATTAATCACCAAGGACGGTGCGGAATTATGTCGATCAGAGGAAAAAGAGGTGGCGATTTTTGTCCGTCCAACCCTGTATGTAACAGCGCTTGATGATATGGAAGTTTGCCCTGATAATTTGGTTATTGTACCTCCTTTCTCTGGCGCAGAAACCTATACTTGGACGAACACCGATACCTCTATTGGACTTGGTGAAAACGGACAAAGAAATATCCCTGCTTTTACCAGTATTAATGAAACAGCCCTCGATGTGATTGCTCAAATTACAGTGATTGGTAGTAACCAGGGGTGTTACACCGCCCCAATGTCATTTAATATTAAGGTGAAGCCTACACCTGAAAAGCCTGAAATCTCAGGTCAATTGGTTTACTGTCAGGAAGAGCCACTTGCGGCCTTGGAGGCCACAGGTACAGACATTAAATGGTATAGCAGCAGCTACCTTGGCGCAAGTTCATTGATTGGCGCAGGAAATACCTTTACACCGGATGCCGAAGATGTGGATACGCAATACGCGGGAACTTACACCATTTATGCCACACAAACGGTGAATGGATGTGAGTCTGAAGCTGTAGAAGTTACTTTCACCGTGAACCCCAAGCCGTTGTTGGCTTTTAACTTGCTCCCAACCTCTGACTGTACGCCGTTGCAGGTGAAACTGGTGAATGCCTCGCAAGGGCATGACCCTGCCAAGGATCACTGGGTTTATCAGATTGCTGGTGACCCAAGCACACAGGCTCCTTTAGTTTGGGATGAAGAAGGACAGTTTATTTTCCAGAATAAATCTGGAGCGCTAATTTCTTATGAGGTGATTTATACCGCAACAACCGATTTAAATTGTTCACGTGAAGAAGTTGCTACAATAGAAGTGAATCCTGAGTTGGAATTTGAATTTAACATTATCGGGCCAGACAATCATCCGGAACCTTCTTGCTCTGGAACGGAATACACTTTCCGTCGTCAGAATCTTGGGAATACCGATAAAATTGACGGTCTGGTTTATACCTGGAGCTTTGGGGATGGTAGTTCTGTAGTTACTGATGATCTTGAGGTGAAACATATTTATGAAAACCCTTCTTATGCCAATATTAGGAATTATCGTGTCAGCTTGACGGTATCGGCTCCTTTTTGTCAATCAGTACAGGAGCAGGAGATTAAAATTTACCCTCAGATTCTTTCCAATATAGAACTGCTGGATAATGTGGGTTGTGCACCTTTAAATGTGAAGTTCCTCAATAATTCTCGTGGGTATGCGCCTGAGCTTGGAGTATATCAAAAACGAATTCAGGGAACAGATGACTGGATAGATTTTGAGGTAGCAGACGATCAGGCTATTTTCGATAATATTACCCAGGCGGTAGAAATTTGGGAAGTTAGATACCTTGCCAAAAATGAGTTTGGCTGTCCAGATATTTCGCAGTCAAAATTAATCACTGTAACTCCTCGACCTGTCAGTCAATTCGTGAATGATGCATTACTTTGTGAGGGAGCGCCAGCGAATTTTGATGCTTCCACTTCTATCGGCGATATCGAAAGTTATCGTTGGGATATGGGTGACAATACCCTAAATCAGTATGGAGAAACCCTTGAATATACCTATAAGGAAGCGGGTTATTATACCATTACCCTGGAGACAACCAACAGTTTTGGATGTACTGACCTTTCAACAAGTGAAATTCAGCTACAAATTTCTCCGACAGTCTCTATTGCAGCTGGAGGGCCTAAAGCTTTCTGTGAAGGGCTTGATGTAAACCTGACGAGCGAAGTTGCCGAAGCGGTAACTTATCAGTGGCTCAAGGATGAAGAAGAGATTGCGGGTGAAACTGCTGATCAGATCACGGTGAATACATCAGGAATTTATTCACTGAAAGTAACTCAGGTTGCAGGTGTGGGTTGTTCCCGAATTTCGGATTCCTTAAAGATTCGTGTTTATCCTTTGCCTGAAGTTGAACTGGTAAGAAACAAAGAAGGAAAGATTCTTTGTCCTGGGGAAGAGGTATTATTCACGGCTGATGCTGATTTGAATATTCAAACCTTCCTATTTCATGTAAGCGGCGAGGAGTTCACGGCAAATCAGGATCGAAATAGCTTTGTTTATAGCCGCATCAATGATCAGGACGAAGTTTATGCTGAAGCTATTACCTTTACAGGTGGTTGTGTGGGTGTGAGCCCAGTCTTAATTCAGCAGGTGGATATGCTTAACCCTAATTTTGAAGTGGTGGGTGAGGCTGTCAGTTGTTCTCCATTTGTGAGCAGGTTTAAAATTGAGGCATTTAATCCTGCATTGGTTTATACCTGGGATTTTGGGGATGGAACAATTGAGGTATTGGATACCGAAGAGGTTACCCATACTTATACCAACAGTTCTCCATTCCTGCAAAGCCGACATGCCATTAAATTGACGGTTTCTAATCCAGTCACTGAATGTTCGGCGAGTAGCAGTCAGGATATTCGAGTGAATCCTACACCAGTGGTAGATTTTAATTTGACTTCGACGGAGGGTTGTGCACCTTTCCGAGCAAGTGCCGAAAATGAATCAAAATTGGTGAATAAAACGGAAGGAGACACCTACACCTGGACGGTGAAAAATGTACTGACCGATGAAGTGGTCTTTACCTCAAACCTCGAAAACCCTTTCCTTGAGTTGCAGAATAATACAACGGAGGACATTATGTTTGAAGTCCTTTTGGTGGCTAACGATGCTTTTGGTTGTACTGATAGAAGCTCCCAATTGATCACGGTTTATCCGCAGGTGGTATCTTCTTTTTATGTTGATGCAAAAGACAACACCCAATTGTGGCCTGATAATGAATTCAATATTGTGAACACTACTTACAATGGAGAGGTGCCTGAGCACTGGACTTACAGATGGGTTGTTGCAGGGCAGGAAGCTCATGTGGGACCTCAGATTGGTGCGGTGAAATTTGATAAGCCCGGCGTATATAATATTACGCTGATGGTGGCAACGGAGCACTGTAATGCAGAGGTGACGCAGTTGGTTAATTTGCAAAGCACGAACCCAATTGTGGACTTTATCGCTGATCCTAAAGTAGGCTGTGCTCCTGTGGATGTCAACTTCACAAACACCTCACGTAATGTTGATGAATTCACCAAATACCGATGGGAGTTTGGGGACGGGAATTTTTCTGAAGACGAAAGCCCGAAACACCAATATGAAAACCCTGGAACCTATTATGTGTCATTGCAAGCGACGAACTCTATTACCGATGGTGCTTATTTCAAGCGGGATACCATCGTCGTATATCCTTCGCCAACGGTAAACTTTAGGGTTGATCGTGAGCGGGTATTCTTACCTGATGCTGATATTCAGATCGTCAACTTTACAACAGGATCCAATAATATTTATGATATTGATTGGGGAGATGGAACATCAGGTGAAGATGTGCCTTCTGATGTGAAGCACAGTTACAGTAAGGCAGGTGATTTCTTCATTACGCTGAGTGCCACCAACGAATTTGGCTGTGTTGGTTCCGCAACCATCAAGCAGCCTGTAGAGATTCGGGAAGGTGGAAAAGTGGAAACACCGAATGCTTTCCAACCGAGTCAGGATGGCCCGAATTCTGGTAATATTTCCGAGACTAGCAGTAAAGACCGTAACTACTCGGTATTCGCGCCTTACGCACCAAATGTGGTAGAGGAAGGTTATAAGCTCGAAGTGTACACCCGCTGGGGGCAGTTGATCTTCCAGACCGAGAAAAAAGGAATCGGATGGAATGGATACTACTTTAATAGTGGAGATGCACTGCCTGCTGGTGTTTATATTTTTAAGCTGAGTGCAAGAACAGTAGACGGAAATAGAGTAAGTAAAGTAGGGGATGTCACCCTGTTGAAATAAATAAAAAGCCCTTGAAGGAATGATCTTTCAAGGGCTTTTTTTGTCTGAGGAGTAACAGGACAATTAATATTTCAGGCTTCGTATTTTCTTTTTTCGGCGAATATACCCCAACAGGATCGTATGAGCGTCACGGTTGTTCGGGTAGGTCTTAATAAAATCAAGCAGGTAGGCAGGGTCATTTTTATAGCACTCCTTTTCAATATATCCGAACCCATGATACAGCCCATTTTCAACGCTGATAAGCGCCCATTCTTGTTCATTTCTCCCATCTTCAATAATGATGAAGTTGGGGTGATCATATTGAAACCGCTCAATCAGCTTTGTCGCACGCTCATTATAACTTTCTACCGCTTCCTCGCCGATACAGGCCCCAAAACATTGCTTCAAGGTGTAATTGAAACATTCTGCTTTTGATTTATAAACGCCTGACAGCTTTTGGCACAGCTGGTATTTTTCGATGGCCTTGAACAAGAATTCCTGAGCAGCATGTCGGTTCGAGAACTGAAACAGCGGAGTGGCATTCGGGTCTGTTTTATTTATACTGAAGGTGATGTAGCCCTGTAAATTATAACCTGCATAAAGCTGATAATTAAACTTACTTCTGCGGAGTGCGCGATTATAGGGAGGCTTGAATTTTTTGATCTCGTTACTTTCCAAAAGCAGTGCGCACAATTCATTTCCTGTACGTTCAAAATCAATAGAGACTAATTTTGACTTTAGATCAATGGCCCTTTTGGTTTTGGTGTTATACAGGTGGCTGAGCACCCTTTTGTGCAGGTTGATACTTTTGCCGATATACAGCAGGTGACCACTTTCATCCCTGAAGTAATAGACGCCAGGTTCTTCAGGTACCTGATCGAGTGAGTTACGGTCGAACTGTGGATGTAAATGATTCTTGTAAGCATGGATGTCTGGTAAAGATTGTTGAATCTTGCCTTCCCCCCTGCGAAGTAAAATCTCAAAAAGGGATACCGTTGCTCTTGCATCTCCAAAGGCTCGGTGGCGATCCGTGATATTGATGCCAAGCTGCTGTGTTAATTTGCCCAGACTGTACGATGGGAAACCAGGAAGAATAGCCCTGCTGAGTTTTACAGTGCAGAGGGTGTCCCGTTTGTATTCAAAGCCAAGGCTCTTAAATTCACTTCTCACAAACTGGTAATCGAAGCCCACATTGTGCGCTACAAAAATACAGCCCGTAGTAATTTCCACAATTTTCTTGGCCACCTCATAAAATTTTGGGGCATCCATGACCATCTCATTGGTAATCCCCGTCAGGCGAGTGATATTATAAGGGATTTTTTTTTCGGGATTAATCAGGCTACTGTACTCGTCAATGATCTCCGTTCCATTATGGATAAAAATGGCGATTTCTGTGATTTTTTCTCCCTTGGTATTCCCTCCTGTAGTCTCAATATCAATAATCGCGTACTTTTTTGGGAAATTTTCTTCTTCAGTGCTCATGGTCTAATGCGCTCAATCCTCTAATGGTAAAAATAGAAGTTCTTATGTCCCAATATTGTTTTGTTGGTCTGTTTGCTGATGGTTCATAAGCTTTAGGCAAAGTTATTGCAATTACATTATCAAACAAAAACATTAAAACGATGGAAGATAACAATTTAGACCACCTGTTGAATTCAATGAAAGATTTAAACGAGGCCTTGGAGTCGTTGGTGAAAAAGCTTTCAGAGGATATTAATTATGCTGACGAGATCATGAGCTATCACAAAGCTCAGCAACCAAAACTGGACGATCAACTGTCGGCAATCAATTTATTTGAGGAGATTCAAAATCGTCAAAATTAACAGAGTGGGGGAGCACCTCCACTTTTTCCCATAAAAAAAGGGACACTTTAAAAGCATCCCTTTCTCCTTAATTAATGATGGCCATTAAAGTTTTTCCAAAAGGAAGTTCGTCATCATTGTATATAAATGCCTTGTGGCATTGTCACCATAAATTCCGTGATTTCTGTTCGGATAATAGAAAGTACGGAATTGCTTGTTGGCGCTGATCAATGCGTTTTCCAATTCCACAGAGTTCTGAAAGTGAACATTATCATCAGCAGTACCATGCACCAATAGGAAATTTCCTTTAAGTTGATCAACATGGAATACTGGTGAATTATCATCATAACCATGTGGGTTCAGCTGTGGCGTAGATTGGTAGCGCTCCGTATAAATACTGTCATAGTATCTCCAGTTGGTAACAGGAGCCACTGCAATAGCGGTTTTAAAGATGTCATTACCTTTCATTAAGCACAATGACGACATATAACCACCGAAGCTCCATCCCCAAATACCGATTCTTTCCGCATCTACATAAGACTTCTTGGCCAGTTGTTTTGCTGCGTAAATCTGATCTTCAGACTCATATTTCCCGAGGTCCTTATAAGTGATATGTTTGAAATCACGGCCTTTTCCTCCTGTACCACGGTTATCAACACATACGATCAAATAGCCCTGGTTAGCAAGGTAACCGTACCATGCGTCACGGTAAGAAGGAAATTTATTTTGTACCATCTGGCTTCCTGGGCCACCATATACAAACATCAGTACAGGGTACTTTTTGCTGGCATCAAAATTTGAAGGTTTGATCATGTAAGCATTCAAATCTGTTTGGCCATCTGCGGCTTTTACAGTCATGAACTCTTTATGTCCGAGATCGAATTTATCAAAAGTAGCCTTTTGCGCCTGGTTGTCTTCAAGTACTTTCAATTCTTTGCCCTTGGCGTTGTGAAGGGTAACGCGCAATGGCTGGTGAATATTGGATTGGTATTGAATGTAGTATTTAAAATCATTGGAGAAATTCACGGAGTGATTTCCTTCCCGAGTACTTAATTTCTTTTTGCCTTTGCCATTAAACCCGATAACATAGAATTGGTCAGCAATAGTGCTTTCCTCTTTTGACAAATAGTAAATCTTCTTATGCGTTTTATCAACACCAACGATAGAAGAAACCTCCCATTGGCCGTTGGTAATCTGGCGAAGCTGCTGCCCTTCTTTATTGAAAAGATAGATATGCTTAAAGCCGCTTTCTTCAGAGGTTCTGATAAAAGAACCATCTTTTAAGAAGTAAATCTGATCGTTGAAATCAAGGTCAACATATGTCTTGCTGGTTTCTTTCAGTAGTAGGCTATACTCTCCAGTGGAGGCGTTGGCTTTACGTAACTCCAGGTGATTTTGCAGGCGGTTCATCCAAATGTAGGATAAAGACTTGCCGTCAGCACTCCAGTAAATGCGAGGAATGTAGATGTCCTTTTCTTTCCCTTTTTGAATTTCGGTACTTTTCTGATTGTCCAAGTGGTATACTGAAAGGAATACCTCGGAATTTCTTTCCCCAGCTTTTGGGTATTTGAAGGTATATTGCTGAGGGTACAATGTGCCATAAATTGGCATTGTATATTGCTTGACTTCCGATTCATCGAAAGACAAATAAGCAATGCTTTTACTGTCTGGTGCCCATTTGAATGCTTTAGCCAATGAAAATTCTTCCTCATAAACCCAGTCACCCATACCATGCAGGAGGCTGTTAAACTGGCCATCAGTGGTAATGGCCTGCTCTTTCATATCAGACAGGTTTGTTACATAGAGGTTGTTGCTTCTTACAAAGGCCACCATTTTCCCATCTGGAGAAAAAGTTGCAAAAGACTGCTTTTCCCCTTTGGCCAAAGGTACAACCGTGTTGGCCTGACGATCATATACAAAATAGTGACTTTTTGAGGATCGACGGTAAATGGCTTCATGCTCCGTTTCGATCAGCACTTTTTGCTCGTCGGCACTGAAGTGGTAGCCATCGATATGAAGTTCTTTACCCAATAAATCAGTAAGTACTTTGGAAGAAACCAGCGTACCGACAGGTTGGCCCGTTTGAATGTCCATTTTGACGACCTTTTCAGCCCCCATTTCACGAACTAATTTGCTGTAATATTGGCCATCCTTCATCCAGTTGATTCCATAGACAGAATGCCCACGGAAGATCCCTTCTTTAAAAATCTGATCTAAAGTGGGTGATTTTTTGGATTGAGCGAACGCGACTGAGCCCATGCACAGGAGCATGAGAAAAAATGATAAGGATTTTTTCATAAGGAAATAAAGGGATTGTATGCGATTAAAATTTACTCACTGCATTTACAAAGCCACTGACCATGGCGGCCGTTTCTTCTGGTTGTTCAAACATACCCATGTGGCCGGTTTCATCGATCAGGTGAAGGGTGATGTATTGACTCAAACGAGCCTGAACGTTCTGCTCTTGCAGGTCCAAAATAGGGTCCTCTTTTCCCGTGATGATGAATATCGGTCGGTCAAAGGCTTCTAAAGTGGGTTTGTAGTCCTGACGATCGCGCATCATGCTGGCATATTGACAAAAAGTTTCTTTTGAAGTTTCAGCACAGAGGTCAGCAACCAGCTGAATGTCTTCAGCACATTTGTCAATATTTTGTGGGGCGAAAAGGTTTTTGGCAAATCCTTTAGAGAATGCTCGGACACCTTTCTCTGCCACAAATTCAATCGTTTTGGTACGATTAGCTTTTTTCTCTTCATCGTCCTCGTAAGCAGTGGAGTGGAAAAGCCCAAACCCTTTAAGCTTCTCAGGGAAAAGCTGCGCGAACTCTAAAGTGATATAGCCTCCGAGCGAATGACCTATCATAATGGTTTTTTCAATGTTTTCGGCCTCCATCAGGGCGTTCACCTCTTTGGCAATGTCCGCCAATGAGGTGGCATCTACTTGAGGGCTTTTACCAAAACCTGGTAAATCGAGAACGTAAACTTTGAATTTATTGGGTAACAATTTTACCCATGCTTCCCAAACTTTGGAAGTTTCACAAAACCCATGAAGAAGCATTACAGGGAATCCTTCTCCTTGGGTATAAAAATTAATTTTAGACATATTTTCGGCTAAAAGGGCTTTCCCTTTAAATTAATTGATTTTGAGAGGTGGGCACCAACTCAAGCATTTCACATACAGTGGCAGCAATACCTTCAGCATCAAAACCACACTCTTTGTGTAACTCTTGTTGCGTACCGTGTTCTACAATGGCATCTGGAATACCCAGACGTTTGATTTTTGCGTGATATTGGTGATCGACCATAAATTCATAAACCGCAGACCCAAAACCACCCATCAGGCAACCGTCTTCCACCGTGATTACTTTGTCAAATTTTGAGAACACCTCGTGAAGCATGGCTTCGTCAAGGGGTTTTACAAATCGCATATCATAAACGGCAATGTCGGCATCTTTCTTCAGCTGCGTTGCCGCGGCCAAAGCATAATTACCCACCGGACCTACGGACAAAATAGCGATATCATTTCCTTCTTTGACCGTCCGACCTTGTCCAATCTGAATTTCTTCCATCGGTGTTCTCCAGTTTGGCATACTACCTTGCCCTCGGGGGTATCGGATAGAAAATGGCATGGCATTCTTCTTCAGTTGCGCAGTATACATCATATTGCGCAATTCCTGTTCGTCCATCGGTGCCATTACCGTAATGTTTGGAATGCAACGCATAAAAGCCAAATCATAAGCACCGTGGTGTGTTGGCCCATCTGCACCCGCAAATCCCGCGCGGTCAAGGCAGAAAATTACATGCAAATTCTGAATACAGACATCATGAATCACCTGATCGTACGCCCTTTGCATAAAAGTAGAATAGATATTGCAAAACGGCACCGCTCCCTGTGTGGCCAAGCCCGCAGAAAATGTAACGGCATGCTGTTCAGCAATACCAACATCAAAAGCACGATCAGGAATTTCCCGCATCATGATGTTCAAAGAACAACCCGACGGCATGGCAGGGGTAATTCCCATAATTTTTTCATTTTCTTTGGCCAGCTCAACTAAGGTATGGCCAAATACATCCTGAAATTTTGGGGGTTGTGGATCCGTAATGATTTTTTTGCGGATTTCGCCCGTAACCTTATCAAAAGTACCTGGGGCGTGCCATTTGGTCTGATCTTTTTCTGCAGGAGCATAACCTTTCCCTTTGGTGGTCATGACATGCAATAATTTTGGGCCTTTGATATCTTTCAGATCCTTGAGGACGGTAACGAGATGATCGAGATCATGCCCGTCAACAGGCCCAAAATAGCGCAAATTGAAAGACTCAAAAAGATTGCTGTGGCGCATGAAAAACGCCTTGGTGCTGTTCTCAATTTTTGAGGCCAGTTCTTGCGCATTAGGTCCAAATTTGGAAATTTTGCCCAGCAAATCCCAGACCTCATCTTTTACTTTATTGTAAGTTTTTGAGGTCGTAATATTAGTCAGATAGTCGTTCAGTGCCCCTACATTAGGGTCGATCGACATATTATTATCATTAAGGATAATCAATAAATTGGAGTCTTGAAGATCTCCGGCGTGGTTCATGCCTTCAAAAGCCATTCCGCCAGTCATGGCTCCATCGCCAATTACAGCAATGTGATGACGGTCGTCTTTGAATTGATTATTTGCAACAGCCATTCCCAAGGCCGCAGAAATAGAGGTAGAGGAGTGGCCGACCCCAAAGGTGTCGTATTCGCTTTCTTTGCGTTTGGGGAATCCCGAAAGCCCTCCGTATAGTCTGTTGGTATGAAATTGCTCACGACGGCCAGTCAAGATTTTGTGTCCGTAGGCTTGATGCCCCACATCCCAGATCAACTGATCTTTTGGGGTATCAAAGACATAATGCAAAGCGGTAGTCAACTCAACGACTCCAAGGCTTGCACCAAAATGCCCTCCATAGACCGAAACATTATCGATAATAAACTGGCGCAACTCATCACGTACCTGATGGAGCTGCTTGTTATCGAATTTCTTTAGGTCCTCCGGACTGTTGATTGTTTTTAATAGTTTACCTGGCTCTATAAGCATAATGAATTATTTTTCCTTGCCCGACTAAGCGAGCAATTTATAAATTCTCAGTCCTAAAAATTAAGTGGACTTGAACATACAAAAATAGGTGATGTTTTTAGAATGTACTAAATTAGGGCAAGAAATCCTCGATGAAAGTTTTTTATCGGTTAATTTCTTTGCTGAACGCCATAATCACTTACTTTCTTACATCTTTAATTACTTGTTTAAAATGACTGTTTATCTGGCAAGTTGCTGAAAATTGTCTTTGGAGTGATAAATTTGTAGGCCTTCTGCGGTTAAATTTTATTCACGGTTATAATTTATGATATCTTTTGTCTTTCGAAATTAAATTACCCTTGTTTGAGGGACCCTTCGATTTATTGCTATTTTTTATCCAGCGCGATGAGCTGGATGTACATGATATTCCGATCGCAAAGATCACTGCCGACTTTTTATCCTACCTCGATGCGATGAACAAACTGGACGTGGAGTTGGCTTCCGATTTTATGGTGGTGGCCGCGACGCTGATGCGAATAAAATCCAAAATGTTGTTGCCCCGCCCAGAGCTTGATGAGCAAGGGGAGGAGATCGACCCACGGGAGGAATTGATGCAACATTTGCTGGCTTATAAAAAGTATAAATCTGTTATGGAAGATTTCCGTAAGATGGAGGAGCGGGAGCTGGGCAAGCAAAAGCGGGGGAATATCATCGCCGAGCAGCAGGAACTGGCTTCTGAATACGCCACGGAAATGGAAATGCACAATCTTGATATGTATAAATTATTGAAAGTTTATCAGCAAGTGATGCGCAGAAAGGAAGCCCAGGAGGAAGAACACGTACATCAAATTACGCCTTATGATTATACCATCTCAGGTCAAAAAGAATGGCTGCTGAGCCTGCTGAAAGCAGAGGGTAAGCAAAATTTTGAAGAGCTGTTCATGGCAGTGGGTAATCGTATAGGGATGATTTTCACGTTCCTGGCCATCTTGGAATTGGCACAGTGGCAGGAGTTAAGCCTGACCATCGGTGCAGGATTTAACAGTTTTTGGGTTGAACCTATATAAATAATGGAAATTTCTAACAAGAAAGCATTTTCGACGCTTAACCCGAATAAAATATGGATTCCAGTGTTGATCGGACTGGCAATTTCTGTTTGGTTATTTCTTTCAGATGATCACGTAAGTGTGGAAAACCTGCAAGTGTTGCTGCAACCCTTGTCGGTCTTTTCCCTCGTGCTTGCCGTGATAGTAATTCTTTTTCGGGATGCGGGATACATCTATCGTATTCGGACCCTTACGGGGAAATCTCTCAGCTGGACCTCCTCCTTTTATGTCATTATTCTTTGGGAATTTTCGAGTGCCGTTACGCCCTCTGTTGTTGGAGGCAGTGCGGTGGCTGTTTTTATTCTGATGAAAGAAGGCCTAAGTTTCGGGCGCGCGCTGGCTTATGTGATGCTGACGGCCATTCTGGATAATCTGTTTTTCGTCGTTTTCGCCCCATTGGTGATTGTCCTTGCTCATGGGAGTATTTTTGATGGCATTACGACCGATGCCCTGGGGAAGAGCCTACCCGTCATTTTCTGGACTTCCTATTCCTTGATTGCCATTTATACTTTGGTCATGTCTTTTGCTTTATTGGTACATCCAAGGGGGTTCAAGTGGCTTTTATTGAAAATCACCAGTTGGGGATTTTTAAGGAGATACCGTGCCAGGGCCAATAAGCAAGGTGATGAAATGATCCTTGGCGCCAAAGAATTGATTGGTAAGCCAGCAACTTATTGGTTTAAAGTGGTGCTTGCAACGGTGTTTGTATGGGTTGCCCGCTACCTGATGCTCAATGCGGTGATGGGGGGGTATGTTCTGCTGAGCATTAAGGAACACCTGTTTATTTTTGGGCGACAGCTGATCATGTGGATTGTCATGCTGATATCACCCACGCCAGGAAGCAGCGGTACTGCGGAGTATTTTTACGGGCTGTTTTTTCAGCATTTTCTGGGCGAGTTTACTTTTGGTACCAGCCTGTTGTGGCGGCTTCTGGCCTATTATCCTTACTTGTTTTTGGGGGCGGTATTTCTTCCACGATGGATTCAGAAGGTGTTTTTCGACCGAAAAAAAGAGAATCAAAAATAGGCATACTTGCTTGAATGCCTATTTCATGTTTTCTTTGTAATGATTTTTAATATTATTCACTACATAGCGTACAACGATGAAAAAGTTAGCTTTTTTTCTATGTTTTTGCTTGATGGGTATGATGGCGCAGGCACAGATTATCAGCACACAGGTAAAAATGACCATTTTGGATAAAAATGGTAATCCCGTAGAAGGGGCGAAAGTAACCCTTTATAACAATGAAGCCGATTACACCAAAAATATAAACCCCATTCAGGAAACACAGGTTTCTGACCAAAAAGGACGTGTGACCTTCAAGAAACTCGACACAAAACGCTATTATGTGCGTGCTGAAAAGGGTGAGATGAGCAATCAGTGGGGAGCCGATTATATCGAAAAGCTGATTCATCACCGCATCAATAAGGTGAATGTAATTATAGAAGACTAAAAAAAAACCTGAGCCGAAAGACTCAGGTTTTTTTTATCCGCGGGTAAATACCCATTCATTACCTTTTGACAGCGATGGATTGAACTGATAGCCGTCGGCATCAAAAGCTTTGAGCTCTTCTGCGGATTCAATTTCATGATCAATAATATAGCGCACCATTTTTCCCCTTGCTTTCTTGGCAAAGATGGCAATCACTTTATAGCTGTCGCCTTTTTTTTCTTTAAATACTGGCGTAATGATGGTCGCCTCCACTAATTTTTTCTTGACGGCCTTAAAATATTCATTAGAGGCCAAATTAATTAACACAGGAGATTTCTGCGCTTTAAGGTCTTTGTTGAGTGCTTTGGTGATCCTGTCGTCCCAAAATTCATAAAGGTTATTTTTTCCTTTTGCAGGCAGCTTGATCTTCATTTCCAGGCGGTAGGGCTGAATAAGGTCAAGGGGCTGAAGGTAACCATACAGGCCAGAGAGGATTCTCAGGTGTTGTTGAGCAAACAGAAGATTTTCATCGCTGAGGGATGAAGTATCAATGCCTGTATACACATCACCCTTAAAGGCCAATAATGCCTGACGGGAATTTTCGGTATTGAAAGCGGGCTGATAATTCTGGTAGCGGTCAAAGTTGAGCTCTGCCAGATTGTGGCTGATGTCCATCAGGCTCATCAGATCTTCTTTTTTATATTTTTTTAGGGCACTGATCAGGTTTTCCGCTTCTTTGGGGAAGTTTGGCTGAGAGGCCGTTTCAGTTCTGATATCGATAGTGAAATCCTGAGATTTGGCAGGAGATATTATTGTGATCATAGTGTTATTGTTTGTGCAAAAATAAAAAAGCGAAGGGAATTATCGGTTCCCTTCGCTTATTATCTTTATTGAAAAAGACCATGTGTTATCACTGAAATTGATTATCTGATCAGCAATACACTTCCTCTTTTCTCTTCAATGGGAGAATTTTCGGTGATGCTTCCAAACCTGACCACATAGGAGTATGCACCAGCAGGCATCTCTTTGCCCGAACGGTCGAAGCCATCCCAACCATCTTCTTTGAAGGTGATATAATCATCAGATCGGAAAATTTTCTCTCCCCATCGATTATAAATTTCAATGACAAACTTATTCGGATCGAGATTTTTCTCATACTCCACGGAGAATATTTTCCCTCGCTCCGCTTTGTCCCCTGTAAAGTTCCCTTTGGGTGCGAAAGCATTCGGGAAAACCACCGTCGGGGTACATCGGTTGATGACATTGAACACCATGGTGGCAGGGCAACCTGCAGCGTTGTTGAAGGTTCCTTCTATCTGACCGATCAAGTCCTCGTTTTCATCGATCGGCAGTGCAGGTTCAATACTGATGACATTATTATTGTCTAAATTAAACCATTCGTAAGTTTCAAACTTTCCAGGATAAATCACGGAGTCCAATGGGATTTGCTCATCGTCAAAGAAACAATAAGCAGGGTTGATTCCCAACACCTGTGGATTGATCAGGGTTGCTTTCAGTTCAAGAATGTTGAATGTAGCGGTATCTTTACACTGAGAAGCCGTAGAAGTAGCAATCAGGTAAACGACAGAGTCAGCGCCGGTGTAATTAATCGTGTTCTCGCTATCGTTCAGCTTGTTGCCATTAGGTAATATGCCTTCGAACCATTCATAATTCAGTTCCTCATTGAATTTGGAATCCGTATTGGATGCCACATTGATGGGTTCATCAGACCCTTCACAGCGTGTCTTTCCTGTAAGTGCCAAACCAATTTTTTGTGCAATCTCAATATTTTCGGTTTTCTCAGTTGTACACCCTGTGGCTTTATCCCTTGCCGTGATGGTGTAATCACCAACTTCCGCATTGACCGTGGCGATGAAAGTGGCGCCTTGTGCAACAATATTATTCAGGGGATCTTTCCAGGAGTAACTATAATCTGGCTGGTCGGCTGTCAGGGTAATTTCACCGTCACATTTGTCCCCCTGACGGTCGATGTTGAAATCTTCAGGACCAGCCGAAATTTCGACAGGAATTGATTTGCTCACTTCACACTGATTACTTTTTACGGTTACCATCAGCGAGTCGGCATTTTCATTGGTCAGGAAATTCTCGCCATCCTGAAGCACAATCGTACTGTTGTCTGGGAGGTAAGTCCCGCTGAAGGTGGAAGTGGCTGAGAAGTCACTGCCTGAAGCGCTCACATTAAACGCTACACCCTGTGTATCAATACACCCTTTGAGGTCTTCAGAGGATAAGGCCAAATTTAGGTCGGGTTCTTTTAAGTTGATGCCTTCGGCTGACTGACAGCTTGGCGTGGCCGTTTTAAAGGCGACCACCTGATAATCACCAGGGTTTGTTGCCACAATATTGTTGATCGCAACGATGGTGGAATCGCCTGTGGTTACATTTTTGAGCGCAATGGTATAAGTGCCGGGGTCTGCTAATCCGTTAATGGTAATCTTTCCATAGTTTGCACTGCTACAATTCTCCTCGATGGATAATGTAAATGTGATGTCGTCGTTGCCAATGTTGACCGGTACAACGGTTTCGCATTTGTAGAGATTATCCGTAAGGGTAGCGGTATAACCTCCAGATTCAGCCTCGAAAGTTACTGTTGAGGCCGAAGCCTGTGTCTGATTTACGGCATCAGGACTCCAGAGGAAGGTCAATCGGTCAAAAGGAATATTTCCCTGTGGAAATACAGCTTCTCCTAAATCCCCACAACTTGTAGCATTGGTAATGGTTGGTTCTTCATCATAAATATCGACCACTTTAATAGCTGCACTGATCTCGACCATACAGGTCGGGTCGTCAGGGTCGGTCACTTCCATATAGTAAACAAAATCACCAGGAACATCGGTATCCACCGGGAAGGTGTTTTTATTTTCCTTCGGACCATAGTTAGGCGTGTTGGCAGGGTTGTTCTCTACCGCCCACCGGTAGTCGTATAAAACAGAGATACCTGAACTCAGAATAACATCTGACGTGCCTTTGCAATAGGTGGAGTCGGGGAAGCCAGCATCTACGAGCGGAGATTCAAAAAAGACTTCTTTCTCCGCAAGGCAACCATTGGGATCTTCTACCTTGATGAGGAAAAATTCATTATGGAAAAGTTCATTTTCAGTATCTACCTGAATGGTGTTGGTATCAAAAACTGGGAGCCCTCGGTTTTCCCAGCTGATAGAAAACCCAGTGTCATCACCAAGAAAGGCGGTAAATTCTTTGTCCTGACAAATTTTCTCGCCATCAAGCACTCCCCACTGATCGTCAGGAACGGCAGGGTTGATCGTGATGGTGTCGGTTAAAACAGGGTTGAAACTGTAATTTCCAGTACTGCAATGGTTTTTCCAATTGACGATGTAGAAATAGGTGTCGGCATTGGCGTAAAGGTGTGTTGCTTCCGTGGTGGAATCAATCACGGCACTGTTACCATCGCCGAAGCTCCACTCAAGGGTGTAATTTGGTGCGGTAGTATAGTAATCCCCCATGTTTAGGGAAAAAGTGGCCGAATCTCCAAGGCAAACATCCTCCGCTTCAAGGGATGGTTCGCCTCCCGATCCCGATCCGCCCTGTAAAGTAAATGCCGGCAGTCCCAGTTTGCTGTTTGAATCCAGGGTGAGCTGACTATCTGAGATGGTCAGGTTAAGTTGCCCACCTTCTGTGAGGCCTATACCATTGATCTCTTTAAGGGTCGTGCTGTTTTGATTGGCAATATAAATGGTGTTGTTGGGTGCTGTAGATATTTCTCCAATCGTTCCGCCAGCATCCGAGGTGGTTTTGATGATGGCATTGATTTGCTCTACTTCGGATTTCAGCTCGTCTTGTGCATTTTCCCTGAAAATAGGGTAGTCGAGACTTGCCCCAAAAACTTTGGAGTTTCCATTGCCTTTCAGGGAAACCATTACAAAATTTCCATTGAATTCAAGACCGTAGGCTTCGAGTGCATCTTCTCCCAAAGGAACAGCAATTGGATTGTAAAGCATATCTTCACCAACAGTAGGGATATAGGCGGGGGCACTGTCGCCAGTAACCAAGGCAGAATCATAATCATTCAGCTTGGGGTTTAAATCGAAAAGATCCAGGTAGTTTTTTCCGTCGTTTTCGTCTTTAACGGCGAGGGCCACCTTTGTAACTTGACCAACATCAGGAATGTCGAAAATCCCAATTTCACCGTAGTTGACCAATAGCTCGTCGGTATGGCTTCGGCCAACAGAGCTGATCACGGGATTACCGAGCCCTTGCGCCGAAACGGGGAAAACACGAAAATTACTGTTGTTGTACTCATGAGCTATCAGGTAATTATTATCGCTGATCAGTCGCCGTGAAGCACTTTCCATCAGCAGAACATCATTTGCAATCGCCTTAATCACAATGGAGCGGGTGTTTTGATCGAAAGTTGCAATATCAATTAATGAGTAGCGTACCTCATATTCTCGGCTTTCCGCAGGGGTGTTGTCTTTCTTTTTGGTGGCGAAAACATAATATTTGGTGTCGTCTTCTGGAACAGGAACCACAGCAACAGATGACCCCAACTGGGCATCTCCACCAATTTTCAGGCCGGTCACTTCTTGGAAATTGGTGCCTGAGGTATCCGTAGCTATCCACAGCCTATCACCGTCAGTAACAAAAAATGCCCGTCCGTTGGCATCATAAACGGTTTCTACATCATCTTCAGCGCTCATGTTTAAACCTTCAGCCGTGATGGGTTGTGGTGCCTGGTCGCCAAATTTGTCTGTATTAAAATCCAGCCCAGGTGTATTTCCAAAATACCACTGGCCGATATTGTCCATTTGCGTGGTGTCATTTACATAGCCACCGCCATCTTCCTCTTTGATCATCCTGACCTGTACCGTTGCAGTTACATGGCAACCGCCGCTATAGGCTTTTACCCAGTAATTGCCTGGATCCATAATGCTGTCGCTTGGGTTTTGGCTTCGATTATACCAATACACCGCATCAATATTGCTGTCGTTGGCCCAGGCAACAAAAGGCGGTGCACACATCAGGGTATCCTGTACATATCTCATCCCTACGGCATTTCCACCGCCGCCACCGCCTTGGCCTCCTCCGCCTTGTTGCTGGCTCAGGTCTTGACTGGTGTCTTTGATAATGCTGTTCTCATCGAGCTCATTCTGTGCGGTATTATAAGTGCCGCCTCCAGTGTAGATCACGCCGCCAACCTCTACCGCAATGTTTGCATTGCCCGAGGGGGCATCCTGTGGCGTGAAAGTGGGGATTACTCCGGCAATACCAATGTCGTCCAGCCAAAAATAGTTGTCGGCACTGATGGGCGCACCGTTGCGCGTAACTTCAGCATGTAATTGATTTTTTTGTTTATCGCAGATGGTTTCGTCTGTTGGGATTAAATCGACCTGAATGTTCTCAACACGTGGAGGGGCAAATTGCGGAAACTGATCTGCATTATTGGATACCGCACTGCCATTGCCAAAAGTGTGGTTGATATCGATGAAACGATCGATGATCCGGCCGTCGTCTGTGGTGCGCAGTCGGCCGAGCTGATTACCACCATGTAGAAAATAGATGAAACCATCGGGCCCCATCTGAATCCCCTTAATATTGTTTGCGCCTGTTCCTTCGAGGATATTGTTATAATTCCCATTGCTGACCATGGCGTTAATGTCCACCTCTAATATAGCATTGTCCGCACTAACAAGCAGGGTAGAGTCATTCGCCCATTCGGTGTCATAAAAACTGACCGCATCCCTGTTGAATACTTCCTCGTCGGCTTTGGAGATCAGCTGGTCTGCACCGATAGCAGGATCCACCTCAAACCAAAAATCAGCGAAGAAAATATTATTTGCTGACAGGGGAGTGAGGGCGATTTTACCGGCAATAAAGATCGTTAGCGGTTGCCCTGAAGGGTCGGCAGGGTTTGGAATTTGCTTAGTGGTGGGTGGTGTCCATTCAAAATTTTGGAAGGTCGCACCGTAAGTTTCAGTTCGTTCTAATTCGTTTAGATTATCTGAAATGTCAAGCAAGGCCAATGAGCGGTCCGTGGTGTTTTGTATCAGTAGATACAGGAGGGTGTTGCCTTGCGCCACCTGAGAAATAACCGTCATGGCAGGGCCTACATTGGTTTTGATAGGCGTTGCCGGGTCGAGCACAGGAGCGGAAGCCGTATTGGTGGCATCATCAATTGCTACCCGATACTGGTAAAGGTTGCCATTGTTATTGACCCAGAACAGGTAATCAGCCCCAACATTTCCATTTTCAGGCGCCGAGACCACCCGCTGATTGTTGTTGGTGGATTTCTGAGGCAGGTTCACGGTTTGTGTGGCTCCGGAGGCATCCCTGTAGAAAAAGTTTTGCCCATCGGTATAGAAATACCAGTCGCCAGTAAACCCATCAATGGCCACAGAGGTGTTTCCCGAGGTGTTGAGGGCGTTGATATTTTGCGGCGCCTGAGGGAATTGTCCTCCTTTGGAGAAATCCCATTGCTGGTTGTGAAGAAACCAGTGGCGTTGGCTTTGCCCTTGTGCATAGACAAATGAGGGGATCATCAGTAAGGTGATGAGCAGGTGGTATAGGCGGATGTTCATGTAAAAATCGTGTAATTCGTTCAATTAAGTAACGAAGGTTGGCGGATTATGGTATTAATTGAAGATCTGAAATGTAAAAATAATCATTAACATTAAGGAATGTAAAGTATTTTTTTTCTTATTGTAATCTGATTACAGATTAGTTTTCATTCACAGAGCTATTATCTTTGTAAAAGGTTTTTAGGAGGGGATTGTCTTTTACGGACATCAGTCTCGTAAAAATATCATGCCCATCAACTTTAATTCTATGTTGCTATTGAAGCCTCTTCGATATCTTTTTTTGTTCGGCCTTCTAATTTGTGGGGCGTTTTCAGCCCATGCCCAGGATCCGCAGTTCAGCCAGTTTTATGCGGCTCCGCTGTACCTGAATCCCGGATTTACCGGCAATACCCAAATGACCCGTTTCGGTTTAAATTACAGAAACCAGTGGCCCTCATTGCCCGGGAGTTTTGTGACTTATTCCGCCTATGTTGATCATTATATTGATGATTATAACAGTGGGATTGGATTGCTGGCCGTTGGCGACCAAATAGGGCTCGGCTCGGTCAGTTCAAACATGATCGCCATGACGTATGCATATCAATTGCCGATTTCACGAAATTTATCTTTTCGCCCGGGAGTGCAACTGTCTTATACCTCACAGAATGCCAATTATTCTAATTTGGTATTCGGCAGTCAGATAGATCCGGGTACGGGAGAGATTTTACCTCCGGGGCAGGGGATTGACCCCTCACTGACGGGGGTGAATAATGGCTTTATGGACTTGGGACTCGGGGGAGTGCTTTATTCGAAAAGTGCCTGGCTTGGGGTGAGTGCCTATCATTTACTGCAACCCAATCTTTCCGCAATTGATAATTCAGACGATAAATTACCGATGAAATTCAGTGCTCATGGTGGGTACCGCTTTGTGATCAGTAAAAAAGCGGGCCGCGGGTACTCGGCTCGGGATTATGCCATTACGCCAACTTTTCAGTACAAATTACAAGGGAAATTTGATCAGCTCGATTTAGGGTTGTATGCACATCTTTCTCCCATAGTTCTTGGGCTTTGGTACCGAGGGATTCCCGTAAGAACGACCGGTGATCATAATAATAGTGATTCGATGGTGGGGCTTGTAGGTTTTGAGTGGAATGGATTCAATTTCGGTTACAGTTATGACTATACCATTTCAGGACTGTCAAGTCGTTCGGGTGGAGCACATGAAGTATCCGTGACTTATGTGGTGTTTTTGGGCGATAAAAGAAAGCCTGCAAAGCACATCCGACAGATTCCTTGTCCGGCTTTTTAAGTGAAATGTGATTTAAAAAACGATAATTTCTTTTTTGATCTATTGATGTAATAAATTTTGAAGTAATTTGCTCAAAATTTATCAAACTTTTTGTCTTGTTCTTTATGGATGCCTTTTTGTTGAAGTGGATTATTGTTGGGGTGCTCTTGTTTAATTATATCGTAGAGAAGTGGCTTTCGTGGTTGAATGGTCGTCATGAATTACAGCAAGTACCACAGGAGCTTGAAGGGCTATATGACGCCTCCGAACGTCAGCGGGCATTGGCTTACCATAAAGCATTGAAACAGGTCGGCCTCTGGTCGGGACTGCTTTCACTGGCCATTACACTTACGGTGATTTTTACTGGCCTTTTTGGTGACCTGATCGCACTTATCCATCAATATACCGACAGTGCTATTTTAGAAACACTTGCTTTTTTTGGCATTATCGCGATCTTTTCCGACATTATTTCTTTGCCGTTTGAATGGTATTCTACCTTCCGTATTGAGGAAAAGTATGGGTTCAATAAGATGACCCCGAAAACCTTCTGGCTGGATAAACTCAAAGGCTATATCATCGGTGGTCTGTTGGCCGGCGCTTTGGTGTCGTTGTTGGTGGCTTTTGTAGAAGGTTATGGTATCGCTTACTGGCCGGTGTTCTGGTTGGTATTGGTGGTGTTCCTTTTTACCATGAATGTGCTTTACCCGACGGTAATCATGCCATTGTTTAATAAGTTTACACCGCTTGAAGATGGTCAGCTGCGTTCTGCCATCACCAATTACGCCGCTTCGGTTACCTTTCCTTTGCAGAATATATTTGTGATGGACGGCTCCAAGCGATCTACGAAGGCGAATGCTTTCTTTGCCGGATTGGGGCGTTTCAAAAGATTGGTATTATTTGATACGCTGATGAACGAGCTGGAAGAAAAAGAAATTGTTGCGGTATTTGCCCATGAGGTTGGCCATTTTAAAAAAGGACATATTTATCAGGGTTTTTTGCTGGGTGCCATTCAAATGGGACTGATGATTTTTCTGTTCTTTTACATGGTTACTGAACCCGTATTTACCGAAGCAATGGGTGGGCAGGGATATGCGATTGGTATTAATTTGTTTGTATTCAGCCTGCTGTTCTCTCCGCTGAATTATATCCTTGGTTTTTTCAGCAACCTGTTGAGCAGAAAAAATGAATACGAGGCAGATGCCTTCGCAACGCATACCCATTCGGGTGAAGATTTAATTTCAGGTTTGAAAAAAATATCAACAAAAAGCCTGAGTAGTTTGAATCCCCATCCATATTTTGTAGCATTAAATTACTCTCATCCGCCGTTACTGTACCGAATTCGGGCAATAAAGGCGGAGGAAAATAAAAAACAACTTACTCAACCCTAATAAAAAAGAGATACTCAATATGCATCAACCTAAATGTTTTTTGGTATTGCTATTGGCATGGATAGCAATGTCGCTGAATGTTCATGCACAATCAGTGAGCTCTTTGGAGTCCAAAGCGGAAAAGCTCTATCGTACACGTCAATATACCGAGGCCATCAACTTCTTTGAGCAAGCCATTGAAAAGGGGGCGCAAAACCCTAAAACTTTTTATGGACTTGGAATGAGTTATGCTTCGTCGGATAACGTCAATGAGCGGATCAAAGGAATTCCGGCATTGTCAAAAGCGCTGACGCTAAACGCTGATCAGTTCCCCCGTTGGGCTTATCTTGATTTGGCTAAACTCTATCACCTTAACGAACAAATTGCGGAAGCACAAACAGCCTTCAGTGCTTATAAAAAGCGCATGGACGTGCGGGATCCTAAGGTGAGAGAAGAAGCGAAGGCTTTTGAAAAAGCGCTGAAAAACGCAAAGAAATTTATCGGTAAGGCACGGAAAATTGAGGTGCATGATTTTGGTTTCGAGGTGAATAGTGAATTTACGGAATACAATCCTGTTGTTTCTGCTGACGAATCTATTATGGCTTATACCGTGCTGCACCCGGATGCTAAAAAACGCACGATGGTGGAGAGCATCATGATGACCACCAAGGATGGTTTAGGTAACTGGAAAGCGCCCGAAGCAGTGAAGATCGAAACCAATGCCCGGTTTAACGTTGGTACTGCGGGTATCTCTCCGGATGGCGAACAGATGCTGATTTATATGGGAGGGTCATCGAATACAGGGGATATTTATGAAGTGATGCGAACGAATGACGGCTGGACAAAGCCAAAATCGCTTTCGGTAGTCAATACCCCTACCTTTCACGAAACCACCCTGTCGGTAACTTCTGATGGCAAATCGATGTATTTTGCAAGTAATCGCCCAGGTGGCTATGGCGGGATGGACATCTGGCGTGTGGATAAGGATACTAATGGAAAGTGGGGACGCCCTAAAAATCTCGGGCCGAAAATTAATAGTGCCGCTGATGAGGATGCGCCATTTATTCACCCTGATAATATCACCCTGTTTTTTACTTCCAATGGACATGAGACCATGGGAGGAAATGATATCTTCAGATCAGTACTTCGAGGAACAGAATGGACCCGTCCGGAAAATATGGGTTATCCGATCAACACACCTGCCGACGACAGCTATTTTACTTTAATTGCCGATGGCTCAAAAGGCTATTTCTCTTCCAACCGCAAAGGAGGAAAGGGGCTTCAGGACATTTATTATTTCAATATGCCAGAGCAGGAAGCCAATATTCCACTGACGATGATGAAAGGGAAAATTGTTGATCAGGATGGTAACCCGATTAAAACATCGATCAAAATGGTCAACAAAAAGACGAAAGAGTCGGTGGATTTTGTTTATGATCCCAACCCAAACACCGGGAACTTTTTGATTATTTTGCCTCCCGGACAGAATTATGATATGATCATTGAGTCTGAGGATTTTATGCCTTACACGATTAATGTCAATATCCCTAACCAGACGTATTTTTATGAACTTTACCAAATGATTCAACTGAAGGCCATCAAGCAATTTGGGGTAACAGTAGGGCAGGAAGTCAGTGTGAAGAATAAATTCTACGATGTGGAGCAAAAGACCAAATCAGTTATAAACTCGAAGTTGTTCAAAGAATCCCAATTGGTACAGAACGACAGCCTTGATATGTATGACATGATGGATATGATCGTGGCTTCTGAAGACAGCGTGGCCATGGATTATCTCCTTGATTTGGCCTTTAAGGTGAAGCCGATTGATCTGGTGAATTTTGAAGCTGAGGATGAGCAAATGGATGTTGCCAAGCGCATTTACTATTATGACGAATCAGATTTGGATCACCTGGAAAAGAAAGTGGTCGATGGGCAAGAGATTTTTACTTTGCCGACACTCTCTGTAACCGAGGAGGCAGCGAAATACCGTGCAAATAAGCAAGCGCCAAAAGTTTTGGAGTCGAGGTTTGATAAACAACTTTTGAGTAAGAAATTTCAGGTGTTCTTCGCGCCAAACTCCTCAAAAATGGATCAAAAATATATTGCTGAACTGAAGTTGCTTTTGGAGCAACTGAATAAGCATAAAGACCTCGGGATTGAAATTGCGGGCCATGCCTCACAAGACGGTGATCAGGCACTCAATGAAAAGCTGTCCAATGAACGAGCGATCGAGGTGCTGAATTATTTTAACCATCGTGGGCTTGTGCGCCGACGCATTAAGGCCAAAGGCTACGGAGCCGTTAAAGATGAGCAGGTGAGTAAAGAAAAAGCCCGAAGGGTGGACATCAGACTGGTTGATTTGACGATGTATCAATAGATTTCGGCTAATAAAAGCATACAAAAAAAGGAGTGTAACGAATGGTTACACTCCTTTTTTGTTACTGGATAAATCGCTCATTAAAACGAACGATGGATGGTTTTTCTACACGGTAATCTCGGAAGGGTTCGGAGATTCGGTTGTCCATATGTAGATTGAAATTCGGTAATCCGGCAGGAGTTTTAGGGTAATAGACCAATCTTATTTGCAGGGTTTTAAAGGTGAAATGGTCATTCCTCATCCTGATTCCCGCACCAAAAGCACCGTAAAAATCCCCTTTGAATGGTTGTGAGTTCTGTTGCGAAATCACCGCCATATCTGCAAAGGCATAAAAGGCCATCCGGAACCCGAAAGGCTGGAAATTGGTGTATTTGATCGTTTCAAGCTTAATGATAAATTGCTCTTGTTCGCCGACAGTGTTGGTTCTAAAACCTCTGAGTTCTTCATCATTAAGGATCAGCTGATCATCCGGACGACGGTTAAGGCCCGAAACATATTCTACTGTCAGGAACTGTCGCATTCTCAGCCCGTCTTTATTGATCAGCTTGGAGAAGAACTGAGTCCCCATTCTTAATACCCCTTCATTATAATACTGAGGGCCGAAGTATTGACCGAGTTCAAAATTCCAACGCAGGTAGCCCAGTTTTTTAAACGGGCGACCATGGGCATATTTGAAGCCCAAATAATGCCGGTGATTAAACTCGCCAAATTCTTTTCCGCCAATCACCTCAATGCTCATCCCAAAGGGAATATCCTCATTTCGACCAAATTCATAAAGGAATTTATCGGTATAATAATTTCGGTTGGAATAACCAAAATTGAAGAAGATAGCATCCTGATTATGGAAGCCGAAATTCAGGGTGTCATTAACTTCAGGGCGCATGAAATACTGAATTTGTGCATAACGGGCTCCTGCAATGAGTCGTTTTCTGTCCGTGGGGTTCCGACAGGGAAACCGAAAAGCTTTGGAGATCCAATAATCATGGCTTACAAAATTATAATCAATATTTTCAAAGGCCTCTTTCGATTTGACATAAATATTGGCATTATGCCTTTGATACTCAAGGCTTGTTCCGCCGGCATAATTGTTTTCGGGTGTAACATAGCCCCGATAGGCATTGAAAGCCAGGCGGTCCTGGGTGAAAGTTTTTCTGAAATCAAGGTTTACGTCGATAAATGATCGACGAATGTTTTGTATCGCCATAGCTGCACTGTACCCCCAGTGGCCTCGCTGAATGGCCTCGGTATCGCTGGTGGCCTCCCGAAATTCCTGTTCAAGATAAACGGTGTTCCGTAGCCTGATTCCCGTACCAAGCATGTTACGGTGCCCCAATGTGAAATTCCCACGGTCGAAGCCCTGTGGGTTCAGCCCGACTTCCAGTGGCATGATGTCCTGCGTAACGACGACCAGATGTACTTGCGTACTGTCCATAGGGTCGGGCTTCATCATGAATCGTGCATCACGGATATAAGATAAACTCCGCAGAATCCGTTCATTATCAGCAATAACTTCTTTGTCCACCTGGTCTCCCTCCTGAACAATCAGGTTGGTTTTGATATTCCAGTTTACCGTATTGATGTGCGATTTATTATAGGTTTTTATCCATTTATCGGTAGCAATTTTGGTGGTGTCATCCACATCCTCCATAAATACGCCCACCTTTTTAATGGTGATTTTGGAAATGGTTTTCCCTTCGTATTCACTAAATCGCTCGGTGGATTGCTTATCTGATACAATTTTTTTTGCCGCAGGAATGGTAATGAAAGCATCCATGATCCCTTTTCCAATCCAGGATTTGCTCCAGTTGTTTTTGAGCTTGAGGTAAAAGTTACGGTTAACCTCTTCGGGTTTCATAACTTCGGATTTTGGGATATGATAATACTGCTTTGAGCTGCTGTCTGGAGCGATGGAAAATTGATCAGTAGGAGGGTAGGTATGATGCCCCATCCCAGATTGGGCAAGTGCAAGGTTTTGGATCCCCGGAAGCACACTGAAAAATGCCAACAAAATACTTGTTAGCAACAGGGTGCGGAGTGGTGATTTTTGGTAAAGGTGATCCAATAAATATCTTAATTTTGTCCAACAACAATAACGTTTTCTTGTAGGCGATTGTTAGTGGCACTTAAAAAATGCTTAAATCAAGATATAAAATTAGAGGAATTAATGATCAAGTAGCACTTATTTATTTCAATGCCAAACGAAAAAAATAAGCGGAAAGGTTTAAAAAAAGCCAAACGAGGGTTGTTTGGCTTTTTTTGTTGGATGAATTAGAGGAAGTCAATATCGTTATGAAAAGGGATTTTCATCAGTTTTCGAAGGGCGAGCTCAACGGTCTCATCTTCATAAAGTACACGATAGATACTTTCCGTAATTGGGGCACGAACACCGTAGTGTTCACAAAGTTTTTTTACAATCCGGACGGTTTTTACTCCTTCAGCAACCTCGTCCATGGTCTCCATAATTTCTTTCAGGCTTTCGCCTTTTGATAAACGATAACCTACCGTGTAGTTACGGCTTAGCTTACTCGTACAGGTCGTTACTAAATCGCCTACACCGGCCACGCCCAAAAAGGCCTCGGTATTACCTCCGAGCATTTTCCCCAAATAGATAAACTCCACCAACCCACGGCTGATGAGCAGGCCTCGGGCATTTTCGCCAAAGCCTAAACCAGATATGGCACCTGAAGCAATCGCCAGGATATTTTTCAGAATACCCGCAAGCTCAATACCAATTAATTCTTTGGAACCAAAAACCTGAAACCGTTCGGAACGCAACAACCTTTGTCCTTCCTGAATGACCTCATCGAAATAACTGGCCACCACAGTAGCGGCAGGGTATTTTTCTGAGAGCTCTTTGGCCAGGTTGGGGCCCGCAAGGCAACCTGTTCTAACGACTACAGACTCTTCCTGAATCACCTCGCTCATTGTTTTAACATTGGCGCGGGTTACGGCCTGTTTGGCTTCGGTGTCTTCAAGAATATGCGTTGGCAAATCAAGCCCTTTGGTGCCATGAATCAGGATGTGATATGGGCGCAGAAAGGGTGAAAGGTTTCGCATCATCTCCCGGAAATTTACAGAAGGGACCACCGGGAAGATAATGTCGCAGGTATTGGCAATCTGCTCATAGCTGTTGATCGCCGTGATGCGGTCTGAAATTGTTTGGTTGTTGTAAAATCGGTCCTGATTAATGGTGTTCGCCACTTTTTCTTTACGGGTGAAAACCAGTACATCGGAATTCTCCGCCAGTAAATTGGCTACTGCGAGACCGAAACTACCAGATCCTATTACGCCAACGGGCTTGCTGTTATTCGTTTTGCTCATAATTGTTTCGCTAATCAGTAGAATTACGCTTTGACTAATTTCTCCAAGCCATAACCGTCAAGTCGGTTATGATAGTAGAAAAGTAAGTTCATGTCTTCGGTCGTGATGGTTTTACCATCTTTAGCCATGATCAGCGGTCGTTTTGTATGGTACATACCCACATTGTTTATGCCCGACTGAATCATTTTTTCAATATCGAAATCCTTGTTCTCCAAATGATTGGCAATACTGATCTCTCCACGGTCGCGCATGGCAATAATTTCTGAGCGAAGACGGATAAAATTCTCCTTGAAGTGATCATAATCAAGGATCAGTTCTTCCACAGGCAAACGCAACAGATTGAAGAAGTCAACTCTTGGGTGGCGTTTTTTCAATATCTGATAAGCAATAAAAGCACAAAGGTTGCTGCCCATTGCACAGTTATTTTTATAGTAGGCTTCCGAGATTTTTTTGCCGAGCATTTTTGTGTATTGGTGCTCACGCTGCGCATCAATATTGATGGCGCCATCTTTCAGGAAGTAGTCGCGGATATCCACCTTGTTTCCTTTAGCGTCGAGGCTTATGCCCTGATCATCTACCTGGTTGCCGACAACATCCATCGGGTCGCCCAAAGAAACAGAAATGCTGGAGCCTTTGGTGAAAAATTTGATCAAGAATTTCAGAATCTTATAAGAGTTTGAATACTGATCGTTCTCCACATAATAACGTTCCTGACCTTTCATTTTCAAATACTGGTCAATCAGTTCTGGGGCTTCAAGCACAAAATTGTAGTTGATAACCAACGGCACAATAAAGACCTTGCGATCTTTGTTGTCGCCTTCCTCGGTGAAGTTTACCCGTTGGGCTTCCAAAGCGGTGCTGAGTAAGCCAAGCTTGAGTTTGTCTTCCATTTTTCCCGACCGCGAGCGGGTTCCTCCTGGGAAAAAGAGGCTGTGTGCCCCGTATCGGATCGCCTGCGACGAATAGGTCTTCAGCGTCTCCAAATACATATGATTCTTCTTGCGGCGATCAACCTTGTAGGCACCAAGACTGTCCATGAAATAGGCGAAAATCTTGATGTTGAACAAGTTCAGCCCAGCACCATAGATAAAAGGAGGCAGGCCCAACCTGTTGATCACATAGCCGAGCAGTACGGAATCGAGATTCGAGAAGTGGGTAGGAACGAGGATGATTGTTCCATTTTTAGCAAGTTCACGGATTTTTTCGCTGTTGCCTTTTATTTTGATCTTGTCGCCAAGAGAATAATCGTTTCGGAAAATGCCGCTGAATTTGTGCAGTTTTGCCGCATTAAGCAGGCGGGTAAGTCCGAAGGTAATGACGGTACGTGCCAGGCGGTAATGGGAAGTTTTGAAGTTCCCGGCGATTTCTTCCGCATACCGCTCGACAATTTTGCGTACCATGATACGCAATTGGCCGATTTTTTCTTCTTCGGCAATTGGTTTTGTGGAGATCTTTGCCAACTCAGAACGCAGGCTATTCCAAAATCGGCGGTCGTCCTCAGGGTCAACATCCCAGGGGTTTTGCTTTACACGTAGCCTTTCTTTAAAGACGGTCGTTTCCAACTCCTCAATAATTGCGGCACTTGATTTACTCTTTTTAAGAAGTCGTTCGATACTTTCTTCAGCTACCGACTGTACAAACTCCTTTCGATTTCGGGCCAATTTTACAACTGGCCACCGAGATAAATCCTCCTCAATCGGTTGGTAATCAGATTTTATTTGGCTATTTGCCATTGACTTCAAGGGTAATATTTACAAACAGACAAGCTGTTGATTCATTCAAAAACTTAGATGGATACCGACCACAATTGGTCGTAACCCACAATTCAATCAAGTTACAAAATTACTTAATTTTTCTTTATTTGAGTGAAAAGTGTATTCAATTTTGATTTTATCTTCTTCGGGCGTGATTAAAAGCCTGTTTTATTGATGGTTTGGCAATGTGTTAAGGGGAACACACCTTGCCCAAAAAGCTGTAATTGCTGGTTATTGTCATCAATAATAAAGGTGATTTGTTCGTCAAATCCAGTGTAATAGAGCTTCAGCAGGATGCTTTCAGGCGCAGACGGGTGTGGTGGCTGAAAGTGCAGGGGGAACTGTGGCGGCAGCATAATGGCCTGTTCTTGCTGTGCCTGTGCCCAAAATTGAATGGGGTATTCGAGGAAGACGGTTTTTTTCTTCAACGGCTCGACATGCCTGTTGGTCCAAGGGATGAACTTTTTGAGTGCATGATGTGGCGTGCTGAGGGGGAACCTGCGCTCATAATTTTCCCCATTGATGATGAGCATCGGCTGTCCCACCCATCCATAATAGAAGACCAGAATTCCTGCGGTCATAATCATCAGAGCGGTAATGCCACCGCCAAGATTGTGGGTCATGTAGGCCACGGTGGTCAGGGGAATAAGGATGCTTCCGACAAACACCCAGCCCATTTTTTTTCGCACTTCCACCGAGAGGCTTTTCAGGCTGTTGAGCGGGAAGGAGTAACTTTTGTTTTTGACAAACACCCAAATAGCGACGGCCGACAGGTACACTTTATCTGCTGCCGCATCATCGGCATTCAGGGGGCATTCGGCGATTAAAAACTCTTTTGATTGTGAATCCATATGATCTTTGGCACTGTAAGCAGTCAAATTAGCCTTAAATGTCACTATTTTTGTTTTATTTTACGCCTTTGAGCAGATATTTTAAGAGAAAAAGAGATTAATGTTAACGATTGTTCTGGGGGCGTACATGGTCCTCCTATTGTTGGTTGCCTGGCGGTCAGCAAAGAAAATTACCGAGCCAAAGGATTTTTTTGTGGCAGGAGGAGCCGGAAAGGCTTTTAATGTGACCGGCAGTTTGCTGGCCACGGTATTGGGGAGCTCCGCCATTATTGGGACCATGGAGCTTACGCAGCGACAGGGCTGGTCAGCAGCCTGGTTGTTGCTTTGTGGTGCTTTGGGCTTGGCTGTTTTGTACCCTTTTGCAGGACGGATCAAGCAAATGGGGAAGCTTACTTTGCCACAGATGATTGGGGACTTTTATGGAAGCGGTGCCGAGCGCCTTTCCAGCGGTTTGATTGCCCTGGCCTGGCTGGGGATTGTGGCCGCTCAGATTATTGGAGCTTCCAAAATTCTTTCGGTATGGATGAACTGGCCTGTTTTGCCTACTCAGGTAGGGGCGACGGCGCTTATTTTTGGCTATACCGCTTTGGGCGGGCAATGGTCAGTCTTAAAAACAGATATTTGGCAAGGGCTTTTGATCTGGTCCATGTTAATCATGACCGCTGTTATGTGGGGGAACCGCCCGGCTGCCGCGCCGCTGCCCGATATTTCTGTATCTTTTCCTTTTGATGCTCATTTTTCACCTCTTGATCTGTTGTTATTACTGCTCACCTATGCGAGTACTTTTGTGGTGGGGCCAGATATTTATTCGCGGATTTTCTGTGCTGAAAATGAAAAGGTCGCCAGGCAGTCGGTTTTAGTGTCGGCATTACTGATCCTGCCTTTGGCATTTATCATTCCCTATCTGGGAATGCACGCCGCGGCCCTCTATCCGGAGGCGGCCCATGTTTTTGATGCTTTTGTGCTTGCGGCCAAGCATCATCTGCCCGTTTGGCTTAGCCTGGGGCTGATTTTGGCCTTGCTGTCTGCAGTGCTTTCCTCTGCGGATACCACCTTGCTAACCGCCGCCTTGGTGGTTCAGCAAATCAGAAAAGGGAAGCATGAACCAGGGATCAAAAGTACCCGTTGGTGGATGCTGATATTTTCCCTGCTGAGTTTTATCATTGCCTGGAAAATTAACTCTGTGATCGGCACTTTACTGCTCGGATTGTCGGTGTATGCCGGTGCTTTTGTGCTGCCGCTTGCTTTCGGTATTGCGGGTTTTCGTGCCTCGTCGAACTGGGTGAAAGCTGGAATGGTGATCGGCGGAGTGGTTGGTGGGTTGGGGAAATATGTGCAAAGTTTTTGGCCACAGGGAAGTCCCTATGTGATCATTTCAGCATTTGCCCTTAACTTCCTTTGTCTGCTAATCGGCTGGCATGAGCACCGAAAGTTCCGGTAGTTCATCGGCCCACGACTCCTTTCTAAGCTGATCGAGTTGTATTATTTCCTGCTGAAAAGCGGGTAGGTATGACGATAGATCTGCCTGTTTCATGAAAGCGATGACGCCCTCGTAAGCTTCTTTTGTACGATTATTGAGGAGACTTTCTGATCGATCCAAAAATGTCCTGATTTGTGTTTCTACCTGACGCTTCTGCTCGGCAGGTAAAGTTTGAATACTGAACAGGTCAGGTCGTTGGAGAATATTCAAATGCCAAGCGTTCGGTGAGATCCACCCCTGATCGATCGCCTGCTGATGATCAGCGGTCAGTCGGAAAATATTGAGCAGACTGACAGTCGGTTCGAAACGAAGTACAGCATTTGGCAGCAGTGTTTTGATCGTTTGGATGTTTTCCATGAATTTAGACCAGCGGAGATCTTTGCGGATATATTCACCGGCGGCACCAAAGGCATCGATGCTAATGCCCAGCGCTAAATGATCAAATTGCTGCCATAGGGGGATAATATTGCGCCCTTTGTATTGGAGGGTCGAAAGGTTGGTATTGTACCGAAGCAGGGTATTGAATTTTTTCATGGCAATCAGCTGATCCAATATTTGCCAGTGTTCCTCCATCATGAGTGGTTCGCCTCCGGCAAAATAAAATTCTTCAACGCCAGGGAGGGTTTCTGCAATATAATCGGCGCAGGAAATTTTTTCGAAAGCTGAAATTTTTGCCTGAGGAGCGGCAGTTCTGCCCAGTAACTCCGCTTCTTTGAACCATTTGGAACTATTGCCATGATAGCAGGTTCGGCAACGTAAATTACACTGATTTGAAGTCCGCAAGTCGTAAAATAGCGGGGTGCCACCTTTTAAAGTGCCTTTTTCATCGGTATTTTGAATGAGTTCAGACAGCTGCCCGGCGTATCTTTCAATCGTATCCTGGCGAATGCTTTTTCCGCCCGCCGCTTCAATTTGATAGCAGGACTGGCAACGCTTTTCTTTTTTATCCTCGAGCATTCGCAGCCGAAAAGCACGAATGGGGCGCCCATTAAAAATGGCTGTTGGCGATTGTTCGTTCACCCGCCCGTAATGCAGGAAATTTGAACAGCATGGTGTTACCTTTCCATCAGTGTAAACATGCAGGTGAACCCAGGGCATTGGACAAAATGCCTGGGTATTTTTTAGAACAGCACTTTGTTCTTCAGTGCTTTCAGCGGTACATAATTGCTGCTGAAGATTAGTTTGACTCACGTGGTGTTTGAATAATTTTGCCAACCGTATTACACTTCAGCTCTGTTTCTGTCCATTCTTTTTCTGGGGAAGAATCTGCCGTAACGCCTGCACCAGCGTATAGAATCGCGTGGTCACCCAGTATCTGCATACATCTTAAATTTACGAAAGCATAAGATTCTCCCTCGGCATTAATAGGCCCAAGGTAACCAGCGAAAAATGCGCGGTCGTATTTTTCTTCCGCTTTCAAAAATTGTTCGCTCGCCTCCAAAGGCATGCCGCAAACGGCGGAGGTTGGATGCAAGAGGCGCAGCATAACATTACCCAGGTCGGGGAAGCTGATCGTCTTGGTGTCGATCTCAAAAGTGGTTTTCAGATGAATAAGGTTGCCTGCCTTCACGGTTTTTGGTCCCTTTTCAATAAACTCCCGAATTCTTAATTTTTTCAGGATATTAATAATATACCTGCTCACCAGTGCCTGTTCCTCGATTTCCTTTTGGCGCCAGGCAACATTCTTCAGGTCGCCATCTTCAGGGAAAGGCTGTGTACCTGCTAATGCGACGGTATGAAAAACCGACTGCTGATCCATATGCATCAGGATTTCGGGCGTAGCACCAAGCCAGCTGCCAACGTCGGGAATCGAAACGAAGGACACAAAAGCATTGGGGTACTCGGTAGCCATTTGCTTGAGGTTTTCCACCAGCTGAAATTGCGCCAGCGAAACTGCTTTTGTCCGTGAGGGTACAAATTTCAAAAAGTGCCCATTTTCTATTTGTTCAATGCCTTCATTAACCAGGCGAATAAATTCCGCTCTCGGCGTAATGGCCGGGTCGCTGTTTTCTGTCGGCTGATGATAGCGAAACGGTGGTGTTTCTGCGGTGTTTTGTAAGTACTGATTCAGCGCATCACGCTGCGGATAATACTCCTCAGCATTACAAGAAGCTTCGTTTTCGCCGCTCTTCAGCATCAGGTGGGCAGTCAGGTAAAAGGCATCTCTGGGCTCCTGATTATCAAAAGGGCTGAAGATAAACCCTGTGGGGAGCTGCTCAATTTCTTCCTGGCAACGCATAGGCTTGCCACTGATGTCGATCATCAGCTGAAAACAGGCAGATTCTGGCAGGCGGTAACAGGCAATGCCATAGCCCTCGTTCAATGCCCAGGCAATGGCATTTTCGAAGGTGCTGATATTAATATTGACTTCCGTTGTGGATTTGCAAAGGTTTTTATTCATGTAAGCAATAACCAATAGTTTAAGGCATTCTGTTTTATTTTCTGTCAATCACCGCAACCGTCAGGCGATGGATACTCACAAGCCGCTCTTGCTCGTCAGTAATTTTTATTTCCCACACCTGGGTGGTACGTCCAATATGAATTGCCTTAGCTGTCCCAAAAACCATACCTTCCCGAACACCACGGATATGATTTGCATTAATGTCAAGCCCAACACAGTGTTGCTTGTTGAAATCCACACATAAATAAGCGGCCATCGAACCCAGGGATTCTGCAAAAGCCACCGCCGCACCCCCATGTAATAAACCCATCGGTTGTAGCACTTTTGGCCCTACGGGCATGCTGCCCCTGAGGAAGTCTTCTCCTATTTCAGTATATTGTATGCCAAAAGTTTCCATGAGGGTCCCTTGGTTCATTTGATTTAAAGTTTCAAGGTTTAGGTTATTTCGAAACATCCGTATTAGTTTTGTGGTCTAAATCGCAGTGAAAAGGTAAATATAATATTTCCTCCCTCGCGGTATAGCAATAACAGAAAGAAAATAGCCAATTTATGAACAGCAAAAGACTTTACATCATTCGTCATGGGCAAACCGACCTCAATAAGCAGGGAATTGTGCAGGGAAGCGGTGTGGATTCTTCCCTGAATGATTTGGGAAGGAAGCAAGCGGATGCATTTTATCAGAAGTATAAGAATCACCCTTTTGATAAGGTTTATACTTCTGCACTCAAGCGCACCAAAGAAACGGTCGCTCAGTTTACCGTTGCCGGTTTCCCTACGGAAGCGCATGCGGGGCTGAATGAAATTTCCTGGGGAGTGTGCGAAGGGAAAACGCCTTCTGATGAACAAAAAGCCAAGTATAAAAATTTGCTTAATGCCTGGGCTTCGGGCGATTTAACGCCTTATTATGAAGGTGGCGAGACTTTACAGGAAGTGGCAGATCGGCAACAGGAGGCGATGAAAAAAATTCTTTCCGAAGCAGATACCAAAGAGGTGCTGATCGCCATGCATGGGCGGGCGATTCGGATTCTGCTGGGCTGGTTTGTAAATGACAGCCTGACGAATATGGACAAATTCACGCATTCCAATCTGACCCTTTATGTGGTTGACTGGGAAGAGGGGAGTGGTGCAAAAATTCAGGTTTTTGATGATCGGTCCCACCTGGAGGGGCTATAAACAAAAAGCGAATGGAAAGAGCACTTTTCCATTCGCTTTTTTTATTGATTGATTAAATTGGCAATCGTGGTGGCCATCAGTGCGGCGGTTTCTGTGCGCAATACACTCGGGCCAAGACTGACCGGCTGAAAGCCATGCTTAAAGGCTAATTCAATTTCATCTGGAGCAAAATCCCCTTCAGGGCCAATCAGGATCTGGTATTTTTTTCCAGCAGTCAGGGCGTTTTTTAAATGCGACTCATGTCCTTTGTCAACATAGGCAATAAATTTTTCCGCTTGCTCATCGGCATGGTCCGACATCCATTTTTTGAACGATTCCGCTTCCTTAATATAAGGTAAAGTGGCTTTTTTGGATTGTTTCATCGCTGAAACCGCCTTTTTGATCAGTCGGTCGGTTTTCAGGATTTTACGTTCTGAATGCTTGCAGATCACAAAACTCAGCTGATGTAAACCAATTTCCGTTGCCTTTTCAACAAACCATTCCAGGCGATCCAGGTTTTTGGTTGGCGCCACGATAATTTCAAGATGGAAATCATTGAGGAAGGTAAGCTCTTTTTGATCAAGAATTTTGAAAGCGACTTTTTTGTGGTTCGCATCGGTGATCTCCACCTTGAACATATAGCCCTTTCCGTCGGTCAGGTGGAAAGTGTCGCCCACTTTCATCCTTAACACTTTGATACAGTGCTTCGATTCTTCTATCTCCAGGAAATGTGCGCCCGATCGAATTTCAGGCTGGTAAAATAGTGCCACATTATTACGATTTGATTTCCCGCAAAAATAAAAAAAAATACCCCGAAACCAATCGGCGTATTTTCTGATGCCCTGCAATTTAGCGGATTGCAGGATTCGTATTTTTAATAATTTTATGTATATTATAAATATAGTTATAGTTCAGCGCGGGTCGGCCGATCAAACTGTTTGCAGGTGGTTAGCCTTTGAGTTTTTCAACCAAAGCAACATACTGTTCCATGGCTTTTTCCTGTGCCAATCCTTCAAGTTGTTGCCAAGCTTTATGTTTGGCTGCTGCTTTAAAATCAAAACCACTTGGTGGCGTTTGCTGATTGTCGCCTTCAGTGCCCTGTTTGTAAAGGGCGTAAAGTTGTAATAAATCTTGATTTGATGGTCGCTCTTTAAGTTGCTGTGATGCGGAAATTGCGTCCTGAAAAGACGCTTTTAGTGCTTGACTCATGTTGGGTTGTTATTTTTAGTTTAATGAATATACCAAATTTTTGCCGCTTCAAAACGGCTTTGAGCCAATAAAATGTTCCCAATATGGGAAAAGTAATTTTTTTTCGGGACGAGACTATCCCATTTCGTCATTAATATACTTTGTTTCAGCCCTCAAGTTGGCCTGCTTGTCGTTTGGCATCATATTTATAATTATAAAGGCATGATGCTATTATATTATTTCAATCAATTGTCTTTTAAGGTTAAGTACCAATACACAAAAGAGTTTGGTCGCTTGATCGCCTATCGTGATGAGGAAAAACAAAAAGTGAACCTATATTATGTAGGTCAGTTTTTTGTTGAAGTATGGTACGATCCAGAATCTAACCTGCTCACCGATATCAAATCTTTTAAAAACCCAGACTTGCTAAGTCCATATTTGGGAGATATTAATATCTCTTCAGTATTTGTCAATTGATCAGCCCAATTGCCCTCCTGCTGCTGCAGAACAGTGGCGAAAAAGGGTGTATTTAGTTGAATCGAGGAAAAGAAAGTCGGATTTAAAGGATTTGGTGGATAAACAACGATCGGATTGTTGGGAAATCGTTTAAGCTTTTATTTATCTTTACAATATGAGTACAATCGTATCCCCTTCCTTATTGGCTGCTGATTTCGCAAATTTGCAGCAAGACGTAGAGTTAGTTAATGAAAGTGCAGCCGAGTGGGTGCATATTGATATTATGGACGGCGTGTTCGTTCCCAATATTTCGTTTGGTATTCCAGTGTGTCATGCTATTAACAGGCATGCCAAGGTAATACAGGATGTTCACTTGATGATCGAAAATCCTGGCCGCTATGTGGAGGATTTCCGCAAAGCAGGTGCAGATTATATCACTGTGCATTATGAGGCGTGTCGCCATTTGCATCGGGATATTCAGTTAATTCACAGTACTGGAGCGAAAGCGGGTGTGGCCTTGAATCCACATACGCCAGTAGAGGTGCTCACAGAGGTGATTGCTGATTTGGATCTTGTGTTGCTGATGTCCGTAAACCCAGGTTTTGGTGGGCAGAAGTTGATTCCTGGAATTTATGATAAAGTGAAACGGTTGAAAGCTTTGATTGAAAAATCGGGCAGTAAAGCTTTGATCGAGGTTGATGGCGGCGTGAATGCGGAGTCCGCTCCCAAGCTCGTTGAAGCAGGAGTTGATGCTTTGGTAGCAGGTAGCTACGTTTTTGGTTCTGATGATCCTAAAGAGACAATAGCATCATTGAGTCAACTTTAGTATTAAAATTAAAAATAAAGCGAAGGCGATTGTGGTGAATACAATCGCCTTTTCTATTTTTACGGATTGATTTTTATTGATTATTTGAACGTCCTGTATGTCATTGCCATTTTTTAAACGCCCGAATGGGCTTGTTTTTGTACTTACCTTCTTAATGATTTTATCTTTTCCATCACTGACTTTCGGTCAGGAGATGTTCAAAGGGAAAGTGATGGATCAGGAGGGGGGAGCCCTTCCCTGGGTGCAGATTAAAGCGATGAACTTTAAAGGCCTTGCGCAAACCGACTCCCTGGGCCGATTTTCAATTCAGGTGCCCGATGAATTGCCGGTGATTAAACTTCAGTTTTATTATTTGAATGTGAAAGATGCCACATTCTCCATTGCGCGAGATGATTGGAGTAAAAACCAGATATTTACGCTTCAGCTTGAAACCAAGCAGTTGGAGGATGTCCGGATCGATGCCCAAAAATGGGAAGAGGTGCGGCAGCAGGCAGGAGCAGTAACCATAGATGCACGGCAAACCGTGAATATGCCTTCAGTCGGAGGGGAATTTAATCAGGTTATTGCGCTGTTGCCAGGTGTGTCGAGCAACTCTGAACTTTCATCTTCTTATTCTGTACGTGGAGGGAGTTTTGACGAAAACCTGGTTTATGTCAATAATATACCGATTTACCGTCCGATGTTGGCAAGCCAGGGGCAACAAGAGGGGCTGAGTTTTGTGAATGCGGATATGGTTGGCGACCTGACCTTTTCCGCAGGGGGATGGCAATCGCGCTATGGCGACAAAATGGCCTCAGTTTTGGATATTTCCTATCGTCAGCCCAAAAGAACGGGAGGAAGTGTTGAGCTGGGCTTGTTGGGAGGCAACGCTTTTTTTGAGCAGAAGATCAATGACCGTGGAGGCTGGATTGTCAGTGCTCGACATAAAAGAACAGACTATTTGCTCGGTGGGCTCGATACCCAAGGAGAATACCGCCCGCGATTTACTGATGTGCAGGCTTTTGGGCATTATCGCCTTTCGGGGGATGCACATGCCACGGATCGATACACAGATTTAGAGGTGCTGATGGGCTATGCGAATAATCAGTACTCGGTAGCGCCCACCACAAAGCGGACTTCTTTCGGGACGCTGGACCAAATGTTTAACTTCCTGGTAGCATTTGATGGACGGGAGCAAATGACTTACAGTACTTTTCAGACGGGGCTTAGGTTAATCCGCCAATGGAACAGTAAATGGCGGTCAGAATTTATTGCCTCGGGCTTTTTGACCCGTGAACGGGAATATGTGAATTTGCAAAGTTATTACAGACTCTGTGATGTGGCTGGGGACAATAGTATTAACGGTTGTGCGACGCAGGTTGGGGCGGGCTCGGATTTCAATTATGCCCGAAATGCCCTGGCTGGTGAGGTCGCCAATTTGCAGAGTCATCACGCCGTGGAGCTGAACGATAAAAACAGTCTGGCTTTCGGCATGGAATGGAGCGGGCAAGCTTTTGACGATCGGGTGGATGAATATCAGATTACCCAGCAGGCCGACAGCCTTGCGATTAACGATAAAATTGATGAGCATCATGTCATTCATAAATTTACCTTATCGACTTACCTCCAGCACCGCTGGACGCCGACAGAAGGCCTGGTGCTGACCACTGGCCTGCGCTCGATTTATGTGCAACAAAGTGATGAATTACTGTGGAACCCGAGATTGCAGGCCTCTTATCAGCTGCCTGCTGCCCCAGAATGGGTATTGCGGTTTTCGACGGGGAAATATGATCAACCAGCATTTTACCGGGAAATGCGAAGACTCGACGGAAGCCTCAATAGAAATTTATTATCACAAAAATCATGGCACACTTTAGCGGGCTTCGATCATGTTTTTGACATGTGGGATAGGCCTTTTAAATTGGTGTCTGAGGTGTGGTTTAAGTATATGACTGACCTGGTGCCTTATGATATCGATAATGTACGACTAAGATATTGGGGAGAGAACCAATCGTGGGGATATGCCGCTGGCGCTGATGTGTTTTTGAGTGGTGAATTTATTCCTGGAACACAATCTTGGGTGAGTTTAGGCGTTTTGCAGACGGAAGAGAAAATTCCCGAAATAGGGTGGCAGGCGCGTCCTACTGACCAAAGATTTCGATTTGGCATGTTTTTTCAGGATCATCTACCGAACATTCCTACTGCTCGGGTTTTTGTAAGGTACTTCTATGGCAGCGGCTTACCGTTCAGTCCGCCAAACAATTTAGAAAATCGTAACTCTTTAGAAGGTAGGCCGTATAACCGAGTGGATTTAGGCTTCTATAAAGTGTTTCATTTGGGCAGCGAAAAAGCCGCAGAAAAAGATGATTCGAACACGATTTGGTTAGGCTTGGAGGTGCTCAATGCTTTTGGTATTGATAATGTGATTTCTTATAATTGGGTATCAACCAATGATGGAACGCAATTTGCTGTGCCAAATACACTCACCACCAGATTCTGGAATATAAAGATTAAATATAATTTTTAAATCAATAAACCTATTAACATGAAATTAACCCTTCGTAATTTTCTGTTTGCTGCAATTGTAGCAACCCTGGCATGGGGATGCCAGCCACACACTGTTACGCGTGTTTCTCCTGATCAGCAGATTGATTTGAGTGGCCGCTGGAATGATACCGATTCACGCATGGTGGCTCAGGAAATGATTTCAGATGTTATGACTCGTCCATGGGCGGAAGAGCACCTGAAAGCAACCGGTAAAAAGCCTGTTGTGATTATCGGTGCTGTGAAAAATAAAACGGCAGAGCACATTGATCCTGAGGTATTCATTAAGGATATGGAGAAAGAGTTTATCAACTCCGGACGTGTTCGTGTAGTGCAAGATGCTTCTTTCCGTGAGAAATTGCGTGAAGAACGTGCAGATCAGTCTGATTATGCATCCAAAGAGACCGCTAAAGGTTGGGGTAAAGAATTGGGTGCTGACTATATGATGTTCGGCGTAATGACTGCCGTAACGGATCAGTATGGAAAGAAAAAGTTGACCAACTACAAAGTGAATTTGGAATTGGTAAATCTTGAAACCAACGAAAAAGTTTGGTTGAACGATAAAGAGATTAAAAAGTATATCAATAACTAATGATTCGTAGTCATTGATAAATTTGAAAGGAAGGGAAAATGAAGTTTCATTTTTTCTTCCTTTTGTGCTTTTTTGGCTACCTTAATTGTGACTAAAATTATCAACACCCTTTATTTTTCTTAATGATTCGCTCCAGTATTTTCGCACTCTTAATCCTTATCGGTTTATCCTCATGTGCTACTTATTATCAGACCAACCAGAAATTCAATTCTGAATTCCAGCAAGGTAAATTAGAAGCCGCGGAGAAAACGCTTTCTTCTGACAAAAAAGGGGAGGAAGGCAGAAACCGTTTCTTGTACCTTGTCAATCAGGGAGTGGTGAACTCGATGATGGGCAATTATGAACTCAGTAATAATTATCTTGAGAAGGCCTATATTTTTGGGGAAGATCACCGTAAAAGTGTCGGCGAAGAAGCCCTGGCGATGGTTTCCAACCCTATGGTTACCACTTACCCAGGCGAAGACCACGAGCATTTGCTGATTCTTTATTATAAGGCATTGAATTATATGATGATGGGTAAAACAGAGCAGGCCTTGGTAGAGTGCCGCCGCCTGGATATCCGTCAGTATGCGCTTTCTGATAAATATAAATCGGAAAGAAAATACCGCAAAGACGCTTTCATTCATACCCTGATGGGCATTTGTTATGATGCTGATAAAGACTACAACAACGCCTTTATTGCCTACCGAAACGCTTATGAGATCTATAAGAATGATTACAAGAAGCTTTTTAATATTGATGCGCCCTATCAGTTGAAAGAAGATCTGATTCGGACGGCGCTCCTGTCTGGTTTTCCCGATGAGGCCGATCAATACCGTAAAGCATTTAATATTGACTACAGATTGCCGAAAGATTACCGCAAGCAAGCAGGGGAGTTGGTGTTCTTCTGGAATAATGGACTTGGACCGGTAAAAGCGGAATGGAGCGTAAACTTCACCCTGGGATCGAACACTGGAATGGTGACCTTTGCCAATCAGGATTTGGGACTGAATTTTGCCTTTCCATATTCTCCTGGCGATAATAAGAACAACGATCTGACAGATCTGAATTTCATTCGCGTGGCATTCCCGAAATATGTAGAACGCCCAACGGTTTTCAGTGGAGGTACACTGACTGGGGAAGGCTTGAATCTGAAAATGAATGAAGTGGAAGATGTTAACGCCATTGCTTTTAAAACCTTGCAGGAACGGATGTTATTGGAGTTCAGTAAAAGTTTGATGCGTGTTGCCCTTAAGAAAGCTGCCGAATATGGCATGCGCGAGCAAAATCAAAACGCAGGACTTGCGCTCGGAATTTTGAATGCCCTTACCGAGAAAGCGGATACCCGAAATTGGCAAACCCTGCCACACACGATTTATTATACGCGTGCTCCTTTAAAATCAGGAGAAAATAATTTTGACCTTCAGTTAAAGTCGAAACTTGGAGCGCAGTATAACCAGACACACCACTTTAAATTTACAGGTAACCCTGGTAAAACAATTTTTCAGTCTTTTTCTTCTCTGGAGATTGATCCCCGCTGGAGGCAGCCTGGATATTAATCGGTCTTGATGTTGAATTTAGCCTATTTTGTATTAATTTTATCACAATAATAAAATGGGCTTTGTCACTGAAATGCTTGTAAATTGAATGATTATCGCATGGGCTAATGCTGAATTTTTTTTCGAAATTTGTGGTAATTATTAACTTGATCTTTTATGGCTTCTAAAACAGTTTGGGTAATTGGTGCTTCCTCGGGTATCGGGCAGGCACTCACACATCAGTTTCTGGGTAATGAGGACCGCCTCATAGTTTCTTCTCACGATGAAAGAAAGCTGAATTCCGCTGTAAAGGAAGTCGTGTACGTCGAGAAAGATTTGTTGGTCAAACCCTTGGATCTTGAACAGCCCGACGCATTTCCTGATATTGTAGAAGAGGTTTTTGAATGGGCAAATGGGAAAATAGATGTCGTCGTTTTTTCTTCGGGCCTGGGGCAACGAGCCTCTTTTGAAGAGTTGGAATATTGGGTGTTTGAGAAAATTATGCAGGTGAATTTCATGAGCTATTCATATTTGACCAAACTGATTGTGCCTCGGTTTATGGCCAGTAAAGGCGGGAAATTTGTGGTGATCAGTAGTGTGCAAGGAAAGTTTGGTATTCCCAACCGCACCGCTTATGCGGCAAGCAAACATGCCCTCCATGGCTTTTTCGACAGCTTGCGTGCAGAATGTTACCCATTGATCAAAGTGTTGCTGGTTTGCCCAGCTTACGTTCGCACCCGATTTTCGATCAACGCTGTGAAAGGTGATGGTACTGAAAATCGGAAAATGGATAAAGGCCAAAAATTGGGAATGGCCCCTGAGGATTGTGCACAGGCCATTATTAAAGCCATAGAAAAAGATAAACAGGAGATTGTTTTAGGACGGTCCAAAGAAAAACTCGGCGTTTGGATTAAGCGCTTTTTTCCGTCCCTTTTGGAACGGATGGTTAGGAGTAGTAAGTTTGTGAAGAATAAATAAACAAAGCCGCCCATTAAGGCGGCTTTGTTGTTAATATAAACTTGAGTGCAGTATTTGTCAGTCAGGTAAAAGAAGGGCTTAAAGCGCTTTTGCCTTCAGTTTGTTCAGTGCTTTATTGGCAATGGTCTCACCAATTGCCAAAGAGGCCGTAGCGGCAGGTGATGGGGCGTTACAAACGTTCACCACGCGGTCTGTTTCAAAAATCTGGAAATCATCGACAAGGCTACCGTCTTTGTTGCAGGCCTGTGCTCGGATGCCCGCGCCACCAACGACTAAATCATCCTGCTTTACGGCAGGCAATAGTGCTTGAAGAGCAGTTGTGAAGGCGGATTTAGAGAAGGAACGATACATTTCTCCCATACCCATTTTCCAGAATTTTGAAGCAACCTTCCGAAACCCTTTGAAAGATAGGATTTCAAGTAGTTCGCCCATATTGATCTGGTGCTTTTTGTAGCTTTCACGGCCGAAGGCTAAAACTGCATTGGGCCCCGCCTCTACACCACCTCGGATCATGCGTGTAAAGTGCACTCCCAAAAATGGAAAGTTAGGGTCAGGGACAGGGTAGATCAGGTTTTTGACCAATGCTGATTTCTCTTCGCTGAGTTTGTAATACTCACCACGGAAAGGAATGATTTTCAGGTCTACCTCTGGTTGCGTCATTCGTGCGATTTTATCTGAATACAATCCCGCGCAGTTTACAAATAGCTTGGAGCGGTATTCGTGTTTATCGGATTTGATAATGCACTGGCCATTGTGCTCCTTGACATCAACAACTTTCTCGTTCAAATGGATCAAACCGCCTTTTTCCGTGATCACATCCGCATACTTCAGGCACACCTCTTTATAGTCGATAATGCCCGTTTGCGGCACAAAGATACCCGCCACGCCATTAACGTTCGGTTCGTATTCTTTGAGCTCGTCAGCAGAGAGGATTTTCATCCCCTCCAGGCCATTTTGCAACCCTCTTTCATAAAGATTATGCATCAACGGAACCTGATTCTCCTCCGTAGCCACCACAATTTTTCCGCAAAGCTCATAGTCGATCTGTTGCGCATCGCAAAAGGCCAGGAGTTGGTCGTAACCTTTTCTGCAATTGATCGCCTTCAGGCTACCAGGTTTGTAATATAAGCCAGAGTGAATTACCCCGGAATTATTACCTGTTTGGTGTGCGGCAAGCTGGCTTTCTTTTTCCAGAATAAGCAGCTTGGTCGTCGGTTCGGCTTCCAGGATTTTTAAGGCTGTGGCCAGGCCAACAATGCCGCCGCCCACAATAATAATGTCAAATTCCATAATGATGCTAAAGATATTGATTGCAAAATCAGCTCGAAAGTTACATGAATATCTTGACCTTTTGTAAGTAAAAACTTGCTTTTTTTTAAGCTCAATAGCGATAATCATATCTTATCGATCGTGAAAGCATTTTTGCTGATTTTGCTCCTGTTCAAATTTTGGAATACTGATTCCCATTATGGGAAATATATGATGAAATCAGCAAACAATTTTCTTTAGGTTTCGGTAATAATACAAACCTTGTAACTATGCCCGACAATCAACAAGCGACGATATTTATTGTGGAGGACGATCTGTCTTATTCCGTTTTTTTAAGTCATATTTTGTCATTGAACCCCGATTATGAGCTCAAAATTTTTCATACTGGGACAGAACTTATCAATCACCTGAATGAGAAGCCCGACCTGATTACCCTCGATTACTCATTGCCAGACATGGACGGTGAGCATATTTTGAATACCATTAAATCTCAGTTACCTGATGTCCCTGTAATTATTATCAGTGGGCAGGAAGATGTAAAAACGGCGGTGTCGCTCCTCAGAAAAGGAGCCTACGACTACCTGCCGAAAGATGGGGAAACCAAAGATCGGCTGTGGCATGTGGTGCGGCATGCACTTGACGGCGCTTCCTTAAAAGCGGAGGTGGAGAATCTGCGTCGGGAGGTGGCCAATAAATATGAATTTGAGCGCACCATTATTGGTAATTCGCCCGCCATTCATAAGCTTTTCAAGCTGCTGGAAAAGGCCGTAAAAACCAATATCACGGTTTCGATAACAGGCGAGACGGGGACAGGTAAAGAGTTGGTCGCCAAAGCGATACATTTTAATTCCAATCGTCGGTCTAAACCTTTCGTGCCAGTAAATATTGCGGCCATTCCTAAAGAACTGATTGAAAGTGAGCTTTTTGGCCATGAAAAGGGCGCATTTACGGGGGCCTTTAATAAGCGGATTGGTAAATTTGAAGAAGCCCACGGGGGCTCTATTTTTCTGGATGAAATCGGGGAAATGGATTTGAATTTGCAGGCGAAGCTGTTGCGGGTGATTCAGGAGCGGGAGGTGGTGAAGATCGGGGGGAATTTGGTACAGAAAATTGAGGTGCGCATTATTGTGGCCACTCACCGAAATTTGGCGCAAATGGTTAAAGATGGCGAGTTTCGGGAAGATCTGTATTATCGTTTGCTGGGTTTGCCGGTCATGTTACCGCCTTTGCGGGATCGCGATAATGATGTCCTGATGATTGCTAAACACTTCCTGGATCATTTCGTTCATGAAAATCAAATGGACCCGATGTTTTTGTCTGAACAGGCGAAATCCAAACTCCTTCAGTACCGTTTTCCTGGGAATGTCAGGGAATTGAAGTCGGTGATTGAACTTGCCGCAGTTTTGGCGGCGGGCTCCGAAATTACCGCTGAGGAAATACGTTTTAATAGTGTGCTCAGGGATGATAATCTGATTGCTGAAGAGATGACACTCAAAGATTATACCTTCAAGATTATTACGCACTTTTTAGAGAAATATGATCATAATGTGATGCTTGTCGCCGAGAAGCTTGACATTGGAAAATCAACTATATATAGATATATTAAAGAAATGGAAATCGTGAATTCCAATCAATAACCGACTAAACCTAACAACAAAAGCCATGAGTACAATGATTGACTTAACCTACTTGAAATCAATCTGTGATGGAGACACGGATTTCATGAACGATATGATTGAAACCTTTTTACAGGGAACCCCTGACATGATTAAGCAAATGAAAGAAGCTTGTCAGTCGCAAGACTGGGCGCGCCTGGGTGCTTTGGCCCACAAAGTGAAACCCTCGATCTCCTTTATGGGGATCAGCAGTCTTGAAGCCTTGATTCTTGAAATTGAACATTCTGGCAAAGATGCCAAGAACCTGGACAAGATGGCGGGGATGGTAGAGGAGTTTGAGCAGGGCTGTGAGGCCGCTTATGTAGAGCTGAGAGAGGTGATGGAAACGAATAACGCTTGATTACCATATTAAACACAAAAAAAGGGTCGTAAGACCCTTTTTTTATGCATTGTGCTTTCGGAGATTAATCTTCGATAACCACGATTTTTTCAATTTTGTCGCCTTGGCGGATGTCATCAATAACATCTACACCCTCGATTACTTTACCGAAGCAAGTATGGTTGCGGTCAAGGTGCGAAGTGTTGTTTCTGCTGTGGCAGATGAAAAACTGCGACCCGCCAGTGTTGCGGCCAGCGTGTGCCATCGATAGTACTCCACGATCGTGGAATTGATTGTCACCAGTCAATTCACAGTCGATTGAATAACCTGGTCCACCTGCACCAGTGCCATCTGGGCAACCTCCCTGAATTACGAAATCAGGAATTACGCGGTGGAAAGTCAATCCGTCATAAAATCCTTCTTTAGAAAGTTTGATGAAATTTTCGACAGTTTTTGGTGCGTCGTTTTCATAAAAGGAAACGGTCATCATTCCTTTTTCCGTGTGGATTTCTGCTTTAGCCATTGTTGCTAACTTAAAATTATAAACTAAATAATGTTTTTTACCAGTTGCTCTAATTATTTTAGGCTGATTATTTTGCTAAGTTTTTTTGTTCTATTATATTTGGTATATAACAAAGCTAAAAAATATAGCCCATGCGTATCAGTAGCCAAAAGTTAAAAAGAATCTTGGAGGGTAACCTCACCTTGACTTTGGACGCAAAAAAACTAAAATCAGGGAATTTTCAAATTAAATTCCTCATTCATGAACAGGAGGAGCAAGTACTTTACGGGTACCTTCTGAAAGCGATTTCTGACTTTAGTCTTGAGCAAGAAGAGATTGTGAGTGAAATTGAGTTTAGAATTCTTTCGTTGTGCAAGGATGATTATTTTCAACACAGCCACCTGTACGGGATTGGGCAGAGGCGCCGTGCCGAAGATTTTATGATATATATGTCAGCCTAAAATTTAACAATTATGTCTTTAGTAAGTGAAAACCTGCGGTGGTTAAGAAGACACCGTGGCCTGACTCAGGGTCAGTTGGCCGATGCAGTACAAATTAAGCGCTCATTAGTTGGGGCTTATGAAGAAGGGCGTGCGGATCCAAGAATTCATAACCTGATCAACATCACCCAGTTTTTTGGGGTGTCTGTAGATCAGATGGTGAAAAGGGATTTCTGTCGGGAAGGCGATAAAATTCTTAAAGAGAATCGGTACGGAAAAAAGGAAGCCAAAAGAGGTGAGCGGGTACTGGCCATTACGGTCAATTCAAACAATGATGAAAATATTGAGCTGGTACCTCAAAAAGCTTCAGCAGGCTACCTGAATGGTTATATGGACCCTGAGTATATTGGGGAGTTGCCGAAATTCAACCTGCCAAATTTACGCAAAAATGGGACCTTCCGCGCTTTTGAGATCAATGGCGATTCTATGCTGCCTTTAGAGTCTGGGACCATCATTGTAGGCCGTTTTCTTGATAACCTGTATCAGGTTCGGAGTGGCAAAACCTATATTGTTGTGACCAAGAAAGAGGGGGTGGTTTACAAGCGGGTTTTTAATTACCTTGAAGACAAGAGGTCGCTTTATCTGGTATCGGATAACCTTCAGTATTCTGCTTATGAGGTGCATGCCGACGATGTGCTTGAGGTATGGGAATCGAAAGCTTTCATCAGTGTGAAATTTCCAGAAGCAGTGAATGAGGTGGAGGAGATCGAAGAGATGGACCTGAAAGAGTTGAGTAAAATGGTCATGCACCTGAAAGAAGAAATCATTAAGCTTAAAAGTGAATGATTCGTTGGTGCATTTAAGACTTTATCGTAATTTTGACTTTAATAGAAATTAGAAAAAGCAATTTAATATGAATATCCAAGGCAAACTGATTGAAATTTATCCCGTTCAGAACGTTTCTGATCGTTTTCGTAAACGTGAATTTGTAATTGAATATGCTGATAATCCTCAGTATCCACAGTTTATCAAATTTGAATTTACTCAGGACGCATGTGAAGAGTTGGATAAATACCAAACAGGGCAGGATGTGAACGTAGAGTTCAATTTACGTGGCCGCAAGTGGGTGAACCCTCAGGGCCAGGCAGTGTATTTCAATACGTTGCAAGCGTGGAGATTGGCTCCAGCAACTGCAGGTGCCCCAGCTCCTGAAGCTCCGTCTGCTGTTCCTCCAGCACCAACGATGCCTCCTATGGTAGGAAACGACTCATCAAGCGATGATGATTTGCCATTTTAAGATGGTTTAGATAAATTGAGATCCCCAAGCCCTTTTGGTTTTGGGGATTTTTTTTACAAAATTTTTCGGCATACCTGTTCTCAGCGGGTATTTCCAGCACTAATCAAACAACATCAACCCATGAAATCGCTTTTTCTAAGCTTTTTGGCCCTTTTGCTCACTGTGCCTGTTTTCAGTCAGACAAAAGCGGCCGCAGAAACCCTTCTGAAATTACAACAACTGCCCGTGGCATCTCGGGTGCTGTATATGGCTGCGCATCCCGACGATGAAAACACCCGCCTGATCAGTTATTTGCAAAATGTGGAACATATTGAAACCGCTTACCTGTCCCTTACGCGAGGTGATGGAGGGCAGAACCTGATCGGCCCTGAACTTTGGGAGGGGCTGGGGTTGATTCGTACGCAGGAGTTGCTTGCCGCCCGTTCCGTGGATCATGGGCAGCAGTTTTTTTCCCGAGCGTATGATTTTGGCTACTCAAAACACCCTGACGAAACGTTTGAGTTCTGGAAGAAAGATGCTGTTCTGAGTGATGTGGTAAAGGTGATTCGTGAGTTTCGACCTGACGTTATCATTACCCGATTTCCGACGATCCCCGGGATAACGCACGGCCACCATACGGCATCGGCGATTTTGGCTCTTGAAGGTGCGGAAGCCGCAGCAAACCCAAAATTGTTCAAGCAGTGGGGCGCGGCGCACCAGGTAAAGCGTGTTTTATGGAACACTTCTTCCTGGTTTTACCGAGATCATGAAGAGGATTTTAAAAAGTTGGAAACCCTGAAAGTGGATATTGGACGTTATCAGCCTTTATTGGGAACATCGGTGGCTGAATTGGCGGCCCTGAGTAGGAGTCAGCATAAAAGTCAGGGTTTTGGGACAATGGCCTACCCTGGGGAAATGCCAGAATATTTTCAGGCACTTGACGGGCAGGCGCTTCCTGCTTCAATAATGGAAAGTGTTGACCAGTCCTGGGGCCGGTTTGCTGGGGGGGAGGCCCTCATGCCATTGGTGAGCAAAATTTTATCTTCCTTCTCGGTGGTGAATCCGGCAGCTTCTGTAAAAGATTTATTGCAATTAAGGACTGCTCTTCAGAAGTCGCCATCAAGTTTTTGGCAACAGCAAAAGCTGCAAGAGGTGGATGGGATTATTACCGACTGCCTTGGCCTATTTGCGCAGTTGGAATTGCCTGCTGCGGAAGTATATCCTACTGAACAATTGAAAGCGACATTAAAGCTATCGACACCTTTTGATGTTGATGTGAAGGTAGATAAAATCATGGTTTCTCAAATCGGGGAATGGAGAATTGATGAAAAACTTTCAGCGAACGAGTTGTACCAACAAAAAATAGATTTTGCAATACCTGCCAATTTTCCACTGTCCCAACCTTATTGGTTAAGAAATGCGCATTCTGCAGGAATGTTTAAGGTGACTAATGCACAACTTATTGGCGATGCCCAGAATGCGCCAACATTTTTAGCGAAACTGTTAGTGAAGGTTTCAGGGCAGGAATTCAGCCTGAATATTCCTGTCGTTTATCAGTCATCAGACCCTGTTAAGGGATTAATCAGAAAACCAGTGTTGGTAACGCCAATGGTGGAAATTCAGCCAAACGTTCAAGAGGTGATTTTTGGTAATCAGCAGCAGAAAACTTTGCAGGTGAAGTTGAAGTCAAAGCAAAAGGTGAAGGGGATACTAAAAGTGGAATCGCCAAAGAATTGGGGGGTAACCACTGCTGAATTTCCATTGACGCTAAATAGCCAATCCCAATCGATTACCGTGAAAATCAACAGCCCTGAAAAAGCGGCAAACGGTTTCTTGAAGTTTACTTTTGTTTCGGATCAGGGCGCAATTTTCGATCAGTATGTTCAGCGAATTGAATACGATCATATCCCTACCCAAATGATGGTAAAGGATGCGAAAGTCAGTCTGAAGAAAATGAAACTTGAAGTGCCTGACCGTGAGATTGGTTATATCATGGGGGCAGGGGATCTGATTCCTGAAGCACTCAGGGAGGTGGGGATGTCAGTAAAAATGATCGATGTCGATAAAAACAAGCGCGTGCAGCTACAAGGACTCGATGTGGTGATTCTGGGCGTGCGTGCTTTAAATACCCTGCCACAAATGAAGGATTGGATGCCTTCGTTAATCGAATTTGTAGCTCAGGGCGGTACGGTGATCACGCAATACAATACTTCGCACAGGTTAAAAACAGATCAAATTGGGCCTTATCCGCTGAAATTAGGCAGAAACCGTGTTACGAATGAATTGGCAAAGGTGTCTTTTGTAGATGCTAAGCACCCCGTACTGAATAACTTCAATAAAATTGGGCAGGATGATTTCAGTGGCTGGGTACAGGAAAGAGGATTGTATTTTCCTCAGGAATGGGACAAAGCTTATCAGCCAATACTCCGCATGGCAGATGATGGAGAAAGCCCTCTTGAATCCGCCTTGTTGGTTGCTCAGCACGGAAAAGGTGTTTTTGTCTATACCTCATTAAGCTTCTTTCGGGAGCTTCCGGCTGGAGTAAATGGCGCATATCGCCTGTTTAGCAATATTATTGGATTGCAACAGGATCAATTTATGGCCGACGGTAAGTAACCCACTGCTGTGAGGTCTGTTGATTATTTGAATAAATGATCACTTCTGAGTAATATTCAGGAGTGATCTTTTGTTTGATCCAATTCATCTGAAGGGTATCGTTGATGGAGGAATACCTGAGTGTTCCCGTCAGCAAGTCGTTTTTTTGTTCCAGTTCGTTACCCAATAGTAAGCCGAGCTTTTCTCTGCACCAACTAAAGAGTAGGTTTTTGGGCAAGGAGGTCATGAAAACGATTTGATGTTCCAAAAGCTGGTGAAACCGAATTTTATTGACCGTAGTGTCTGGAAGTAATAACGATTCATGAGCATCAAAGAATCTTTTCGATTGTTCTTCAAGTATATATTGATTGACACCCTTAAAGTATTTAGCAGCAAGCTCTGTGAGCATTTGCTTTTCAGAAATTAAATTTGCTTGAATTAATTTCTTATAAAAATACAATGTTGTCCGATCAATAAATCCGTGTTTTCTTCCCTTCAGGAATGGAATGAAAGAAGATAGGAATTTGGAAGGTGGAATAACATTGTCCAAATCGAATATGACTAAGGTAGGCTCCATGCGTATTTTATTAACCGAGTTCTGTATATCAACACGCATTAAAGGGATTTTGTCTGATTGGAAAGGAAAAAGATGACCATATTCGGTAAATTCATTTTATAAAGTATAAAGAAAGTAAAAATAGGTCTAAGTGAGGAATCAATAAAAAGCAGTACACTTTAGCAAACCAATTTATATATTGAATTAGTTATATTTTTTGTTGATCTTAAAAGCGGGCCATGTATCAGTTGAATTATGAAAATAGCGATAGATTTTGACGGAACAATTGTAGAGGATGCTTATCCTGAAATAGGCCGACCTATGATGTTTGCTTTTGAAACCATGAAGGAGTTGCAAAAACAGGGGCATCAGTTGGTGTTATGGACTTACCGCAGGGGGCAACCATTACGGGATGCGGTGGCCTTCTGTGAGGAGCATGGGATTAATTTTTATGCTGTGAATGAAAGTTACCCCGGAGAATCTATGGAGGGCATCAGTCGTAAAATTGATGCGGAGATATTTATCGATGACCGTAATATTGGCGGTTTTCTGGGCTGGAGTAAAGTTTGGGAACTATTGAATGCTGACCAGCCTGAGATGCATTTTGTGGATTTTGAGGCCCATCAGAATTATAAACAGGAAAAGAGTTTTTGGAGGAAAATTTTCGGGTAAATATGAAATTTTGCAGTCATTGTGGCAGTTCCAATATGGTCATGAAAACACCTGTTGGAGATCATCGGCACCGTTTTACGTGTGACGATTGTGGTGCCATTCATTATCAAAATCCTCGGGTAATCGCTGGTTGCCTGATTGAACAGGACGAAAAAGTGCTGCTTTTGCGCCGTGAAATAGCACCACAGGCAGGCTTGTGGAATTTGCCCGCGGGTTTTCTGGAAAATGGGGAAACTGTTCGGGAAGGGGCCATGCGGGAAACACGTGAGGAGGCAATGGCTGAAGTAGACTTGGAGTATTTACATGTGGTGTATAATCTTCCGCAATTTCATCAGGTGTATCTGATTTATTATGGTGCTTTGCCACAGGGCAGGTTTGGCGCGGGAGAAGAAACGCTTGAAGCCCGATTTTTCGATAAGTCGGAAATTCCATGGGACGAGATTGCTTTTGAAAGCACCAAATACGCCCTGGAAAAATGGCTCAGCAGAAAGCCCGGCGATCGGCAGGTGTATGAGGGGAGTTTATCCCAAAAATAAAAGAAGATCGGCCTAACCGATCTTCTTTTTGTCATTTATTTCCATTCTACAATGTTGCCTCCATTGGCAGAGAGCATACTTTCAGGAACAGATTTTTTAAGTTCCTCTTCCAGTAATTTTATCAGCTTCTTTTTCGCAAAGTTGCGTGTATAAATCATACTGATCTCGCGGTATTGTTTCTGTTCTCCCATTACCTTGAGTTGCTCGGCTTTAATGCCTTCAGTGCCCAGTTCAGGCAGTACCGTAAAGCCTCCTTCGGTATCAACAATTTTTCGAAGCGTCTCTAAAGAACCGCTCTCAAACTCAAAGCCTGGCAAGCTGTTGTTTTTGCTGATCTTACAAATATTCAGCATCTGATTCCGGAAACAGTGGCCTTCAGAAAGTAACCAAATTCTTTCCCCTTTCAGGTATTCAGGCGTGATCGGCGTATCAATTTGATTGATATGCTGCTCGTTGAAGTATAAAAATAACTCTTCGTAAAATAAAGGAATTTCTTCTACCTCAGCCTCGTCGAGTGGCGTCACCAAAATCGCAACATCCAGGGTATCATTCTTCAATGATTTCAGGATGTTATCAGTAAGCATTTCCTTGATGGTCAGCTTAACGTTCGGAAAAGCTTTATAGAAATTCCCAATGAATCTCGGGATCAGGTAAGGGGCGATCGTTGGAATAATCCCCACTTTCAGCTCTCCTGAAACAGTTTCGCGGTAATCCTGAAGAATATCGTTGATTCTTTCCACCTCATTCAGTACCGTTCGCGATTGTGCTATGATTTTTGCACCGGCGTCCGTCGGAATGATGGGTTGCTTTGTACGGTCAAAAATCGTTACCCCTAATTGGTCTTCGAGCTTTTTGATCTGCATACTCAAAGTAGGCTGAGTAACAAAGCAGTGTTCGGCAGCCGTAACAAAATGGCGGTGGGTATCCACCGCCACAATGTACTCCATCTGCGTGATTGATATGTTAAGCATCATATGATGTTCTAATAATTGCTATTGGCGTAAATTAGATTCAACAGATCAATTATCCAAAATATCAGGCCATTTTAGCTGTGATTTCTTGCTCGAGTAAACCTAATATAATTAAATCTTCATATCGGTCGTAAAACCATTCTGATTGCCGCAGTTTGCCTTCAATATTAAAGCCAAGTCTTTCTGCAAAACGGAGGGTGTCCTGATGTCCACTTTTGCATCTGATCTCCAGGCGGTTCAGCTTCCAGTTCATAAATCCAAACTGAATCACCTGCTGGGTGGCATTTTTGGCAATCCCTTTTTTCTGGGCTTCCTGGTCAAGCCAAATACTCAGCTGGCCTGTTTTATTGTGCTGGTCGATGTCATAGATTCCTACATTGCCAATGAGCTGATCCTGCTTAAATATCCCATACATAATGCCCTGCTCGTTTTTCATTTTTTGGTCGTAAGTAGAAATGAAATGCGCAATTTGCTTTTGGTTTTTCTGAATTTCCACCCAGGGGAAGTGCTGCCGTAGGAAGTTTCGATTTTTATCAATAAGACTCAGTAAGTCTTCAGTGTGTGTTAAATTTAAAGGGACCAATTTAATCATCGGAGAAATCTCAATCGCTACCATATTGTTCAGTCAGGTTATTTATACATATTACTGATGATGAGAATGAATGTTTGGTATTGGAAAAAAATTACAGTATTCATCATTTTTTCAGATGATTATTGCTAATTCATTTGTTAAAACAATAAAATCGTAAGATCTTAACACCATATTTGGAAGGCATTAATACAAATTCATGCAGTTGGGGAACTGCTTAATTGTTGAGTATTATGCGCATAGTCTATTTTCTTTTCTTGTTTTTCGCCTGTATCCATCATTCTTCTCGATGCTTGGCACAGGAACGACAAACGCATGATTATCGTTCGTTTCAGACGATCTTTGATAATGATTTTTTCTTTTTTACAGACATGTATTACACCAATGGTGTGCGGTTTTCCTATATCGATCCCCTGTTCCGAAAAAGCCCATTGATGTATCCCTTAGGGCTCTTTGCAAAGCATAAGGAGCAAATGGTTACGGGTATTCAGTTCCGCCAGGATATGTACACGCCCAACAACACCCACCTGCCCGACGACAAATCCTTCGATCGCCCTTATGCGAGTACTTTAACCTTGAGCCAGTTTGCGTATGTTTTTTTGCCAGAACAACAATGGCGGATAAAAACAGAATTTGTTATGGGACTGGTGGGGCAGCACGCTTTGGGTGGGCTGACACAGGGTTTAGTGCATAAAATTACGCCATCGCATCCGCCCTTGGGCTGGGAGCAACAAATTAAGAATGATTTTCTGATCAATTATTTTGTGGAGGCAGACAAGGGCTTGGTAGTTTCTGACTATTTCGAGTGGATGGCCAGTGGAAAGCTTGCGGTAGGGTCATGGCAGGATCATGTCGGTTTGGGCTCCAAAATACGATTTGGTAAAATGAACAGCTGGTTCGAGCGGTTATCTCCTGAAACGGTGAAACGCCGATCGGTTGAAGTGTATAGCATGACGGGAGCAGAGGTGAAACTGATCGGTTATGATGCGACGATGCAGGGTGGGTTGGTGGTTAACTACGATGAGAGCCCGCATACTTTTGATCGGGCAAAGGTGGAGCGTCTGGTGCAGGTTTATTTTACAGAATTGGGGCTGACGTATCGAAATCATCAGATTTTGGGTAGGCTGACCATGACAAGCCCTGAATTTCATGGGGGACAATGGCACCGATGGGGAAGGATAGAATACCGAGTGTGGTTTTAGAGGTATTTCAGTTTAATATTAACATTCTGCTGGTGTTGCTTAAACGTGATGGCAGCGGCATCGAAATTCGGTGGGCCAGCAAGAATGGGTTTATTATTTGAAAAACCAAAGCCTTCCTTGGGCAGCCCAAGCCAATTGAAATTCATGGCCAGGTCCTTATTTTCATCATGAAGAATCGCGATTGCGTATTGCCCAAAACTCAAATCATCAATCCGGATTGTCGGAGAAGAGGCGTCGACAATGATTTTCTTCATCGCGAGCTGAATATCATCGGGGAAACCGTTACCATTATCATAAATTAATACGTTCAGCGTTCCTGTCTGATTCCGGAGGCCGGAAATATCAATGTTCAGTTGATTTTGCCCATGGGCAAGGTTAGCGAACAGGGTAATGCAAATCAATAAAAGAGTCAGGCGCATTGTTGAGTTGGTTTTTTATCGCTGACCGATTCAATTTTCCTGAAGCTAATTCATCAAAAGAAGGAATCACGGCAACACACTTGGGGCGGTGATATTGGTCGGGCAGATAAGGTTGTAACTGATGGGTAATCAATTGCAACAACTCATTGTTGATTTTGGAGGTTTCAATGATCAGGCATATTTTCTCGCCCCATCGGTCATCCTGTTGGCTTGTAATGATGAAGCGGTCAAGTATTTGATGATCGAAGAATAATTTTTCAATCGCCTGTTCTATGGTTTCCACCTGAACTTTAACCCCTCCAGTGTTGATGGTGAAATCGGCTCTTCCTTGCCAGATGAAAGTGCTTGGGGAAGTCAGATGCACCAAATCGTTGGTAATAATTTGCCCCTTTGCCGTGGGACTGTCTATCACCAGGCAACCCCTATGGTCAGTTTGCAGCTTGACATCGGGCAGGGCGTTAAATGTTGTTGAGGCATCTATCCCATTGATTTTTTGCAGGGCGATATGGCTCACCGTTTCGGTCATGCCGTAGGTGGCATATACCTGACACTGGAGCGACTGACAGGCCTGTTTCAGTCCATAAGACATCGGTGCACCGCCGATAATCACATTTTTACACTGGTTGATTTTTGCCTTGCTGACAGGGTTCTGCAGCGCTTCCTGCAATTGTGCAGGGACGAGCGCAACGAAGTCAAAGTCGGTGGTGGCTTGGAGTACGGGGTTAAGCTGAGCCCGTACCACCTCAAGGTTTAGGTTCAATTCCAAAGCCCTGACAATCATCATCCGTCCACCGATCATTTCAGGATTCATGCCCAACAAAGCGGTTTCGCCGGCTTTCAATCCTAATGCCTGCGCTGTTAATGCGGCACTTTTTTGCATTTGCTGGCGGTGTACTTCAATGATCTTGGGTTGCCCCGTTGAGCCAGAAGTCTGCAAGGAGAATTGTTGCTGACCACTTTGCCATGCGGCAATAAATCGACCTATTTTCTCTTCGAGTACGGTGGTGGCAATGCTTTTTTTATCGATTTTTTGTCCTTCAATGATCAGTTGCATGGGCTTGTCTTGATGAGCGTTTTGAAGGCTGAAAAAGCTGCTTTATTGATGGCTTTGTCCACTTTAATTTCCAGAATTTTCGGCCCGTTTCCAGCTTGATAAAAGTCTTCGAGGCTGTTTTTCAGGGTCGTCGCATCCTGCGCGCAGGCATATTCCATTTGATGGTCTGAGGCTAATTTTTGGGCATTCAACGGCTGATGGGTTTCAAAATAGTCCTCCAGTTCAGGCAATTGACTTGGCCCTTGAATCACGCCGAAAATTCCGCCACAATGGTTATTGATCACAATGACCCGCAAATTTTTTGGCAGGTAATTGTTCCAGAAGCCATTTCGGTCATAAAAAAATGCGAGATCACCCGTTATCAGGGTGGTGATGTTCCCACTTTTGATCGCCGAGCCAATGGCTGTGGAGTTGGAGCCATCGATGCCGCTTGTCCCCCTGTTACAGAAAACCTCCAAATCGCTGTCGGCAGGAATACCGACAAAATTTGCGTTGCGCACCGTCATGGAGTTGGCCAGGTGTAGGTCTGAGCCAGTAGGCAAAGCCTGAAGAATCTGATGCACAATGGCCAATTCATGAAAAGCAGTTTCCTTCGCAAAATGCTGCGAAAGAATGTTCCGCTGGTGCTGTTCATGTGTTGCCCAAGCTTCAAACCAGTTAATGTCAGCCGTAGTCCCAATGCCTGAGTTCATGTTGGAGAAAAAGGTCGTCGGGCTGATGTTGAATGTATCGGTAAGTTGCTGAAAGGTATCCGCAGGAATGCCTTCTTCCTGAATATGCCAATGTTTTTGAGCCTTGTGCTGGCGTAAAAAGATTTTCAGCGGTTTAGAAATCACCGACTTCCCAAAGGTGATGAGTAAGTCGGGCTGAAGATTGGCTTTATTGTCAGCTCCCATTAGAATGTTATCAATCAGTCCAATAGCATTTTCAAGGCTTTGAAAATTACTGATGCCATCCGCAACAACGGGAATATGGTATTTCTTGGAGAACTCGTCAATGATGCGAATCAGGCTGTCATTCAGTGGGGCCTGTCCAACAACAATCAGCGGACGGTCAAAAGATTCAAATTGCTCCTTCACCAGCTGCCACTGATCTTGTGCGAGGTCTTTTTTCACGGCCCACTGCTTGATGGTTCTACTGTTTTCATCAAACGTTACGGTTTCGGAAACAGTAGGGTAGAAGGGTTCACGAAAAGGAATATTGAGATGCACCGGGCCAGCAGGAGCCTGATGTGCCAGATTGATGGCATCATTGATGATCCGATTGATTTGCCATTGGGCGTCGGGGTGGGTATAATCGACGGGCAAGTCGTAAGATTTTTTGACATGATTGCCGAATACATTGGTTTGCCTGATGGTTTGTCCATCCAGTTGATCAATCCACTCCGGAGGCCTGTCGGCAGTCATGACAATCATGGGTATTTGCTGAAAATACCCTTCAGCAACAGCAGGTGCATAGTTTAGCGCTGCACTTCCGCTGGTGCAAACCAATATACTTGCTTTTTGATTTTTCAGGCTCATCCCCAAAGCGGTAAAAGCAGCAGCACGCTCATCAGGAATCGAAAGCGGGTTGAAATGTTCGTGTCGATTAAATGCGATTGTTAGAGGGGCACAGCGCGATCCTGGAGAGAGGATAACATCTTCGAGTTGTTGTTTCGCACAGACTTCAACAATATTATTGATAGCAGGAAGTAGCATACTTTTGATTTTTGTTGATTGTTGCCTTTGGGGCCGATTGACCGCAATTTAGGAATTAATATTCATTGCCAAAATGAAAGTTCCATCAGAAATCGTAGGGTGTTTCAGCCATAAATGCGCCGAATAGTGTTTAGGGAGAGTTCCTGATTTTTTGGACAAAAAAAAGTCGCTCAAAAAGCGACTTGAAAAACTTGTGGGCCCAGCTGGGCTCGAACCAGCGACCTCCTGATTATGAGTCAGAAGCTCTAACCAACTGAGCTATAGGCCCTGAATGTATAAACATTCTATAAATTTTTAATATCATAAATGATGTGGTGGGCCCAGCTGGGCTCGAACCAGCGACCTCCTGATTATGAGTCAGAAGCTCTAACCAACTGAGCTATAGGCCCTGCTCAACGGCTGTTATCACCGTTTTGCTGTGCAATATTAGGGCTAATTTTACAGTCTGCCAAACGGCTTTATGATATTTTTTCATAAAATTTATGCAATCAGGGCTAATTTACTGAGGGTCTTTGTATTAATTTTTGCGCCTAAATCATGTAACAAGTTATAAAGGCCGAAATAGGTCCTGTTAATGTACAAACCATGTCTTGAGCCTCTGGCGGTTCTTGATTTGCGCAATTCCTTCATGGTTTTAATTTTTTCTCCTAACTCATAAATTTGCATAAAATAGGATTCATCGGCAAAATCAAACTCATCATAATGGAATGGTCGTCCGAGCAGGTCAATCATTTCTTCGAAAATTTTGCTGAAGAAAAGTTTTTCCTCTTCGGTATCGTCATGAAGCAAGAACTCCAGCTCATACAACAGCTCTTCATAGCGTTTGCTGTCTTTGGTGAGATCCTTGGCTAATAAACTGAAATAGGCATGATAGAATTTCGGTGGAATGACTTTCACACAGCCAAAATCAATGACGCCAAGGGTACCATCCATCTGCAATAAGAAATTACCTGGATGCGGATCGGCATGTACCTGCTGCATGGAATGGATTTGATAATCATAGAAATCCCATAATGCCTGGCCTATCTTATTTCTGACTTCCTGCGAAGGTTGCTTCTGCAAAAATTCTTTCAGGTGGTCGCCAGGCATCCAGTCCATCGTCAGGACGCGCTCACAGGAAAACTGTGGGTGATAGGTTGGGAAGTGTGTATTTTCGATATGTGCACAAGCAGAGGTAATCTCCTGGGACCGTTTCAGTTCAAGCACGTAATCGGTTTCCTCCAATAATTTTTCCTCGACCTCGCTCATATACTGACTGATTTCAGCATCACTCATATTAAGTAATTTTGCCGCAAGTGGGCGGGCAATTTTCAAATCCGACGTGACGGAATCGGCCACTCCAGGATACTGAATTTTCACGGCAAGGCGTTTTTCATTCAGGAAGGCTTCATGAACCTGCCCAATAGAGGCCGCATTTATCGCCGACTGGCTGAAACTGTCGAATAATTGTGAAGGGGTCTTTTTGAAGAATTTTCTGAATGTTTTCACCACCAGAGGATAAGACAACGGTGGGGCGCTATACTGCGCCATGGCAAATTGGTTCTGGTAGGCAGTAGGCAAAAGATTTTTGTCCATGGCCATCATCTGTGCCACCTTCAGGGCACTGCCTTTCAGCTCGCTCAGGGAACCATAAATCACTTTGGCATTGTCTTCATTCAGTTCGGAACGGTCAGCATCATTACCTATCACACGCTTGGCATAATGCTTAATATAGTTTCCTCCGACCTTCACTCCCGCTTTCATAAACTTTGAAGCACGTTCTACCTTTGTGGTTGGGATTTTTGACTGTTCTTTCATTATTGGTAACGCATTTTATCTCTGTTGTGAAAAAGAAATTTTCCGAAATCAAGGATGCTGTCCAAAGCGGAAGCGCCCATGAGTTCAAAGCTAAGATTGACGGCCTTTTCAATGGCGGCGTCTGTGGCTTCAAACTGTTCGCTGTCGTCCTTGGTCCAAAAGTCAATGATAAAAACACATTGCGCCCACAAAGCCTCCTTGTATTTGGCTTCGAGTTTCGATCGGCTTTTAATTTCTCCTGTTTCTATACCCTCCTGAACTAGATCCTGCACAAACAGCAGGTAAGGTTCCTTGAAAGCTTTTACCTGACTCTTTTTAATGAACTCCTTTGGCGATCGGGGGAAGTCCTGCACCACGAAACTTCTTTTCGATTTGAGCATTTCCCCGAGGGTATAATAGAAAGCGAGCAACTTTTCCCGCACGGAATAACTGCTGTAAACATCATCTTCCATAATACCTTTTTTGGTCTCTGAAAATAGGCTTCTCCATATATCAGCCCTGATCTGCGCAAAGGAATTATAATGCTCATAATACGCTTCTTCCTTTATTTTCAGTTCTTTGCAAAAATGATAGACGGTCTTGGGATCATGACCTTTAGTCAGGTAATAATCAAGATACTCATGCTTGATTTTTTCTTTGAGGTCCACGGTTTTTTTCGCCATAATAAAATAATGTTTTAGCCTTAGAGTTCAAGACTTCCTGTCGAAGGTCTTGGTTGTGTTGGTCAGGGGGTATTTTTGCTCAACTTGAGTCTTCTTCCATATTTGAAAAGGTATGCCTTGAAATGCGCCATTTTTATGATCTTCAGCCTGATCAGCTGATATAATCCATAGCTCATACCGATAAAAAGGGTATTGATCGTTACCAAAGCCACAAGGCTCAGGTTTGTAGAATATTGCAGTACCAGGTAATCGCCAGCAATATTCACCAATGCCATGACGACCACCTTCCTCAGGTTAATTTGCGGGAGACCGATGGCATCGAGGGTAACTCCTGCAAAACGGTCAGCAGGCAAAAATACCGACGCCACAAGGAAAATCCTGAAGATGGAATGGGTGCCTGTATATTGTTCCCCACCGATAAGAGTAACCAATTGCGGCGCAAAGATGAAAGCGGCTGATAACAGGGGCAGGTAGATTAAACTTGCAAATGAGGTATATTGGGCAAACAGTTCGCTGATTCTTGTTTTCTGATTTTGATTGGCTGCCGCAGAGATCTTAGGCAAGGCCGTTTGGGCCAGTGCTCGCAAGGGAATTTCGAGCATTTCAGTAAGCCTGAGCGGAATATTGTACAGCGCAGTGGCCGCAGGGCCGAGGAATAGATTGATCAGATAGGTGTCGGCACTTTTCAGCAGGTTAGAGCCGATGAGGGTGCCGATGCTGTATTTTCCGAAATGAAGCAGTTTCATGATCCACGCTTTACTGGCGGCAGGAATAGCGCTGACATTACTCCAACCTAACAGCAGTGCCAAACCACTGGCCATGCTGATGGCCGCAATGTGTCCCCATACCAGCTGCTGAAGGGATAAAGGGTAAAATAAATTAAAGATCAGGATCGACGCCCAGGAGGTAGTGTGGGTAACCGTTAAGGCAAAAATAGCCATGAAGCGTTTTGCGGCCTGTAATTTGAAAGTAGCATAATGATAGGGAAGGACCAATAAGGCATAGGCAGGATAATACACGAAAAACAGCCTGAAGCCTTCACTCAGTGGAATCAGTGGCTGAAGAAAATGAAAAAGAAGCGCAAGCAGGCCAATCAGCAGGCAGAAAACCAGGGCGATCAGCCAGCTGCTGCCCTCAACAATGCGCTGCTCAACTTCCGCCAATCCGCTGGTGAATTTAATAAAAGCGGTTCTGAGCAAGCCAAAACGGAGCATCTCCATGAAGTTTACGGTGGTCAGGTAAATTACCCATATACCGAAATTTTCTGTGCTCAGAGCCCGGGCAAGCAGCGTGAAGTTCAGCAGACGCATGCTCGCCAGAAGGCCGTTGGTTAAAAGGGCACCAAAATTACTTGAATTTTGCAGTTTCAATATTTTTTTTCTCATTGATAATCCCTTGGTTATTTTGTGTGATTTCCGCTACTGCTTTCAAAAAGGCTTCTCCACGACTGCTCCAGCTGTTGTGGCTGGCAAAGGACGCATTTTTCAGCACCTGTTCGTCATTCAGTTGCTTCCGTGCTTGTCGGAGGCTGCTGAGGAAACTTTCGTGGCTATTGCCAAAATAGACCGTGGATTCAAAATCCGACAAGTCCCCAAAGGGTGTAGTGACGACATTGAGACCTGCGGCCAGATATTCATTGATTTTTAGCGGATAAATATTTTTGGTAAACGCATTGCGCACAAAAGGAATAAGGCCGATGTGGTGTTTGGTGATTTGTACGGGAATTTCGGCAGCAGGAAAATTTCCCTTGTAATTGATGTTTTGATGCTGCTGTACCAATTGGTGGAAAGCGTCACTTTTTACAGGGCCAAAAAAATCAAATTGCCACTTGGGTAATTGTGCTGCAAGGTAATTTAACAGGGGATAGTCAAGGCGGTCATCCATTGCCCCGATATATAGCGCACGGTCCTGTTCCCCCCTTTTTGAAATCGGAATGTTTGCCTGGTTGAAAAGGGAGAAATCGACCCCATTTTTCACCAAAAAAGAGGGTTTTCCTGGCGTAGATTTACTTTTCTGTAATGGGGCGGAGCTAAAAATATGCCCCTGGGTCTGGGTCAGGAAAAGCGTTTCGAGGTACCCGCCATGCTTGCCCGACCACTGCGTTTGGTTGATCTCATCATAGCAGTAGTAAATTTGCGGATATTTTTCCCGAAAGCCGTCAGGGTAATACGCTCCAACAAATGGATTGAAGGCATTGACAATCGCCAGTGGCTTTAGCTGTTTGGCGGCTAAATGTTTGGTGAGGCGACCAATCAGTCTTTTGGCATTCCACTGGGAACTCCAGTTAAAAAGGAAGCCCTTACTCAAAAATTGATTCGGAAGAAAAGCGGGAGGGTAGAGGACGGTAACCTTGCCATCTTGCTGCGTGCTGGGTGCCCAGCCGAGAATAGCTTTCCACGGGATACGGTGCTGTCCTTTCATTCCTGAAAAAACATCCTTAAAAGTGAAGGGATAATTGACATAGACCACAGGAATATGTTTGCTGATCACCTTCATCAGTTCTACCGTCGATTTGGTGTAATTGTCCTCCCAGGTAGGGAAGCCAATACATACGATTACTTCTTGCTCTTTACCCAAAACTTATTATTTCTAAATTTAAACTGAATAATATTTTTGATGGTCTGTCTGAAGCGGGTACGCTTTTTCGGTAATTCGCTGATTAACTTTTCCGCTTCAAAGAGGTCGATATTATTGAGGATAACATCGAAACTTACCTGCTTTAATTTTTTGATCTTGTCAATGGATTTTCCGTCGGCTTCCGACCATGAACGGTGGGAATCTATCACCAGAAAATTATGGTCTGATTTGGCCAGCAGCTGAATCGGATAATCGAAATTTAAGATGGCCCCCAGCTCCAGAATAATAAAATCATACTCCTCCTGAATTAAGGGGTTTTCCAGGAATTTGTCCATATCCTTTGACTGGTTCAGCGATTCCGCCGTGGAATAATACCAGGCCTCTAAATTTTTGGAGCGAATATCTCGAGGCTCTCCTTCGGTAGAACCATTCCTGATCAGCAAAACCTTATTGTAATCCGATAACCTTTGTGCAATTTCATAAGCAATTCTTGACTTTCCTTCCTGCGGACGTAAGCTCACCACCGAAATAAACATTGTCGATAGTTGTTTAGCCGTTTTCGTTTGTTGAATATCGGCTTCGAGCTGTTTGATGAGTTTGGACTTTACCTTATGAATAAAGACATCTTTATAAATTTTACTCATATCAGGCATTCCCCCAACCACTTCGGATTTTGCCAGCTTCTCTGCCTTGGCGATTGTAGCAATGGAAGCGTCAAAAAGGAAGCCTACGATAATTACGGAAGCTACAAAAATCAGTGTGCCTGCAAAACCCGCAACAATCAGTAATTTCCGCATGGAAGGGTCTGGATTGACTGGGTAAAATGGGTAATCTACCACCGTAATGGAGTGACTCACCGAAAGGTTTTTTAGCTTGGTTTTCGATCGCTGAAGGTCTTTTAATAAGGCGAAATAGTTCTCCTGAGCAATGGTAATGTTTCGCTCCATTTTATTGATTTCCAGTTTCAGGGCAGTAGTAGAACGGTAATTATTGTAAAAATTGCCGATGATTCGCTCTGTTACCTTAAGCCGGGCTTCCAAAGCGGCAATATTGGCAATAAGTTCTGCTGCAAGTTCTTTATTTGAACCTTGAGGCATTTTTCGCACTTTTCCCAGGTCAATAGAGGCCTCCAGTTTTTTTTGATTGCGCTCAATACGTTGCGTCAGGCGCTCACGTTCAACTTCCACATCTTCCGTCGTCAGTTCCAATAATGACAGCTTAAAGTTGTCATCGGTCAGTTGGTTTTTGATCTTGATGACATTAGCGGATTGTCGGTTCGTGTTGGAAGCATTCTTGGTTTGAGGCAAAGACACATTCATGGATTTCAACTGTGCTTTTTTTGCTGACAGTTCCAACTCCAGACGTTCCTGTCCCTTGATGAGCTCATCCTTTTTTGCTTCCATCAATTGCAGCTGATTTTCGAGCAGAAGGATCTGATTGTCCGCTTTCAGGTTCATCAAATCCTCCTCGGTGGTGGTTAATGCACTGTAAGTACTGTCAAGTTGTGCCTGAAAATATTTGACCACCTGCTTGGCTTGCCGAGCCTTCAGGTGGTTGTAGATTTCCTCGAAAGCTTTACCCAAAAATAGCAAGACATTTTGCGCGACTCCAGGGTCGGTGTTGGAATATTCAAATTTGATTAAATCACTCCCCTGAAGTCTTTTTACAGAATAGGATTTAAGTTTGCCGATGCCATAAAATGGGTGTTCACTTTGCAGAATATCGATCACTTCATTGCTCACAGATTCATAGCGTACCTTCTTCAGGTTTTCATAAGTCTGTTCCGCATTACCCACTTTAATATATTTTTTACTGAAGGCGGGGGTGAATAATTTTTTAGCTTTAGACCAGTTTTCATCTTTTACAATCAGATGGTCTGGTGCAGGCATAGCCAGGTGTTGGGCCATCAAACGTATGGAGACTTCTTCGGCCATCTTATCTGTTTTTATCAGGTTAATGGCATTGTCGAAGATTACCTGTGAGAGCTTATAATTGAATTTGTCTTCGCTGTGGGTTTCTATATCATAACCTGAGGCAAGGCCAGTATATATTTGTGATGAAGTAGTGAATGAACGAACCTCTCCCTTAGTTGCATAAATAACCCCTGCTGTTACCAGCACGGGCAGAAAAACTAAGTATCGCCAATTGGAGGTGAGTAGGCGTATGAGGTTAATTAATTCCATGTAGGTTAGTCGTAAAAGTTGGACAAAGGAATGCCTGCGAATTCCTCAAGAATGAGGTATTCCATGAGGACATTAATTTTATCCTGTTCTAAATTGACACGTACCTGTTCAAGTTTGGCTTCTTGTTCCAAAAGTTCACCGAGTTCGATGAGTCCTGCATCAAAATCATTCTTGGATTTTTTGAAGAGGTAGTCGAGCTGCCCTTCTTCACGAATGGTTTTTTTAAGTTGAATTTGAGCTTTGGCAAGGCTGAAATATTGTTTCATTAACTTTGTGCGCACCTCGGTGATTTTCCCTTGATATTCAAGGTTGGACAACTGAAGTTCAAGGTGGTCTTTTTTCAGCTGCTTTGGGCGGTCGATTAAATCGATTAATGAAAACTGAAAATTGATGCCAAACAACACTCTCCCCTGATAGCCCGACTGTCGGGCATCGGTAGGAACACTGGTGCCCCCCCCTGTGGAAATGTCATTATATACGACGGCGGAAGAATTGGTGTAAAAGGCTTGATTGAACAGACGAAAGTCCTTCCAGATATCATGGCGGTTGAGGCGGAGCTCCAACTCCATGCGCTCGATTTCCACTTTTTGGGCCTCCAGTAATGGAGAGTGGTACTGCGCCGAGTCGATCAGGGTTTCCCGATTAGGAAGGCTTTCAAAAATTCGGTTGTTGAAAATTTCTACATCCTGGGCTTGAATTGGTGAACTACTGATGAATAAAAAGGTGAAAAGTAAAAACTTAAACGTTTTCACTTTGAAAAAGAGCAGGGATTGTTCGGAGAATAAGCTTGATATCATACCATACATTGTGTTTGTCAGCATACTCGTTATCTAAGGCAATCCTCTCTTCGGGAGAAAGTTCTCCTCCTTTTCCTCGCTTACTAACCTGCCATAGTCCGGTGATACCTGCGGGTGCTAAAAATCTTTTTGATGAGCTGTCGGTGGTTAGTCGTTCTGCTTCATAAAGGGGAAGAGGCCGGTTGCCAACAATAGACATATCTCCCTTAAGTACATTGATCAATTGCGGTAATTCATCAATGGATGTATTTCTTATAAATTGCCCGACCTTGGTGATGCGTGGGTCTTGTTCAATTTTAATAAAGGTGTTTAGTTTTTCTTGTTCTTTCAGGAACTGAATATGTTTTTCACACAGGGTTTTACCCTCATTGGAGAACAAATAGGAGCTGCAGGTTCCATGTCCTTCAAGGCAGCCATCACAGTGTTGAAAGGTTTCCTGCTCCGCCCGTTGGGCGTACTGATTCTGCCCTTTAATACTGCTCAGCAGTTTGTCTGCGCCAATCCGCATGCTACGCAACTTGTAGAAATCAAAAATCCGATAACCAGCACCAACACGTTTAGAAGCATAAAATACGGGCCCTGGCGATTCCAGATAAATCAGGCCAACAATGATTAACAGCAAAGGGCTAAGCGCCAACAATACGCCACCACTGATGATGATATCCATTGCACGTTTCAATGGTGAGATATAGATTTCATGCTGCGTTTGGGTGCTTTGCTGAAGGTATTCAATTTTACTTTTTCTGAAATTGAAAAGAAAATTGACCCTGTAGAACAGATCTTCATGATTAAGCGGCTCAAAATAGATATCATCCAACTGATGCGCCAACGCTTCATTAAATACTTTTAAGCGGAAGCCCTTGGATACCAAAATCGTCGGAATACCATTTCTAAGGCAATACTCCTTCAGCTCAAGAAATTCTGGATTAGAAAATATAACAGAACCTTTGGCGTCATTGATAATGAGTACCGCTTTCTCCTCTTGCTCCACATGGATTTTAAGCCCAAGCGAAACCTGGTCGATATTCGAACTATAAGTAAGGGGGATAAATTTCGCTCGGGAGGCCATTTCAAGGCTAATATGCCGCTGCCCCAGCATAAAAATTTTATACTGAGTTTTTTGAGTGATGAAGTGAGTCATATCTGTCGAAGGGGTGGAAGCTTTATCAAGCATGATATTTATACCTTTTGATATGGTCGAGAAGTCTTGAAATTCTTAATTTTAGTTCATGGGGGTTGAAGGGTTTCAGCACATAATCATCAGCCCCCAGTTCAAGACATTTTATCCGCTCTTCACTCGTTTCCCTTGCAGAAAGCATAATGATAGGGATTTCCCGATAGAAACCAGATTTGCGCAATATTTCCACTAAAGTGTAGCCGTTCATTTCAGGCATTTCAATATCGGTGACAATCAGGTCAGGTACGTTGCCATCTTCCAGCCACATCATGGCCTCAATACCATTTTCTTTTTCGGTAATCTTATAGTCGGTTCTCAAGGTGAAATTGAGAAGCTTACGGATACTTAATTCATCATCTATGGTCAAGATGTGCAATTGCTCAGGCAAGGAGGCGTAAGGATTGCTTGGATCAGCGTTTTGCTCTAAATTGTTCATCAAGGTAGATCTCATTGTTTCATTTCTTAGACTTTAATAAATCCTTAAAAGTTAGTTGCCTGATGTAATCAATTATGAGAAGTTGAGGGCAGGGGTGGCCCTTCGGAGCATTTTATCGCTTTTCGATTAAAAAGGAGGTGGGTATATGGGTTTGTTTATCAGTGAATTACCTTATTTGGGTGATTTTGACCAAATTAAGACGGATGTAATGTTTTTGGTCATTTTGCAATTATTGATGAATTATGAACTTTCGAGTCCGCTCTGAAATCAGTCAAGAAGTTGCTGAAGTAATTGCTGGACGCCGAGGGTCGCCTTTTCATTGATTGCCGTGTAGTTTTTCTGTGCAGGCAGTTGGTCTGCATTGGGGTCGATAATATATACGGGGTGGCCGTCGGGGAGGTAATCAATAAGCCCTGCGGCAGGGTACACCTGCATCGAGGTGCCGATAATGACCGCAATGTCGGCGGTACTCATTTCTGCCGCTGCACGTTCGATCATGGGTACGGCTTCTCCAAACCAGACAATATTGGGCCTTAACTGACTGTTCAGCGGACACAAATCCCCCATCTTCAAACCTTCCTCGGGCATTTCAAAAACCATATCTTCATTCGCTGACGATCGGCAGGTGTTCAGGCTGCCATGCAGGTGAATGATGTTGCTGGAGCCTGCGCGTTCATGGAGGTCATCCACATTTTGGGTAATCACGACCACCTCATATTTTTCCTCCAGTTTTTTCAGTGCAAGGTGCGCCTGATTGGGCTGTGCCTCACGAGCCTGATGAAACCGCTGGTTATAGAATTCCAATACCAGATCAGGGTTTTTCCGAAAGCCTTCGGGGGTGGCTACTTCCTCTACATGGTGGCCTTCCCAAAGGCCGTCAGCATCACGGAAAGTTTTCAGCCCACTTTCAGCACTGATTCCTGCGCCTGTTAAAACGGCAATTTTTTGTTTTTTCATGTTTTCGGTCTTATCGAGATAAAGGCTTAATTTAATATTTAATTTGACGAAAAGTAAGATTTATCCTTTCCTCTTTAATGCGTTTTTGCATCGGTATCTGATGGTGAAACCGATGTTGGCAATCTTCCAGCATAATCAGCAATGAGCCAACAGGTAGCTGAATGCTGCATTTTTTTTGATGGTCTTTCTTGTCCCGAAAGTCCATGCGTCGTTCAGCACCGAGGTTCAGGGAAATGATGATGGGGTTGCTGCCCAGCACTTTTTCATCATCGGCATGCCATCCCATTTTATCGGCACCACTTCGGTAAAAATTCAATAAAACACTGTTGAATTCATAAGGGGTGCTTTCCTGAATTTTGGATTTTATCGCCTGTAGGCTTTCAGTCCATGGTATTGCCGTATGGGTTTGGCCAGAATAGCGATACTGAACGTCGGGCTCACCATAAAATGCCACCTTTCGCGGTACAGGGTGTTCCTTTCCAAAAATTTTTACAATAGGCTGTTCCCATTCAATAGAGGATTTTAAGTCCTTGAAGAAAGCATCGGCCTGTTGCTGATCCAGAAAGTCAGGAAAAAAAGCCAAATGCAGTTCATCAATCGGATTTAATTTGATGAAATTTTTCACATTATTATTTTTTGAATGTTATAACTTATAGGTATTGGGTGCCGAGGGGATATTTATTTATTAATGTGCGGACAAAATACGCCAGAATGAATTGGATTTATGGAGTTTCTATTAATTTTGATCTCAATAGGTTTAAAGGCGTTGCACCTCACTATCATGATTCATATAACCTGTGATCCCCCAAGCGCCAATCATGTACAATAAAAATTACATTTATGGAAATCAGTAAATTTATCGATCATACGATTCTTGCTGCTACAGCAACGGAGGCCGAGGTAAAGCAATTATGCGAGGAAGCTAAAGCCTATAATTTCTTTTCAGTTTGTGTAAACAGTGCTTATGTTGCTTTTGCCGCTGAACAGGTAAAAGGTACTGAGGTAGCAGTTTGTTCGGTGGTCGGCTTTCCTTTGGGGATGATGTCCACAGCAGCCAAAGTTTTTGAAACGCAGCAGGCCATTAAGGATGGTGCTGATGAGATCGATATGGTGATTAATGTCGGCTGGCTGAAGGATGGGAAATTTGATTTGGTGAAAAATGAAATTGAATTGATTAAAGCGGCTTGTGGAGATCGTGTGTTGAAGGTGATTATTGAAACTTGTTACCTGACAGATGAGCAAAAAATTAAAGCCAGTGAATTGAGTGTGGAGGCGAAGGCTGATTTTGTGAAAACATCCACTGGTTTCGGGACTGCAGGAGCAACCTATGAAGATATTCAGCTGATGAAAGATGCCGTTAAGGGCAATGCAAAACTGAAAGCTTCTGGAGGTGTACGTTCCAAGGAGGTTGCCGAGAAATATATTGCCATGGGAGTGAGCCGATTGGGGACCAGCTCAGGGATCAAAATTGTTAAAGGCGAAGCGTCTGATTCAGCATACTAATTTTTGCACCAATGAAAGAAGTGAATAGAGTAATTCTTATTATTCTGGATTCTGTAGGCGTAGGCTTTGCCGCAGATGCCCACGAATATGGAGATTTAGGTGCCAACACACTCGGGCATATTGCAGATGCCGTAGGGCTGAATGTACCCAATATGCAACGAATGGGGCTGGGAAATATTGGCGATTTCAAAGGAATTGCACCCATCGCTAATGCTGAGGGCGCCTTTGGTAAAGCCAAGGAAGTTTCCAAAGGTAAGGATACCACCACTGGACACTGGGAAATTGCGGGAGAGTTAATTACAACAGCTCTACCGACTTACCCTGACGGTTTTCCTGACGAAATTATCAGTGAGTTTGAGCAGAAAACGGGGAAAAAAACCTTCGGCAACAAAGTGGCTTCAGGAACTGCCATTATCAATGAACTTGGCGATCAGCATGTGGCCACAGGCGATTTGATTGTTTATACTTCTGCCGATTCCGTTTTTCAGATTGCCGCCCATGAGGAGGTTGTTCCTCTCGAGGATTTATACCGATATTGTGAAATCGCTCGGGAAATGCTTGCGGTCGGACGAGTGATTGCTCGGCCATTTGTTGGTACTTCGGGGCAATATACCAGAACTTCAGGGCGACATGATTACGCTTTGGAGCCAGGTGAAAACATGCTTAGCCGCATTCAGGCAGCAGGGCTGGATGTTCGGGGCGTAGGGAAAATCAGCGATATTTTTGCAGGAAAAGGCATCACCCATAGCGTCTCCACCAAAAATAATATGGAAGGTATTGACCGTACCATTGAGTGGATAAAAGAAGAAAATAAAGGGCTGATATTCACCAATCTGGTAGATTTTGACATGCATTTTGGCCATCGCCGAGATGTGCACGGTTACCAGAATGCATTGCAGGAATGGGACGCGCGAATTCCAGAAATATTGGCAGCAATGAAAGAGGATGATGTACTGATCATCAGTGCTGATCATGGAAATGATCCTATTTTTAAAGGAACAGACCATACCCGTGAGCATATTCCATTATTGGTGGCTGGGCAGAAAGTCAAAGCCGTAAATTTAGGGCTGAGGCCTTCATTCAAAGACATTGGGGAAACCATCGAGCATATTTTGCTTCAGGAGCCTAAGGAAGGTTCTTTCGCCAATGAGATTTTATCATTTTAACTGATTTCAATTATGAGTGTACATATAGGAGCAAAGCAGGGTGATATTGCCGAAACGGTATTAATGCCTGGAGATCCATTAAGAGCAAAATACATTGCTGACAATTTTTTAGAGGATGTCGTGTGTTACAATAAGGTTCGTGGAATGTATGGCTATACTGGGACCTATAAAGGTAAGCGTGTATCTGTTCAGGGTTCTGGGATGGGGCTGCCTTCTTTAAGTATTTATGCCCACGAACTAGTGAATGAGTTCATGGTAAAAAAATTGATCCGTGTTGGAAGTTGTGGCTCATTTCAGCCTGAGGTTGAATTGCGTGATATTGTGATTGCACAGGCCGCCTCAACCAACTCATCAATCAATAAAAACCGATTTAAAGGAATGGATTTTGCCCCTGTGGGGAGTTTTGACCTGATTATGGGGGCTGTTGCCAAAGCCATGGACATGGGGATTAATCCACACGTAGGAAACATTCTTTCTTCGGATGTTTTCTATGACGATGAACCGGAATTCTGGAAACAATGGGCGAAATACGGCGTGTTGGCCGTTGAAATGGAAACAACAGCCCTGTACACTATTGCCGCAAAATTCGGCGTGCAGGCCCTGACGATCCTTACCGTTTCGGATTCCCTGGTAACACAGCAAGGGTTACCTGCTGAAGACCGTGAAAAGACCTTTACGCAGATGATGGAAATTGCCTTGGAAATCGCCTAAGTAATCGCGATTGAATTCATAAAAAATGACGCCTCCGTAATTGGGGGCGTCATTTTTTTTATAAGGGAATCGAAGGGGAACTTGTCGTGCTCCATTGGTGGAGGGTTTGGTTCAGGAGGCTATATATTTCTGACATTATTTCAGTGGAAATCAGTGCCTGTGCACTTGAACAGTGAAGACCCTTTTCCTGATTTTTTTGCATCAGCCAGAAGAGCAGGCTGGTATTGACAGATTGTGGTTGTATAAATTGAAGTTTTCGACTGATCGGTAGCTTTCTGGTAATGCAATGCAACTCCTCGATAATTTTCCTCAGGGAGGTTTCAAGGGTCACCAGTACAATCAGCTTGAAAAAGGGCTGATGTTCATTTTTTACAATATGATGGACGGCCAAATATTGTGTTCTCCGTAAGTGGAGGTCATCTTGCTGAAATAGCGCAGTACTGCATGGTGGGTAGCAGAAGTGTCCATTGCTGGCGAGTAGCTCAGCATCATGCATATACTGCTGCCAGCTGGAAAAATGAGCAAGGCAATGGCGATTGATCTGCGACTGAATTAAATCGGACTGCTTTCTGTGATCCTCTGAAAGCAGAAAAATATCCTGAAGACCCATCATTAGAAAATGAAGCTTTGGTACAATGGCCAGCTTTTCATCGCGACTGACGAGCTTGTTTTTAAGTAAGGAAAACAACGGGTTTTCACGGAAGAAAGCATGCTCGAGCTGTAAGTGCTGAAGAACTTCCTGGAGACAGTTTTCAACCATGGCTGTTTTCTTCTTGTAGCCAGACTGCCGCAGACGAATAGTCTTTAAAGAATTCAATCTTTATCGGTGACTTCACTTCTTTGAACAACAGGGTAATCGAGGTGGGGTTGTCATGAAGGATCGCAATTTTTTCAAGCTTGCTGGGCTTTTCCCTGATTTGTTTTTGTGCTAAACTCCAAAGCCAGTCGAGCTGAACACAGCTGAGTTCATTGGTGAACTTGACATCAACTAAACAACCTTTGCAGTTGGAGACCCACAGCAATTGCTGGATGTTTTTTTGAATTAATAAGCGTGCATTATAGGAAAGAATTCGGTCGATAATAATGGTGAGAAATTTCCCACGGGTATTGTATCCGCAAACAGGGACTTCAAAATCATTAACCAGTGTTGTCATAGCGTTTTATTGGGTTTGGAGAATATACGTATGACCCCGCCTGATTTGATAGGTTGCTGCGTTTTGAATACTGTAATATTTTTGTGCTGAAAATTAGAGAATAAAAGCCGTTAAACTATCTTGCCGGCCGTTAGGGGCTTGTTTTGACAAGTCATAGGCGTGCTTTTTTTTATCATTTAGCCCCTTTTTTCAGCACTCTCAATGATTGACCATTGATAGCCCATCAAATTTTTGTTCCCCCTGACTTTAAATCGGCTTTTTAGGTATTGCTCCATTTTCAATTTATTGGCTTTCTTGAAGCCCACGGCGAAGTTGATCTGTGATTCAGGGACCTCTACGGCAACCGTACTGTTTTTGGGGAAGACTTCCAGGTTTTTCTCAAATTCTTCAGCCCAAATTTGCGTTTGCACCAATTCTTTAAATGCAGGATGAAAAGGTCCCGCAACCATAGCTTTTCCACTTCTGAGGTCTTCCGAAGGGTGCAATCCTGTTCTCAACACCTTTATGCCTGCCGCTTCAAATTTCGGTAATATTTGCGCAACCCATTGCACGGCCTCTGCTAATTTTAAAGGAGTATAACGGTTGGTTTTATATAACCTGTGGAGTGCCGTATTGGGGATGATCAGCGTTGGGTAGATGCGTGTGGTATCGGCTTTCAGCTTGATGATTTCTTCGGCAGTGAAAATGGCTTTTTCAAGGGTGTCTTCAGGCAAGCCGATCATCATCTGAAGGCCCAGCTCGAATCCTCGCTCTTTAATCATCCTGGCTGCAATATGTACATCTTCCACCGCATGCCCGCGGGCGGTACGCTTGAGCACCAACGGATCCATGGATTGAGCGCCAAGTTCTATCGCCGTTACCCCATACTGTTTTAATCGGTCAAGAATTTCATGGTCGATGTAATCTGGACGGGTAGAGAGACGGATTCCTTTAACTTGTTGGCTTTGGAGGTAAGGCTGAACGGCCTGTAAATAGGCCTCCTGGTCTTCCGCAGGAATGCCCGTAAAGCTGCCTCCAAAAAAGGCGACCTCAATATCTGCTGTTGCTGGATCCATGGTGGAAAGCATCTCTTCAATGATGTCAGGCACCTCCGATGGCTGGGGGACTTTCTCCTCCCCGCTGATCTGCACCTGATCGCAAAATACGCATTGGTGTGGGCAGGCAAGTTCAGGAATGAAGACAGGAATATTGTAGTGTTTCTTTTTCAAGGCAGTAAATTTTCCTCAAAAATAAAGCAAAGTTTGATAGTACTGAATCATTTGGGATAAAAAAAATCCCTGGCCACAATGGTCAGGGATTTTTTTAAGCGCGGAATCAATTAGCTCGGTTGTACATTTAAAATGTAATGGAGTGGGGCATCTGGGCCAATTGGCAAGCCGAATACCATCCAGATTACCAACAGGATTGTCCAGACAAAAAGAAAGACTACCGTATAGGGAAGCATGGTGGAGATGATGGTTCCGATACCTGCATTCTTGTCATATTTTTGCATAAAGGCCACGATCAGCGCAAAGTAGGACATCATCGGTGAGATGATATTGGTTACTGAGTCACCAATACGGTAAACGACCTGTGTAAGCTCAGGAGAAAGACCCAAAATCATGAACATTGGAATAAATACGGGTGCCATTAGTGTCCATTTCGCCGAAGCAGAACCCATCACAAGGTTGATCAGGGCAGTAAGGAGAATGAAGCCAAGCATCAGGGGTATTTTTGCCAGAATGGAAGTTGCGCCTGCTTCACCAGCCACACCAATCACCGATTGTAAAACATCAGCGCCTTTTACTGCGACAATCATTCCGAGGTTGGTCCATTTGAAGTAAGCCACAAATTGTGCGGCAAAGAATACAAGAACAATATAGATTCCCATTGTTTTCATGGATTCTCCCATGCCATTCATCACATCAGCATCACTCTTAATCGTTCCAGCGCCTATCCCAAACGCAATTCCACAGGTTGCGGCAATAAAGAATATAAAAGAAACAATCCCCTTCATTAAGGGAGAGCGCAAGATTTCGCCTCCTGCACCACGTAAAAATCCTGCTTCTGGAATAATACCGATCAGAATGATGGCCAGCCATGCCAAAGCTACAACGGTCGCGTAGCGTAACCCCTTACGTTCTTCGGTAGAAAGTGATTTTACTTCCTCGAGTTCCGCATCGCCCTGGTATTTTCCCAATCGGGGAATTACAATCTTCTCGGTAACAAACGTACCTGCCATGGCAATAAAGAAGGTAGAGGCAAACATGAAATAGTAGTTGGCCGCAGGATTGACAGTATAAGCAGGGTCCAGGATCTGGGCAGCTTCTTCCGAAAGGCCTGACAGGAGCGGATCAATGGTTCCGAGTAACAGGTTGGCGCTGTAACCTCCAGAAACCCCTGCAAAGGCTGCCGCAAGTCCAGCCAGTGGGTGTTTTCCAAAAGCATGGAAAATAATCGCCGCAAGCGGAACAAGTAATACGTAGCCCACCTCTGAGGCCGTGTTGGAAACAATTCCTGCAAATACCACTACAAAAGTGATGATTTGCTTTGGTGATTTAACCACTAACAGGCGAATTAATGCGCCGATCAGCCCACTGCCTTCAGCAATACCAATGCCAAGCATGGCAACCAACACCACACCCAATGGGGCAAAGCTGGTGAAGTTTTTGACCAGGTTGGTGATCATCATGTGGAGGCCTTCCACAGAAATAAGGTTGAAAGGTTCGATGATCTCTTTGGTGGCGGGATTTTGTACCGATAAGCCCAATTGAGACATGATACCTGAGAGCGCAATCACAACCACTGCTAAGATAGCAAATAAGGTGGCTGGGTGGGGGAGCGCATTTCCTACGCGTTCAACGGTAGCTAAAAATTTATTGATAAGCCCTTTTTGAGCTTGCACCTGTTGTTCCTTCATGTATATAAAGATTGATATTGGATTAGAAAAAATAGCCTTTTCAATCGCAAATATACGTTTTTTTAACGGATAGCCCGTTTTTGATGGTTTTAAAAAACAGTTTGGTTAAGTAATTCGAAACGATTTTGATACTTATGGAAATAAAAAAGCGGAAGCCTACTGACTCCCGCTTTAGAATATGAAGATTATTTTTGAGGCTTAGTAAGAACGATCTTCACTGCCTTCAATAAATAATTTAAAAGCTTTATTCACCACTCTGTTACCACCTTTGGTGGGGTAATTTCCAGTGAAATACCAGTCGCCCGTATGTTCAGGACAAGCTTTATGAAGGTTTTCAACAGTCTGGAAGATGACTTCCACCTCTGCCTCCATATGAGCAGGCGTAACGATTTTCGCAATTCTGTCTGAGATTTGTTCATCAGTGAATGGCTCGTAAATCGCCTTTACATAGTTCTCCTGTGTTAAGTCAGCTTCGTTTTCCTTGATTTTTTGATAAACCTCCTGAAGAATATGTGACTGTTTGGTCTCTTCAAGAAGCTCCAAAGTGGCTCTGAATGCAATAAACTCTTTCATTCTCGACATGTCAATACCATAACAGTCTGGGAAGCGAATTTGTGGTGCAGAAGAAACGATCACCACTTTCTTTGGGCTCAGTTTATTGACCAGGGTAAGAATGGATTTTTCCAGTGTTGTACCACGAACGATAGAATCGTCGATGATCACCAGGGTATCCTTTTCTTTTTGAACGACCTCATAGGTGGTGTCATAAACATGGGCCACCATTTGATCACGATGGGCATCATCAGCAATAAAAGTACGCGCTTTGGCATCTTTAATCACTAATTTCTCGATACGTGGTCGGAAGGACAAAACCTTCTTCATGGCTTCAACATCGTTGGAATAGCGTTGAATTGCTGCCAGTCGCTCATTCACCAAATAGTTTTCCACCTCTTCAGTCATTCCCAGGAATGACACCTCAGCGGTATTTGGGATGAAGGAGAAAACGGTGTTTTCCAGATCATTATCAATCGCTTTCAGTACCTGAGGGATCAATAATTTACCCAAATCTTTGCGTTCCTGATAGATGTTTGGATCTGAAGCACGAGAGAAGTAAATGCGCTCAAAAGAACAAGGTTTCTTCGGTAGGCTGTTGGTGAAAGGAACTACTTTATAATCCCCTTGCTTATCGATGATCAAAGCGTGTGCCGCAGGGATTTCTTTAATCTGGCTGTACTCAATATCAAAAGCTGTTTTGATGGCAGGCTTCTCAGAGGCCACAACAACAACTTCATCATCAGCATAATAATAAGCAGGACGGATTCCCGCAGGGTCACGTGCCACAAATGCGCCACCATAACCAGCCATACCCGCCATCGCATATCCACCATCAAAGTCCTTACAGGAATTGGCAAGCACTTCCTGAAGATTAATGTTTTCCTCAATGACCTTATTGATGGCAATATTGTCATAATCCTCCTTATGCTCATCGAAAAGGCGCTGCACTTCCATATCCAAAAAGTGACCGATTTTCTCCATGACAGTCACGGTATCGATCTTATCTTTAGGAGATTGCCCCAAACTGACCAATCGCTCAAAAAGCTCATCAACGTTGGTCATATTGAAATTACCCGCAACAACAAGGTTACGGCTCTTCCAGTTATTCTGACGAAGGAAAGGGTGGCAGTTTTCGATGCTGTTTTTACCGTGCGTTCCGTAGCGAAGGTGTCCAAGCCACATCTCTCCAGTAAAAGCGGTATTTTCTTTCATCCATTGAGCATTCATATACTCTTCTGGATTTGTCTTATTGGCCTTGTTGTACTTCTTCCCAATTTTTTCGAAAATATCCTGAATAGGTTTTTCGGCAATTGATCTGTAACGGCTAATGTAACGGCTACCAGCAGGCAGGTCCAGTTTGATATTCGCTACACCGACGCCATCTTGGCCCCGATTGTGTTGCTTTTCCATTAAAAGGTAAAGCTTACTCATCCCATAAGTGGGCGTGTTGTACTTGTCGTAATAATACTGTAACGGCTTGCGGAGACGGATCATTGCAATCCCGCATTCGTGTTTAATTGCGTCGCTCATCCTCGTGTTTGTGGCTACGGTATGGTTAGTACCGTTCATGTTAAACCATGCGCAAAAGTATCGTATTTTTCATGTTTTGACACTTTTTCGAGGATTTTTTTTTATTATTTCGATTCTCGGTCAAACTTAAAGATGTTTTGTCGATCTTTCGGCGAAATAGAATATTTGAGGATCAAAAAATAAGCAAGTGGCATGGGGATTTCAACAATCAACGTTAGATTGGGTAAAAAATATCGTTTGACAAATTTCGGGGAGAAGCTCGAATTTGTGGTGATGGAAATATTCAGTAACACTAATTTCCTGTGTAAAGACCTCAATACGATGGATCAATACCAGTTTGAGGAATTGGTGCAATATGGTAAGGGAGCAGATTACGAACTGGAGGAGATTTAGTCTTTTTTAGCCATGGTTCAGGCTGCTGAGCGGAAGTTTTTCGCGTGATGAACTAACACAAAGGAGGCTTGTGGTGTTATAATCGGCAAAGACCTCTGCTATGAAAAAGTTAAACTTACTCCTTCTGATAGGATTCTTTGGTGTTATCGGCCTTTTGGCCATAACGGCTGCTACTCACAAAAAAGACCATCATCCTTTGGCGGGTTCCTGGGAACTTTCCGAGTTTCGCTATGGAAAGGATGAAGCGCTGAATGAACTTCCTGAGCAACTCAAGTATGTTAAACACATCACGGAGGAGCATTTTACCTGGGTGTCTTATTCGCCGACTGACGGCGGAGTGGTGGGCGCTGGTGGGGGTACCTATGAATTGAACAAAGATTATTATACCGAACACATCAAATTTTTTCAACCCGCAGGTTCCAATTTAGTGGGTACATCAGTAAAATTTAAATATGAACTGAAAAAGAACCAGTGGAAAATCTGGGGCTATATTCACGAAATTCAAATTGATCCCAGCTCTGGGAAGTTCACCAAAGTGGACTCCACCTATCTTGAAGAAGTGTGGCATAGACTTCCTTGATGATCGTCGGCACGGCTACATTATGAGGTGATTTCTGCTGTTTTTCGCCTTTGTTGTCTATTATCGACATGTAAGGGTTTTGTTTTAGCAGTGAGAATGATATTTTTGAATTGTTAACAATTTTAACTTATGAAAAATATCTTAATGGTGCTGATGGCGGTGGTTTTTGGAACCCTGACGGCCCAGGCACAGGAAACGAACTGGAAGAAAATTTACGATCCATCTTTAAACGGGAAAGCTCAAATTGAGCAAGCGGTAGCGCTGGCAAAGAAAGAGGGCAAGAAAGTGATGGTTCAGGTTGGGGGTAATTGGTGCCCTTACTGCATTCGTCTGAACAAGTTTGTGATGACGGATCCTGAGTTGAAGCAAATGGTGGATGATAATTTCGTTTATGTTCACCTCAATTACAGTAAGGAGAACAAGAACCTTGAATTACTCGAAAGCTGGGGCAACCCGCAGAAGAACGGTTTTCCAGTTTTAGTATTCTTAAACAAGAAAGGAAAGGTAACACATGTTCAGCCTACGGGAGATTTGGAAAAAGACAAGTCTTATAACAAAGCCCAATTGGTGAAAGTTTACCAGGACAATAAATAATAAAAAAGCCGATCTGCTGAGATCGGCTTTTTCTTTATCTAATTTTTTTCTTAGGCTTTAAATCATCGGTCGATTGTGAGAAACACAAAATACCAGAAGAGAGCTTGTCGCCATGTGTTCCCGTCAGGTCAAAGTCTCGATTTTTCCCTTCATAATGAACCCTTGCCTTCAATACCATTTTTGATTTAAACAAGTCCACAAGTTCTTTGTCAATCTTGAAGGCCATCAAATAGGGGTTTACAGTTACAGGCCCCGCGTATTCGTACCTTTTGATTTTTCCAGCACGTGTTTTTATGGCGAAAAATGGCGATTGATATGGTCGGAGGGTCAGGTCATTCATGTTTTCCTTCAGTACAGAAACATACATGAACACTTCTTTTCCTTTGGTAGGGTAGGCGTAGGAAGCGAAGGTAAGTTTTACATTTCCCATAGAGGCTACCGAAATTTGGTCCGTCTGCACGATGTCAACATCCTCAAAATCATCGTAGCTGGTGTTACATTGGCTGTAGGCAACATTTGTAAATAAAATGCAAAGGAGTGCCGCAACCAAGGTGGATATATTTTTCATGTTATTAAGATTGAAGTCGGGAAAAGCTGTAAGTTATAAAAAATAGTGTTAAAAGTAAATAAATGTGCCTTTTTGGATAGGAACGGCTATTTTTTGGGCAGAAAAAAACGCATCGGTAAGGATGCGTTTTTATTAGATTATTTTTCTCTGTTGATCACCATTTGGGCAAAGCCCGATAACCATTCTTTTTGCTGATCGCCAATGTCCATCTGCTTTAGAATAGCGAATGCCTGATCGAAATAGTCATTCATCTTTTGTTCTGTAAGCGCCTTGATGCCCAACTGATCATAAATTTGAGTTACCGCCTGTACCTTTTCTGTGGCATCGAAATCTGTTGCTTCAATCCATTGTTGTAAGGTTGCTTTTGTGCTGCCTGTTGCCAGGGCCACGGCATTAATCAGCAGGAAGGTTTTCTTGTTTTCAATGATGTCGCCACCAATCTGTTTGCCAAATTTTGCCTGATCACCATATACATCGAGCAGGTCGTCTTTTAGCTGAAAACCAATGCCCAAATCTACTGCAAATTGATACAAATCTTGCTGAGTTTTTTCAGGTGCTTTGGCGATCATCGCTCCAAGCTGAAGCGCCAAGCCCAAAAGTACGGCAGTCTTTTGTCGGATCATGTCGATGTATTCATCGGTGCTGACATCATTGCGCGTCTCAAAGTTCATGTCCTTTTGTTGTCCTTCGCAAACCTCTGTAGCATTGTTGTTAAATGCACGGATCACCGAAGGGAGGAGCTCAGGGGCTACATCCAGGAGCAGGTCATAAACTTTAATCATCATCACATCGCCACTCAAAATAGCAATGTTATCATTCCATTTGGTGTGCACCGTCGCCTGACCTCTTCGCAATGGCGCTTTGTCCATGATGTCGTCATGTACCAAAGTGAAATTGTGGAAGGTTTCCACGGCCATGGCAGGCTTTATCGCTGGGCGAATGTCTTCTTGAAAAAGGCGATATCCGAGCAGGGTAAGTACTGGGCGGAGTCTTTTTCCGCCGAGGCTCATGATATAACTGATGGGCTCATAAAGCTCTTTAGGCTCTTGGCCAAACTGTTGTTTTTTAATGGCTTGACTGATGGTCTCAATCAAGGGATTTAGAAAATTATTCATTTTTAGTCCTGTGAAAAAATAAGATCTATCGTTCTACGGTTTATGTCAGTATGTTTTACACGCACCTGTACACGATCTCCCAAGCTAAACATCCGTTTGTTGTTGCGACCAATCATGCGCAGATTTTTTTCATCATACTCATAAAAGTCATCTTTCATATCGACCATCCTGACCATGCCTTCGCATCGTGTTTCGGTGATTTCCACGAAAATGCCAAATTCAGTAACGCCAGTAATTACCCCTTCATATTGCTTGTCTGGGGCATTTTGCATGAATTCTACCTGCTTGTATTTGATCGAGGCACGTTCAGCTTCTGCGGCACGCTTTTCCCGTTCGGAGCTGTGTTCACAGGCCTTTTCGTATTCTACACGATCGGCAGATTTTCCCCCATCGAGGTAGTGCTGTAATAATCGGTGCACCATCATGTCAGGGTAGCGACGGATAGGCGAGGTGAAATGGGTGTAGTGTTCAAATGCCAATCCAAAGTGGATCAATGGATCGGTGGTGTATATCGCTTTGGCCATCGATCTAATGGCTAATTGCTCTAAAACATTTTGCTCAGGCTTGCCCTGAATCTCGGCCATCAATTTATTGATTTCGTGCGAAATTCCAGTTTCTCCCAATCGCAACTGATGCCCGAATCGTTTGGCGAAACTGCCAAAGCTTTCGAGTTTTTCGTTGTTAGGGTAGTCGTGTGTTCGGTAAATGAAGGTCGGTGGGTGAGCATCGCCCTTGGCTTTTTTCTTGAAAACAAATTCAGCCACTTTTTTATTCGCCAAAAGCATGAATTCTTCAATCAGCTTGTGGGCATCTTTTCGCTCTCTTGGTACCACCATAAGTGGTTTGCCATGCTCATCAAGCTGAAATTTCACCTCAATGGTTTCAAAAGCAATTGCGCCACTTTTAAATCTTCGGTCTTTGATGATTTTAGCGAGTCGGTTGAGCTCAATGATTTCTTCCGAAAAATCACCTTCCTGCGATTCGATACGCTCCTGTGCTTCCTCATAGGTGAATCTGCGATCCGAGTGAATCACTGTTCTGCCGAACCACTGTTGTTGAATTTCAGCATTTTCATTCAATTCGAAAACGGCAGAGAAAGTCAGTTTTTCTTCATTCGGGCGTAAAGAACACAATTTGTTGGACAGGCGCTCAGGCAACATCGGGATGGTTCTGTCCACCAAATAAACCGATGTGGCGCGGTGGTAGGCTTCTTCTTCTACCTTGGTGTTTGGTCGCACATAGTGCGAAACATCGGCAATGTGAACGCCAATTTCAATATTGCCATTGGGTAATTTCTGAAAAGACAAGGCGTCATCAAAGTCTTTGGCATCAACGGGGTCAATGGTAAAGGTGGTGATATTGCGGAAATCTCTTCTTTTGGCAATTTCCTCTTCAGTAATGGCCTCAGAAATCCCCTCAGATTCTTTCAGAACGTGTTTTGGAAAATCGAAAGGCAAGCCATATTCCGCCATGATCGAGTGGATTTCGGCTTCATTGTCCCCAGAGTTTCCAAGCACGCGTGTTACCTTACCCATCGCATTTCGGGTTTCGGCATCTGCCCATTTGCGGACTTTTACAATCACTTTTTGCCCATGCTTGGCATCCATAATATGCTCAAGAGGGACAAAAACATCTTTGTATATTTTTTTATTGTCAGGAACGACAAAAGCAAAACGGGGTAAGATTTCGATCTTCCCAACCCATTTGTCTTTGCCTCTTTCGACAATCTTTGTTACACGACCTTCGGCACGGTCGCCATGCTTATTAATGATGCTCACTTCAACTTTATCGCCATCAAGGGCATAGTTGAGGTTGTTGCCTGTTACTTTAATGTCATCTTCGCGGCCCTCGATAATGACGAAAGCCATACGTGGATTTACATGATCCACAATGCCGACCAATTTGTTTGGATCTTCTTTGCATTGGTAGCGCCCTTCTGCATTAATGGATACATCGCCGTCACGGGCTAAATCCTCTAAAAATAAGGCGGCTTTTTGTTTGCTGACACGATCTTTGAGTAATAATTTACGGCAAAGTTGTTTTACGGACCAGGCTTTGCCAGGGTCATTGTTCAGGAGTTGAACGATTTTTTCGTGTAGATTTTGTGTGGTTTGTTTTTCGCGAGTTCTTCGTTTTTTGATAAAACTCGTCTTTTTATTTTTTCTTCCCATATATAGTATATTGATTGGCAGGAATGCCAGAGCGGGTCTTTAAGCGTTGCAGGCGCAATGCCTGTGTGGTTTTGGGATTAATTTTTTTGAAGCAGGACTTCAGGGCTCGAATCCATTAATGTCTGCAAGTTACCATTATTCCACTGCCTATACAATTTCCTTAGGTTATTCTTCTATTAAAGCGATGTATTATGGCATGGTTTATTATAAGTCGATCTTTTTTGCAGATTTTATGTCGGGGATAGCCTCCAAAAGTGCCTGTGTGTATTGGTGTTTGGGTTTATCGAACAGGGTATCTACAAAATCCTGCTCTACGATCACCCCGCGGTTCATCACACAAACGCGGTCGGCCACGGCCTTGATCACCGAAAGGTCATGAGAAATAAACAGGAAGGAAATTTTAAGTTCATCTCGCAAATCAAGAATAAGATTTAAAATCTGAGCCTGCACAGAAACGTCAAGCGCAGAGACACATTCATCACAAATGATTAATTTCGGGTGGGTAATCAGCGCCCTCGCAATGGCGATTCTTTGGCGTTGACCACCACTGAAAGCGTGAGGGTAACGGTGGAGGGCATCTTCAGGCAATCCAACTTTCGTGATCCAGTGCTTCGCTGTATTTAGGCGCTCCGCATGGGAGTGCCCGATGCCGAAAGTTTTCAGCGGTTCGGTCAGGCAATGTGCAATGGTATGTCGAGGGTTCAAAGACTGAAAAGGGTCCTGGAAAATCATGGAAATTTCTTGACGCAGGGATTTGACTTCTTTTTTGTCGAATGCAAGGATGTTCTGCCCATGAAAAGAAAGTTTGCCTTCAGCGCCAGTAAGCAAATGGTTGATTACCCGAGCGAGGGTGCTTTTTCCTGAGCCTGATTGCCCGACTAAACCCAGGATTTCACCTTCATAAATATTGAAGGTAACTTCCCGAAGGGCGGGGAACACTTTAGACTTGGACCACGGAAACCTTTTTTCACTTTTATAGGAATACGAAAGCCCCTCTACCTGCAAAATAGGCGTTCGGCGATGAAATGCCCGCCTTTTGTCGGTAAGGTCTGTTGCTGAAATCCGCTGATCTTCAATGGCCTCTTCCACGTTTTGGTACCGCACAGCTTGATCATCAGTAGGGATAAAGTCAGCCAGTGTAGGCATGCGGTGTAATTTCACATCTAACCGAGGGCGGCAGGCGAGAAGCCCCTTGGTGTATGCCGATTGCGGGTCGGAAAAAAGGATGGCCGAAGGGTTGTGTTCCTGAACTTTGCCATGGTTCAAGACCAGTACCTGATCGGCCAGTTGCGAAACCACCCCGAGATCATGCGAGATAAAGAGCATGGCGGTTGCAAAATCGTGGTTCAGCTTTTGAAACAGCTGAATGATTTTCTGCTGAATGATGGTGTCAAGGGCGGTGGTGGGCTCGTCAGCAATTAATAAACGCGGCTCGTTGATCATTGCAATGGCCACCAGAATACGTTGCTTCTGCCCTCCAGAAATCTGATGAGGATAAGCGTTGTAGATACGTTCAGGGCTACTGAAAGGGATTTTCTTCAGTAGTTCAAGTACTGCGGTTTTAGCTGCCGATTTACTGATGTTTTTGTGCCTGAGCAGGGCTTCCTGAACTTGTTGCCCACAGGTTTTTAAAGGGTTCAGTGCGGTGAGGGGTTCCTGAAATACGATCGAAATTTCTTTGCCTCGGTATTTCAATAATTGCCGTTCCTGCATGGCCAGCAAATTGATTTTTTCGCCGTTACTCAAATAATACCATACGTTGCCTTCTATATGCGCGACTTCATGCCCGATCCATAATCCCAAAATGGCTGTAGCGGTAACCGACTTCCCCGATCCCGACTCCCCGACAATGCCGAGCACTTCGCCTTCATGCAAATTGAAGGACAGGTTATCGACCACAGTCAGTGGACCCTGTGGCCCATTTAACACAATGGTCAGGTGCTCAACGGAAAGGAGCAGTCTTTTGGTCAGGACAGCCGCGGGCTGTGTAATATTTGGGGTCGGTGCAATCAATTACGTAGGGTTGAGAAATTCCTATTTGGTGACAATTTTATTTAAAATGACAGGTTTATGGAAATATAATCTACAAAAATTTAAATTATTCCTCGGCATTCCCTTTCTGAACTTGTAAAATATCCTTCTTGTTAGGGGTTTTTCTTGATTAATGACTAATTTTGCAGACTGAATAAAATTGAGCCTTTTGCGCGTCATTAAAACATAGATAGATTCCACGATGAGTTTAGTTGAGGAAATTGAAAAAAGAAGAACCTTTGGTATTATTTCTCACCCTGATGCGGGTAAAACCACCCTTACGGAGAAGCTGTTGCTTTTTGGGGGAGCGATCCAGAAAGCAGGTGCGGTAAAGTCCAACAAGATCAAGGACCACGCCCGTTCGGATTGGATGGAAATTGAGAAACAACGTGGTATTTCGGTAGCCACTTCCGTGATGGGATTCAACTACCGCGATAAGCGTATCAACCTTTTGGATACGCCAGGTCACAAGGATTTTGCCGAAGATACTTACCGTACGCTTACCGCCGTGGATTCTGTAATCATGGTGATTGACTGTGTGAAAGGGGTGGAGGAACAAACCGAGCGATTGATGGAGGTTTGTCGTATGCGCCAGACGCCAGTGCTTTGTTTTATCAACAAAATGGACCGTGAAGGGCGTGATCCTTTTGAGTTGTTGGAAGAGATTGAGGAGAAGTTGAACCTTCGTGTTCACCCACTTTCTTGGCCGATCAACATTGGTAAAAACTTCAAAGGGGTTTACTCTTTGTATGAAAAGAAATTGGTATTGTTCGAAGCGAGCCGTCAGAAGCTTTCCGCAGAGAAAATCGAGATCGAGGATATCAACAGCCCAGAATTGGAGCAGTATGTTGGTGAGAATGATGCCAATCAGTTGCGCGAAGATGTGGAGTTGATCAATGGTGTTTATGAAGACTTCGACAAGGAGGAATATTTGAAAGGAAACATTGCACCCGTATTCTTCGGTTCGGCAGTGAATAATTTCGGTGTTCAGGAGTTGTTGGATTGTTTCGTGGACATCGCGCCAGCACCAATCCCTCGTGAGACTGAGCTGAGATCTATCGCACCTAACGATCCTAAATTCTCAGGCTTTATCTTTAAGATTCACGCCAATATGGATCCTAAGCACCGTAACCGTATCGCCTTTATGCGGGTGTGTTCGGGGCAGTTCCAGCGTTCGAAGCCGTTCTTGCATATCCGTCATGACAAAAAGATGAAGTTCTCCAACACTACCGCTTTTATGGCGCAGGATAAGGAGATCGTCGATGAGGCATGGCCAGGCGATATCATCGGTTTATATGACACAGGTAACCTGAAGATCGGGGATACTTTGACCGAAGGAGAAAAAGGGAGCTATAAAGGTATTCCTTCCTTCTCGCCAGAGATGTTCCGTGAGGTGGTGAATAAAGATGCCATGAAAACCAAGCAGTTGGAAAAAGGACTTTCTCAGTTGATGGAAGAAGGTTTGGCACAGTTATTTACCTTTGAAATGGGTAACCGTAAAGTGGTAGGTGTTGTTGGTCAGCTTCAGTTTGAGGTAATCCAGTTCCGTTTGTTGAATGAGTACGGCGCTTCTTGTGATTTCCGTCCGATGAACTTGTACAAGGCATGTTGGATTTCTTCGGAAGATGAAAAAGCCATGGATGAGTTCTATGCTTCAAAAGGTCGCCATATTGCCAAAGATAAAGATGGTAAGTTGGTGTTCATGGCCGAGTCTCGTGCTTGGTTGCAGATGGTTCAGGACAATTTCCCTAAGATCACTTTCCACTTTACTTCGGAATTTTAATATATCTCCACAGATTACACAGATTTTTTAGTTCAAGCGTCTCGCTTGGACTAAAAAATTAATCAATGTTCGGTCCAAGCGGGACGCTTGAACCAGAGGCAGGTGAATGCTGTGGGTTGTTAATAATCAAGACAAAAGGTCTTATGTTATTGGAGGTTAAATCCCTCCCAAAATACTTTAGGTATGAATATGAATAAATTTCCATTCCGCATCGTGTATGAAGACAACCACTTGTTGGTCGTTGATAAAGATGCTGGAGTGTTGGTACAGGGTGATGCTACAGGGGATAAAACCTTGTTGGATTACGGAAAAGAGTACATCAAAGAAAAATACGATAAGCCTGGTGCTGTATTTTTGCATGCCGTTCACCGTTTGGACCGTCCAGTGTCTGGTTTGGTGATTATGGCACGTACTTCTAAAGCATTAGAACGTATGACACGGGCTTTCCGTGAAAAGAAAGTTTATAAAACCTATTGGGCGGTGGTAAAAAAGCGTCCGCCAAAATGGGAAGATAAATTGGTGCACTACCTTCAAAAAGATGGCAAACGGAATGTAACTACTGCATTCGATAAGCCAACAGAAGGCGCACAACGCTCGGAGTTAATGTATAAATCGCTGGGCAAAATGAACGACCACTTTTTGTTGCAGGTAAACCCACTCACGGGCCGTCCGCATCAAATTCGTGTGCAGTTGTCTTCTATGGGTTGCCCAATTCGTGGAGATTTACGCTATGGTTTCTCCAAGCCAAATCCTGATAAATCGATCAATCTGCATGCCTTATACCTGAATTTTACGCACCCTGTAACAAAGGAAAAAATGTTCCTGAGAGCAGGTGTTCCTCAGAATGATTTCTGGGAGCAGTGGCTGCAACTTGAGGATCGTAAGCTCAAGGATAAACACATGGAAAATTATCACGGTTAATCAATAATGATTGCTTCCGTTTAGTGCTAAGACACAAAAATCAGTCTGTTTTTTGTCCACAGATCATTTCGTTCAAGCATCCCGCTTGGACGAAATGATTGAAAGACTTTGATCCAAGCGAGACGCTTGAACCAAAGTTACCTATGTAATTTGTGGATAAAAATAAAGCTGTATGGTTTAGCATTAGGTCGGAAGCATTGTTGTTTTAAGGGAATACCCAAATGAAAAAAGAATTCAATTTAAATCTCGCTCCTGAAGTCGCCTATGATGAGGCAATCTTCAATAGTTTTGTTAAGAAAAAAGCTGGAGTGAGTGACCGTGATGATGTGCATGTTCGCATGACGCGCCGTTCGATCGATGCGAGAAAGAAGAAGGTGCGTGTGAATGTTGCCGTGGAGGTGTTCATCGATGAGCAACCTTCCAATGCCATTACCTACCGCCGCGATTATCCGAATGTAAGCAATGCCGAAAAAGTGATTATTGTAGGCGCTGGACCTGCGGGCTTGTTTGCGGCACTTCGATTCCTGGAGTTGGGGGTGAAGCCCGTTATTTTGGAACGTGGTAAAGATGTTCAGGCGCGCCGCCGAGATTTGGCAGCGATCAACAAAGATCATATCGTGAACCCTGACTCCAACTACTGTTTTGGTGAAGGCGGTGCAGGAACTTATTCAGATGGTAAGCTATATACCCGTTCAAAAAAGCGTGGTGATTTCCGTAGAATTTTGGAGATTCTGGTAGCGCATGGTGGTCGTGAAGAACTGCTGGTGGATGCCCATCCGCATATCGGCACCAATAAACTGCCTAAGCTGATTGCTGAAATTCGTCAGAGTATCTTGGATGCTGGTGGGGAGATTCATTTCGATACCCGTGTAACGGATGTGAAGATTAAGTCAGGACACGCCAATGCTGTTGAGACTCAAAATGGAGAGCTTTTTGAAGGCAAGGCGGTGATGCTGGCCACAGGGCACTCTGCCCGAGATATTTTCGAATTGCTGAATAGAAAGCAAATTCTCATTGAAAATAAGCCTTTTGCATTGGGGGTGCGTATCGAGCATGCGCAGTCTTTGATTGATGATATTCAATACAAGTGTGGAACTGATCGGGGAATCCTTCCCGCGGCAGCATATTCATTGGTTTCTCAGGCGGCTTTCAAAGGCGAGAAAAAAGGAGTTTTCTCTTTTTGTATGTGTCCAGGTGGTTTTATTGTGCCTGCAGCCACCGCACCAGGTGAGATTGTAGTCAATGGGATGTCACCTTCACGTCGTGATAGCCGATTTGCGAACTCCGGGATGGTCGTGGCTATTGGCGAGGACGATTACGGTCACCTGATTCCTGAATACGGGGCTTTGGCCGCCATGGAATATCAGCGACAAGTGGAACAAGCGGCATTTTTGGCAGGAGGAGGAACACAAGCTGCCCCTGCACAAAGAATGATGGATTTCGTGAAAGGTCGCGTATCGACCAATCTTTTGGAAACTTCCTATCAGCCAGGTTTGCAATCTGTGGACATGAAAAATGTATTGCCAGATCCCGTAGCACACCGATTGCGCCACGGCTTCAAGATTTTTGGCAAAACCATGAAAGGTTACCTGACCAATGATGCTCAAATATTAGGGGTAGAGTCGAGAACCTCTTCACCTGTTCGTATTCCACGTGACAAAGAAACGTTAGAACACCCACAAATAACAGGTCTTTTTCCATGTGGTGAAGGGGCAGGTTACGCAGGAGGGATCGCTTCGGCTGCTATTGATGGTGAACGAATTGCTGAACGAATTGCAGCGATGTATATAAAATAATAATCTCACATTCATGTGAATTTATAAGCCGCGGGAAATCCTGCGGCTTTTTTTATCGCTAAAAATGGGTATTCTTCAATATTAGCCCCTTTTAATAAAAACAAAATTTATGAATTAAGTATAATAAAGCAGTAGCCATTTCATACTTATGACCGATTTTGTTCCTCAACTTTTAAGCCGTTTAAAGCTCACCAAAGATGTCCCCCTGCGGGATAGGTTTGTGGTTGTTACCAGCCTTTCGGGTGGGTTATGTATCCTTTATGTAGTTTTTATTCAGCCTTCAGCCTTTACTGAAGGCTTTCACCTTTTTTTATATGTTGCCTTATTAATCCAGACCTCTGCCTATTTAAGTATCGTTATTTTCAATCGCAGTAAATTGGGGGTTTACCTTTTAGCGCTCAATTGTGCGTTGTATGCTTTTTCAGAATGGTACTTTATGGGAGGAGTCAAGGGGTCGTTGTTTTTGGCGATTTATGGAATAAACATTCTGATGTTTAATTTACTGGACAGCCGTGAGCAAATATACTTTTTTATTTTCTCGACCCTGTTTGTTGGCGTATTGCTCTGGCTTGAAAAAAATGCAGTTTTTACGATTGCCCCTGTTGATGTAAGTTTGAATACTCGGATTATTCAGACGGTAAGTATTGTATTTGTCAGTAGTATGGGGATTATTCTTTTTCGCTCCAAAGATCATGATCGATTGCTGGACCTTAGAAAGTTGGAGGAGCAACAATCACAACTCATAAAATCCACTGAGCGGGAGGTATTTCTGGCAACGGTGCGAAATCGTTTCACCATCACTTATTTAACGGAGTCTGTCTTTAAAATTTTTCCTGAAGTGGAGCTCCATGAGATTTCCCCTTATGTCGTTGACCTGATTACCGAAGATGGGCAGCACCCTTCAGTTTCAAAGGTCGAACTCCACGGCTACACAAAGTTCTTGAAAATCAGTCAGCAGACGGTTTATGAAGGGAAAGAAAGGGTTGATCACCTGATTGTGAAGGATGTTACGGAGCATTACACTTTTGAAGATCAGCTTAAAGAGGCCATCCGAAAAGAACAGGTACTGAAAAAGAATAAAAATGAGTTCGTAACGATGGTCTCTCATCAGTTCCGAACCCCACTCACCACCATCAAAAGTGCCAACGAGCTGCTATCTTATGCGCTTCAGGAGGAGGAACCAACGCTCTATGAGGAAAAAATCACCCCTAAAATTCAGCAGGTAACCGATTCAGTGAACACCCTGACCAAAATGATTGAGCAGTTATTGGATTTCGGTAAAATTGAAAGCGATGTCGTTTCTTTACACTATACTGAAATTGATATGGCTTCTTTCATTCAATCCTTTATTAAAGAGCAGGAAATTGTACTGAACAGGGCCATTCAGTTTGAGATTCTCGGTTACCCAAAACATGTGGAGGTGGATAAGCAAATGATTTCGACCATTCTCTCTAATTTATGTTCCAACGCCTGTAAGTATTCTGAGGCCACACAGCCCGTATTTGTGGGACTTGAATATGGGAAAGATGATTTTGTGATTGAAGTTCAGGATTTTGGGAAAGGCATCGATTCTGAAATACTCCCCAACCTGTTTCAGTATTTGCCCTCGACTGAACTGCATCAGGGGATGGGTATTGGGTTATTCATTGTGCGGCAGTTTGTGGAGATGCACGGCGGAAATATCACCGTGCGCTCCGAAAGGGCGAGGGGGACAACATTTTCCATTAATCTACCTAATAAAAAGCCTTAGTGGTTTTAATTCATCATTTGATCTTGTTTTTCGATGCGTATCAAATCTATCTTACATAAAATCTTTGGAACCAGTCAGGATTATCCTTTTGAGGGACGAGTGCTCAATATTATCAATTTACTGGGGGCATTGGCTTCTATTGTTAATGTGTTGAATTTCCCGAAGCTGGGGCTGCCTATCGCTTTTTTCTATGGATTTTTGTATGTCTCTATTGAAGCCAGTTGTGCGTTATTGGTTTATCGCTATTTTAAAAATTACAAGGCTGCTTTATGGATGAGCTTTACGGGGGAGTCTGTTATTTTATTTTTGGAATGGCGGTATTTAGGCGGACTGATGGGGACCTTCCCTTTTTTGCTGATCGCTTTTCATATCATTAATTATAACCTGATAAAGCCCAGGTATCACTGGTGGTATTTCAGCATCAGTACCTTGGTACTATTTGTTTTTATCACCGTTAATTCGGTTATGCCTGAAATTGTTCAAACCATTGATATTGCCATCAATGTGCGTGCATTACAATATTTTGGGCTGAGCATGATCTCTAATATTACACTGATGTTTTTTCGGGTGCAGGATCAGAAACGGGAGCATTTGCATCGGCGAAATGTAGAACATCAGGGTAATTTTCTGAATGCGATTGAGAAGGATTACTTTTTGGCAAGGGTGAAAAACGGAAAAGAGATCAGTTATATCAGTGATGCTGTAAATAATATTTTCCCTCAAATGTCGAATGAAGATGTCAAGGATATTGTACTGCAATTGGTTCGTCCCTCATTTGAGGTGGGCACGAATCACCAGTTCGACAAGTCTATTGAAGTGGATGGTATTGGTTATTTGTTGCGGGTAAATCAGCGCCTGACCCTTGAAGGGACGACCGTTATTCAGCATTTGGTTATTCAGGACTTGACCCTGCAAAAGCAACAACAGCAAAAGCTGACGGCAAGACTTGATCAGCAGGTGGCTTTGAATAAAGTGAAGAATGAATTTATCTCGACGGTTTCGCATCAGTTCCGAACCCCACTGACCACCATTCAGACCGCTAATGAAATCATGAAAATGTATGTGGAAGATGCAGGGCGGCAAGGTATGGGCCTGATACAGTCGAAGTTCAATCAGATTTTTGAGTCCATTGAAAGCCTTAAAAGCATGCTGAAGCATTTGCTGGTTTTCGGGCAATTGGAAAAAGAGAAAATAGAAATCAATTTTGAGTCGCTGGATTTAGTAACCTTCATTGATGAAAAACTGGAACAGCAACGGGAAATTACCCAACGGAACATTACTTTTGAAGTGCTTGGGAGGCCGTCTAAGGCCTATGTAGACTTACATGCTTTTGAACACATTATCATGAATTTAGTCTCCAATGCGATCAAGTATTCCCCAGAAGATACAGCGGTAAAAGTGGTGCTTGTTTTTAAAAGGGAGGTGTATTTGCTTCGTGTTCAGGATTTTGGGATTGGAGTCTCTGAGTCGGAAATTGAGCACCTTTTTGTGCCTTTTTATCGAGCGAAAAACACGGAGAATCATAAAGGAACAGGTATTGGTTTGGCGTTTGTTAAGCGGTTCGTAGATCTCCATGCTGGAATGGTAACCGTAGAAAGTGTGGAAGGGCAAGGGGCGACTTTCATCATCGAAATACCTTATGAGACTGCGGATAATAAAATTGAACAAACCCTGATGATCAATGAATAGTCAGACGACCAAGCTTCACACCATCCGTATTCACGCCACTGAGCTCAAGCCGATGCATGACTTTTACTCGAGTTTGGGTTTTCAATGTTCATTAGAAACAAATGCTCTGAACCTGTCAGCAGGCTTTACAAACTTGTCGTTTCAAAAGCATCCAAAATCAGCGATTTATCATTTTGCCTTTTTAATTCCTTTGGGGCGTGTTTCAGCGGCAATGGATTTTCTGAAAACGAAAGGCATACCTGTGTTGGGGATTGGTCAAACGGAAATTGTGGAGTTTACCGATGGAAGGGCGGTATACTTCAATGATCCCAACAATAATATTGTGGAATTTATAGAGCGGCCGATTCTGAAGACCACCAAAACGTCAGATTTTAGTATTGATGAGGTGCATTGCATTAATGAGATCGGTTGCCCGACGGCAAACCCTATGGAGACGGCGGCACTTTTTAAAAGCAGTGGAGGTATTAAGCCGATGCCCGAAGCCTTTATGACGGAAAATTTTTGCTGGCTTGGGGATATGCTTGGGGCATTTATTGTCTCTAAAATAGGTAGAAACTGGTTGCCAACGGAACAAAAAGCGACCGGTAATGCGGGCATGGTCACTTATTCTTCAGAAGGGGAAATGTACGAGTGCATGCTTGGGGGAGGTGAGCCAGTTATAAAAAAAGCCTCTTCCTGATGTCAGTAAGAGGCTATTGGTTTTATTGTAGTTGTATTTTTTTTATGGAAAGCATTGCCGGGGTGTTGATGTATGTTTTGCCATCATAAACAGCGGTGTCTGAGCAGGCAAATGAAATGTCTATTTGATTGACACTCCCCAATGCAGAAAGATCAACATTCGTCCATTTTTGGATGGCATAAGGTCGGCTACTCCTGAAATCTGCCAAATAGAACTCTTGACTTCCAGTCATTTTCCCTTGTTCATCCTTACCAGTAAAAATCACTTTCAGCCAATCGCCCTTGGTGAATTGCTTGCCTGCTGATGGATCAGGATTCCCATTCAAAATGCTGAGGTAGGTTTGTCCTGTATTCGAAATGGTAATGGAGGTAGGCCTAACAGGATGGCTGAATGAGATGCTCTTTTTTAGTTCCGTGGAGTTTTTGTAAATCAGATAATTGCCCTTATTGCTTGAAACACTAAGTAACTCATATAGCGAATTGAAGGTCGGATTGATCGTAGCAGGGTCGAATTCTTTAGTGGTTTTATTCGAGTAGGCAAAACCATCATATTGTGCCGTCAGGTTACCGAAGAGTTTTTGCGTGATGAAATAATTATCGAAAGAGGCAATGCCCGACTCAAAAGTGGTGTGGTCGGTTTTCCTTCCGTACTGAATGTTTTCTTTGAGATGACCCTGTCCATACCAAGCGGATTCCGCCTTGGGTAAAAAAAGGTGATTGAATTCGATGGTCTTTGGAGGATTTGTCTGACTGTCGCAGCTTGTGATCAACAAGAGGACTGACAGTAAAGATAGATATTATTTTAACGTAACGGCCTGTAAGTTAATAAGTAAGAGTGTGGTAAGGTCGGATGTTAAGTACTGCCAAGATAAGAAAAGGAATCAAAAAAGCCTCTTCCCAAGAATAGAAAGAGGCTTTTCAATTTAAGTTAATATTAATTACTGATAAGCAATTTCTTTGATTGCTACATAAGATGGGGTGTTAAGTCCATAATCACCTTGATCAGATCCGTCAAATGTTATTTTTAGTTCCTTGATAGCTCCTAATCCAGAAAGATCAACATTCGTCCAGTTGGAAACAACATCGGTTTTTCCATCACGGTAATCTGCTAAATAGAAATCCTGTGCCCCTGTTTCTTTGCCTTCAGCATCCAAACCTGTAAAGGTAACTTTGAACCAATCACCTTCTTTAAATTTATTCGCGAATTGATATCCCAATTTAAGATTTAGGATCAGAAAATATTATGAAAAGTGTTTCGTCTTAGGATAATATTAGTAAGGGTAAATATATCCCAAAACAGTTTTTTCATATAAGTGCAAGGTTACAGGTGGGGTTTCTGAAGCCTTATAAAAGTATAACGGTCGACCAGTACCCCAACGATGAACCCATTCTGTTACTGGGATCATTTCATCTTCATACTTATGATCGTAGATGTAAAAAGCTATTTGACGATTTGTTCCATCAGTCAGAGAGTTATATATTTCACCATACATTCCTTCAGCTCTGTACAATGGAATCATTTTTTCTGGGTCAATATTTATGCGACTAGCCCTTCCAACTATTTCTCCATTAGATCCAACAATGTCTAAATAAAGGGGGCAATTTGCAGGCTGATTACTGGGAGACAATGGATTTTTATAGTTTTTAACTATGCAAGGACTTATTAAGATTAAAACCTCGGTATATAAATCTTCATAACTTCCTGGGTCGGGTATGTTTCCTGTAAGGTCAAGACATTTGTTTATATTAGTATTACAAATATCAATTTCGTTATTTATTCTTGAGGTAAGGGAGTTGTCTGAAATTGCAGCTATTCTTAAGCCTTCTAAAAATAGTTTGGCTTGTTGCCATTTTTCTTTCTTTAATTTATATGACTCTGCATTTATAAAAGTACAGGAAGGGTAAATTGTCGAATATGGTTCGGTTTCGATAGCAATAGTTCCAAACTCTTCACGTTGGAATTTTTCATCCAAATTAGAAATTTGTTGTTTCAATTGATCAAACGAATAAATCATGTCTATGGATGGAATAGCCTTAGCTCTTATGATTAGTTCAGACTCTTTAAATCTTAAGTCTGAACTTTGTATATCACTCCATGTTGCTTCTGCATCAAATACTTTTCGAACCGCAGCTTTTGCAGCACCCTCAACAACTGATTTTGAACTAGATTGATAATCTACATTTGTAATTTGAACGGTTGCGTTAATCATATAACCCAAGTGTGTTCCACGTACATATCTATCTCCATAAGCATCAAATCTCCATTCCTGAGTATTCGGTACATTGCAGCTTGCTGATGGGTTATTTTGATTTGAGGCATAGGTTAAATAATCATTAATTTTACTGTGAGTGTCAATTAATTGAGCATATCCATATTTTCTGTACCTTACAATGCTAACGTACAGGTTACTAGTTTTATTTTGAATACCGGATTGTCTCTCCACAGAAAGACTAGCGTCTAAGTTGAATACTCTAGTATCTATTCCCAAGGATAGGGCAAGTTTGTTAGATGTATTTTTATCTATTTCAGAATAACTAGAACTTACAATATACTCCTGATCACTCTCTTCTCTTGCAAACCTATTAATGATATCCATATAATCAGGGGAATTTCTATTTTCGATAATACTCCCCTTGTATCTTCCATCTACTGAATTTATTCCTACACCAAAAATATTGTAAATTTCAGGGTTAGTTCCAGAAACCCTCGCGTTACTTTGGAAATCCTTGGGAAGCCAATCACTTTTAAGGTTGAAATCTTTTCTTATTTCTTGATTTGTAGATACTTGGTAGCCTTTTTCGGTTTGTTCAGCATGCTGAGGTTTTAATATTTTATTTTCACAAGAGTAAAAAAATACTACTGAAATGATTAATAGGTAATACCTATTTTTAAGAAAAAAAATCCGCATAAGTTGGTTTTTATAGTTGAAATAAATTTTATTTTTTGATAATCTAATGGATCATTTTAAAGTGTATATATTGAAGTTAATCGTAAGTAATTTCTTTAATAGCAACGTATGATGGGGTGTTAAGTCCAAAATCGTTCTTATCAGAACTGTCAAATGTGATTTTCAATTGCTTGATAGTTCCAAAACCTGAAAGATCAACAGTAGTCCAATCGGAAATAATTTTTGATTTTCCACCACGGTAGTCAGCCAAATAGAAATCTTGCCCCCCTATTTCTTTACCTTCTGCATCTACACCTGTAAATGTTACTTTGAACCAATCGCCTTCTTTAAATTTGGTAGCAGCAACGTCATCACCATTGAGAATGGAAGTATAAGCCCAAATATTATTGTTTATGATAATATTATTAATTTTGATGTTTTTACTGAAATTAATTATTCCTGCCATTGGTTGATATGAGGCGTCAACATTTGGATATAAAACCAAATATTTATCTTCACCAGTAGCATTCATTGCAGTAAATCCCTTTTCAATATTGTCAGTTAAGTCAACAGATTCGTAATCCGTACCTACTTTGTTGGAATAACCAAAATCATTAAACCCATTCCATGCCTTATTGTACTGATTGGCAAAAGTGGCAATACCAGCAGTGAAAGTGGTATTGAAAGTCATTCCATCATCAGATGCTTTGCCTTTCATATCTTGGCCATACCAAGCAGAATTAGCTTCAAGCTCTAAACCGTTAAAAGAAATGGTGTTTGTAGGTACAACCTCATCGTTGCTGTTACAGGCTGACATCGCTACGATCGCAGCGAAAAGCATAAAGTGTAATGCTTTCTTAAACATAATAAGAAAAAGATTGACGGAAGATGCCCCTTGAAAATTATTAGGGCTGTGAATGTACACCTTAACTCCCGAAAGTGTGAAAAATGATTAAGTGATTTTAAGGCAGGTTTTCTGGCTTGGTCCTCGAAATGAATCCCTTCCCGATCATGATCAGTGGGCAAAATATTCATTCGATCATTGGACTTTACAGCAGCGGGTACTGCGCAGGAATTTCACCTGCTTCCCTATTAATTTTGTTAAAACCTCAAATCAATGCAAAGTAAAGAAAAAATATAATAATCTGAAGCAATTTTTTACTTATTTATACTTGCGCCGAATTAATGGCAGCTTTTGTCGCTTCAACCACCTTCTTGCTGTTGCCAATAAAAATCTGTCCGTCATAAAGTGTAACAGGTCGTTTCAAAAAAGTATAATCTTCCAAAATCAACGCCTTATAATCTTCTTCGGTCAGGTTCTGATCTTTCAGACCTCGGGCAGCATAATTTCGGGCACGGCGACTGAAAAGGGATTCATAATTACCTGCGAGTGCCTGCATTTCTTCGAGTTGCTTTTCGGTGATTTGCTCCGTTTTGATGTCCTGAAGCTCAACGGTTTGGTCCAACTGTAATTCGGAAAGAATTTTTTTGCAAGTACTGCAGGTGGCCAAGTGATAAATTTTTCTTGTCATGATTGCTGGTGTTTATTGAAGTGGCAAGTTGGGATTTTTTTTACTTTTGTAAAATCATAGTGAAAAATTATTGGGATGAGAAATGAACTGATCACCATCATAGGGCCGACGGCTTCAGGAAAAACAGCACATGCTGTGGCACTTGCTCAGGCATTAAATGGCGAAATTATTAGCGGCGATTCACGTCAGATTTATCGGAAGATGGATATTGGGACAGGGAAAGACCTGGCAGAATATGGTGATGTCGCCCACCATTTGATTGATATCCGTGATGCAGGCTATCGTTATAACCTGAGTGAATTTCAAAAGGATTTTCATGCGGCATTTCAGCAAATTATTTCACGGGCTAAATTACCGATCCTCTGTGGCGGCACAGGGCTTTATATACAGACCATTTTGGAGGGGAATGAAAATACCATTGTGCCCGTGGATGCGCAATGGCGGCGGCAAAGTGAGGCCCTGACCGACGAAGCCCTGACCGACTTGCTGAAGGAGCTGGGGGCGCCAGCGTATTTTTCAGACTGGGGGCACCGCAAGCGTACCATTAGAGCAATTGAGATTGCACGCTTTTTTCAGCAACATAATGCGCAAGAATTACCAACATGGGTAAAACCATTACCCCTCGAAAAGCAGCTGTTAGTTGGTATTGATATTCATCGTGACCTTAGAAGAAAGAAAATAACATTACGCCTTCAGAAAAGGTTAGAAGAGGGAATGATCGAAGAGGTGCAAAGCTTATTGGAGCAAGTGCCTGCTGAGGACTTGATTTACTATGGTTTGGAGTATAAATTGATTACTGAACACCTTTTGGGGGATTTGTCCTACGAGGAGATGTTTATGTCCTTAGAAGCCCAAATTCACCGTTTTTCAAAACGTCAGATGACGTTTTTCCGTAGAATGGAGAAGCGGGGGCATAAGATTTTGTGGCTAAGTGCAGAAAACGGTCTTCAAGAAAATATTCAAAACATTATTTCTCATTGGAATAAAAATAATTGATTGTCTTATTTTATGTCAAAATTGGAACGATTATTGATTATTCCTTATTGTAACTAAAGATACTTATATGATCAGTATAACCATCTTTGCTTTACTTTCTGTTGCTTCAGTAGCAATTTATAGAAAAGAGCAAATTAAAAAGACCAAAAAGGCACAGTTAGTTCCTGTTAGAGCGAAGAATAACCGTCGCCCTTTCTGATTTTAGATTAAAATTGTTTTATAATATCAAACGCAGTTCAATTTGGACTGCGTTTTTTTTAGTTTTGTATTTACCGTTGAGTAAAATGCAACTGCAAACCTCAGCCTGGAACTGAATACAAATTTTTGGAATTGAACATACTCAAGCTATTATGAGCAAAAATATTTTGACCGTTTTTATGTTGATCTTTTTCGTGGGGGCAAGTCATCGGACTTGGGCACAAACGGATATCGATGTTTTACATTATCGTTTTGACATTTTGGTCAATAGTATCAATGATAGCATTCAAGGAACGGCGCAGGTACATTTTCTGGCACGTGAAAATAAAAGTAACTTCACCCTGGACCTTGTGGGGCAATCTGAAGACGGTGGAATGCTCGTTGATCAGGTGAGTGCAGGCGGTCGGCAGGTAGACTTCAGTCAGGATCTTGATCAGTTGATGATCGAAAGTGCAATATCGAAAGGCGATACCGCTACGGTGACCATTAAATATGCAGGTGTTCCCAAAGACGGGTTGATTATCAGCCAAAATAGACATGGCCATAAGACCTTTTTTGGAGATAACTGGCCTGTTAGGGCGAAGAACTATCTGCCAGTAATGGATCGGCCTGATGATAAGGCCTCGGTAGATTGGTATATTACCGCCCCAGAATATATGTCGGTTGTTGCCAATGGAAAGTTGGTGTCCTCACAGTGGCATGGGGGAATGTACAAAGACTGGCATTATCGTGAAGCCACGCCTATCCCGACGAAGGTGATGGTTTTTGGTGCCGCTAAATTGGCTTCCTGGGAGATTGATGGGCAGGGGATTCCGATGAAAGGATTTGCTTATGCTGAGGATTCTGCGAAAATGCATGAGGCCCTGACAGTGACCAATAAGGTCATGGATTTTTTCAGTGAATACATCGGACCATATCCTTTCGAGGCATTGTGGCAGGTGCAGTCTACCACTCGCTACGGAGGAATGGAGAATGCGGGAAACATCTTTTATGATGAAAATGCGGTGGACGATCCTAAAAAAATGGAAACGTTGATCGCTCATGAGATCGCTCATCAGTGGTTTGGAAATACCGTTACGGAAGCCAGCTGGAATGATTTGTGGTTGTCGGAGGGTTTTGCTACTTACTTTACAGCCATGTACTTGGAGCATGAGTACGGTACTGCTGCGCTGAATGAATATATGGGGCAGGCAAGGGAGCGCTTGTTGGCCTTTAAGGCTAAGTTTCCGTCGAAAGTGGTTCGTCCTGGGGGGAATCCTGATCCCTCAAAACTATTGAATGCTTATTCATATCAGAAGGGAGCGTGGGTTTTGCATATGCTTCGTCAGGAGATTGGTGATGCCGCCTTTCATGCAGGAATACAAAAATATTACAATACCTACAAAGGGAAAAATGCTTCAACTGCTGATTTTGAGCGAGTAATGCAGTCAACGACCAAGCGTGATTTGAAAGGTTTTTTTCAGCATTGGCTGGAAACGCCTTTATTGCCCCGACTGAGCTATACTGTTGCTTATGATAAAGAACATAAGGAAACGATCGTTACGGTGAAGCAGCATCAGTATAAGCTGGTGAAGATCAAAATCGAATTTATGGCGATCACTTTTGAAGGGGATAAAATTTATTTTTCCCGTGATTTAGATCAGCAGGAACAGACATTCCGCTTGCAAACAGGAGAGCAGGTAAATGCGATAAAGCTCGATCCTAATGATCAGATCCTGTTTTTGGTAGGCGATAATTAAGAACGAGGAGCATTCCTATGTTGGAAGGGGTATAGGAAGGTGGAGCGTAGCGCATGGGAATTAACCCACAAAAAAGGGCGACAATATAAAGATTGTCGCCCTTTTTTACGCAAAGCATATTTAGTTGATTTCTTCTTTTGGCGTTGGTGGCTGGAGTGAATAAATGATTGATCTCGAAATAAGGTCCCAATCGACCATCATGGCAGAATCCAAAACGAGCTGCGGTTCTATATCATCAGCTTCTGTGGTTACGCGATGCGCCATTTTTGAGATCCATTCTCTAATTTGTGCACTTAAAGCATCCTGATCATTATTTACTGCGGCGGCTTTGCTTTGCCATGTTTTGATGCTTTGGTCATCATGACAAACTAATTTCCAAACGAGTGCTGTTTCCTTATTCATCATAGTTCCAGTAGTTTAATCCCTATATATACTATGATGAACGTGTTTTGCGGCGCTTCGTTTTAAATCTTGATCACATTCAGGTCATTTCACCTGATTATAATGATTTTGCAATATTGCCACCTCCTCGGGTAAGGTTTCTTCAAATAAAAGATGTTCTAATTGTGCAATCGGGACCATGCCCGTCACATTTGTTTTCCATAGGTGGGAAGCTTTTTCAAGATGAAGCAGCGAATATTCTCCGCGGTTTACGGTGTAGCCTTGCTCCTCAAGTTCTTCAATAAGTGCTGCCCGCCTGACACCCGCTATGCAACCTGTGTTCAGGGAGGGCGTGAAAAACTCATTCCCCTTTTTCCAGAATAAATTTGCGCTTCCGGCTTCGGAAAGGTGGCCTCTGCGATCGCAAAGAATAATCTCTTCCCATTCGTTTTCCCGTTTTTCAATGCCAGCCATCACGTAGCTGAGGGCATTCATTGTTTTGCAGGAAGAGAAAGGGGAGGGACTCAAAAATAAACTTTTACAAATGCCGACATTTTTCAGTGCCTGATGCTTGGCTGGGTGATATTCTCGGCTGGTGATCAGGTAGTGAAAATCCGTGCCTGTGGGGGTGTAGAGCCCACCCTGTTGTCGCCAAACGAAAATTTTTATCCTCGAATCCGACATTCTGTTGATTTTTGCCAATTCCAGGATTTTTTCTTCCCATTCAATGGGTTCTTTTGTGGAGGAATTTGCTAATTTCAAGGCATGAAGGCCCTTTTTTAGTCTTTGAAGGTGATATGGTAAGTATTGGATTTTGGCATCTTTAAGGATGATTGTTTCAAAGATCCCATCAGCGTACTGAAAGCCACGATCGTTGGATGATATTTTTACCGCAGTGGCATCGAGAATATGACCATCAAAATTTACCTTCATAATTGAAAAATGACCGATTAAATAATAATTGTTTATCAGTAGCGAATTTAATAATATTTTCAATATAAGTTATGGCAGAGAGAAGCAGCGTTTTCGATATGATTGGTCCAGTGATGATCGGCCCATCGAGCAGTCACACTGCGGGTGTTGTTAGGATTGCCCGTGCGGCCATCAGAATTTTGGGTGCTCAGCCTGAACATGCTGAGATTACTTTTTATAATTCATTTGCCCGAACCTATGAGGGGCACGGTTCTGACCGCGCAATATTGGCAGGTTTGCTGGATTTTCATACGGATGACAAGCGCATCAAGACCGCCTTTGAGCATGCCGAGGAAGCGGGAATGGCCTATGAGTTTAAGTCCGTGGGAAATGCTTCGACCATGCACCCAAACACCATTAAGTTGCGGCTGAAGGCTCAGGATAATGTGGTGGAGGTGATCGGTGAAAGTCGCGGTGGCGGTGTGATCCGTATTGCGGAAGTGAATGGGTTCTCAGCGAATTTCTCAGCCAACTTGCATACTTTGATTATCCTTGCGGATGATCGTCCGGGATCGATTGCCTTTATTTCAAATATTTTATCTCATGATAATTGCAATATTGCCAACATGACGGTATCGCGCAGAGGAAAGTCGGATTTGGCCTGCCAGGTGATTGAGATGGATTCCCCGCTGCGCCCTTTAACAACGCAATATATCGATAGCCTAAGCTGGGTAAAGCACATTTTGTATGTGCCGATTATTGAATAACAACACGGAACAATTTTAACCTAATTATATGAACTGGAAACATCTGCCTATCTTTTTTTTGCTCAGCCTGCCCTGCATGACTGTTCAAGCGCAGCAACCTGCCGACGGTGGCTGGGACCTTTTGGCGTGTATTGAATACGCCAAGAGCAATAGCCTTGTGGTCAGTCAGCAAAAACTGAACAAGCAAGAGTCAGAAATTAACCTGAAGCAGGCACGGGCGAGTCGCTTTCCGACCATTTCAGGGGGTGGCCGTTATGGTAATTCCTGGGGGCGCTCCATTGACCGAACCACGAACCTTTTTGTGAATCAGCGGATTCAGACCAATGGGGTTTTTGCCAACGCCAATATGCCAATTTTTGCAGGCATGCAGGTCAATAATAACATCAATCAGGCAAATACAGAAACCAATATTGCAGAGAAAGACCTTGAAAAGTCACTCAATGATGTCATGCTTCAGGTAACACAAAGTTACATGAATGTGATTTTCAATAAAGAGCTGTTGGCCAATGCCAAGGATAAAGTGGCCACCACTGAAAAGCAGGTAGATCAGCTCGAAAAGCAATACAATGCTGGTGCGGTGGCAAAAACGGAACTGCTACAGATGCAATCTACTTTGGCGTCCAATGAGGCGGAACAAATTCAGCAGGAAAATAACCTGCGTTTTGCTTTGCTTCAGTTGCAGCAGAATATGCAAAAACCTGTCTCCACAGATTTCGATATTGTTGTGCCAGACATCAATCCTGACAAATACCCGTGGATTAATCAAACGGTGGAGCAAGTATATGCTATGGCATTGCAGACGCAGCCAGAAATTCAGGCGGCTGAAGAGCGCGAAACCAGTGCTTTATATGCTATGAGAATGGCCAAAGGAGCATTATTACCGAGTTTATCACTTTCAGCAAGTACCTTTACCAACTACTCGGATCAGAATTTGGTACCAATTGGGGATGAGGTAGAGGTAATTGCCCGATCTTCTTCCATCTTTTTGGATCAGGCGGGAAATCAGCCCGTATACCAAAAGTTTTCCATTCCTTCAGGGGAGTTTCAGACCGTCGGCTGGACCAAACAATATTCAGATAACTGGTCGAATGAATTACTGCTGAACCTGAGCATTCCTATTTTTGAGGGCTTTAAACGCACAGGTGATTATCAGCGTGCAAAAATCCAACAAAACAGGGCGGCGCTTAATGCTGTACAGACGAAAAATGAACTTCGCCAGAGCATTGAGCAAGCTTATAACGATGCCTATTCTGCCGTGAAAACCTACGATGCGGCACAGAAATCTGTGATTGCTCTTGAGGAAAACCTTCGTGCGGTACAATCGCGTTTCGATGCAGGAAGCGCCAATAGCGTAGAATTTCAGATTGCCTCCAACAGCCTTTTTGCAGCCAATACGGAATTGGTGCGGGCGAAATATGATTATGTTTTCAAGCTGAAATTACTGGAATTCTATACGGGTCAGCCCATCACTTTGTAACCACTTTTAAAATATTATACCATGAGTTTTTTTAGTAATATACTTCGCCCAAAGGTGTTGTTGATTATCCTTGGGGTAGTCCTTCTTTCCTTGTTTGGCTTGCATAAAGCTGGCGTGATCGGTTCCGATGAAGGGGTCGTTGTAGAGTTAGGTATGGTCCGATTGGGAGACCTTACGGAGGTGGTGAGTGCTTCGGGAATGATTCAGCCCGTGGTTGAAGTGAACATTTCGCCAGAGGTTTCTGGGGAGATCATCAAATTGAATATTCAGGAAGGGGATTCTGTGAAAAGTGGTGCACTATTGGCAAGAATTCGCCCTGACAATTTTATTTCAGCAGTGGACCGTGCGCGTGCGGCCTATAACCAGCAACAGGCGAACCTCGCAGTGGCAAAGTCTAACCTGGCCAAGGGCAAAGCTAATTTTGTTCGGGCGGAACAGGAGTACAAACGTCAGCAACAGCTGAAAAAGGACGAAGTGGTTTCTGTTGCAGATTTCCAGCGTGCCGAAGCGGAATTTCTTGCTGCTAAAGAGGATCTGGGGGCAGCGGAGGAGAATGTAAAGGCCTCCAATTATATTGTTAAATCATCGAGGGCTTCTTTGGCGGAGGCTCAGGAAAATTTGCGCCTGACGAACATTGTGGCGCCGATGGATGGTAAGGTTACGAAGCTGAGCGTTGAAAAAGGTGAACGGGTTGTAGGGACACAAACTATGGCAGGTACTGAAATGATGCGTATAGCGGACCTTTCAGCGATGGAAGCCAGAGTGGATGTGAATGAGAATGATATCATCAGGGTGCATAAGGGCGATACGGCTATTATTAATGTTGATTCTTATGCTTATTTAAATAAGAAATTTACGGGTGTGGTAACCTCGATTGCCAACACAGCAAAAGATAAGGCCTCAGCAGATGCTATTACGGAGTTTGAGGTGAAAATCCGTGTATTGAATTCCTCCTATGCTGATTTGTTGGAAGAGCAAAACGGTTTCCCTTTCCGTCCAGGAATGACGGCCAGTGTTGAGATAAAAACCAAAACTCGGAAAGATGCTGTGATGGCACCGCTTTCAGCAGTAACCACCCGTTCGGTTGCCGACAGCCTGAAGCACGGTGGCGTTGGTCGTTCGGATAAGGAAATTGAGGAAGTGGTGTTCATTAAGGATGGTGATGTGGCGAAGAAAGTGCCCGTTAAGACGGGTATTTCCAATTTCGATTTCATTGAAATCACCGAAGGGTTAAACTCTGGCGATGAATTGATCACGGGTCCTTATCAGATTATTTCCCGTAATCTAAACGATGGCGACAAGGTTCGTGTAGCGGAAAAGGAGGAAGAGTAATTGCATCATCAAACAAGCGATAGGGGAGTGCCATCATTTCGGAAGAAAGGTGTTACCCCCATCAGCATAAAAAAAGGCCCTTACGCTAACCGTAAGGGCCTTTTTTATCGCAGATGAAATTATTGGTGCTTCTGGGCAGTTAGTTCAGCAATCTTTACAATTACTTCAGTGGCTTTCTCAATGGCCTGAACAGGGACAAACTCATACTTTCCATGGAAGTTGTGCCCTCCTGCAAAGATATTCGGACAAGGAAGCCCCATGAATGAAAGACGCGCGCCATCAGTTCCTCCTCGGATCGGCTTGATCAACGGTTTAATTTCAAGCGATTTCATGGCTTCGGCAGCGATATCAACGATCTCCATCACTGGCTCGACCTTCTCACGCATATTGAAATACTGGTCTTTCATTGTCAGCTTGACCATGTCTGTGCCATATTTCTCCTGATATTTCTTGACCATCTTCTCTACAAATGCCTTGCGGGCTTCATATTTCTCCCCGTCGTGATCGCGGATAATGAACTGCAATTTAGAGGCTTCAATGGAGCCTTCCATATGAACCAGATGGAAAAAACCTTCATAGCCTTCCGTTGTTTCTGGTGTTTCATCAGCAGGGAATTCTTGCGCAAATTCAGTGGCTATTCTCATGGAATTAACCATCTTGTCTTTGGCAGCTCCTGGATGAACGGAAACCCCTTTGAATTCGATTGTTGCTCCTGCGGCGTTGAAGTTCTCAAACTCAAGCTCCCCAACAGGGCCACCGTCAAGGGTGTAAGCGTAATCAGCATTAAATTTTTCAACATCGAAAAGATCAGCACCCTTGCCGACTTCCTCGTCAGGCGTGAAGCAAATTCGGATTTCCCCGTGCTTGATTGCTGGATTTTTGATCAGGAATTCCATTGCGGAAACAATCTCTGTTACGCCCGCTTTATCGTCAGCGCCCAAAAGGGTGGTGCCATCGGTGGTAATCAAATCCCATCCTTTATACTGAAGGATTTCTGGGAAGTCAGCAGTTTTCAGCACAATGTTTTGTTCTTTATTCAAAACGATGTCTTTGCCGTCATAATTTTCCCAAAGCTGTGGTTTTACGTTCGCCCCACAGAAATCTGGGGAAGTATCCATATGTGCTACAAACCCGATCGTCGGTACCTGATGATCTACATTTGCAGGAAGGGTGGCCATCACATACGCATGTTCGTCGATGGTGACCTCTTCCATCCCAATCTCCTTGAGTTCTTCGACCAGCATATTGGCCAGGTTAAACTGTTTTTGGGTTGATGGGATTGCTTCGACAGTCGGATCAGATTCCGTGTCGACTTTTACATATCTTGTAAATCTTTCAATGATGGCTTTCATAGTCTTTTCTGTTGTTTGTAGGGGGTGATCCCTCAAAATCTTAATTATTGATAAGTAAGCTCTCTTTCCTCAAGGGCGTACTTGGTTACGTTCTGATAATGGAAACCATACTCGGTTTTCAGTCTTCGTTGTAACCAGTTGCCTTGTTTGTCTTTTTTCAGATACTTGAACTGGGTAATATAATGGAATTCTTCAAAACTGATTTTCCTGCGGTGGCGGCTGCCTTTTTCTTCTATGAGGCGCCCTTTTTTATCATATCGGAAGGAGGCCGTTTGAAATACAGAACCATGCTCATTACTGAATTCAATACGCTCAATGAGTTTCTGTTCATTGTATTGAAAAGTAATGAGGGTCGTTTCACCTTCTTTATAATCCGTAATGATAATTTTCTCGATCAGCTGGTCATCAGTCCTGATCACTTCCTCCTGCGCCAAAAGCTCGTCTTGCTGGCTAAAAGTCTTTTTAATGAAAGAGTGGTTTTCACCCATATCAACCCTGACACGTGTGTCGGTGGATTTTTTACGGTTATTGACACGGTGCTCAATTCTTGTGCTACCTTCCTCTTCGACCTTGATCGATACTTCTCCCACAGCAATCTCTTTCCTGAAGGCATTGAATAAACCCAATCGTTTATATTGTTCCAGAAAAAAAATGGTTTTGCGGAACGTCTTGATGTTACCATTCAGCTCCTGTATGAGACATTCTTCTGGTAAAATTGTGTTGATGATCATAATGCATCAAAATTGTGAACCATCAAATTTAGCTAAAAATACATATTCTTCGGGCTTCTTGAGGCTGAATTTTTAATGGATTTATCCTGTAGGGAAGTGCGATTAGGTGTATAGTTGTATGGGTTTAAACCAAAAAAGAGTCGATTGATCAGATGGTCGTATCTTTTTAATTTTTTCTTGGTATATCACTATATAAATTAAATGTGCCTTTGGCACGGAAATGGGAAGAATAAAATAAAGATAAAGAACATGAAATCAGAAGTTTCCGAATATTATGTGGGTCCTGGAGGGTTATTGTTGAAGAAAGAGGAACAGTTTTTCAGAGCCTTGAAATGGGTAGTGGTTGAAAGTAATGAATTTGAATTGACCATCATTGAGTTAAAATAAAAAAAAGCGTATCGGATAACATTCCGATACGCTTTTTACTTTTAGGGGCTGAATCCGCATAAAATGGCATCATCAGTACTTTGATACCGCCATTTTATGGGTAAGCCCTTTTTATTTTGCTTAACGCATTGCTTTATAAGCGTTGATCAGGCCATTTGTAGAGCTATCGTGAGAAGCCACTTCTTCGTCATTATTCAATTCAGGAAGGATTTGATTAGCCAGTTGCTTGCCTAATTCCACACCCCACTGATCGAAAGAGAAGATATTCCAGATAACGCCCTGAACGAAAATTTTGTGCTCGTACATTGCAATCAAAGCGCCCAAAGTACGAGGAGTAATTTGTTTCGCCAAAATTGAGTTAGTCGGACGGTTGCCTTCAAAGATTTTGAAAGGCACCAAATCTTCCACCTCTTCAGCAGACTTTCCTGCGGCAGCAAATTCCGCACGAACTTGTTCTTCCGTTTTTCCAGTCATCAACGCTTCTGTCTGTGCAAAGAAGTTGGCCAATAATTTTGGATGGTGGTCGCTGATTTGGTTATGGCTGATCGCAGGAGCGATAAAGTCACAAGGGATCATTTTTGTACCCTGGTGAATCAACTGATAAAATGCATGCTGACCATTGGTGCCTGGCTCTCCCCAAATAATTGGACCAGTTTGGTAGTCTACTGGCTTACCTGCTCGGTCCACACATTTTCCATTGGATTCCATATTTCCTTGTTGGAAATAAGCCGCAAAACGGTGCATATACTGATCGTAAGGTAAAATAGCTTCCGACTCAGCGCCGAAGAAGTTGTTGTACCAAATGCCGATCAAGGCCAATATCACAGGAATGTTGTTTTCGAGATCAGTGGTAGCAAAGTGCTGATCCATGGCGTGCGCACCTTCAAGCAAAGCTTTGTAGTTATCATAGCCAATAGCGCAGGCAATAGAAAGACCAATCGCAGACCATAATGAATAACGGCCTCCAACCCAATCCCAGAATTCAAACATATTGTCAGTATCAATACCGAAAGCAGCAACACCTTTGGCATTCGTAGAAAGAGCAACAAAGTGCTTGGCTACATGTCCTTCTTCTTGTGCTACTTTCAGGAACCAGTCCTTTGCAGAGTTTGCATTGGTCATGGTTTCTTGAGTTGTGAACGTCTTTGAAGCTACAAGGAAAAGCGTCGTCTCAGGGTTCAGTGGCTTCAAAACTTCAGCAACATGTGTTCCATCTACATTTGAAATGAAATGCACATTTAAGTTGTCTTTTTTGTAGGCTTTAAGGGCCTCGGTAACCATCAAAGGGCCCAAATCTGAGCCACCAATTCCAATATTTACAATATCAGTAATTGATTTACCTGTGTAGCCTTTCCATGCTCCAGAAGAAACTCGGTTAGAAAATGTTTCAACTTTAGCCAAAACCTCATTTACAGCAGGCATAACGTCAGCACCATCCACCATAATTGGTGTGTTGGATTGGTTACGAAGTGCGATGTGCAATACCGAACGACCTTCTGTCTGATTGATTTTTTCACCCGCAAACATAGACTGAATAGCATCCTCAACACCTGTTTCTTTCGCCAGTTGTGTTAATTTAGCTAAGGTATCTTCAGTAATGATGTTTTTAGAGTAATCAAGAAGGATATCCTCAAATTTTGTAGAGAATTTTTTGAATCGCTCAGGATCTTTTGCGAATAGATCTTTCATTTGAGCAGATTTCATGTCCTGGAAGTGTGCGTCCAAATCAGCCCATGCAGCTGTTTTCGTTGGATTTTGAGTCTTCAACATTTTAATATATAATTGAAATTAGTGTTTCTGAATTGATATTGCGAAATTATCGATTTTCGATAGAGTAACAACAACATAGGTCATTGTTTTCGTTTTCTTAATATAGTACAAGATTTTTAATTGACCTTATTTATAACTGTATTAAGTGTTAATTGATTGATGTTTAATGGTTTTGTGTGTAGTTTGAAGGCGGATTTTATTGAATTTAATTTATCATGACAAATAATAGATCCATAAATAATTTCGATTCCTGGCTGAAGCAAAGACTTCAGGAGCCATTGCCAGGCCCCAATGTACAGCGAGAAATGGCACCATTCGCAGATGCTTTTGATCGCTTTGAAGCTGATCGTCGGAACGCAAGGCAAAGTGCTGTGTTAATCAATGTAATGGAATCGGCAGGGCGACTATGCTTTCCTTTGATTCAAAGGCCTGTGTATCAAGGGGTGCACAGTGGGCAAGTAGGACTGCCTGGGGGGAAACAGGATGAAGGGGACCAAAGTGTGGTTGCCACGGCACTCCGAGAGGCAAATGAGGAAATTGGCTTGTTAGCCGAGACGGTACAGGTGGTTGGAGAGCTGACAGACCTATTTGTCCCTGTCAGTAATTTCATTATTCAGCCAGTGATCAGTGTGTGCAAGCAACCCGTCGATTTTCAGCCTGACCCCAGGGAGGTAGAGGAGATTTTTCTTTGTGATTTGGAGGAGTTGGTGCTACAACAGGAGCCCTCAGCACGGACAGAAGTATCTACAGGAAAGGGAAAGCTTGAAGTGCCGTTTTTTGAGGTTGGTGGCAAGGTGGTTTGGGGGGCCACAGCGATAATCCTTGGAGAATTTCGCAGTTTATGTGCTCGGTATTTTACGGATTGAGCGTGTTAGCGGCCTCTTACGGTTGTCGCCGTGAGGGTATAAAAACAAATTAACCTGTATCAAACCGAGGCAATACGACAGGATAAGACTGGCGGATAGCTTCTGACTTAATACAGGTTAATTTAAATGGGGGAATTATAGATTCAGATCACTTTTAAACTGATCGTATGCAGCCTGTGTGCCTGAGGGCTTGGTAGAGCAGCCAATTTTGTCGGCTTCTTCAGGGATATATTCAGCACGATCTGCCGGGGAAGGGTGGGAAGAGAAAAATTGTTCAATACTGTTGCTGATATCGCCACTGTTAGCTGCCTGTTCCTCTTCAAGTTTTTGAAAAAACGTAGCAGCACCATCACATTTGTACTTGGTACCTGCCAAATATTCTACAGATTCAAGATCAGCTTCTTTTTCAAACTTCTGGCTGAATTGTGCAATAGCGCCGTTAGTAGCCAAAGCAAGTGCCATCTGGCTCAGTTCGGATTCCGCCTGCCCACTGATAATGCTAATCAAAAATTGGATGCCGTACTCCTTCTGCATATTTCGGCTTGTATGCCTTAGGTCGGCATGGGCGATTTCGTGGCCCATAACTCCTGCTAAATCATCAGGAGAGTCGAGGTACTTGATCAGCCCTGTGTATACATAAATGTAGCCTCCTGGTGTCGCAAATGCATTCAGGACTTCATCGTCTTTAATGATTTTTAATTCCCAGTTGAAATCATTTGCATAAGCTACTTTGCCCGAATTAAGGATGTCATCTCGCATGCCATTGAGGTAATTGTAAGCCTCAGGGAAATCCGATGGAGAAAGGATGTTGTATTGTGGATCGTTATTGATTTGGTTGCTCACCTGTTGCCCAAGCTCTTTATCTTGTGAGATGCCAAATAAAACGAGGTTGTTATTTTTATCACATGATAAGGTAGGGAAGAGGAGTAGGAGAATAAGTAGGTAGTTAAGATACTTCATTGCAATATAAGTTGATGTAATTAATTGGTCTTACATCAAATTAACGAAGCCTATCTACGATAGTTTTTTAATATTGTTTTTGCGGCATTTTTGTCCTCTTCAAGAGCTGATTTTAAGGCTGCTACAGATTCGAATTTTTTTTCCTCTCGAAGTCGATCAATAAAAATTACCCTGACGCATTGCTGATAGAGGTCTTTGTCAAAATCAAAAATGTGTACTTCCATTTTTACATCTTCAGTAGCCGACACGGTTGGGTTTTTTCCGATATTGAGCATTCCCTCCATAAGTGCTCCTTCGAATTCAACCAATACTGCATAGACCCCGAATTTAGGAATGAGTTTGTGTTTAAACGCTACCTCGATATTGGCGGTAGGGAACTGAATCGTTCTGCCTAATTTTTGGCCATGCACCACCTGCCCGGAAAGTTCATAAGGGCGACTTAAATATTGATTGGCCTCTTTAAGTGTACCTCTTAACAAGTGGTTCCTGATTTTGGAGGAGGATACTCCGACTTCGTCTACATCATGTCGACTGATCTCTTCAAGTTCAAAACCGAAACGGTCCTGATTTTGCTTGAGGAATTCAAAATTCCCTGACCTATTTTTTCCGAAATGATGGTCGTAGCCGATCACCAGTTTTTTGGTGCCGATAGCATTGATGAGTATGTTTTGTACAAAATCTTCAGGAGCCATTTGTGCAAACTCCTGGGTAAATGGCAGCCGAATAAGGTGGTCGATACCATTCTGTGATAGCAACTCTGCTTTTTCCTCTATGGAAGAAAGTAATTGAAGAGAATTATCCTCAGGGAAAAGGACGTGGCGAGGGTGTGGCCAGTAGGTGATCAGGACGGTTTCTCCATTGTGCTGATCCGCAATTTTCCGAATTCTTTTCAGGATTTTTTGGTGACCCTGGTGTACGCCGTCAAAGGTGCCACTGGTAACCACGGCATATTGAGGAGCGATGAATTCACTGAGGTTGTTATATATTTTCATAGCAAAAAAGGGAGGCTTTTACCCCTCCCAACTTTTAATTTTCTTCTTTTTTAAAGGCAGCGATAAAGTCCTCGACAGTTCTGGCGTCTTCTACTTTAAAGTCTCCAATACGGGTTCTTCGTAAAGCTGCAAGGTGGCCGCCAACATTCAGTGCCTGACCCAAATCATGGGCGATACTTCTGATGTAGGTGCCTTTGGAGCAAACAATTCTGAAATCCACCTTTGGGAAATCAATATTGGTGATTTCAAACTCGTGAATGGTCACTTGTCGTGCTTTAACCTCTACGGTTTTGCCTTTGCGGGCAGCCTTGTAAAGGCGCTGGCCATTGACTTTAATCGCTGAATACATCGGCGGAATCTGCTCAATTTCGCCCAAAAATGCAGGCACAGCTTCATGAACCATTTCAGCAGTTAAATGCTGAATGTCCTTTTCGGCATCAACCTCCGTTTCCGCATCATAGGATGGGGTGGTTTGCCCCAGGGTAATGGTGCCTGTATATTCTTTTTCCTGTGCTTGGTAAGATTCGATCTGCTTGGTCATTTTACCTGTGCACAAAATCAAAAGGCCTGTCGCTAATGGATCTAAAGTACCTGCGTGGCCAATTTTTTTTATTTTGATCAGATTTCTCAATTTTCCCACTACGTCGAAAGAGGTCCAAGTTTTTGGTTTGTCAATCAACAACACTTGCCCTGCCAGGAAATCTAAGTCCTTTAAATCCATCTATGATAAAGTTTTGTTATGCAATGAATAGTGTATACCCGATAGCGGTAAAGCCAACGACGATACAGTAAACCGCAAAATAAATCAATTTTCCCTTTTTAACGAGGTTTATCATCCATTTACAGGCTACAACCCCTGCAATAAATGCCGTAACGAACCCAATCGCAATGACTGGGATACTCAAATCCGAAACCGTAGAAGGGTCAAATTTTAGCAGCTCCAATAGGTTGGCACCAAGAATAGGCGCTAATACCATCAGAAAAGAAAAGCGTGTTGCTTCTTCTTTTTTTACCCCCATCAATAAGCCCGTGGCAATGGTAGAGCCAGATCTTGAAATTCCAGGAATAACGGCAATGGCTTGGGCGATACCCATACCGATGGCCGATTTCCATCCTATTTGAGCTGTTTCGTTCTTGGCAAAATAGGTGAAAGAGAGTAAACCTCCAGTAAATAAAAGTGATATTCCTACGGCGAGAATATTACCGAAGAAGAAATCTTCTAAAGCATCTTTGAGGAAAATTCCTACGAAAAAGACGGGTATCATCGAAACGACCAAAAGTAAAATGTATTTTTTACTGTCATTCCAACTTGGTGTAATCCCCTCCTGAACCAACTTCCGAATTTCTGTAAAATAAATGACAATGGTAGAAAGGACGGTGGCACCGTGGAGGATCATCGTGAACAGGACATCTTCACTTACATGCACATTCATAATGGCTTTTGCCAATTCAATGTGTCCACTACTACTTACAGGCAAGAACTCCGTGAATCCTTGGATCAAGCCTAAAACTAAAGCCTCTATTAAGCTCATTAATTATTTTGATTTATGAAAAAGTGCATAAAATTCAATCGCAAATCCGACCAGGATAGTGACAGGTCCAAGCGTAAGTCCTAAGAAACCGAAACCGAAAGTCTCAGTATCAAGGGTCATGATGATGAAGCCCAGTGCTAATACCAGGATGCCCACTAACATAATAATGTAGTTCTTCTTATTGAAAGGCATTGCTTTTTGTTCCTCCATAGGAATAAATATGTTTAATTAATATAGTTCATTTAAAGACATTCCAAGGTACTTTTTCACTGATCGTTTCGTGCTGAAAAAGCTGACCAATATTCCCATTGAGCACATTAGCCCGATGAGGATACCAATTTCCTTGGGTGCATACAAGGTGCTGAGTCCATCGATATTGTAGATGGCGTAATACAATAACCCCAATAAAGCGGCACTGGCAACCAAACCACCGAATAACCCATGCCAAACGGACCTCAATATAAAAGGCTTTTGGATGAATTGGTTGGTAGCGCCCACGAGCTGCATAGATCGGATTAAAAAGCGTTGACTGAATAATGCCAGCTTGATGGTGTTGTTAATCAAAATGGAAACGACAACGAATAGGAGAAGCGCCAACCCAATAAGAATTACACTTACCTTGGCGAAATTTTCCTGAATCTGGTCTGCCAAATTTTTGACATAAGTAACTTCAAATACGGAAGGATTCTTACTTAGTTTGGCCTTGATCATGGCAAGGGAGTCGGCATTCTGATACCCTTCCTTTAGTCGGATTGTAAAAGCATCATGTAGGGGGTTATCTCCTAAAAAAGCAGAGAAATCTTCCCCAGTATCACTTAGGAAGGTCTTTGCGGCCTCTTCTTTGGAAATAAATTTGATATTTTCAGCAGCTGGATCAAGTAGATAAGGCTGCAAAGCCAGTTCACGTTTAAATTGTGTTGTTTTGGCCTGTTTAATCCCTTTATTTAAAAATACTTGTACCTCTAATTTACTCTTTATCTTTGCACTAAGCTTGATGGTTTGAATGTAGGAAAGCCCTAACAGACCAACGATGAAAAGTGCTAATGCTGTACTAAATACAACACTCAGTAAAGGATACGAACCAAGTTTCTTCTTTTCTGTTTTTGCCATTGTTTGCGGAAAAATCACATAAGTTGCTAATATAATTTGCTTATGTTCCTGAAACAAAAAAAATCGGCAATGGGAGTGCTAAAAAGTGTTAAATGGGAGATAAAAAAAGCCACTATTTAATAGTGGCTTTTTCATTTTTATTCTAACGGAAGTGTTGTTGTGGTCTTTTTTAATTGAAAAATGGAACCATTGATCTTAACACTTAAAATATCATATTCTTGTTTCAGTAACTCAACATTATCAAAATTACCAAATAAGGTAAGTTGATTATCAGTGAGTTGGTATCTCTGTCTCCCTTTGTGGGGTAAAATCTTAACCTTAACCTGTTGAAAGTGATCCGTGTTCAGCTGCTTGCTGTTTGGTACTTCGATCGATGCGGGGCTGTTAATGAAATCATTTGGCTCAGAAATTTGTGGCCTGTTGATATTTTTATTTTTCTTTTTTTCGGGAGGCAGCGTTTTTGTTGCCAGCGCATTTGATTTTGCTTGCTGGGAAATCTTTGGCAGCTCTTCGATAGGCTCACTGGTGGCTCTTTCAGGCTGACCAATTAAGGATAACCTATTTTCCTGACTGATTTCCTCAGGAATATGGGTGCTAACCTCGGATACTGGGACTATAGGAATAATTGTGGTTTGATCCAGATTGGAAACATAAGCATAACCACCCACGAGTACGCTAATGACCGCTACGCCTACGCTGGCAGCTATGCCCCAGAAGGCGGAGGTTAATGCAGATGATTTTTGAATTGGGATTTCACTCAACCGTTGCTTTAACTGTCCAGCGCGATAATCTGACAAAGCCTGACGAATGCCTTTTTGTATTTGAACCTCTTCTTTCAGATCAGGGAACACTCCCATGGCCTTTTCGAACCCCTGAAGATCAGGCTTACTTAAATTTTGATCGAGGTAATCCTCAATCAGATCAAAATATTTGTTTTCAGTGTTCATAGGTTAATCGAGAAAGTCATTGGATGTAAAATGTGATTTTATATAAAGGTCCAATTTTTTTTTGCATTTATATTTTCTGGTTTTTGCGGTGTCAGCATTAGCCAAACCGAATTTTTGAGCAATTTCAGGCATCCCCAAGCCATCAAAATAATGCGCCGTCAGGATGTCTCTGCAAGAATCTCCCATTTTTTTAATACAATCACGAATGATCTTATTTCTTTCATCTTGCTCAAAATTTGAGGAGGTGATTACTTCTGCCTCTTCATTGGAGAAGCGTTTTTTACGACTTAACTCTCTTCGCCAAAGGTTTTGACTTACTCCAAAGAGATAAGTACTGATCTTGGCGGTCAGGGTTAATTCTTTTTTAGCCACCTTTTGCCAAAAAATGACCAAAGCATCCTGAAAGACATCCTTGGCCTCATCCTCAGTTCCGCCATTACGCATGATATACTTTGTAATCATACTATAAAGTTTGACGTACAAATAATCAAGAGCACTTTCGTCACCTTGTTCTATTCGTTGGATGATTTCTTTGTCTTGCATTGACTATGGGTTAATCGGTAAGATGGATAAAAAGTAACCCTAATACAGTAGAGTTTGGGTGTTTTTGTGATATAAATTAAATAAAAAAACGTTAAATATGATTTCGTAGGGGGTGATCAGAGACTTAAAATACCAATTTTTAAACGATAATACTACCTTTAGGGAACTTAACGGCTTATCGACCAATTTATTGAAGTAAATGACAAAAAAATATTATAAACGCCCGAAATTTTTGTTCAACAGGCATATGGAGACCATTTTTCCGACACTTTCCCGTAAGGTGGCAGTACCGATGCAGCAGCAGCGTTTAGAGCTCGATGACGGGGATTTTTTGGATTTATACTGGAAAATTAAGGGAAATGAGAACCTCGTGATTTTATGCCATGGGCTGGAAGGTGATGCCGAGCGGATGTATATGCAGGGGATGGTGCGGGCGCTTCAGGATGATTTTGATTGTTTGAGTTTTAATTATCGTGGCTGCGGCACGGAAATGAATCGGTTGCGGCGATTTTATCATTCAGGGGCAACGGACGACCTTCAGCGGGTAGTAGAGGCTGCTCAGGCACGGGGGTATGATCATTTGTTTTTGGTGGGCTTCAGCCTTGGTGGGAATTTGACCTTGCGATATCTTGGCGAGCAGGGTAAAGACTCAGGGATCAAGGCAGCGGTTGCGATTTCCACGCCTTTGGATTTATATGGCTGTACCATTGAGCTGCATAAACGGCATAACAAAATTTACCACGATCGCTTTTTAAAAAGCCTGAAGGAAAAGGTTCGTCGTAAAGCAAAGCTAAGAGAGGGTGATTTTGACCTTCAGGCGCTTGGGAGGCTTAAAACCCTTTGGGATTTCGACGATCAGTTTACAGCTCCAATCGCTGGATTTGAAGGTGCGAAAGATTACTATACCAAATGTAGCTCTGGCGCTGTGTTGGACCACATACAGGTGCCAACCATGATTTTGAATGCCAAGAATGACCCCTTTCTTTCCGATACCTGTTATGCGGAGCATTATCAGCTTAGTCACGATAATATTCAATTTTTGCAACCAGATTTTGGGGGGCATGTAGGCTTTTTTCAGTTTGGCGGACGGTATTATTCAGAAATGGTAACGCATTCATTTTTAGTGGATCAGCGTTGATTGGCACTGTTTTGGTTACATTCTCCGTGGATAAAAAAAGGTGATTTATGAAATTAGTTCACATCAACGAGAATGGCGTCAGGTTTTATGCTATGGCAGGTAATTTATTCGCTATCGCAAATATTGACAGTCAAAGTACTGTTTCTACTTGCTTGAGCTTTACGAATTTAAGTGAAAGCCGACTTGATCATATGGATGCCAAGGAAGTCAGGAAATTGCAGCAGGATTTTGGGAAAGCATGAAATGGCTAAAAAAAAACGATACTCGGGGTATCGTTTTTTTTGTTTAAAGCAATTTCTTAAGTGCAATTTCAAGTGATCTTTCGGCTAAGTGGTGCTTCTGAGGTTGCCTTTGGTGCAATTCATGGAGCGCCTTTTTGATGGTTGCAGAAATATCAGTAAAAATGTTGGTGTCCGTGATTTCTATCTCCGTGGACATCAGGTAGGCAAAAACACGCGCCATGCCACAGTTGGCAATAAAGTCGGAAAGTATGGCTACTTTTTCATCAGCAAATTTTGTGGTCTTGCCCATGAAAATTTCTGGATCATTGAAGGGGACATTGGCTCCGCAACTGATAACCTCCAATCCATGATCTATCATCGCCTGAACTTGCTGTTGTTGTACCAGTCGTGATGCTGCAGCAGGAATGAAAATCTCCGCACCCATTGCCCATATTTGCTGGTTCGCTTGTTCAAAAGAAAGCAGGTTTTCCGCTTTTAACTGATTACCATTTCGCTCACTGAACAGGGTGTTGATTTCTTCCTGAGAAAAGCCCTCATCAGTAAGGAGCCCCCCATTTTTGTCGATAATTCCCACGACTCTCGCCCCGTGCTTAGTCAGGAAAAAACCTGCAGCCGCACCCACATTTCCCCATCCCTGAATAATGGCACGTTTTCCTTTTAAATTTCCGCCCCAAAGTTGGTAATAATGATATACCGCCTCAGCGACGCCGAAGCCTGTTACCATATCCGAAATAGTGAGTTTTTGCTGAACGTCAGGAGTGTAATTCAGGTCTTCAATCACTTTTTTTACGCCTAACCTGAGCTGTCCAAGCTTTTTGATTTTCTGAGGCGCTGTCGCTTGGTGATGCCCGTTGACAATCCCTTCCTGCGGGTGCCAGAGCCCAAAATCCTCAGTGATCGGAATGACTTCATCAATCTCGTCAATGTTCAAGTCGCCGCCAGTGCCATAATAAGCTTTCAGCAGGGGGGTAACCGCCTTGTACCAGCGTTTAAGCACCTCCGTTTTGCGGGGGTCTTTGGGGTCAAAATCGATGCCCGATTTAGCTCCGCCGATATTGGGTCCTGAAACGGTAAACTTGATCTCCATGGTTTTGGCGAGAGAAAGCACTTCCCGAACATCAAGACCTTTACGCATTCTTGTGCCGCCGCCAGCAGCTCCACCACGGAGGGAGTTGATCACCACCCAGCCTTTAGCTTCAGTGTGGGGGTCGTTCCATTCAAAAATAATTTCAGCGGGCTTTTCTTCAAATTGGTTAAGTAGGGTTTTCATCGTTGGGGTTCAATAAGTATTATGATGATGCTTATAATAAGATACTATTATTAACTGAAAGTAGAAGGAAACCGATGGCTGAAAAATTAAAAAAGGCCACCGAATATTTTTGTGTTTCAGTGAAACCTCTCCCTGAATTTTGAGTGGTCTTTTTGTTGTCCACAGAGGAGATAGGGACACACAGATTTTATTAGGCACCTTAAATTGGATATCACTGCTTTTCTCCATGACATCGAATTATAAAAAGGGTAATAAAGGAAGCCCCATTGGACAGTATGCAATGTTTCTCAATATTTGCTCAGCGCAGAACGCCTTGACGGAAGAGAACGAAGTCAGTGAGAAACCTGATCTGTGGATTAAATATAAAGTGGTAATTCAGGATTGTTATCCGCACCGAAAATTCCTCATATATCTTCCATGCAAGGGCGATGGAGGATGTATTTAATGACTGTAAATGATATTTCTTGACGCCAATTTAACGATGGCGTGATCAGGAGACTGTGGTAGCCGATAAGGTCGTTACTCATGAGGTAATAACTACCGCATAAACCGCATCAGACGTGAGCCTCCTGAATAAAATGCCGCAAAAATTATACAGAGTGAATGCGTCTGTTATTCCCAACTGCTCAAATCAGGCAGGTAATAGCTCTTTTTATCCCATTCCCGAAATAGGTGGAGAAGGTTTGCTTTGGTGTCGGGCGACATCTTAAAAGTTTGTGCTAATTCATGCGCTCCTTCTCGGAGGTCTATGTTTTTATAAGCGCGCTGATCCCTCAAGAAATGAACGTACTTCAGACACCTGAACCCATCAAACCACTGGAAGAAGCGTTGTTTGTAGATGTTTGCATTGGGCGAATTTTTCAGGATTTTTTGCAGGTCTTCCTTAAAATTCAAGTGCTCCAAAAAGGCGACACTATCATCATCAAGCTGTTGAATAACCTCTTCGTAGGGCTTTCGGTAAAAGTCTGCTGCCTGATGGATAAATGCTTTCAGAATGGTGAAGATCGCAGGGTTGTAGGAAACCATGCTTTGGGTTTCTCCTGAGGCCAGAAAATCACCCACCGCTTTACCTGTTCCGAAAGGTACACGATCTGAAGGTCGGGGAGAGGGAATGACCATGCAGTCGGTGATGTCCGCAAAATCGCCATGAGGAATGATTTTATGAAGGAAGTAAAAATCTTCCCCCGCTTTACGCCTGTTCATTCCACCCTGTTTTTGATAAATATCAGCACGTACCACCATGCTTGAGCCTATCGTTTCGTAGGCAAAAGGGAAATTGGCATAGCGTAACCCATTGACATAATAGCGGAGGTGAAGCTCGTAAATCTCGATCGCCTCATACCATTCCTTAGGGAAATCACCACTGAGGGGATGTTCAAAATGGATGGAGGCCCCTTTGGTTTTTGGGAAGCGCGAAAAATAGTTCTCAATTTCCTGAAGGTAGTTTTCCGAACACTGACTATCAGCATCAAAGCAAATAATGGGTGCCTTGGGCTTGTTTATCTGCTCGAGTCGCCAGGCCGCCTCATCCATGCCTATTTTTCTCGCCAAGCCTACACCAGCATGTTTTCTGGGTAAATCATTCACATATACAAAGTGAAACTTTAGCCAGCTTAAGGGATTCTCCTGTGCCCATTTTTGGGCTTCGGCCAAACATTGCCTGTTAATTGCAGTAGCTTCGCTGTCTGCCGATTCGGACTCATTAATAACCACAATAACTTCCGTCATCCCTTGAGTGGGTGTACAACGGTGCAGTGCATTGAGGGTTTGAATCAATGCCGTTTCTTTAAAACAGGGAATCACAACGATCTGGGAAACGGCGTGATCAATCGCATCATTAATATAACGCGTAGGATAAGCATACCTTTGCTGATAGGTATTCATAGCAATTTTGGGGTAAGTGTGAGACAGTATTCAGGCCGTGTGCGGGGCATCAGGGAGCAAGGCGTTTTTTTAGCCACTGACCATTTTCAAGGACATACAAAACACGGTCATGCAGGCGGCTTGGTCGGCCTTGCCAAAACTCTATGCGATCAGGAATTATCCCGTAGCCCCCCCAATGTGGCGGACGCGGTACGTGGGTAATGTATTTGGCGGCATATTTGGCAAAACGGGTCATCACCACACTTTTGCTGCTGATCTCCTGGCTTTGCTCAGAGGCCCAGGCACCCACCCGGCTTTTATAAGGGCGGCTTTTGAAATATTTATCGGAAACCTCTTCCGCAACCTGCTCAATGCGGCCTTCAATATTCACCTGCCGTTCCAACTCAGGCCAAAAGAAAGTTAGTGCCGCATATTTATTCGCTGCCAAATGTTGGCCCTTTCGGCTGTTGTAATTGGTATAAAATACAAAAGCGTCATTTTCAATGCCCTTCAATAAAACCGTCCGAGCCGAAGGTCTTCCTTCCTCACTTACCGCCGAGACTGTCATGGCATTGGGCTCCATGACCTGCGCCTTGATGGCCTCTTCAAACCAGGTGTTAAATTGTTCGATCGGGTGGTTGGCACATTCCGCTATCGACAGCTCTTTCTTGCTGTAATCTTGTCTGATATCTGCAATATTGATTTCCATAGTCGTAGTAACTCTTGTAGAATTTAAGGCGAAATTAAGTGATTTGTTTGATATTTAAGCCCTGTCTGCCTTAATTCGTGAATATTGGAATTGATAAATTTATTGAAAAATGGATTTCTTATCTTTTGAAAATACCCTGAAACCACAAAGCGGCGATTTGCTGCTGGCTGTTCCTTATTTGGGCGACGAGCACTTTGAGCGTTCTGTGGTCTTGTTGGTGGATCACAGCGAGGAAGAAACCATTGGTTTTACCCTCAATAAACCTTCGGTGCTTTCGCTTGAAGATGTGGTGAGTTTTCACGCGTCTTCAATCTCTTTACCTTTGTTTATTGGTGGACCTGTTCAACAGGATACCCTTCATATTATACACGCCAAAGAAGACGCCCGATCTGCAAAAATTGAAGTCAATAAGCAGATTTACTGGTGTGCGGATTATGAAGGATTACTCAGGGAAATCGAGGTAGAGCAGGGGATGCAGGAGCAGGTGCGTTTTTTTCTCGGCTATTCGGGCTGGGGGAAAGGGCAGCTTGAGGCGGAGCTTGAAGGGAACTCATGGATCATCTGCAGAAATGTAACCAAGGAGATGATCTTTAATGTGGCGCCAGAGAATTTGTGGGCACATATTCTCACTGAAATGGGTGGGAAATATAAGATGTTTGCAAATTACCCTTTAGATCCTCGTATGAATTAAAATTTTGTTTATTTTTGGGGGATCTCGATTGAGGTATAGCCCAAAAGCTATAGAATGTGTTCGGACCGCCTTTTGCGGCGGGAATTTTTAAATTAATAATAGAGTCATGGATAACGACAAATTGTTTGAGCAGTCTTCCGATACGGAGCAAGAAAATATCAATACTACTGAAGAAGCTGTTGAAAAGCAGGAAGTGGTAGCGGAACTTCCGCCCGTGAATGAAGAAGATTTTGTCGGATTGGACAAAAGCGAATTGGTGAATCGCCTGAAAGAAGTTAAGGATTCACAGAATTTTCGCTATAATGATGAATTTTTAAAAGCCATTGCTCCTCATTTTAATGCGTTACGCAAATCAGAGCGCAAAGAAGCATTAGCGAAGTATTTGGAAGAAGGAGGAGAAGCTGATGGTTTCGAATTCCATGGCGATGAGTTTGATCGTGAGTTTGATGCCATTTTCACCACCCTCAGAGAGCGTAAGCAGAAATATTATGCAAACCTCGAGAGCTCACGAAATGAAAATACAGCAAAGAAAAAATTATTGCTGAAGCAACTTCGTGATATCGTTAAAGCTGACGAAGACGAAAAAAGCATTGAAGCCGTAAGAGCCATTCAGGCAGAGTGGAAAAAAGTTGGGCAGGTAAACATTGCTGAAAACGAAGACTTATGGGCCAACTATAAAGCACTTCTGGATCAGTATTATGACCGTCGTGGAATTTTCTTTGAATTGAAGGACCTTGACCGTCGTAAAAACCTGACTAAAAAGCAAGACCTTTGTGCCAAAGCAGAAGCACTGACAGAAGTAGAAATTGTGGAGGCTGTTCGTGTATTGAACGAGCTTCATGAAGAATATAAAAATATCGGTCCAATTCCTCGCGAAGAGCAAGATGCCGTTTGGGATCGTTTTAAAGCGGCTTCCGATGCTGTTTATGATCGCCGTAAGGTATATACTGACGAGATCAGAAAAGAACAAGAAGCCAATTTGGTACTGAAGAAGGCCGTTATTGAAAAGGTGAAGCCTTTCATTGAATTTAACAGTGGAAGAATTACCGAGTGGAATCAGGAAACGAAGAAGCTTCAGGAACTACAAAAAGAGTGGGACGGTATCGGTCATGTACCTCGTGAAGATGCCAAAGAAATCAATAAAACATTCTGGGGGCTCTTTAAAGCTTTCTTTAATAATAAAGGACAATTCTTTAAAAACCTTGAAGAAGAACGCGGTCAGAATTTGAAACTGAAACAAGCCCTTGTTGAAAAAGCGGAAGGTCTTAAAGATAGTGAGGATATTGACAGCACAGCCAATGAACTGAAGCGTTTGCAGCAGGAGTGGCGCAAAATTGGACCTGTTCCTGAAAAGTTCAAGGATTCTGTATTTAATGAATTCAAAGCTGCTTGTGATCACTTCTTCAACCGTAAGCGTCAGAAAAATGAGGTGGTTGAGCAAGAGTTCAAAGCGAACTTGGAGCAGAAATTGGCACTTTGTGACCAACTGACAGCCCTTGCCGCGGAAAAACCAACAAGCTTGGAACCGCTTCAGGAGATTCAGGCAAAATTTGAGGCAATCGGTTTTGTGCCAAGATCGGATATCAATAGCATTCAGCAAAAATGGGCGGAAAGCAATGCCGCTTATTTGGAGGCAGTAGAAGGGATTGATGAGAAGGAAAAACAACGCATGGTTTTGCAAGCCAAATATCAGCGTTTGAAATCTGGAAACGACCGTAACGCTGCGCACAAAGCAGAGCAGGATTTGCGTAAGCAGATTCAGGGCTTGGAAGATGAAATCAATACTTGGAACAGTAATTTAGGTTTCTTCGCTCGTTCGAAAAATGCCGAAGCGCTTCGTGCTGAGTACGATAAGAAAATTGAAGAGGCACAGCAGAAAGTGAAAGCTTTGCGTGCTGAACTGAGAATTTTGCAGCAAGCATAAATTTTATCATTTTTCGTAAAAAATATGAAGACCGCAGTTTTATTTCTGCGGTTTTTTTTATAAACTTATATTAGTGGGAGTTGAAAAAAGCCACTGTTTTCAAATAATATTTTGATTTTATTGTAATTTTTAGGCCAAATTTTTTCTGAATATTAAAATTTAGCCTATATTTATATAAAGAAACAGAGATGGAGCGGAGATTATATCGATCAATAAATAGAAAGCTGATTGCAGGGGTATGTGCTGGCATTGGCGTGTATTTCAATATTGATCCAGTCATTATCAGGCTGATATTCATTCTGTTGTTTCTTTCATTGGGAATAGGCTTTTTGGCTTATGCAATCATGTGGATTGTTATTCCTGCGGATCGTTTTTAATAAGTAATTTTATACATTTTAGATTAGATTGTGGATTAGGTTTGATTTTTTTATCGAATGGATTTTTTTGACTATGTTGAATGATTTTTTTATATCTTTTTTCATTTAACCACAATGTGTTGGCTGTTAGTAATTTCTAAATCTAACAGCTATTTTTTTGCCCAAAATTTAGTAAGGATCCATGCTTGCTTAGTTTGGTTCTAACTGAAAAATTTTAGAACTTAATAATCTCCTAATCAAACATACCTAACCTAAGTCTTATGTCGCAACCTCATATTTATGATTTCGGAATTGTAGGAAACTGTGCTTTTATGGCCTCCATCAACAAACGAACCGATGTGGTTTGGATGTGCTGGCCATCCTTTGAAAGCAGTTTTATTTTCGGAAGTTTACTGGACAAAGAAAAAGGCGGGGAGTTCTCAATTTTACCCGTCGATGAGGAATTCAGCTCACATCAATATTATCAGGAAAACACCAACATTCTCGTTACCGAAATAGAAGACTCCAATGGGAAGTACCGCGTAACGGATTTCGCCCCACGATTTCCGCAGTTCGATCGGTATTTTCGGCCTTTAATGTTAATTCGGAAAGTGGAGCCGCTCTCAGGTAACCCAAGGGTGAATGTACGTTGCAGCCCTAAAGGGGACTATGGGAAGAAAAATCCGCAACGCGTGGTGGGCTCTAATCATATTAAATATCTTGGCATTGGCGATGAGGTACGACTGACGACCAACATTCCACTGAGTTATGTGATTGATGATGAGGAGCCTTTCTTTCTGAATGAGACCAAATACCTTGCCCTGACCTACGGCGCACCACTCGAGGCGGCTCTTGAACGTACCGCAGATGAGTTTTTGCGTGCCACTCAGAAATATTGGAAAGATTGGGTGAAGTCCACCAGTATTGGGCATTTTCAGCAGGAGGCCGTGATTCGTTCTGCCCTCGCTCTGAAAATCCATCAGTATGAAGATACAGGGGCAATTATTGCGGCCAGTACCACCTCATTGCCCGAATCGCCAGGCAGTGGAAGAAACTGGGATTACCGTTTTTGCTGGATGCGGGATACTTTCTATACCCTTCAGGCTTTCAACCATATTGGTCACTTCGAGGAGTCGGAAAGGTACTTTAATTATATCGCCAATATTTCTTCCAAAGAGAAAGAGCGCTTTCAGCCTTTGTATAGTATTAAAGGGAAATCCAAGCTGGAGGAGAAGATTCTTGACCTCGAAGGTTACCTCGGAAATGGCCCTGTTAGGATTGGTAATCAGGCGCATGAACATATTCAGAATGATGTGTATGGGCAGGTGATGATCAGTCTTTTACCTTTGTTTGCAGATGCCCGTTTTCACCATGAAAACCGCTTCAGTTCTCACGACATGATGTGGGATATTCTGAAAATGATCGAAAATACAATCGATGAAAAAGATGCCAGTTTATGGGAGTTCCGTGACCGTTCGAAATATTATTGTTACACTTTCTTGTTTCAGTGGGCAGGAAGTAGCGCGGCACTGAAAATTGCCTCAAGATTTGGTGATCAGAAAATGATGAACCTCGCCCGAGACCTTAAAAAACGTGCTTTTGAGCGTATCGAGGGGTGTTATGAAGATGAACGCGGTGTTTATACACAGGCGGCGGGATCGCCCGAGCTTGATGCGGCCAACCTGCAGTTGATCATGATGGGTTATTTGGATTCTTCCAGTATTGTAGCCAAGTCGCACTTGAAGGCGATGGAAAAGGAACTCAGAACCAAAGAAGGCTTGTTTTACCGTTACCGACATGTCGATGATTTTGGAACGCCCGAAACAACCTTCCTGATTTGCTCTTTCTGGTATGTGGAGGCCCTTGCTGTTGTGGGCAGGGTAGAGGAAGCGATTATCGAGTTTGAAAAGTTATTGAAATACACCAACCACCTTGGCTTATTGAGTGAGGATGTTGATGCAAAAACGGGCAGTCAGTGGGGGAATTTCCCACAGGCCTACAGCCATGTCGGTTTGATTAATGCCGCCTATCGTATTGCGAAAAAGTTGGATAAACCGATGTTCTTTTAAAAGAACAATTGCGGTGATAATGAATAAAAAAGGGTTTGGTGATGTACCAAGCCCTTTTCTGTTATTGGTGTTTTATATTAAGCTCATAAAGCTTGATGAAACCAAAATTTTCAAGTTTGAAATAGGGTTGAAACAACCGACTGGAGCAAGGCCTAATTATCGCACGACTATTATTATCCATAGATCAAGAAGATTTCCACGGATTTTTTTATTGCGGAAGTTGGATGTCGCCCATCGCAAATCCGCAAAATTACTTTCTATTCTTTTTGATGAAGGAGCCCTCCAATAATAGCGTGTGTTGTTTACGGGTTGTAGCGCGATTGTTCGAGTTTCAGTGATTCAGCAACCTCCGTAGAAAAACCTTATACATACCCCTTCACCTTATAAGCCACAAAGCCAATCCATTCTTTGATGATCATATTCCATTGGGTCAGGGTTTCGGCATTGGGCAATACATATTCTTGCACCATAAAATCTCGGTCTGAAGTCAAATAATGAACGCTGAAGGGTACAGTGTTGATATTTTGTTTTTTGAAACAGGCGACCGAGCGACGCATATGGAAGGCTGAAGTAATTAACAAGTAATCTTTGTGCTTGAAGGAGGCGTGCTGATCGATGATTTTTTTGGTCAAAAGCGCGTTCTCGAAAGTGTTTCTTGACTGATCCTCCAATAGTATGGCGGAACGGGGAATGTTGCAGTCCAAAAGAAATTGCAGACTTTGGGCAGCTTCACTTGGCTCCCCTTCGATTTTTTGGAGATGCCCATTACCACCCGTGAAAATAATGTGGTCAATCACACCCATCCGATACAATTGTACCGCCTGCGTGATCCTGTCGGCGGCCTGATTAAAGGAGGTCAGTCTGTAGGGTTGTCTCCCCGTCAGTGTGGCGCCACCAAGAACGATGGCTGTTTTGGGAGCAGTGGACTTTAATTCTTCGAGCGACGGGCGTGCTATTTGCCATTTCAGATTGATGAAATCAAACAGGGGCTGATTCCCAAAAATGAATAGCAGCAAAAGGGAAAAAATCAACGCCTTTTTTCGCCACTTTGGGAGGCAAACCGAAAACAGGAGCAGGACGAAGATCCATGAAATAGGCTGGATGCCGTAAACGAGGATTTTGGAGAGCAAAAAGAACATAAAAAAACCACTAATTGAAGTTTAAAATTAGTGGTTTTTCTGAAGATCAGGAAGGCTTATTGGTGGTTTTTAAATTTGTACACCAAGCCAATGGCCATCACGTGTTTGTATTGCAGGCGTGGCCCCATGTCGTTGATTTTGATATCGTCATCATAAATGGTTTGCACCGAAATGTTGGCAGAAAGCCAGTCGTTTACTTTCAGGTCGAGTAAAGCATCCAGGTTTACATCAATATTTTGAGGATTCTCGCGGTAATTGGAGAAGAAGTTACCATTTAATTGAAAGGTGACATTTTTAGCCACATCTTTTTTGAACTGGAACCTGACGTTTGCCCCCACTTCAAAACGGTAATTATCGCCTTTCTGAACACCAAACGCCCCTTGGTTAGATAATTCATCATCCATTACAAAGGTGGTTTTCGTGGCGATTGGCCCAAGGTACAGACTGAATAAATCTTTAATGATATAGGTAGTACCCGCAGAAAATTCCAGGTAACCAGGTGCCATAAATGTCGAGATTCGTTTGGTAGGGTCATCGCCCTTCAAGTCGAAACCATCGGCAAATTGCGTTCTGAAGTTCAGCAATCCAGTATAGTACCATCGGCTGTCCTTGATCTGGCGGCTGAAACTCGAAAGCAGGTCTATGCGGTCTTCGGTTTTTTCCTGACCAGAACTCCCTTTGCGGATCAGTCCGTAACCAACATCCAGCTTGTTTCCCCAAATAATTTTTTCATGGGAATAATTCGCATACACATTGGCGAAGGCATTACCTGCGATGGAATTGTCGCCACCAGCCGCCCAGTTGCTTAAAGTCACCTGAGACATATTAATGCCTGTCGTGCCACCGACTTTCCATTCTTTTTGAGGCCTTTGTACCTCTTTTTTTGCATTTGCTGTTGTATTTTGAGCATATACAGATGAAGTGCTGAGGAGTGCAGCAAGGAGTAGTATTTTTTTCATAAGTAGGTTATATAATTAAATTTTATATCGAATTTGTGCTGTGTAAGTTTGTGTAAAATTTATGTAATTTTAATTTTCGGTGTTATAAAAATATAAATTTGCGCATTCGCAATAGATTTTAGGTATCTTAAATTCTTAATACTGACACTGAGCAGTTGGACAGATTGCGTTTTGTGCCGAGATCTTGTAGCTTTGGAGGCTGGAGACGCAATATTCTCAAAAAATACCCATGAGTAAAAATTTTAAGAATAAATATTGGACGAATATAAAGGATGCCTATAAAACCTTAAAGGAAGGAATGGGGCTGACATTGACCCATTTTGTGAAGGCGACCAAGTCTCATGATAACCGTGGAATCGATGAACAGGGGTATTTTGACCAGAACGAAGGGCTTGTAACTTTACAATATCCGCATCAAAAACTGGAGGTTCCTATCAATGGGCGATATAAGCTTGATTTGGAGCAGGAGGACTGTATTGTTTGCGATAAGTGCGCTAAGGTGTGTCCTGTGGATTGTATAGATATCGTTCCTGTACGCTCTGCGGAGGAACTTGGCAAAACGTCTGATGGATCTTCTATCAGGATGCATTTGGCAAAGTTCGATATCGATATGGCCAAATGTATGTTCTGCGGCCTTTGTACTTATGTTTGTCCTACCGAATGTCTGACCATGACGTCGGAATATGACTATTCTACTTTTGATTTTGCAGAGCATAATGTGCCTTTTGCAACCATGACGCCTTTGGAGATTCTTGAGGCAGAGGCTAAATGGAAAAAGGTGCAGGAGGAAAAGCAGGCAGCCAAAGCAGCGAAACCTTCGCCTGCAGCCAAGGCGGTTATCAAGCCTAAAGCCGTGGGAGCGCCAAAGGTGAGTATCCCAAAACCAGCGGCTAAGGCAGTAATTAAACCGAAGGTGCCTTCAGCAGCAACCGCCAAAAAAGTTGTGAAACCGCAGATTCCAGCGATGAAAAAGGCCGATGAACAAACGTCAGAAAATACAAATGTGGCTAAAAAGCCTGTGCTCAAGCCAAAAATCGGTGGTGCAGGTTCAGCAACTGAAACTACAACGAGCGGTAGCAATGTAGTGAAGAAAGCAGTAGCCAAGCCAAAAATTCCAACGGCTGGTTTAGGAACGAATGTGGCTAAAAAGCCCGTGCTCAAGCCAAAAATCGGAGGATCGGGTTCGGCAGCTGAAACTACATCGAGTGGCAGCAATGTCGCGAAGAAAGCAGTGGCCAAGCCAAAAATTCCAACGGCAGGTTCAGGAACGAATGTAGCTAAAAAGCCCGTTCTTAAGCCAAAAATCGGTGGTGCAGGTTCAGCAACTGAAACTACAACGAGCGGCAGCAATGTCGCGAAGAAAGCAGTAGCCAAGCCAAAAATCCCAACGGCCGGTTCAGGAACAAATGTAGCAAAAAAGCCCGTTCTTAAGCCAAAAATTGGTGGTGCGGGTTCAGCAGCTGAAACAACAACGAGCGGCAGCAATGTCGCGAAGAAAGCAGTAGCCAAGCCAAAAATCCCAACGGCCGGTTCAGGAACAAATGTAGCAAAAAAGCCCGTTATTAAGCCAAAAATCGGTGGGACGAGTTCGGCAGCTGAAACGACAACGAGTGGCAGCAATGTCGTGAAGAAAGCAGTAGCCAAGCCAAAAATTCCAACGGCCGGTTCAGGAACGAATGTGGCCAAAAAGCCCGTGCTCAAGCCAAAAATCGGTGGAGCGGGTTCGGCAGGTGAAACGACAACGAGTGGCAGCAATGTCGCGAAGAAAGCAGTGGCCAAGCCAAAAATTCCAACGGCAAGTTCAGGAACGAATGTAGCTAAAAAGCCTGTGGTTAAGCCAAAAATCGGCGGAACGGGTTCAGCCGCTGAAACTACAACGAGCGGCAGCAATGTCGCGAAGAAAGCAGTGGCCAAGCCAAAAATTCCAACGGCAGGTTCAGGAACGAATGTAGCCAAAAAGCCCATGCTTAAGCCAAAAATACCTAATACTAAACCGAAAGAGGATTAAATTTAATGAACCAATATTTGATATATGAAATCCTGTTTTATGGATTTATGGGGCTGACATTATTGTCGGCCATCACCATTATTTTTACCAAAAATGTACTTTACGCAGCCTTTTCGCTGTTGGTGTCCCTTTTTGGTGTTGCCGCGCTGTTTGTTTTGATGGGGGCTGATTTTTTGGGAATTGCACAAATCATGATCTATATCGGGGGCATATTGGTGCTGATGATTTTTGGGGTGATGCTGACCAACAGACTCAATGGAAAACCCATCATTACGGCCAATAAAAACGTGCTGGTCAGCCTGATTTTAGGCATGGTGACTTTTGGGTTTCTTGGCTTGGTGTTTTCTCAGTTTGAATGGGCAAAACGTCCCTGGATGCAGGCCGATGCCGTTGCCGATGGCAGTATTCGTGCATTGGGTATCGCCACCATGACCAACTTTATTTTACCTTTCGAATTGGTGGCAGTCATGCTTTTGGTTGCATTAATCGCAGGGACATATTTAGCAAAACGAGCAAGATGACCATCACAACCTTTCTATTTTACCTTCCGCTGTTGCTTACTTTTGCCGTAGCGGGAATTTATGCCGAGCGGAAAATTGCAGGATTTATTCAGGATCGCCTGGGCCCAATGGATACGGGTAAGTTTGGCCTTTTGCAGACCATCGCCGATGTACTGAAACTCTTGATGAAAGAGGATATTTCCCATGACCGTGTTGATAAAAAGCTATTCCCCATTGCGCCAATTATTGTGTTTTCTGCAATATTGAGTGGGTTTGCCGTCTTGCCTTTAACCTCTGACTGGACTGGCGCAGGTTTGCAGGTCGGTTTGTTTTACCTACTGACCATTATCACTTTTGATGTTGTCGGTATTCTGATGGCGGGATGGGCCGCAAATAATAAATATGCCCTTTTTGGTGCTGAGCGATCTGTAGCGCAGCTGATCAGTTACGAGGTGCCTATGGGGATGTGTGTGCTGGCAGTCGTTTGTATTTGTCAGACCCTCGATTTGCAGGCAATATCCTTTCAGCAGGGAATTTTTGCCGTGGCCCACGGGCAGGAGGTCAGCTATTTGTTTGGCATTAAAGCCACGGGCATTGAAGTTTCCAGCATTGGTGGTATTCTAAGCTGGAATATTGTCAGGGCGCCGATTCTTATTCCTGTGGCCGTGATTTTCTTCATCGCTTCGCTGGCAGAGGCCAACCGTGCGCCCTTCGACCTTGCTGAAGCGGAAAGTGAACTGATCGCTGGTTACAATGTGGAATACTCGGGTTTTAAATTTGCCATGCTGATGCTTGGGGAGTACGGCATGATGTTGCTGATGTCTATTCTGATGGCTGTATTGTTTTTTGGCAGCTGGAATACTCCATTTCCCAATATCGGATCCTGGCCTCTTGCCGAATGGACAAGCGGTCAGCCTGGTAGTGTGAGTGGACACCTTTGGGGTGGTTTTTGGTTGCTGTCGAAAGCCTTTGTGGTGATATTTTTCCAAATGGTGGTGCGCTGGACCTATCCTCGTTTGCGGGTGGATCAGCTGATGAGTTTCGCCTGGAAATACCTGACGCCCGCAACATTAATTTTGGTGGTTCTGTCCGTCTTTTGGCGGATGTTAATGATATAATGAAATGATTCCATTAGCGCATATATTAATATTTTCGGCCCTGTTGTTTTCTCTTGGGATCATGATTGTCCTGATGAAGAAAAATGCCATTGTTATCCTGATGGGGATTGAGCTGATTCTTAATGCCGCCAATATCAATCTGGTGGCTTTTTCGCATTACGATCCCACTTTTTCGGGGCAAATGTTTACCATGTTTGTAATGGTGGTTGCGGTATCAGAAATTGCCATTGCACTCGCCATTGTTTTTAAGCTTTATCATCATTTGCGTTCCATCGACCTTGACTTAAACTAAATGGAAACCTTAACTCAATATAATTCTTTGGCCATTGGAGCAGGGATATTGGCCATGATCCTGCCCTTGCTGTCTTTTGTGCTGATCGCCTTTTTTTCGGACTATTTCGGTGCCAAAAGTGACCGACTGGCCATTAGTGCTGTCAGTATTTCGTTGGTCATGTCGGTATTTGTTGCCATGCAGGTATTTCCCAACCATGTGATTACAGCACAGTGGTCGTGGTTTTCTGTCGGCGAATATCAGTTCAATATCGGCCTATTGCTTGATCAGCTTACCGCAGTAATGTTGGTGGTGGTCAGCCTGGTGTCTTTACTGGTGCATATTTTCTCGATGAACTACATGAAAGGCGAGCCACATTATGCCCGCTATTATAGTTTCCTCGGGCTCTTTACCTTCAGTATGTTTATCATCCTGCTGGCTGATAACCTATTGGTACTTTTCATGGGTTGGGAGCTGGTAGGCTTGTCTTCTTATTTACTGATCGGTTTTTGGTTTGAGCGCCCCTCGGCAGCGAATGCCAACCGTAAAGCATTCCTGACCAACAGGGTGGGGGATATGGGTTTTCTTTTCGGAATCATGATTTTCTGGGCCTATTTTCATACCCTTAATTTTCAGGAACTCACCGCTCTTTTCAGCAATGCGTCAGTTTTGGCACAAATCCCTTCCACGTGGTTAATTCTCGGTGGGCTGGGGATATTCATGGGGACGGTCGGTAAATCGGCGCAGTTTCCTTTGCAAGTCTGGTTGCCTGATGCCATGCAGGGGCCAACGCCTGTTTCTGCATTAATCCACGCCGCAACCATGGTTGCCGCAGGGATTTTCCTTTTGGCGAGGGTTTTCCCGATGCTGGCGCCTGAAACATTGATAGTGATCGCCCTGATCGGTTCCATTACCGCCATGATGGGAGCCTTTTCGGCCTTGAACCAATTTGACATCAAGCGGGTGTTGGCCTATTCCACCTCCTCGCAGTTGGGTTATATGGTGATGGGCATGGGGGTAGGTGCCTACGATGCATCTCTGTTTCACCTGATTACCCATGCGTTTTTCAAGGCAGGTTTATTCCTGTCCGTTGGTGCGGTCATTCATGCCATGCACCATTTTCATGCTGAATGTAAAAAGAAGAATATCAGTATCCATCTCGATCCGCAAGATATGCGTCAAATGGGCGACCTCGGTAAGCGGATGCCCCTGATTCATGCGGGATACACCATTTGTGCACTCGCCTTGATTGGCCTGCCGTTCTTTTCAGGATTTATGTCCAAAGATGCCATTCTTATGGCCTCCTGGGAATGGGCGCAAAACCTCAGTGCCCACGGGCAATATTGGGCATGGTTTGTTCCTTTGAGTGGTTTTGGAGCCGCTGTGCTTACGGCTTTTTATATGGCTCGACAGTGGTACCTTGTTTTTTGGTCAAAGTCAAGATTGATCGTTGAATGTCAGGCGGCCTGTAATTGTTACGATTCCCTGCACGATCCTTCCTGGAAGAAAACTGTGCCTGTTGGTCTTTTGGCGATGCTATCGGTCTGGCTTGTTTACGGCTTGAATCCTTTCGATGGACACGCTTCCTGGTTGTATCATGCCGTTGATCAGCCAATGAATGTGATGCTCGCCGACTGGCAAATTGCGGGTCAGCGGGAAATTTGGTATGTCCCATTATTGGCCTTGGCTTCGGCATTATTGGGCTTGGGCTATGCCTATCGAAAATATAGTCGGGTAAGTAAACTCGGCATAGATTACAGTCATCGCAGGCCAAAAGGCCGATGGGGGTATTTGTCGATCAATAATTTTTATATGGATCGTTTTTACCGAAAACATTTCATGATCCGCAGCCTGCGTTGGGCTTACCGACTGCATTGGTTTGATAAAAATGTGCTTGACAAAGGCATTGTTGCAATTGGCGGACTAACCCTGAGTGCTTCTCGGGTTTTCCGAAAATTCGATCAGGCCAACCAATGGGTGGTTAATGCCATAGGGGTTACGGTCGTGATATTGGGGCAGGCTTTCCGAACCCTTGACATCTGGATTGTTGATGGACTGGTTAATTTTTCCGCCAACCTGTCTTCTGCATTAGGCAAGTCTTTCGGGAAAGTGCAAGGGCGACAAACACAATCCATCATTGCTTATATGCTTTGTGGGGTGTTTATCTTGGCCTTATGGGTGTTGTTGTAATTGCAGCCATAAGCCGCCTCAGGCTTTTTCCCTGTCCTCCAATCACCGATCGCAAGACGTCAGCGGCTTCTTTACTGATCTCAGCCGCCTTTTTGTGAAAGCAGTAATTGCTCAATTAAAGATGACCAAGTATTGAAGTCCATGGACAACAACTGGTCAAATAAAAACGCCCGAAATGTTATGCAACACTTCGGGCGTTTTCAGTTCCTGTAAAATAATATTACTTCATACTTCTTCGTCGGTAATCCTCTTTGGTGATCTCAAAAGGTTTAATGCTTGAATTTGGGGATGGTTTGTCCCCTGTGTTCAGTCGCATGCCTAAACTGTTGAGGAAATTAACTGAAGCCAGGTTACTGCCTTCCGCAGAACCGTGAATTGCCTCAGCCTGCATTTCTTCAAATCCATATTTAATCACTACATTTCCCGCTTCTTTGGCGTAGCCTTTCAGCCAATATTGTGGGCCAAGCGTACAGAACAACCGGTATTCATTTTTGTCCTCTGCAGGGCGAAGGCCGATAATGCCAACAAACTCTTCATTTTCTTTTTCACGGATCAACAATGTTAATCCATGACCTGGTTTTGGGGTCTCAAAAAGGGTGTAATCCTTGAGGTGCTTGGTTTGCTTCAAATGCGCTAAAGTAGGCATTGAAAGGAAACGCTCCACTTGTCGGTCCGCAACAAGATCCTTGAAAGGTTCCTGATCTTTTTCTATGAAAGGTCTTAACTGAAGGCGTGTTGTCTCGAAATTTTTTTTCCAATCCATAACAGTTAGGTTTTATGATTTCTAATTGAAAGACTATTATCATCATTTTTAAATTCTATCAGAAAGATTTGAGCCTTTTTTTTTCATGATGCCGAAAATAGTTTGCCAATCGGCCAATTAGATGGTCCTGATCATTTATAGGCTACAAAAAAACCTTATCTTTGAAACCGAAATTAATAATGAATATGACTGAGCAATCTAAAAGATATACCATTACAGCGGCTTTGCCGTATGCCAATGGCCCTGTACACATTGGGCACCTTGCGGGCGTTTATGTTCCGGCGGATATTTATGTGCGTTACCTGAGATCAAAGGGAGAGGACGTGGTTTTTGTTTGTGGATCTGATGAGCACGGTGTGCCGATTACCATCCGGGCAAAAAAAGAGGGCGTAACTCCTCAGCAGGTTGTTGACAAGTACCACGGTATCATCAAAAATGCCTTTGCTGATTTCGGAATTTCTTTTGATATCTATTCTCGTACTTCGAGCAAAACGCATGCAGAGACTGCCGCGGATTACTTCAAGAAAATGTACGATGAAGGAAAGTTTGTAGAGCAGACTTCCGAGCAGTATTATGACGAGAAGAACAACCAGTTTTTGGCAGACCGCTACATTATGGGCGAGTGCCCAAAATGCGGGAATCCAGATGCCTACGGCGATCAGTGTGAAAAGTGTGGCTCAACACTTTCCCCACGTGAATTGGTTAATCCTCGCTCGACAATCTCTGGCGAGCAGCCGATTCTTAAAGAAACCACCCACTGGTATTTGCCATTAGACAAATACGAGCCATGGTTGAAAGAATGGATCTTGGAGCAAAATAAAGACTGGAAATCCAATGTTTATGGTCAGTGTAAATCTTGGCTCGACAGTGGCCTGATGCCTCGTGCCGTAACCCGCGATTTGAACTGGGGAGTTCCTGTGCCTGTAGAGGGAGCCGACGGCAAAGTGTTGTACGTGTGGTTTGATGCCCCTATTGGCTATATTTCAGCGACCAAAGACTGGGCGACGGAAAATGGCAAAAACTGGGAAGATTACTGGAAAAGTGAAGAGGCTGAGCTGATCCACTTTATCGGTAAAGACAATATCGTATTTCACTGTATCATTTTCCCTTCTATGCTGAAGGGCGATGGCTCTTATATTTTGCCTAAAAATGTTCCTGCGAATGAATTCCTGAACCTTGAAGGGGACAAGATTTCTACCTCGCGTAACTGGGCAGTTTGGTTGCATGAATACCTGAACGACCTTCCTGACAAGCAGGATGTTTTGCGCTACACGCTGTGTGCCAATATGCCTGAAACCAAGGATAACGATTTCACCTGGAAAGATTACCAAACCAGAAACAACTCTGAACTAGTGGCCATTTTGGGTAATTTTGTGAACCGTGCAGTGGTATTGACCAACAAATATTACGACGGTGCTATTCCTGCACGTGGTGAATTACAACAGATTGATCTGGATACCTTGGATGCGTTGGAAGCACTTCCGGAGAAAATCGCCGCTGCCCTTGATAAGTATAAGTTCCGTGAAGCCCTGGCGGCAATGATGGAACTGGCGCGCCTTGGTAACAAATATCTGGCAGATACCGAGCCATGGAAATTGGCGAAAACAGATGCCGAGCGTGTAAAAACCATCATGAACATTGCTTTGCAGATTGTTGCCAACCTGTCGATTGTCGCAGAGCCTTTCTTGCCTTTTACAGCCGCTAAACTGGTAGAAATGCTGAACATCGATACCTTAAAGTGGGGAGAGGCTGGCCGTCAGGATATTCTTGGCGACGGGCACCAAATCAACAAAGGACAGTTGCTTTTCGAGAAATTGGAAGACGCTACCATTGATGCTCAAATGCAGAAACTCGAAGACACCAAAAAGGCCAACGAAGCAGAAAACACTCCTGTTGCTCCTGCCAAAGAAGATTGCTCTTTTGATGATTTCATGAAAATGGATATTCGCGTTGGAGAAATCCTCGAAGCGGAAAAACTGAAAAAGTCTAAAAAGCTTTTGAAACTGAAAGTGGATGTCGGCTTTGAAACCCGCACCATTTTGAGTGGGATTGCTCAGCACTTTTCTCCTGAAGAAATTGTAGGTAAAAAAGTGCAGGTGTTGGTGAATTTGCCTCCTCGAAAAATGATGGGCATTGAGTCTGAAGGGATGGTCATGATGGCTGAAGCCAAAGATGGAAGCCTCCGTTTTATGGAGCCATCAGCAGATACCGAAGCAGGATCTATGATTAGCTAATCTGTCAACGGACATATAATAAGGGCGCAGAAATGAAGGTTTCTGCGCTTTTTTTTATTGAATGCTGTTATTTCAAAGCAGAAGAAAATCGGTTACGGATATTAATATTTATATAGAATTCATTATTGAAATTATACTGACCTCAAGTTGGAGTTAGATTACGGTTATATTTTTCAATTGAAGCTTGTGATATTGTCAGAAATCCCACTTTGTAGTTATCTTAATAGATCATTGGGGATGGATTACTGAATTTAAGGAAATGAAAAGAAAGGTTTTTCAGAAAATATTTGCGTCAATTATTTTGTCGTGCGGATTAGTGAGCGCTTTTGCACAGGGTGGGCCTTCAGAGTTAGACTCAGGCAGAATTGCCCATGTGGTCGCTTTACCTCAGTCCAAAGTTTTTCTTGATAAGATCCCTTTGAGTTCTCCGCAGGAACGCCAAAAAATTGATTATCACAATCTGGTTGAAGTCGATTATAGAAGTTCTAAAGAAATTCACCTGTTTTCCCGCGACTATATTCATAAAGAATTATTGCTCGGCACCTGGAAACGAAAGGGGAAATCGACCTCCATGATGGGCTATTTCGGGGAAAATACCTACGAGGCCATCTATTCAGACAGCCGAAGCAACAGCAAGCTGTATGAGCAATACATTTATTATTCCTTGCGAAACGACAGTCTGACGTTTTATACGGACAGTCTTAAAGAGCACGTTAAATGGAATTTCAAGCTGATGTCGGTCAATAATCGCCACCTGGTAGTAAAAACGACCCAAAGCGGTGTGCTGACTTTCGACCGTGTTTCAGACAATACCTCTCCTTTGCAAACCAGAAAACATACCTTTCACTTGCAGGCAGGTAAGCTGATTTGTGGCTTTACCCAATATGCCAGTGCTCAACAGGGCTCTTGTTTACGCCTGTCGGAAGATTTGTTTGTTGGCATGACGAAAGAGGAGCTGACCAAAGAATTGTGGTTTGCCAAGTTTCATAAAGTGAGTGATACAAAATGGACTTTCCACGATGGTCGAAGTACAATTGCATTGCATTTTAAAGACGATCACCTGAGGAATATCAAGTGGTATGGCTTTGGTGATTCTGGCCGATTTGATTTTGCGGGAATAAGCGTTGGCGATATGATCACCTATCTTGAACAACGCCTCGGTAAGCCCACTGTTGTTAAGCGGGCGAAGGAAAAAGGGGACGCTACCGAGTGGTGGTATTATGAACCTTTTCATTTCAGAATTCAGATCCAGGCAGAAAAGGTTCATGTGATTGAGTTGGGCGATTTTTAAGGTCGCCAGTCAGCAATTAAATCAACGAGCAATTCGATCTGCTCTTTGGAGTGGGTCGGGAAGTTGGCAATGCGAATTTGCGCAGCCTTATGCTTTCCATAACCTGCCCCAACAACAAGCCCTTTCTCTTTCAAATAGGCTATTAAAGGTGCGGAACCACCCTCAACATTGGCCACCGCCACGGTGTCCGAGCGCCAGTCTTTTTCCTGAACCAAAGGGGAAAGTAAAGGGTGATCTTCAAAGCACTTGATCAGGATCGTGTTTTTATAAATAGCCTCACGTCGGATCACATCCACGCCCTTTCTGCGGAAATCTTCCGCCACCTTGCCCAATAAATAAATATTGAGGGTGTTTGGTGTTTCTATGGTTTGATAACCCTTGCCTTTGTCCACCATTTCCAATAAAGGGTGATAGGATGGGTACGCCTTGCCCGCTACGGTCAGGGCATGGGCTTTGGCTATTGCGCGCGGACTGACGATCCATACGCCCAATCCAGCAGGTAATCCAAAACATTTTTGAACGGAAAAATACACACTGTCAAGGTCCTCAAAAGGAATAGGCGTGGTCGGGGTAGAGGATACCACATCCATAGCGATCAATGCGTCGGGGAAATGTTTTTTCGCTTCGCGGAGATCAGCCATCGGGTGCTTGACGCCAGTAGCGGTTTCGTTGGCTGTAAAGTGAATCAGCTCGGGCTGAGCTTCCACGGCCTTCGGGTCAAATAAGGCTACCGTGCCTTCTGGGGCCGTAATCATTTGTGCTTCTTTTCCCAATCGCTGAAATGCCTGCGCACATTTTTTGGAAAATGCCCCATGCACGTGGTGGAGGCTGTGGGTGTCCACCAGGTTTTCGGCCATACGGTCCCAAACTTCCGTAGCAGAGGTAGTAAATACCACTTCATAAGCCTGCGGAATATCCAAAAGCTGACGCAGCTGTTCTACGGTGAATTTATAGATGTCCTTAAATGCTGGAGATCGGTGGCTAATGGCCATGACCTGTTCTTTGAGTGCGCTCTTGAGGTGATCTTCGAGGGTAAAATAGGTCGCTGATGGGCCTGGTACAAATATAAGTTGAGGCATGGTTGGTCTTCCTTTTTGCTTGTGAATTGATTAGTCACCAAATTTATAAGTTTTATTGGATTTATTTGCGAGTTTTATTCAACATGCTGACCAATATTATTTATAAATTAAACATAAAGCCCTTATTTTTGCATTCGATATTATTCAACATAGCCAAATCCATGAAACGATTCGCATCCTTCATCCTATTTTTTCTGTTTGTCAGCCTTCAAACCTTTGGGCAGTCCCGAAATGGTTACGCTACAACCTCCAAAAAAGCCATCAAATTATTCGAGCAAGCGACGGTTTTACTCAAGTCGAGGGAGTTCCCTGAAGCTGAAAAGAAACTGCAATCGGCACTGGCAAAAGATCCCAATTTTATTGAAGCGCATTTGCGGCTGGCGAGTATCTATGGTTTGTACCGAAAGAAGGAGCTCGAAAAACAGTCCCTCGAACAGGTCGCCCGAATTGCAAATGGGAACCTGAAATACAAATCAGTTTATATGAAGCTGGCAAAAGTGTATTTTAATGAAGGGGATTATGACAGGGCACTGAAGATGGGGAACCTGTTTCTGCGCTCAAGGCCACGGGAATCTGAGGCCAAAGCCACAGAATGGATCATGGAAAATGCGACTTATGCCAAGGAATTAATGGCCAAGCCCGTACCGTTTAAAGCCGTGATGATGGACAGCACCGTCAATAGCTTTGCCCTGCAATATTTTCCGGTGGTAACGGTGGACGAAAACACCCTCATTTACACTAAAAGAGATGGCAGTGGCGGTTCCGATACGGAGGACATTGTGGTGTCGCACCGAAATAAAGATGGCAACTGGAGTAAGCCCGTATCCATTTCTGATAATATCAATACCCTTCAAAACGAGGGGACATGTACGATTTCTTCTGATGGGAAAATGATGATATTTACCTCCTGCACACAGGGAGGCGAAAGAAAGAATTATGGAAGTTGCGATTTGTACGTTACCTACAAAGAAGGTGATGACTGGTCGGAACCTAAAAATCTGGGACGAACGGTCAATACTTCAGCATGGGAATCTCAGCCTGCTTTAAGTGCCGACGGTAGAACGCTATTTTTTGTCTCTGACCGCCGAGGAGGTTTTGGCCGACGGGATATTTATTATACCACAAAAACAGATAATGGGCTATGGACCCCTGCCACTAACCTGGGTAAAAATATCAATACTTCAGGAGATGAGATTGGGCCATTTATCCATGTGAATAATCAGCGATTATACTTTTCGTCCAATGGACATAAGGGAATGGGTGGTTTCGATTTTTTCTATTCTGACAGGCTTCCTGGCGGGGAATTTGGCCCTGCGGAAAACCTGGGTTACCCCATCAACGACCACAACGATCAGTCTTCGCTGACGGTAAATGCCGATGGTTCGCTTGGCTACATTTCCATCGATCAGTATCAGGGAAACACGGCGCACAGTTCGCTCTATACTTTTGAAATTCCCAAAGCGCAACGGGTGCTGAACCGCAGTAGTTATGTGGCGGGTACCGTGCTGGATAAAGATACTCAAAAGCCAGTGGCTGCAAAGGTGGAACTTTATAATGTGTCCAATGAACAGCTCGTGAATGCCGTTACCGCCGATGCCGTGAATGGGTCCTATTCTATTGTACTGACCGAGGGGTCGCGCTACGCACTTTTTGTTTCTGCGCCAGGTTACCTTTTCAGGTCTATTCCATTTAATTTCGAAAAGACCGCTGGCGAGCTTGAGTCGGTGAAGATGGACATTCTTTTGGAGCCAATTCGCAAAGGGCAAATAACGCGCCTCGACAATGTTTTCTTCGATACCAACTCCTATGAACTTCGTGAGGAATCGAAAACAGAACTGAACAAAGCCGTGAAATTCCTGGAAGCCAACCGAAAGCTGGTCATGGAAATTTCAGGGCATACTGATGATGTCGGTGATGCAACTTACAACAAGACCCTGTCGAAAAACAGGGCAAAGTCAGTGTATGAATACCTTGTAGGTCAGGGCATCGCCAAATCCCGCTTAAAATATGTAGGCTACGGAAAAGAACAGCCTTTCGTGCCGAATACGTCTGATGCAAACAGACAGAAAAATCGCCGCATTGAGTTTAAAATCATCGGCGACAATCAACCTTAATTATTTTTATACATGAAGAAGTTTTTTTTGTCTTTGGGTGTGGCAGCAATGCTATTGAGCATCCAAAGCTGTGATTCGTCAGCACCTAAGGATGCCATTGACGCCACAGTAATTACCCCTGCAAAATCGTTTGAATATAAGGCAGACGAGTTTGCGGATGTTTCGATCCTGAGGTATAACGTGCCTGGTTTTGAGGCGCTGACTGCCCAGCAAAAAGCATTTGTCTATTATCTTTCTCAGGCCGCGCTCTCGGGGAGGGATATGATTTATGATCAGAACTATAAACACAACCTGCTGGTACGTAAAACCCTTGAGTCATTGCTGGCCAGCAAGCTTGTCGATGATACCACACCAGATGGGAAGGGATTGTTGATTTATGCCAAGCGGGTATTTTTCTCCAATGGAATTCATCATCATTACTCCTCAGACAAGTTAATTCCTGCCTGTGACGCAGCCTATTTTGAAGCTTTAATCGCCAAAGTGGATCCTGCATCATTGCCATTGAATGGGCTTTCAGTTGCAAACTTCACCAAGAAGATCAGTAAGATTGTTTTTGATCCTAAATTTGATGCCAAGCGCGTCAGTCGGGATTCAAATACTGATTTGGTAACGTCGTCTGCCATGAATATGTACGGGGAAGGCGTAACACAGCAGGAGGTGGAAGATTTCTACCGAAATAAAATTGACCGTAATAATCCGCGCCCTGTGGCTCACGGTTTGAATTCTAAGCTGATCAAGAAGAACGGCAAGGTTGTCGAGGATACCTATAAAGTAGGCGGACTTTACACAGAAGCTTTGGAAAAGGTGGTTTTCTGGCTTGAAAAAGCAAAATCTGTGGCAGAAAACGAGGGGCAACAAAAATGGCTGTCGCTTTTAATCGACTTCTACAAAACAGGAGACCTGAAAACATTTGATGATTTTTCTGTGGCTTGGACCAACACAACGGAAGGGGATGTGGATATGATTCATGGCTTTATTGAAGTTTATGGTGATCCAATGAGCTATCGTGGTGCATATGAGTCTATCATCGAAATTAAAGACCCTGAGGCTTCAAAAAGAATGGCGGCCCTGGCACAATACGCACAGTGGTTTGAAGACCATTCTCCTATAGCAAAAGCACATAAAAAGGATAAGGTGGTCGGTATTTCCTATAAGGTCGTGAATGCCGTAATGGAAGCAGGTGATGCAGCCCCTTCTACGCCTGTTGGAGTGAATCTGCCAAACTCTAACTGGATTCGAAAAGAGTATGGTTCCAAGGCGGTCAGTTTGGGAAATATAAAAAATGCCTACGAAGAAGCCGCAGGCCCTGGAATGCTGGATGAATTTGCGTGGACTGAAGCAGAGAAAGAGCGTGCGATCAAGTACGGGACCCTTTCCAATAATATGAGAACGGCACTGCATGAGGTGGTCGGTCATGCCTCTGGGCAACTCGAAGCTGGGGTAGGGACACCTAAAGAAACCCTGAAAAATTATGCCAATGCCCTTGAAGAATCCCGTGCGGATTTGGTCGCCCTGTATTATTTGATGGATCAGAAATTGGTAGATATCGGTGTGATTCCTAACCTTGAGGTGGGGAAAGCCGCTTATGATGCTTTTATCAGAAATGGCATGATGTTGCAATTGCGCCGTTTGGAAGAAGGCGCCATCATTGAGCAGGCACACATGAGAAACCGAGCAATGATTGCGCACTGGCTTTTTGAAAAAGGGCAGCAGGACAAGGTTATTACCCGTGAGCAGCGCGACGGAAAGACCTTCTTCGTGATCAATGATTATTCAAAAATGAGAACCCTTCTCGGAACTTTACTGAAAGAGGTGCAGCGCATTAAATCTCAGGGCGATTATGAAGCAGGGAAAGCACTGATCGAAAATTATGGCGTGCAGGTAGATGCTGAAATCCGTGCCGAGGTGATCAAGCGATACGAGCCGATCGGGTCTAAACCTTATGGCGGCTTTATTCAGCCATCACTTACTCCTGTAATGGATGGTGACAAAATTGTGGATGTGAAAATCAGCTATCCATCGGATTTTGTGCAGCAAATGCTCCATTACGGCAAAGAATACGCTTTTTTGCCAGCAAAGTAAGCACCCAATAAATATATTAGAAAGCCAAATGCACTTTTGCGTTTGGCTATTTTTATGTTGTAAAATGATGAAGAATAGTACCTTTAGTAGGGTTACCTTTTTTCAATGCCATTAAAATTGCAGGCTATTGCTAAAAATCTATATGATTTATCTTATAATATTATGATAATAGGCACAAAAGTAGGGAAAGATTTTTACATTTGTTGTGTTACTGTTGATTTACGAAATCGGTTATTCCTGTAAGGATATGCCATTTTAAGCAATTACTTTTTAAATGAATTATAATGCAAAACCGAGTGCTTTGTCGTTACAAAATAAAGTACTTTGAACTGATAGCTTGTGATTTAGTCATGTTGGGCTATTGGTTTTGCTGTTAAATTTCGTGTTTTTGAAAGATGTTTTAAGCCCTTTTTATTCGGTTCAGACCGTTGGAGCAAAGGATATTCTTTTATATTAATAAATAAATCAGGACAAAATAGCCGTAATCTTACGCTTGTTCTGGTCACAAATATCAACCTATGAGGCAAAAATGTACAATCATTATTATTTTGCTGAGTGCACTATGCTGCCAAAAACTTCAAGCGCAGGATTTTCTGTTTTCTCAGTTCTATAATGCCCCTTTTTATATAAACCCTGCCTTTGTGGGCGCGACTCCTTACCACAGGGTAACGATGAACAACCGTGTGCAGTGGCCGCAACTACCACAGGCGGTGCAAACCCATGCCGTTTCGTGGGATTATAATGTCAGGAAACTGAATAGTGGTTTCGGTATTATGGCTACTTCAGACCGTATCGGTACGGCTAACCTGGCCACCAACCAAATGAATTTTATGTACTCCTATATGTTGCGGATTCAGAATAAGCTGATTATCCGCCCAGGTGTCTCGTTTGTTGCGGGTTCCCGAAGTTTGGACATGGATAAGCTGATATTTGTGGATGGGGAAGGTACTTATCCTATTCCTCCCGACATTAAGAATAACCTTGGTACCTACAATAGCTTCGATGTGAATACTGGCGTAGTGGTTTACACTCGGAATTTGTGGTTTTCAGGTGCCGTTTATCATTTGGCGCGTCCCACTTTATCTTTTCAGGAGTCGGGAATCAGTTCCATACCTATCCGTTACACTTTTGCCGTAGGAGGGAATTTCAAGATTAAGGAAAACGTTTTCAACTCCAAGCTTCGGAGCCTGGCAGTGTCACCAAGTATGATTTATGAGCGTCAGGGGGATTTTGAAACCCTTTCCGCAGGGATAAAATATTACCATTACCCAGTAACGATCGGGATGTGGTACCGTGGGGTGCCGATTCCTTTTTATCCTGAAGCAGTAAGCAATAATCAGGCACTTGTCATGACGATGGGCTTGACTTATGATATTTTTGAGTTCGGCTACAGTTTCGATTTCGGGCTCGGAGGTACGGGAAGTAAAAGTTTCGGTGGTGCCCATGAGGTATCCATCAAAATTTTGATCAAGCGACACCCACTGAAAAGAAACCGTGATAATTATAAATCACTGCCTTGTCCAGCATTCTATAAGGAAGAGCTGTTTTATTAAATTGACGATCAACTGATTAAGGACATAGGGGAAAGGAGCTGAAGCCTCCCCCCCAAAAAAAGCCACCGTTTTTCAACGGTGGCTTTTTGTATAGTAGGCCGATGGTATTCAACACGCACTAAGCTTTCGCTAATCCTGCCCGTTTTAATAATGCATCAGTCTTGGGTTCATGTCCCCGGAACCTTTTGTACAGGATCATCGGGTGTTCGCTGCCACCTTTAGAAAGCACATGCTCTTTGAACGCCTGAGCAGTTTCAGTATTGAAAAGCCCTTTTTCTTTGAAGGCTTCAAATGCATCAGCATCCAGAATTTCTGCCCATTTATACGAATAGTAACCTGCCGAATACCCTCCCTGGAAAATGTGGCTGAAGGCGGTACTCATGCAGGTGCCTTCGACCTTTGGGAATAATTCCGTAGCAGCCATGGCTGTTCCTTCAAAATCAGCCACCTTCGTGTCCTCATTGGGAACAGTACCGTGCCAGGCCATATCGAGGAGCCCGAAGCTGATCTGTCGCATGGTCTGATATCCCTCAAGGAAGTTGGCCGAATCTTTAATTTTCTGAATTAATTCCATAGGGATATTCTCCCCCGTTTCATAATGCTGAGCAAACAAGTCCAGACATTCTTTCTCATAAGCCCAGTTTTCCATCACCTGACTCGGAAGCTCCACAAAGTCCCAGTAAACACTCGTGCCAGAAAGGGTGCTGTAGGTCGTGTTGGCCAGTAAGCCGTGTAGCGCATGGCCAAACTCATGAAAGAGGGTGGTGACCTCGTTGAACGTCAGCAGGCTTGGCTTGGTGGCCGTTGGTTTGGTGAAGTTACAGACAATCGAGATATGTGGACGTTGCTGCTGACCATTTACATTCGATTGATCTCGGTAAGAGGTCATCCACGCACCATTTCGTTTTCCTTGTCGTGGGAAAAAGTCCGCATAGAACAAACCGACATAGCTGCCGTCGAGATTTTTTACCTCATAAGCGGTAACCTCTTCATGATACACGGGGATGTCTTTTCGTTCGCTGAAAGTGATGCCATACAAGCGTTTGGCCGTTTCAAAAACGCCATTGACTACCTTCTCCAAAGAAAAATAAGGCTTCAATACCTCATCATCAATGGCGAATTTTTCCTTTTTCAATTTCTCGGCATAATACGCCCAATCCCACCGCTGAAGGTCGCCTTCCAATCCATTTTTTTGCGCAAAGGCACGCACCTCAGCCACCTGCTCTTCCGCAACAGGTTTGGCCTTTTCCATTAAATCCTGTAAGAAGGCGGTTACTGTTTGCGGTGTGCCCGCCATTCTTTCTTCGAGGGTCAGGTCAGCATGGGTGGCATAACCCAAAATCTGTGCTTTCTCGTGGCGAAGGCGCACAATCTTTTTGATGATTTCTTGATTGTCGAGTTCATCACCCTTAAATGCTTTTTGACCTGAAGCCATAAAGAGCTCTTCTCGCAATTCTCTATTGTCGGCATAGGTCATCAAGGGAATGTAAGAAGGGTATTGCAGGGTGAGTGCATATTGGCCTTCCTTGCCCTTTTGTTTGGCCTCTTCCGCAGCAGCTTCCAGGGCGAATTCTGGGAGTCCTGCCAAGGCTTCTTTGTTGTCAATGAATTTGACATATTTATTGGTTTCAGCCAATACATTTTCTCCAAATTCCAGGGAAGCCTTAGAAAGCTCCGTATTGATGACCGTTAAGCGTGATTTGTCCTCTTTGGACAAGAGGGCGCCATTTCGGACAAAACTTTTATATGTTTTCTCTAATAAGGTTTGCTGTTCAGCAGTAAGCGATGATTTATCGGTATGGTCATGCACCTGCTTTACTTTTTCAAATAAGGCTTCGTCCATGGAAATCTCATTGCTGTAAACGGTCAGCTTGGGAGCAAACTCCTGTGCTATCTTTTGAATTTCCTCATTGGTTTCTGCGGAATTCAGATTGAAAAAGATCGATGAAACTCGGCCTACCAATTTCCCTGCCTGATCCAGTGCTACGATGGTGTTCTCAAAGGAAGGCGTTTCTTTTTGCGTTTTAATCATCTCGATGTCGGCCTTTCCCTGACGGATGGCCTCCTCAAGCGCAGGCAAGAAATGTTCCTCTTTAATCTGATCAAATGGGATCGCTTCTAAAGGGTGCTCGAAATGCGCTACTAAAAGTGGGTTATTTGTCATGTCTAAATATTCAATTTGGGAATGATTCCAAAAATAGGATAGTTTATCCAAATTTTACGATTTGCAAATTACAAAAGATCATTAATTCGTGCTTTTGTCCGACTTATCTTCTGTTGGCAAGGGATTATGAGCGAAAGGTGAACCAAACCTTACTTCAGTAAGTTATTGTTTAGTAATCAATCAAATTTATTATTAAACCATAGGTATGCGAAAAAAATTACAAAGCACCGCAGTATTGATTTTTGTGATGCTCTTTTCCACGGGTGCGGTATTCGGCATTGGTGTTGATGAGCGAAAGTCAAAAAGAAAAAAGAAGAAAAAAGAAAAAACGGAGTGGAAGAAAATCAAGCAAGAACAACAGTATGATCGTTCTGGTTTTCCGATCAATTCAAATAAAGGCGTGGAAGCTGGCGAAGAGTTAAGGCCTTATGTGGAATTTAAAAAATTCTGGAAATCAACCATGCCCGCAAAACCTTTGCGAGCATAAATTGATTGAAGTTATTTTTTGTGTGCTTAAGTTGCCATTCGATTACAGTTTGAAGAGTGCATCGAAGAAACCGATATTTTTTGTTCGGTCTTTAATAATAAATAATGGCTGGCGGAGTTCGTAGGCCAATAATCGCTCGGCGACATCGCCGAGAATCAGGCTTGCCAAAAAGGAGCGGCCTTCCGTTCCTATGCAAATAGCAGAAGCTTTGATTTGTTGTGCATAGCGAGCAATCACTTTTGCCGAGTCCCCCTCAGGGTCGTGAATAAACTTGCAATTCACGGCCGACCTTTCAGGGATTCTTGTCTTTTTGAAAAAATCCTCAAATGCTCGACGCCGTCCCTCGGCAATAGAATCTATCCAGTCTTTATAGTTCATTCCTGTATGAAAACCATTGATAGGAGCACTGAAAACGTGCAGGCAGTCAATTTTTGGGTTGTTAGCAGACTGGAATGAAATCTCATAGGCTTTCTCCATGGCGACCTTTGAGGCGTCATTAAAATCCACGGGCACAATCACGTGGGAAATAGTCGCAGGTAGGTTTTCGGGAATAATGAGCATGGAACAGGGGGATATATTGGCGACTTTGCGCACAAGATAGCCACTGCTTTCTTTTTCGACAATGGGCGAGGAGGTCAAGAATTCTATTGGGTGGCTGTATTTCAGTGCTTCCTCAGGAACGGGTTTAGGGGAGGGGTCAGGTCGGAAGCGTTTTTTTCCAATGGCGATCAGGTCGATCATTTTATTTTTAGCATAAGTAACAATGGTTTCCGCTTTGCTTCCATGTTTTATTCTAAAGTGTATTTGCGTAGGGTGATCTTTGAAGTGTTCGGCAACACCTGTAGCGAATTTACTTTCAAGGAGTTCTTCAATGCTTTGGCCAGTGCTATAGCCAGGCTCTTTAGTCCAATGATCTTGTGGAATGACGTGCAGGAAAAATATTTCCTCGACGTCAACCATACGGGCAATGGCAGAAAGGAAGGTGATAATTTGCTCGTCCTGTGCGGAAAAGTCAATAGGGGCAAGTATTCTTTTTAGTTTATAGTACATCTGGCAGGTTCTGGAATAATGTACTTAAAAAACCTTCCTGTGATTCCTTTGTTTTGCAATGACGTAAAAAAGGCACTGTCAATAACTGACAGTGCCTTTTATAATCTATTAAGCGATTAAGCTTTTATTTTAATGCGTATCAAAATTGAATTGCAGGTAGGTGATCCGTGTTTGCCGACTTGTATCGGGTGGTATTTTGATTTCTTAACCACTGAGGATAAGCCTTTTTTTTTATGTCCAGCCAAGGGAATTTGTTCACTCTCAGGGCTGTAGAGCAAACCGATGAACGGCTACCTATTTCATCAAGCTATTGATAACCTCCGCCAAATTTTCTTTGTTGAAAACCACTTCGTTGGTATTTGCACCATCATTGATTTTGATGGTTTCGAAACCCATCGCGTTATGGCGAACGATTCCTCCAAAATAGCGATATACTTTTGCTTTGTAGTTCAGGTTGTCAATCTGATTCAGATCTATTACCGTATTCATATTTTCATTAATCTCACCAGCCTTGGCAATTTCCAAAGTCTTGCTTGATTTGTTGAAAGCTACAACGACCGAACTTGATGATGCAGTGTTGTTGTTATGAGCCATTGCAGTTGATCCGATTACTGTAAGGCAAGCCACGATGAATAATTTTAAAGCTCTCATAACGGTAAATTTAAAGTATAAAAAAATTTTTTGAAGTCCTTCGCAGAACGTTGTTTTACTGTTTCGATGTATCAAAGGTAAGTAGGATTTTTAGATTAACAAATCCTTATAATGGTGTCTAAAATTGACATTCTGACAGTGGGTCGTTTTGCGATATTTTCTATGGTTTAACACCAATAACAGTGGTTAGAAAAAGGTTGGGGTCTTTAACTAAGTTATAAAATTTTTCAAAAAAAATTACTTGATTATGATTGTCGTAAAATTGACAGGTAAACATACTCGAAACTTGCGAAATTGATAATGTAGACGATATGTGTGTTTCTACTACGTATGGGACTTTCCAGCACTGCTGATTATACAGTGTGGGAAAAGGGTTAGGGTGGTGTGAATAGGATTTTTTGCATAAAAAAAACTCCTGCGATGTCTCGCAGGAGCCTCTAATGCTTATCCTTTAACCTTATTACTTTCTTCTTTTAGTTGATTGCTTTCTCCACCAGTTGAGATAAATTTTGGCGGGTGAAAGGAACCGTTGTTGTTGATCCATTTTTGCTGTAACGGATCGTTGCAAATTTTTCTGTTTCGGCTTTCAGTAAACCACCGAAGTAACGGTAGATTCTTGTGCGGTACGCCAGATCATTTGCTTTGTTCAAGTCGATCATTGTATTGTAATCTACGGTCGTGTTTTGCTGATCAGAAATCACCAACTCATTGTTGGTGTGATCAAAGCTCACGATCATTAAATTCATGTTCGCCTCCGCTACAACTTCATTGGCAGTAGATGGTGGAGTAGTAGCGTAAGCACTCCCGCTTAATAAGAATAATGCTACTAAAATTTTGATGGCTTTCATGACCGTACAATTTAAAATTCAATGTTCAACTGTCATCGCTTTGTTTCTCTCTGATGACATTACAAATGTACATAGTAATTTATAAAGGGCAAACTTTTCATTTTATCATAAAATTCAGCCCGTCAGCCTATATTTTGCAATAATGATAAAGACCAAAATTTATTTGGTTTTGGCGTAGTTTAAGAATGAAAATTTTGATTTGTGATTCAAAAGTAGACTAAAAAATTTTTAAAATATTTTAAAAAAAGTTTGATATATGCGCCTTGTGTTAATAATATCGGTAAATATCGCCTATTGTTTATGATAATGTTAATTCAGTGGGTTTTTAGTGTTGATTTGATAATGAATGGCCTACTGTATATATATTCTGTGAATGGGAGGCTTGTTCTATTGATGATTCGGTAATATGCACCTGTAGAAACATAATTTTGCTTTTATTGTAAAATATTAATATTCTAATATTCATGACAATTGTCGTACTTTGTGTATTTGGGTTTTTAACCTGCTGATTGGGGGTTTTTAAGGCTTATTCAAAAGAAAATTTGGGAATGGTTATAGCGGTGAAATAAAATTCTGATTTTCCTGTTTTTCAGAGAGTGTGTTAATTTGTATTGTTGATTTTAGCTTCTTAAAAAGGCTTTTTGAGGGAGTATCGTAATTTTCGCTCGTCATATTGAGGTCATATTACGACCTTCATAATATGGGAGTGCAGTTGATGGGGGGAGAGTGATATGGGTGGTGCTCGGAGCTCAGAATTTCAATGTGCTGTTGGGTGCTGTCTAAGCTGCTGATTTCAATTGGATCGCCTGATGCCTGTTTTCGGCACAAAAAAAGAGCCCCTTTCGAGACTCTATATAAAGTGGTGGCTAAAATTTGAAGCCGCCCGTAGTGTTGTATCAATCGTTACTCATATTGTCGGTACACCTTGTGGCCGCCATTTTCGAGGAACTGATCTCGCTTGAACACCTCAAGGTCGTTGCTGACCATATCCTTGACAAGGCCATCCAAATCATACTCAAGTGTCCAACCCAGCTTGTCAATTGCTTTAGAAGGGTCTCCGATCAGTAGTTCCACTTCTGTGGGTCTGAAATATTTTGGATCGACCTGAACCACTGTCGCTCCCTTTTCGAGCTGATATTCTCCATTGCATTGGACTACTTTTCCTACCTCGTTAATACCTTCCCCTTCAAAAGCAATTTCGATCTTCAGTTCAGCAAACGTCTTTTGAATAAACTCCCTGACCGTGGTGGTTTTCCCTGTGGCAACAACAAAATCTTCGGCTTCATCCTGCTGAAGCATCAGCCACATTGCCCTAACGTAGTCTTTGGCATGTCCCCAGTCCCGTTTGGCGTCAAGGTTACCCAAAAAGATGGTGTCTTCTAAGCCAAGGGCAATTTTGCAGGCTCCGCGTGTAATTTTACGGGTAACGAAGGTTTCGCCTCTCAAAGGAGATTCATGATTGAACAGGATGCCGTTGCAAGCATACATTCCGTACGCCTCGCGATAATTAACGGTAATCCAGTAGCCATACAGTTTGGCCACTGCGTAAGGGGAGCGGGGATAAAAAGGTGTGGTTTCTCGTTGTGGGATTTCCTGCACCATTCCGTAGAGCTCCGACGTGGAGGCCTGATAGAAACGGGTCTTTTTTTCCAGCCCTAACAGCCTGATGGCTTCGAGAATTCGCAAGGTGCCTGTACCGTCTGCATTGGCGGTATATTCTGGGGTGTCGAAGGAGACCTTTACATGGGACATGGCGCCGAGGTTATAAATTTCATCGGGCTGAACTTCCTGAATGATTCTTGTGAGGTTCATCGAGTCTGTCAAATCGCCATAGTGCAATTTCAGGCGGACATTTTTTTGGTGTAAATCCTGATAGAGGTGATCGATCCTGCTGGTATTGAACAGAGAACTTCTTCTTTTAATCCCGTGAACTTCATATCCTTTTTCGAGCAATAATTCGGCGAGGTAGGCGCCATCTTGGCCCGTGATGCCCGTGATCAGTGCTTTTTTCATAGTGGGGGAGTGGGTTAAGTGATTACTTCACCCCCGTATCAGTCGATGCAATATTGTAAGTCATGAATTCAAAAAAAATAAACCCTGACAGGCAATGAGTGCGCTGGCAGGGTTTGTCTATATTTTTTGCTTATTTTATCATGGCTTAATATAAAACTCTGAAGCTGATCGTATCGGGGATGTTTTTTAAATCCTCTACGACTTCCGCATCATATTGTTTATCAATCGCCGTGATCAGGTAACCGATTGACTCGTTGGTTTTAAGGCTTTGCCCCAGGATGTTACACTTATGTTTGGCGAATACCTGGTTGATGTTGGCCAAGATTCCTGGCACATTGCGGTGAATATGCATCAGGCGGTGGGCGCCATCAATTTTCGACAGCTTAATTTCTGGGAAGTTGACACTGTTAAGCGTCTCTCCAGCATTGATATAATTAATGAGTTTTGAAGGAACGAAGGCGGCAATATTTTGCTGAGCTTCCAATGTTGACCCACCAATATGCGAAGTCAGGATGGTGTTTCGGCAACCTATAAGGATCGACTCGAAGGGGTCTTTATTGCTGCGTGGTTCGGTCGGGAATACATCCACAGCGGCGCCGAGGATTTTTCCGTTGTCAATGTACTTTTTCAGGGCATTAACATCCACAACATGGCCGCGGCTCAGGTTTAGGAATACCACGCCATCTTTCATGATGCTGAATTGCTTTTCGCCGAAGACATTCTTATTGTCTGGGCGCCCATCTACGTGCAGGCTGACCACATCAGAGAGGCGCAGCAACTCTTCAAGCGTTTCACACTTGGTTACATTACCCAAAGGCAATTTTTCTTCCAGGTCGTAATAATAAACATCCATACCCGCTGCTTCCGCCAAAATGCTCAGCTGTGCACCAATATTTCCGTAACCAATAATGCCGAGTTTTTTTCCACGGATTTCAAAACAGCCCTCAGCAGTTTTGCTCCATTTTCCAGAGTGCATGCTCATCGAAGCATCGAACACATTTCTCATCAGCATGATGATCTGCCCCAAAGCCAACTCCACAACCGAGCGTGTATTTGAATATGGTGCGTTGAAGACTGCAATGCCCTTTTCAGTACAGGCAGGCAAATCGATCTGATTGGTTCCAATACAAAAAGCACCCACAGCTACCAGGCGGTCTGCCGCTTCAATGACACGGCGGGTAAGTTGTGTTTTCGATCGTAAACCGACAATCGACACCCCTTTAATGCGCTCAATCAGCATGTCCTCATCCATCGCTGCGGCATAGGTTTCTACATCGAAACCTTCATCACGCAGGCGTTCTTCCGCAGATTTATGAACGTTTTCAAGCAGTAAAATTTTAATACGCGATTTTGGATAGGAAACAGCGCCTTCAATGCCTAAATCAAAAAGCACCTCATCCAACGATGGGGCGATGTGATCTGCGACAGCGGTTACCTTCTCACGGCTAACATTCCCCGTAAAGGCATAAAACTTGGTCGCTAAGCCCGCTTCTTTAATTTCATAATCCGTATATCCGTCACCAATCACATAAACAAATCCCTCAAGGCTCAGGGCTTTGGTAACCTTTACTTTTCCTTGATTTTTACTCAAAGGATTTTCCTTGTTCATCCCAATAATACGATCCTCAGGGCCGTAGATGAAACGGTTGGCGTAAATATTGGATTCAGGAATGCCGTATTCTGCCACCACTGGGGCAATCAGGTCAATAAAGCCATTGGAAACGATGAATATTTTATCGGCATGGTCTTCGAGAAATTTGCGGTTGGCGCGAAAGGATTCCGTTACCAGTCCTTTAAGTTCTTCGACCGTTTCAGCCACTAATTTGCGGTCACCTTTAAGGAAATTAAGGCGTTTGTTGATGGACTCTTCAAAGGTGATCTCGGCGCTCATTCCCTGATCAGTGATGGCTCTGAATTGCTGACTTAAATGCGCTGCTTCAGATTCATCTTCACGAGCAAAGGCCTTCTCAGCCATATAGTCCAAAGATTCAACTTTTATAAAGGTGCTATCGAAGTCGATGATAAAATTGTGTTCTGTTTCCATGGGTTAGGCAATTGGTGTTTTATTTATGAATTGAGCTAATTTATGATAAAATATCAAATATTATTCAATTCTGTTTGATATTTTCAAGCGGGTAGGTGATTATTTCAATATTTCGAAACGGTGAATTTTGAATTTTTTGTGCAATGAAATCAGGTGTTCTTGAATGACGGCCGCCTCCGTGACACCACTCTGTGGGTTGTATTCTATCTGAAAAAGTTTCTCTTCGAATTCGTAACTGCTCAGAGAATAGCAGGGGATTCTGCGGTGCTGATCGACCGATAAAGGAATGGCGTTGCCATGCTTTTTAATGACAATTTTTAGGATAACCGTTTTCATGGCACGAAGGTAAGGAAGTTTGTAGGAGATTTTCAAGGATTATTTTTGACCATGATTGGTATAGACGTTATTCTTAACGACTCACGTAACTATTTGAGTAAATCAAAGGGAAGCCTTCATCATCAGCATTTTGTTAGACGTTAAAAATAATGTCTCTACAGGATAATCTGCTAACTTAATAACATTGGGTCAGCCCGTACCGATGATCTATATTCCTTTAATCTCCTCCGAATAAGAATCATGGTAATCCTTTAAATCAAGGAAATCATAGTCTTAAAATGCCGATTTTGTGACAACATTTAAATCCTACTCTGATAGGTAAACAGCTGATGGTATCGCCCTTGCTTTTCAATCAATTGCTGATGATTGCCACTCTCAATGATTTGGCCGTCTTCCATCACCAAGATGTTGTCAGCTTTTTGGACGGTGCTCAGGCGGTGAGCGATCACGAGGGTGGTTCGCCCGTGCATCAGTTGATTTAAGGATGCTTGGATCAGGGCTTCGCTTTCGGTGTCAAGGCTTGAGGTAGCTTCATCCAAGATCAAGATTTTTGGGTCGGCGAGGATCGCACGAGCGATGGCGATTCTTTGACGCTGTCCGCCCGAAAGTTTGATGCCTCTTTCGCCGATCAGCGTTTCGATACCCTCATCAAAGCGGTCGGTGAATTCATTGACATAGGCGGACTTGATCGCATTTTGCAGTTCGGCATCCGTGGCGTCCTGTTTGGCGAAGATGATGTTTTCTCGGATCGTTCCTTCAAATAAAAAGTCTTCCTGCAATACCAATCCCAAATGTTGGCGATAGGCATCCAGTTCGATTTCTTTCAGATCAATGCCATCGATGCTGATGTTGCCGTCGGTGGCTTGCAGAAAGCTTGCGGTCAGTCCAGCGATGGTTGATTTTCCTGCGCCCGAACTCCCGACCAAGGCGGTTACACTTCCTGCGGGCATTTCAAAAGATACATTATGCAATACTTCTTTTCCTTCTTCATAAGAAAAACTCACCTGATCAAATATCAAATGTCCGTTGGGTCGATCGAGTGTTTTGTTGCGGTCTTCCTCTTCGCCTTCTTTGTCGAGTTTGAACAATTCTTCCATGCGATCCAGCCCTGCAAAAGCTTCGGTGATTTGTGTACCGATTGAGCTCATCTGAACAATCGGAGCGACCATAAACCCGAGGTAGAGCGTGAAAGCAAAAAAGTCTCCGATGGTCATTTCTCCACTGATGATGCGATAGGCACCCAAGCCCATGATGCCTGTCGATGCCAAGCCCAGCAAAAGGGTAGAAGAGGAGGTGATGATGGAGGTGGAGATCAATGATTTTTTGACATTGTTAAACAAGCGGTAGGCACCTTCCTCGAAAATGCTGATTTCAAAATCTTCACCATGGAAGCCTTTTACGACCCTGATTCCTCCGATAGATTCTGTCAATCGACCTGTAACTTCGGCTTTGATTTTGGATCGTTCCCGAAAAATCGGACGGATGTATTTGAATGCTCGCATGGAGATCAGGGCGAAAAGCCCCAAAGGGATTAAGACATAGGCGGTCAGGCTTGGAGAGATATTGATCAGCAAGAATAATGATAAAACGGCGGTTAAGAGTCCTCCGATAAGCTGTACTAATCCTGTTCCAACCAAATTTCGGACACCCTCTACATCACTCATGATGCGACTGACCACCTCGCCCGACTTGGTGTTGTCGAAATAATCCAAAGGTAATTTGATCACTTGCTGATGGACTTTGATGCGGAGTTCGGCGATTAATTTTTGCGCCTCAACGCTTAATAATTGGGTAAGGAAAAATGAGGTCAGCGCCTGAACCAATACGGCTGTCCCGACGGCCATCAAAACATATTTCAATAAATCAAGGCGTTCAGGTGTAATAACTTCGTCGATGAGTTGCTTGGATGCTGCAGGCAAAACCAATCCAGCTAAGCGGTTAATCACAATCAGAACCAAGCCGAGAAAAAGGATTTTTCTTCTTGGGTAGATGATCTCTTTGAAGGCGTATTTGATGGAATTGATCGAGGCTTTTTTCTTTTTAGGTGCGGTCACTTTGGGTGGTTTTAGGTTGGTGATAGGTGTTGGAGGGTGTTTTGGCCATGATTACCTTGATTTACGGGGTTACCATGATTTTTATACAATTTAGATTACGAAATTGGCTGATGTAGGGACGTTGCATGCAACGTCCGTACAGGCATTTTATCGATGATGTGAATACCCCAAATCTGTCAGAATCTTATCATAATAATCGGGAATTGGCGCCTCAATGTCAATCTGTTCTTTGGTGTAAGGATGAATGAAAGAAAGGCTGCGGGCGTGAAGCAACATATTTTCCAAGCCCAAAAGTGCTTTGTAACCTTTGTTGAGTTTATGATCGCCATGTTTGTTATCGCCGATGATGTAATGGCGCAATTTGGCAAAGTGCTGACGCAATTGGTGGGTTCTGCCTGTGATCGGTTGGGCTTCCATCAGACTTGTGCGGCAGGCAGGGTAGCGGTCGGCTACTTTATAAGGCGCTTCGGTTTGTTCCAATTTCTTGAAAATGGTCAAGGCCTCTTTTTCAATATCAGAATATTCGGATGACAGCGGACGGTCGATTTTACCTTCTTCGGGCGCATAGCCACGCACCAATGCCCAATATTTTTTGGTGATCTTTTTCTCCTGAATCAAGGTCTGTGCGGCGGTGCAATAATCAGAACTCAATCCAAAAAGCAACAACCCACTTGTAGCACGATCCAAGCGATGAACAGGGTAAACATATTGCCCCAACTGATCACGCAACAATTGCATCGCATAGTGTTCGGCATTGCGTGCCACCCACGATTTGTGGACCATCAGCCCAGCTGGTTTATTGATCGCACAAAAATATTTATCCTGATAAAGTATCTCTAATTCCATTTCTTTCAGCTCAAAATTGAGCGCAAAGGTAGTGGAATAGTTTGGTTTGTTCAAGGTGGTGATTGGGGCTGTTGAACAACCATAATTTTATTTTGTCTTGCGAATATTATTTGAACGGTGTAGGGTAAGGCCTACGTGCTTGACCAGAATGTATTTTACGGTCAATAAAGGGCAAGCACAAAGGCTTGACCCTACCATGTTTTTGTCATTAAAAACGATAACCAATTTTACCCAAAATTCCTGAATGAGCGGTGTCGCCGTAAGCCTGAACCAAACCTTTAATACCAATCAAAAAATGATCATTGATTGCAAAGGTGTTCTCTAAAATAAGGTTTGCGCCAAGGGATGTGCGATCGGATTGTGTATTATAAAATGAGTTGTCGTTTTTCGGTAAATCACTCCCACTTGTAATCCACATATTAGATATACCTAAACCTATTCGAAAATCATTTCTTTGGTTATTTTTAAAAGGAGATATAAACGCATTACCGTTCAATTGAAGCATGGAGCCGTTAGTACTAACTGCCGCAGTATAGGATTGTGAAAAAGCAAAACCTGCACTGAAGGCAAAGTAATGGTTACTTTTGTAGTTCAACTCACTTTCGAACATACTTTGGTGGTAATCTCCTGAACCAATAAAAGACCAACCACCTCCCATCCTGATGTCGAATTTGGAATCTTGTGCATGGGCTAAAAAGCTCATGGTAATTAGGGCTAATATTAGGATGCCTTTTTTCATGTCATTTTCGGTTGATTAAAAATACCTTAAAATATATCTATAAATATTCACAATTCAGAGCATTTTAATGAAAGTTTATATCAAATTAACAAGTTTAGATAGGGTTAGATAAAAAAATAACCACTGAGGTGAATCAGTGGTTATGGCATATTTTTACTTAAACTTAGCGGCGATCAAAATTTGTAGCCTACCTTGATCATTGCACCTGAATGAAAACCATTGTTGGTGTCATGCATCTGAGTGAAGATTTTGGCACCAAGGGAAAATCGGTCATTTAATTGATAGGTGTTTTCTAAAATGAAATTAGCCACAAAATTATTCTTTGCATAATCTAATACCGGTTGATCCGAAGGAGAGGGGCTGTAGTAATAATTTCCGCTTCTTTCCCAAATATGTCCTAAGCCTACCCCTAATCGGAAATCATTTTGCTTGTTGTTCTTAAAAGGAGAAAAGTAGGCGTTTGTATTCACTTGATAAAATGATCCATAGGTATTGGTTGTCGCCCCAACCTGTGTGTTTTGCCCAAAGCCTAAACTGCCACTGAAAGCAAAATAAGGTGTAGCTTTATAATTGACTTCATTTTCAATCATAATGAAGTAATCATCTCCCGAATTGGTGAAGGTCCAACCAGTACCGAACCTAAAATCAAATTTTGAATCTTGTGCTTGTGTGAAAAATGCTGTTATACAAAGAATACTGAGCAGAAAAGTCTTTTTCATAATGATGATGTTGTGTTGATGAAAATTTAATGTTTAAATACTTACATTAATCAATGTAAATCATTATAAAGTTAAATTTTTCTCTCCAATTTTGTTTTAGGTTGCAGTTAAAGTTTGTTAATTCGATGATGGCGTTTTGATGATTTTCTGTGCGACATAAAACCCATAACTGTAATAATCTTGGTAATTCTTATACAGCTCGAATTCTTCAATTTGTTCTTTTACAATCGCTTTGGCATCCTCAGAGTGATCATGCTTTTGAAGGAAGGCGTCGAATTCCAAGGCGAGTGGTTCGTAATAATTTTTGATCCAACTATCAGGTTTCAGGTAGAAATAGCCCACCAATCGATAGCCGTTTTCCTCCAAGACTTTGATCTTGTTGGCGGCGGTATCAATTTCAGGATAAGCTTCATTCCAAAAATCATTCAGTTCTTTTGGTCGGTCATTGGTGGTCCAGGTGATTTCACTGACGGCCAAATAACCTTTTGGTTTAAGGAATTTTCGCCACTGCTTGGTGCCTTTCTTGAAGCCCATATTGTAAATCGCTCCTTCAGACCAAATCATATCAAAAGTGTTTTTTTCAAAAGGCAATTGATCCATCGAAGCCTTCAAGGTTTGGATTTGATCGATCAAACCTACTTTATCAGCATTGATTTCAAGTTGATTCAAGAATTCAGGAAATAGATCTACCGCCGTAATTTTGGATTGCGTGTTTTGGGCGAGGGTAAGGGTCGCATTTCCACTACCGCAACCAATATCAGCAATGGTTAATGCTTCATTCGGTAAATCCATCAACGCCAAAGCTTGTAAACTTTCTGCGGTACTTCCAGGTCCTTGGCGTGGGGTATTTTTGAAAAGGTCTAATATATAATCGATGTATGTCATTTGTCTAAATGTTGCGTAGAATTATTATCTATTTTCCAAGGAATTAATTCCATGGCGATAATCTGCAAATTGTAAATCATCCACAAACTTATCTTGAAAAGCTGTAGGGGCCGACCTGTGTGTCTGCCCGAAGTTCTATTTTTAGGTGAATATAGGATACACACATGTGCATCCGCAATGTCATTAAGTTAAGGATTTTCGGGTGATTCAGGTCTAAATTCGAAGTGCTTGTAAAGGCGTTATTCTTAACGAATCACGTAACAACTTGAATAAATCTAAGAGAAAGCCTGCAAAATCAGCATTGTGTTAGACGTTAAAAATAACGTCTCTACAGGATAACGCGCTTAACCCAATGACATTGGGTGCATCCGTACAGCGCTCTGAATATTATTTGGTTGTGATTATCAAAATCTATATAAGTAAAAAAGACTCCCAATTACAGGAGCCTTTTCAATATTTTAAACTTAAGATTTTACCATTTCCTTTTCCCGCTTCAGATCATAATCCTTGATCCATTGGCGGTATTCCTTCAGGTCTTTTTTGACAATCGGCGCGAGCCAATAAAGCCCGATGATGTTTGGGGCACACATGGCGAATGCCATCGCGTCACCGAAGCGGAACACGGCGGTCAGTGAAAGGGAAGAACCGATAACGACGAAGATACAGAAGATCAATTTGTAGGAAAGGTCAGCGACTTTGTTCTCTCCGAAAATGTAGGTCCATGCTTTCAGTCCGTAGTAGGAGCAAGAGATCATGGTGGATAATGCAAAAAGGATGACGGCGATGGACAACACGATCGGGAACCAAGAGATCACTGAGGCAAAGGCACGGGAGGTTAGCTCTACACCTTCGGTTGCTGATGGATCAAAAGAGTTGGTCAGGATGATCACCAAAGCGGTAACGGTACACACCAAAACGGTATCGACGAATGGCTCGATCATGCCGACAAATCCTTCAGAAACGGGGTGCTCGGTTTTGGCAGGGGCGTGTGCCGTGGCCGCCTGTCCGATACCTGCCTCATTGGAGAATGCTGCGCGCTGTACACCGATCACCAATACGCCGATGAAACCACCCGCCATGGCTTTTGGATTAAAACCTTCAGTAATAATATGAAGCAAAGCCGAAGGGATTTCCTGATAATGGGCACCAATGACCACAAAGGCGGCTGAAAGATAAACAACGACCATCAGGGGTACGATTCGTGAAGTTACTTTCGCAATGGATTTAATTCCACCGATGATGATTGAGCCAGTGATGATGGCAACGATCAAGCCGAAAATCCATCCTTGGCCATACAAAAAGCTATTTTGTCCGCCCGTTACATTGATTAGCTGTTTGGTCGCCTGATTAATCTGAATCATACATCCGCCACCAAACGAACAGCCGACGGCAGGAATAGCATAAGCGAGTGCCAAGCCTTTACCTGTTTTTTCACGGCCAATGTCTTTTAATCCTTTCCATAAATAATACATCGGGCCACCAGAAACGACGCCGTTTTCGTGCACCAGTCGATATTTAACGGCAAGGGTGCATTCGACGAATTTGGTCGCCATACCGAAAATACCTGCCATGATCATCCAGAAAGTAGCACCTGCGCCACCCAAAGAAATGGCCAAAGCAACACCAGAGATATTACCGATACCTACCGTTCCCGAAAGGGCGGCGGTCAGCGCCTGAAAGTGGCTGACCTCTCCATCAGAGTCGGGTTCGTCGTATTTGCCTCGGATAATGTCGAAGGCATGTTTGAAGCCTCTAAAATTGAGAAATTTGAAATATAAGGTAAAGATCAGTGCTGCCGCAAACAGCCAAACCACAACGATCGGTAAGCTGACGTGGTCGGTAAGTTTGATGGAGAAGAAAATGACTTTTTCAAGGGCAGAAATGAAGGGGTCCAGAAATTGGTTGATCCGTTCATCAATATTGGTTGCTGTCGCCAAGACAGTCGGGGAGGTAGAGAGCAGTTTTTCGAACAGGCCGAAAAGCTGCGTTAGAAAATGAAGCATTAGTTTGCTATGATTTTTTTAATGGTTTTCAAAAATTGACTGCAAATGTAAGGCTTGTCGGTTTTTTAAACCATAATCATTCAGATAATTTTATTTTTTTACCATAAAAATTACGAACAATGCCGAATATTATTTGGTCAGTAAGGGCTATTGTTGGTGGGTAAATGTCAGTTTTGGGGCTTGTTGCTTTTGTTATCTTAAACAAAAAATGCAAATTGCTGCTGATTTTAAACAATCCAGAAACCTAACCCAATAATATAATGCCAACGATCTTAGATGGTAAAGCGACCTCCAAGGCGCTACAAGACCAAATTGCTGAAGAAACTGCTGCTTTTGTGGCGCAGGGAGGAAAGAAACCACATTTGGCAGCGATCCTTGTCGGTGAGGATGGTGCTTCTCAAACCTATGTGAACCATAAAGTTAAAGCCTGTGAGCGTGTAGGGTTTTCTTCAACACTAAAGCGTTTTCCTGCGGATATTACCGAAGAAGCCCTTTTGGAAGAAGTGGAGGCGATCAATGCCAATGACGATATCGATGGACTGATTGTGCAGTTGCCATTGCCAAAGCACATCAATGTAACGAAAGTAACGGACCGTATCCGTCCAGAAAAAGATGTGGATGGTTTCCACCCGATTAATGTGGGACGTATGACTTTGGGGCAGCCAGCCTATATTTCAGCGACGCCTTTCGGGATCATGAAATTGTTGGAGCGTTACGAAGTAGAAACTTCAGGCAAGCATTGTGTCGTGATCGGCCGTTCGGATATCGTTGGACGCCCAATGAGTATTTTGCTTTCGCAAAAAGGAAATCCTGGCGACTGTACCGTAACGATCTGTCATAGCCGTACCAAGAATTTGAAAGAAATGACTTTGCAGGCGGATATCGTGGTGGCTGCTTTGGGTATTCCAGAATTTTTGAAAGGGGATATGGTCAAAGAAGGCGCAACCGTGATTGACGTAGGCATTACCCGCGTGGAGGATGCTTCCAAGAAATCAGGTTTCCGCTTGGTTGGTGATGTAGATTACGCAGCGGTAGCTCCAAAATCTGAATTCATCACGCCTGTTCCAGGTGGTGTAGGTCCAATGACGATTGCTTCATTGTTGTACAATACGATGCAGTCGGCGAAGAAAGCGGTTTATTCGGTTTAAGTTGATTCAATAATAACGTTGGTTCAAACGTCCCGCTTGGATCTAAGTGATATGATATTAGCCTCCAATCTTTTCAAGGTTGGGGGCTTTTTTTGATCTTGTTTTACTTGATTAGAAGGATTATCAAGATTTTAATTAGATTAATGGTTAGTCGTAGGGGGCTGTGCATAACATGAATTGTAATTTATATCACCAAATAAGATTCAGCTTTGGTAGGGTCAGATCCAATGTCATTCAGTTAAGGATTTTGAGGGACACAGGTCTAAATTTGAAATGCTTGTAGAGGCGTTATTCTTAACGACTCACGTAACAATTTGAATAAATCTAAGAGGAAACCTATAAAACCACCATTGAATTAGACGTTAAAAATAACGTCTCTACAGGATAAGGCACATAACTTAATGACATTGGGGGCGGACCCAATGTCATTAAGTTAAGAAACAGTCGATCATTTGTTCGAAATTATGACTTTAAAGCAGATTAAACCAAAGGGTATTCAGAGAGGTATGAATTGAAAGGTTATTTAATGTGTATTTAAAATTTCTGTTTTTATATCCCGAAGGGATTACATACCATAGCGAGGGGTGAAACCCCTCGAAATATCGCTCCCCTAAAACCTATAACCCTGAAAGGGTGCAACTCTTTATTTGTTTAGAAATTTATATTACGCCCTTTCAGGGCTCAGTATTTTGTCGGTTATTATCCCGGGGTTTCACCCCGGGCTATGATATATCATCCCTTCGGGATTTTCATTTCATTATTCAAAGAATTGCTCAAATTAATACATACCTTCAAGCAATATGCCTTTAACTTAATGACATTGGGGGCGGACCCATGCGTCTGACCTAAACAGTCATTTTACAAGCTAACTGTTGGTGAACACGTGGGTTCGCCCGTACTCAACAGGGTAAAATTTCCTAAGGTGATTTCAGATTAGAGGTATGCGTCAGTTCTGTATCCGTTTCCATACCGTGATCTTCAAGAATTAATCCTATCCATTCCATTAATCTACGGACGAACATTCCGCCTAATCGATTAAATCTCTACGATCAATGAATGATTAGCTTTTATCAGACACGCAAAAATCGTAATTTTGTCAATTCAAAAAATTAATATTCTGCAAAGGCAGAAGAAAGACGGAATCGCCGAATGAGTACGAAAGGAAAAGCAATATATACAGAAGCCATCAAGGCAGGGAAGGCCTATCCAATTATGGAGGCTTTTTACACTTTACAGGGAGAGGGAAGGTTTGCAGGACATGCCGCTTATTTTATCCGTCTGGCAGGCTGCGATGTCGGCTGTGTATGGTGTGATGTGAAGGAAAGCTGGGATGCCGAACAACATCCTGTATTATCCACCGAGGAGATTGTTCAGCAAGCTGCAAGTTACCCAGGAAGAATGGCTGTGGTAACAGGAGGAGAGCCATTGATGTACAATTGTGCGCCATTGACGGCGGCTTTACATGCTGATGGTTTTCAAACCAATATCGAAACTTCAGGGGCCCATCCGATCAGTGGAGACTGGGACTGGATAACACTTTCACCCAAAAAATTCAAGGCGCCTTTAGCGGAGGTTTGTGCCGTGGCTCATGAATTGAAAGTAGTCATCTTTCATAAAAGTGATTTCGCCTGGGCGGAAGAACATGCAGCGAAGGTCGGCAAGGACTGTAAGTTATTGCTTCAGGTAGAGTGGGGTAAAAGTGCAGAGCTATTGCCAATGATCATTGAGTATGTGAAGGAAAACCCACAATGGCAGATCAGTTTGCAGACGCATAAGTATATGGATATTCCTTGATGTTTAAAAATAAAATCAACCCATGAAACACCAATTCAAAACCAATATCAATTGTGGAGGCTGTATCGACAAGGTTACGCCGACCATGAAACAGCATTTTTCTGATGATCAGTGGTCAGTGAATACCGGTCATCAGGACAAGATTCTGACTGTTGAAACGGACAAGGCCGCTCATGAAGTTCAGCAAATAGTAATCGACGCTGGTTTTAAGGCCGAGCCTGTTAAAAAAGGACTTTTCGGTAAACTGTTTGGCTGAACAATTTTCTGTTCCCATTTTTAGAAATCATTTACTTTATTGCCTATTAATGTGATGGTCAATTGTTCGTAGATGATTTCTTGCTGATCCTCATTTCCGCCTCTTCATTTGGTCTAAATAATCGCAATTGTTGGCATCGTTTTCCTGTTGGAATAGGTGTGTAGAGGGGCTGATTTGATTGGTGATACCTATGAATATTCCGCAAGAATATCTTCAAGAATTAACTGATTGTCCTGATCAAAAAGGTGGGGATATTCGGCTTGCATCAGGTCCATTACCTGCTCAAGCGGAAAGTCGTCAAAAGCGCCGTAGTCGTGAAGGTATTCCATAAATTGCTCCTTATTGCGGTCATAAGGCTGAAAAATGCTGTCGTGCGCTCCATCCCAGTCCAATGCTTCGCAATTAAGTTTGTCGCAAAGCGCTTTATTGAAAGCGGGTGTGCATTTGATCCATCGGCCATTGAGGTAAGCGAGGGTGTAACCATGTGGTACCAGAACGTTAGACCGAAGAATCTTTTCGAGCCTTGCGGTGCCCATATGGTTTCGGACTTTGGCAATACCCAGTTTCGAGGGGATGCCAGCAGCTTGCAAACAGGCGCAAAGAAACATGGCTTTGGCAATACAATGACCTTCTTTTTTCTCCATAATCTTACTTGCTCGGTTGTCTTCGAGCCTGAAGGATATTAACAATGGGTTATATTTAAAAGAATCCCGTACGGTATAGTATAATCTGATCGCCTTATTGGTCGGGGAGAGGTATTCTGGGCAATGGGTTTGAACAAAGTCAACAATTGCAGGGTCCTGGGGATCAATCAATGGGTCAGTCATGTGTTGATGTTTTTTTATACTCTATATAAATTAGAATAAAAAAAAGACATTCGCTCGTTTTATTTTTGAATATTTTCCAAATTTATAAAGAAGTACTCGGTGTGGTGGCGCTCCATGAAAATGGGGGAGACGCGTTAATGGAAGCGTACAAAGTTGCCAGGCGAGCATTAACTTAAATTATGACGGTCAATGGCTACATTTAACAATATTATCCTGGTGGATGACGATGTGGTAAGTAATTATATCTGTGACAGGATCATGTCGAGGAATAATTATGTTGCGACACTCAACGCCTTTTCTAATCCCGTGGAAGCATTGGGTTTTCTTAAAGAAATCGTTGATAAGCGACTGTGGAATTTACTGCCACAAGTGCTGATGCTCGATTTACAAATGCCACAAATGGATGGCTGGGCTTTCCTGGATAAGTTGTCGGCTTTGGACCCACTGATGCACGAAAAAATGTATATCGTGATTCTTTCGTCCTCTATCTTTTCTGAAGATATGGATCGGGCAAATGAACACCCGATGGTACGTCAGTATTTCTCCAAGCCAATCCGTCCCGATATTTTAGAGAGTATTCATTTGAATCTTGAAAATACCCGCATGGTTTAGCAGCTGTTAATAGCTTAAACCTTACCATGAGTTGGGGGATATTTATTAAGCATAAAGCAAAAAAAATAGCGATGATTTTGGTCATCGCTATTTTTTTGTGAAAGCAATTATAGCATGTTGAATAACTTGTCATCCTACTGCAAATTCAGATGATTGAAATTGATTTTGAATTATTTATCAACAATAGCGCTACTATGCTCTCAAAATAATCCTTCATCACTTCTGCCATGCTCCCAAGCTTCGTTGTGAATTTCAGTTTTAAACCTGCGCTTAGGATCCCTGAAGAATATTAGAAATATAATCTTCCGTTACTTTTGGGATCAGGATAATTTCTATACGGCGGTTGAGGCTTCGGCCTTCTTTGGTGTTGTTCTCGGTAACAGGATAATACTGCCCTTTTCCTACTGCCTGAATTGCCGTAGGCGCAACGCCAGATTCCAGCAAAATACGGACAATAGAAGTGGCCCGAGCGACGGATAGATCCCAGTTGTCGTTCATGTACTTTGAGAACCTCGAAACGGGAACATTGTCGGTATGGCCTTCAACAGAAACTTCGAAACCATCCTGAGATTTCACGACTACGGACAGTTGCTGAAGAGCCTTAATGCCCATTTCATCAACTTCGATACTTCCAGAGCCAAACAACAGTTTGTCGGCCAATGAAACATATATTTTCCCTTGGCGAACCTCTACCTGAAGGTCGTTCACTTCAAAATCTTTCAGCGCATTGTCGAGTTTGGTTTTCATGGCATTCACAGAAATGTCACGTTTTTTAACCACCTTCTCCAGTTCCTTCACACGGGCTTCACGGATCTGAAGGTCTTTTTCAAGTGCCTCATTATTGCGTTTGGTCACCTCAAGGTCGGCAGTCATTTCACTCAGTCGGCGTTGTTGTTCGGCAACACTTTGGTTGAGTCTGCCAGAGTTGCGCATCATGTCATTATAAAGATAATTGACATTTTTGTATTTGGCTTCGAGCTTTTCTTTTTCCAGACGATTCTGCTCATATTGATCGTTAAGGCTTTCGATCAACTGGTCATTTTTCTCTAATCGTTCATTGGAGCGTTTCGCCTCATCTTTGGCGAGCGTAAGGGCTTCATTGGCGGTCGCTACCTCTTCCGAGAGCATATCTCTTCTTTCAAGGATCTCATCATACTTTTTTTGGCTAACACAGCTGCCAAGAGTCAAGCCTACTGTCGCAAGGAGTAGCCCTCGCTTAATAGATAAAAAATTCACCATCGTAAGGTTCATTCATTAGGATTTAATACTGGCAATAAACCGAAAAGCCTGATCATTAATTGCTTAAATATTCAGGCTGCATATTGGCTGATTCCCATTTATTATGATTACTTATCAAAACAAGAATAAGCAAAAATTCTTAATTATTGTGCTTTTGCAGGGACAATATTCTTGAAAAGTTGGCTTGTGGATCATGCCTGAATTTGAAATGCTTGTCGAGGGGTTATTCTGAACGATTCACTTTTTTGATTTGAATACACCTGATGACAGATAACTGAAATATAGAAGAGGGGAAGCAAATTAATGCTGATTTTGCAGGGCCCTCTTTGGCGATCAGGAGTGGGGGGCGCTAATGATCACCCGATTTTGTATTGTCCTCGGATTACACTCTCGATAGGTTAGGGCTTCGGTAAATGAAAGTTCGAGGCCACCGGAATGTTTTTTGTGCTGTTCAGGCAGAGGTTTTATCTTTGGAGAAAATCAAGGTCAAAAAAAAGCAGCATTCCCAAATGGAAATGCTGCTTTCATATTTTTTTCAATTACTGAAATTATTCTTTTGTAGCTTTAGAAGCCGCACGCTTTCTTTCGTTCTCGTCCAAAAGAATTTTACGCATACGGATGCTCAATGGCGTTACCTCTACGTACTCATCTTTTTGGATGTACTCCAAAGATTCTTCCAAAGAGAATTTACGAGCAGGAGCAATTTTCGCTGCATCATCAGAACCAGAAGCACGTACGTTGGAAAGTTTCTTTCCTTTCTGAACGTTCACACACAAATCATTGCTACGTGAGTGCTCGCCAATTACCTGACCACAGTATAAATCGATTCCTGGATCGATGAAGAATACACCACGATCTTGCAATTTATCCAAAGAGTAAGCGGTCGCTGGACCATTCTCCATAGAGATGATTGATCCGTTCAAACGCTCAGGGATACCACCTTTGAATTCTGCATATTTCAAGAATCGGTGTGTCATGATTGCCTCACCCTGAGTAGCTGTCAGCATGTTGTTACGCAAGCCGATCAAACCACGAGAAGGGATTTCAAACTCAAGGTGCTGAAGATCGCCTTTAGGCTCCATGATTTTCAACTCACCTTTACGCTGTGTAGCCAACTCAATTACTTTACCTGAAGTATCTTCTGGTACATCAACCACCAACAATTCTACTGGCTCGTGCTTCACACCATCAACTTCTTTGAAAATAACCTGTGGTTGTCCTACCTGAAGCTCATATCCTTCGCGACGCATCGTCTCGATCAATACGGCCAAGTGAAGAATACCACGACCGAATACCAAGAATTTGTCCTCAGTGTCAGTTTCTTTCACACGCAAGGCCAAGTTTTTCTCCGTTTCTTTGAACAGGCGGTCACGGATATGGCGAGAAGTTACAAATTTACCTTCTTTACCGAAGAAAGGAGAGTTGTTAATAGAGAACAACATACTCATTGTAGGCTCATCAATAGCAATACGAGGCATTGCTTCAGGATTTTCTACAGAAGTGAATGTATCACCAATTTCGAAACCGTCGATACCAACAACTGCACAAATGTCACCTGCTGAAACGCTTTCTACTTTTCTTTTACCAAGACCTTCAAAAATTTGAAGTTCTTTAACTTTTGATTTCGTTACTGAACCGTCAGCTTTAGTAACTGCTACCCACTGACCTTCTTTGATCTCACCCTGGTACACACGACCAATAGCGATACGACCAACAAATGAAGAATAGTCAAGGTTGGTTACCTGGAACTGAAGGTTACCTTCTGGCTGTGGTGCCTCAGGAATAGTCGTCAGGATCTCATCCAACAATGGCGTGATCGAGTCAGTTTTGTCTTGCCAGTCTGTTGACATCCATCCCATTTTTGAAGAACCGTATAAAGTTACGAAGTCTAATTGTTCTTCAGTAGCTTCAAGGTTGAACATCAAGTCGAATACCTGCTCATGTACCTCATCAGGGCGACAGTTTTCTTTATCGACTTTGTTCACTACAACGATTGGTTTCAAGCCCAAGCCCAATGCTTTACTCAAAACGAAACGTGTTTGAGGCATTGCTCCTTCAAAAGCATCCACCAAAAGCAATACACCGTCAGCCATTTTAAGTACACGCTCAACTTCACCACCGAAGTCTGCGTGACCAGGAGTATCAATGATATTGATTTTTACTCCTTTGTAGTTTACGGAAACGTTTTTCGCAGTAATAGTAATACCACGTTCACGCTCTAAATCGTTGTTGTCCAAGATCAAGTCATCGAATTCCTGGTTGTCACGAAATAACTTAGAAGCGTGGATAATTTTGTCAACCAAAGTTGTTTTACCGTGGTCAACGTGTGCAATAATTGCAACGTTTCTGATACTCTGCATAATATATTTTAAAGAGAAAATGAATAGCGTTAATTGGACGGGCACGGAGATTGAACTTCAAACCCTGTGATATTCAAGGGGTTCAGTTCAAAATTGATGCCTCAATTGAAACGGACATGCAAAAGTAGTAAAAATTCTGCCGTTTCACAGTTTTTCTTGCAACGAAATTCGCTCATTATACTATTTTTCTCAAGAAAATGGGCTGAACAAAGTTTTTACCTCAAATAATAATAACCGAAATGGCTTATTCTCCTGCCTGAATGCTGCCCTCGACAAGTTCAAGGTCTAACCGGACGATTTTTCGGAAAGGGTAGTCGCCTTTTTTGTCGGGGTTTTCATAGTAAAAATCAAAAGGGTGGATTCCCAATAAATTTTTGACGTAAGCGAGGTCGCCCATAGCGGATTGCGGTGCATATTGAAAAGCGGAATCGAGTTCATCATGAAAAATCCCTGCATCATGAAAAGCGGCAGAATAGGATATTTTTGAAAGCCACTGGTCTCCGCTAAGTAAGCTGACATCCGTAAAGGATGCGAACCAATCCGGCGATGGGTTGATGCGTGCCACGGCATCTATCCAGGGGTGGTCGACGGTCAGTGTGATTTGTTCATCCTCAATCGTGTAAGGGACTTTTTTTGCAGGGAGTACGCCATACATTCCAGCATTGCCATTTTTTACATTCAATTCCGCAATGGAAAGCAAGCCTCCTGATGATTGTTCCTCGGCCAGAATAAAGGACTGAAGCTCTCCTGATGGGCGGGTGAACGGCAACTCAAAAAAGCGAAGCAAAGGGTTTTCAACTTTATCACCCACTTTTTTATTGTGGGTCATGAACACCCATTCGCCGAATGCCGCTTCTGCTACGCTGTCTGCGGGGAACTCTTCCGAGCCCCAAAGGACGGAGATTTTAATATTATAAGTGGCCTGATAGTGGGGCAAATGTTTATTACTCTCCTCGGTTTTGCAGGCGGCAGCACCAAGTAAGAGGATGAAAAACGACAGTTGTAAAAATAGATTTTTCATAGGTTGTTTGGATTAGGGGATTCCATATGACAATAATGCTTTATTTTTGCCAAATATTATAGATATTGTCGGAGATTATCACTTTATGTTTTTGAGTGAATAAAAATTATAGAAATATTCGTATTTGTTTATAACCTACAGAATCCGACATGAATCATCGTTTTGCACGAAAATTACTGCTGACCACTGTTTTGTTTTTAGGGACATTGTGCGCCGTTTTTGCACAAACAACCCTCGATACAGGGCCTGCAAGCCTCAAATGGAAACATTTTAAGAATAACAGTGTAGACGTAATTTACCCCTCAGGGGCCGATTCTCTGGCACGTCATGTAAGTTCCACCCTGGATCATGTGCAGGGGAGTGTCTCGCGGGGGCTGGGAATAATACCGACCCGCCTGCCGTTGATATTACAGAATCAAACGATGGTCTCCAATGGTTTTGTATCGATGGGGCCACGCCGAACCGAATTTTTCACGAACACAACGCAGGATTATAATTTTCTCGGTACCATTAATTGGCTGGATCTGCTGGCGGTACATGAATATCGGCATGTGGTGCAGAATGAAGTGGCGCGGACAGGTACAGGTAGTGTGATTGAAGTGCTGGCAGGTACGCTCGCCGCAAGAGGCGCCGCAGGCCTGATGGCCCATTCGTGGTTTTGGGAGGGAGATGCTGTGGTGGCGGAAACCAGCCTGACCCGTGGCGGCCGTGGGCGATACCCCGCATTTAATCGTGCTTTCAGAATGAACCTCCTTGAACGGGGGGGCTTTAATTACGAAAAGCAGATCGGGACGTCTTTCAAGGATTTTGTCCCGAACCATTATGTTACTGGCTATCATATGGTGGCTTATGTGCGTCGGAAAACCGATGATCCTTTGGTTTGGGGGAAGATCAGCCGCCGGACATTCAACAGGCCATTTATCCCATTTGCTTTTTCCTCTTCCATCAAAAAATACAGCGGAAGTGGTGTACGGGCAACTTATGGGGAAATGCTTGCCGACCTTCGCCAACAGTGGGAGGCACAGTTGGCAAAAATTGAACTGACCAATTTTAGCGACTTCACGCCAAGAAAAAATAAAGTCTATACTGATTATTCAGCACCAGAAATTTTGCCTTCGGGGGATTTGTTGGTGGTTCGCACGGGTTTAAGCCATGCAGATCAGCTGTTGAAAATTTCCCCCGACGGGGAGGTGCGTTTACTTAGAACCCTCGGGCGATTCAATAACCCTGGCTATATTTCTGTTGCACAAAATAAAATGGTGTGGGCAGAGTTTGAGTCCGATCCCCGATGGCCGATGCGCGTGTATTCTGTGCTCAAAACGATGGACCTCAGTACGCTCAAGGTGGAGAAGCTCACGCAAAAAAGTCGCCTGATGGCGCCTGCTTTTTCTCCAGACGGCAGTAGGATTGTGGCGGTGCGGAGTACAGAAACAGGGAATTACCGATTGGTGGTGCTGGATGGCTTTTCGGGTGCGGTAAGAAATACGTTCAGTATCGATGGCGCCTGGAATCTCCTGACGCCGCGCTGGTTTGAGGATGGGATGAATGTCGTGTTTGTAACCACCAAAAAAGAGGGCAAATACCTCGTAAAGCTGAATGTGAACTCTGGAGCGCAAACTACGCTGCTCGGTCCTACGATGGAAAATTTTGGAGTGCCTCGTCCGCAGGGGAAATATGTGCTTTATAATTCGCCAAAATCAGGCATTGACAATATTTATGCCCTCGATACGGCGAGTGGAAAAACTTTTCAGCTGACTTCCTCCAAATATGGGGCCTACAACGGGGTTCTTTCAGATGATCTGAAAACACTTTATTATAATGATTTTGGGAAGTGCGGCATGAATGTCGTTTCGGCTGCTGCGGATCCGCAGCAGTGGCGCAAGGGCAAGAATGTGCAGGATACAGGCATTCACTATTTTCAGCCCCTTGTGGAGCAGGAAAAGGAGGCAGACCTGTTGGCCAATGTGCCGAAGCAGTCGGTGGAAGAAAAGCCTTATCACAAAGCGGCGCATTTGGTTAGGCCGTATCAATGGGGACTGACGACCACATCCAATCTCAGCCTGGATAATTTTATGCTCGGCTTTGTGAGTCAGTCTAATTTGTCCAATTTTTCCCTCAATGCGGGAGCGGTTTATGACCTGACAGAAAAGGCCATCAAATATCAGGGAGGTTTCAGCTGGCAGGGATGGTATCCTGTCCTGTCTTTTAATGCAAGTTATGGAGGGAGAAAATTGAACAGGAATAGGAGGGTCAATGGAGTGGTTGTTGAAACTATGACAGAATGGGACGAGACCAACCTTTCCACCAAAATCAGTTTGCCATTGGATCTTACTCGAAGTCGCTTTTTTCAGTTCCTGAATTTGGGAGTGGCAATGGATCAGACCTTCGTGGATAATTATGAGCATCGGGAGAACAACCAAATCACTACCCCCGTGTTTCGGGAGCAACGTCGAGGCTGGTTGAATTCCTTGAATACCACCTTGAGTTATTCCTATTTGTTTAAACAGGCCAAAAGAGATATTTATTCCCGTTGGGGATTCACAGCTTATGGGCAGTGGCAAACTTCCATAAGTGGGAATATGGAAGGAGAAATTTATGGTGGTTTACTGCGGGCATTCTTGCCTGGAGTGTGGCGTCACCATTCTTTGCGATTGAAAGCGGGAGCACAACATCAGTTTCTGAATACCACTGACAATTTGCACACCTACAATTCAACCATTGGATGGGTACGTGGGGCAAGTTATTTCACGATGGAGAACTATGCGCTTTTCGGTGCTGATTATGCATTGCCATTTTGGTATCCTGATATTCATATCGGGCCCTTGGTGAATGTGCAGCGTATCCGACTCAATATGTTTTTTGATTATGGCTATTCAAAAGGCCCTCTTTTTGTAAATAGGAATAATCAGCTTGTGATCGATTCGAATTTTTCCTTGGATCAGAAATCGGTAGGAACAGAGGTGATGTTTGACTTCAATGGCCTGCGAACTTTGCCTTTGATTTCGGCTGGTTTCCGCTATGCTTATGCTTTCGAGGAGGGCAATAGCGTGTCTTTGTTGCTAAGTTTTTAAAATATCAAAGAAGGGTCTAATTTTTTTCAGACTTAACGGATTTTCGCTGAAACACTATAATTCCTTATTTATTAGGGTAAAAGAAACACCCGCCATATATAAAACTGATTTATTTAATGTTTTTAAGTGAAACAAGTCCTATTTTATTTTTTACCAACGAAAATATTTATTTAATATTGCATAGCTGAGTGGTGTTTCTTCCATTGCTCATCAGACACAATCAAAACCTAATTAATATCCAAACACACAATTTATAGAATTATGGCAGAAGTAATCCGCATGCCGAAGATGAGTGATACCATGACTGAGGGCACCATCGCTACGTGGCTTAAAAAAGTAGGGGACCAAGTGGAGTCAGGAGATATCCTGGCAGAAGTGGAAACCGACAAAGCAACCATGGAGCTGGAGTCTTACGAGGAAGGTACTTTGTTGTATATTGGCGTTGAAGAGAAATCAAGCGTGCCGATTGACGGAGTGATTGCCATTATTGGTGAAGAAGGAGAAGACATTACTTCTTTGAAAGCAGAAATCAGCAATGGTGGTGCTTCAGAATCTGCGCCAGCGCCTAAGGAAGAAGAAGCAGCGGCCCCAGCGCCTGCAGCTGAAGCGGTGGACACTTCGGATATCGCTGCGGAAATTATCCGCATGCCGAAAATGAGTGATACCATGACCGAAGGGGTGATTGCCACTTGGGTGAAAAGTGTTGGTGACGAGGTGGAAACAGGCGATATTCTTGCTGAAGTTGAAACGGATAAGGCCACTATGGAACTGGAGTCTTACTCTGACGGTAAACTGCTCTATATTGCAGTTGAAGCAGGTGGCGCAGTGCCTATCGATGGTATTATTGCCATTATCGGGGAGTCCGATGCTGACTGGAAAAAATTATTGGCAGCAGATTCTTCTCAAGGTTCAGCTCCAAAAGCGGAAGCACCTAAAGAGGAAGCGCCAAAAACTGAAAATACTACTGCCGCGGCCTCAGCGCCAGCACCAGCAGTAAACACTACTGCCAATGGAGGAAGAATCAAAGCTTCGCCATTAGCAAAGAAAATCGCTGCCGATAAGGGTATCGACCTTGCTCAGGTTCAGGGAACGGGAGATAATGGTCGTATCATTAAGCGCGATATTGAGAACTTTACGCCACAGGCAGCACCTGCTCCTCAGGCATCTGCACCTGCAAGCGCACCAGCTTCTGCGCCAGCAGCAGCACCAGTTGAATTGCCACAGGTGGTTGGTGAAGAAAGTTTCGAGGAAGTGCCAAACTCAAAAATGAGAAACATCATCGCTTCTCGTTTGACAGAGTCCAAGCAAACGGCTCCTCACTATTATTTGACCATGGATATCGACATGGACTCAGCGATCAAAGCGCGTAAGCAGATCAATGAGGTTTCTCCAGTGAAAGTATCTTTCAATGATATGGTGGTTAAAGCTACTGCTTTGGCATTGCGTCAGAACTTGAAAGTAAACGCAGCTTGGTACGGCGACAAGATCCGTTACAACAAGCACGTACATATCGGTGTTGCCGTAGCGATCGAAGACGGTTTGGTTGTACCAACGGTTAAATTCGCTGACAACAAATCATTGTCGCACTTGGGTGCTGAAGTGAAAGAATTGGCAACCAAAGCGAAAAATCGCAAATTGGGACCTGCAGAAATGGAAGGCAATACCTTCACAATCTCTAACTTGGGAATGTTCGGTATCGAGTCATTCACTTCGATTGTGAACCCTCCATCAGCTTGTATTCTTTCAGTAGGAGGGATCAAAGCGGTACCAGTAGTGAAAAACGGTGCGGTTGTTCCTGGCAACGTAATGAAAGTTACTTTGGCATGTGACCACCGTGTAGTAGATGGCGCTTTGGGTGCAGCATTCTTGAAGACTTTCAAAGAATTGTTGGAAGAGCCTGTTCGCATGTTGATCTAATGAAATAAAAATTAGCTGGTCGTAGCGTCCCCGCTACGACTTCATCTATCGCGAGGCGTTGTCTCGTGATAGTAATAATCTAAGGTCACAGCATCTTGCAACGACCCAAAAAATCAAAACCTTTGTCATTTGTTGACAAAGGTTTTTTTTATAAATTCCAACATGAAACAATATATCATTAACCTGATCGTTACGGCCCTTGCCGTTCTTATTTCCGTTTGGCTGTTTGATCTTGCTCAGATCACAGGAGATAACCGCTTTTTTGTCGCCCTGTCCGTCGCCTTTGTGTTGTCGATTCTTAACTTTTTGATCCGCCCCGTTTTACTTGTGCTAACCTTACCGATTAACGTTATCACCCTCGGACTCTTTACCTTTGTGGTCAATGCCTTGGTGATCCTGATGGCAGGTAGTCTTGTGGACTCCTTTCATGTCAGTGGCTTTTGGGCCGCTTTGTTCTTCTCCATCGTACTGTCGATCGTACAAACTTTCTTGGAGATGATTTTGGGCTTGGAGCGTGATTGATTGATTTGAAGAGATTAGGATCCTGTACGGACGTTGCATGCAACGTCCCTACTTTTGGGTGTGGATTTTTTGCTTCACCACAGCTAAAGCAATGGTCTGACAGGGTTAAACCTGCTAAAGCAGGTTGGTGCGGATTTCATGGTGAAACGTCCCCAGATATAGAACCTTTTTGCTAACTGCGGGCATTCATTTGAAAAGCAAGCCCAACCCACTTCAGTGGGTTTGACGCTGTTAGGCTAAGGTTTCAACCTTGGTATAAACGACAAGAATAGTGCGCCGAAGGTGCATCTCCAATAGCCTCGGTTGCCAACCCGTGGAAAACAAACAAACCCAATACAAAATCACCTAATCATGGTCAAATAAACCCCCAAATCACAATGATCTGCTCATTTACCCTGCTTGATTGAATTTCCTGCCCGATTTTTGTATCTTTGCAAACTGAATAATTTTGTCCCATCAGGGGACAAAGGAACTTAAACAAAATCGTTGTGCGTTTCGAAAATATTAAACTGAATAAAAATCTTGCGAAGGGGATTCGTCAATTAGGTTGGGAGACCATGAGCCCGATACAGGAAAAATCCATCAAGAAAATCTCTTCAGGAAGAGACCTCGTGGGGATTGCTCCAACAGGTTCTGGTAAAACTGCCGCCTATCTGATTCCATTGATCAATAAATTACAATATGCACAGGGCGAACACCCTCGTCTGATGATCATGGTACCTACCAAGGATTTGGTTTTTCAGGTTCGAGAGGTGATTGAGCAACTGACGCAATTTAGTAACCTGCGCATTACTTCTGTATATGGGGGTAGTGGAAAGCAGCGCATGATGGACGAGCTGGAGCGTGGTACTGATATTTTGATCGCGACGCCTGGTCGTGTTCATGAGTTAGCTGTTACCCGTTTCTTGGTATTGAAAGATCTTAAATACTTGGTGGTCGATGAGGCGGATTCCATGTTGGAGAAAGAATTTTTCCGCCAGGTGGAAGCGATTCTTGAACTGTTGCCTGAGCAGCGCCAGAACGTCTTTTTCTCGGCCACTTTCGATCAGGAGTCTGATGAGATGTCGCAGAAAATTTGCTGGGACCCGATCAAGGTGGAAATCTCCGAGGAACAGCGTCCAGTGGATACGCTGAGTCAGTATGTGATGTATCCTTTCAACAAACCGACCAAGCTGAACTTGCTTTCGGGAATTTTGTGGGATTATGAGAAATTCACCAAGGTGATTGTTTTTGCAGGTTCCAAAAAAGATGCAGATGCCATCACTTCCAAACTGGGAGCGACGATCCCTGGTGAAGTGCGGGTTATTCACTCCAATAAGGATGAAACTTACCGTTTGCGTTCTATCGAGGAGTTCAGGTCAGGTGAAGCGCGTGTTTTGGTGGCTACTGGTGTAGCAGCACGTGGTATTGATGTGGAGGATGTTTCCCATGTAATCAACTTCAACACGCCTTATACTTACACTGATTATGTTCATAAAGTAGGTCGTACGGCACGTAATGGCGCTGAAGGTACCGCTATTACTTTTGTAGGTGATGCGGAAAAAAATCACTTTGAAAGTATTGAGGAAAACCTTGGGGAAGAGCTGGAAATTATTCCATTGCCAGACAATCTGTTGATTATCGAGGAGTCTGATAAGCCGAAAAACGATCAGCGATACGGTAATACAATGAAAAACTCCAACCGCCGCCGTTCAAGGCATGAGCGCGAGCAAAAGGAGAAAGGGGCTGCAACCCATGAGAAGTCTGCAAAAAACAGTAAAGAATTTAACTTGAAACCACGTCAGAAATGGTCTGCACGAAAAGGGTTCAAGGAGAATGCCAATAAAATGGTCCGAAAGAAAGACTAATTTTCTTGTTCCGAAGAGGGGAGCGTTATCAGTTTAATACTGGTAACGCTCTTTTTTTTAAGGTTAAAATCAGATGATAATCGTGGTGTATATCCTCAAATTGCTGTCGATAATCTTTTTCTGCAACCTTGTGGCATTAGGTTTGTTTGGGAATTAGGAACATTGTTGCCAAACCGCATGCGGTATAACGGCAATAGATCACTCCAAAAGCCTTAACTCCTTAACGAATGAAATTGCATCGATTTGCGATCCTCACGATAGCGTTCCTATGCGCCCTTTCTGAAATTACCCTTGCACAGGGCCGATTTGATATCGAAGGGCGGATTCTGGATCAAAAAGAACAACCCATCCCTTTTGCCAATGTACTGATTCAGGGGACCAATTCTGGGGCGGTAACAGATGTGTCTGGGCATTTCAGAATTAAGCTGAATAAGAAAGTACACGAATGCACCCTGTTGTTTTCCTGTGTAGGGTTTAAGGCTAAAAGCTATCATTATGATGATTATCATGCACATCCTGTAGTTCACCTTGCGGAAAATACAGCGGTGCTCAAAGGCGTGGTAGTGAAAGCCGCCGCAACGGGTACAACTTTGGCCTCATCCGCCATTTCAAGTATTGATTCCAAAGCACTGACCTACAAAAAAAGTGGAGGGCTGGCAAGTGCATTGAGCACGGTGTCGGGCGTTTCCATTGCCTCAGCGGGCGCCAATGTGCAGTTGCCTGTTATTCATGGTTTGTATGGCAACCGTATCCTGATCATCAATGATGGGGTCAAGCATGGGTTTCAGAATTGGGGCAGTGACCATGCTGCAGAAATAGATGTGGCGAGCCTCAATAATATTCAAGTGGTAAAAGGTGCCGCAGCGGTGCGTTATGGTCCTGAGGCCATTGGTGGGGTTATCCTGGTCAATAGCGACCCGATGGAATTCTACCAGGACTTTCACGGCAGTGTGCACACCAATTTTCAGACCAACGGCAAAGGGGGGCATGTCGATTTTAACCTCGGCCGTGGAGGAGAACATTTTGCTTACACCCTCGGCGGCAGCTACACCAAGTTTGGTGACCGTTCGGCAGCCGATTATCTTTTGACCAATACGGGCAAGGAGGAAAAATCTTTCCATCTTGGCTTGCATTATCATATTCCCAATTGGCACTTCAAACTGCGTTACACTTTCACGCAGCAAAACCTTGGCCTGTTACGCTCTTCCGTTTTTGGCAATGCCAGCGATTTACAGCAGGCCATTGATGCAGAACGTCCGTTGATCATTAAACCCTTCAGTTACGAAATCAATCAACCGAATCAGGAAACGGCCCACCATATTGCCATTGCTGATGTGGACTGGCATTCCCCGATAGGGAAGCTTTCGTTGCGACTGGCACAACAACTTAATCAGCGACAGGAATTTGACGTCAGAAGAAATGCCAGCACGCCCATCATGGATCTGGATTTGATGACCACCAATGTGTTATTGAACTGGGCACACCCTGAATGGGGAGATTTTCAGGGCACCGCAGGTGTGGCTTATTTCTATCAGAAAAATAAAAACAACCCTGGAACGAACACCACGCCATTTATCCCAAATTATAGTTCTGGACGAATTGGGGCGTATTGGATTGAGCAGTTGGTTCGTGGTAATCATACTTTTGAACTGGGAATACGGTTTGATCATGAGCAAAATAATGCCGTGGGCAGGGATGTTCAGCAGCGTATTTTTGAGGACGATTTCAGCTTTTCAAGTCTGTCGGCTTCTATCGGTTACAAAACCAAACTCTCAGACAATACCACCTTCCGAACCAATTTGGGTACTGCCTGGCGATCTCCGAATATGGCAGAGTTGTACAGTTTTGGTTCCCATGAGTTCTTTAACCTCTATGGGGTTTGGCGTTATCAGTTTGATGAATCAGGTAACCTGAATACCAATAAAGTATTGACGCAGGCAGAAAAGCCTGTTTCGCCCGAGCGAGGAGTGAAATGGATCAATAACATCAGATGGCAAAAAGGCAAGCAAATGATTGATGCCAGTATTTATGTCAACTTCATTGATCATTATTTCTACCATAAGCCTGTCGGGATTACCAAAACGGCCAAAGGTGCCATTCCCGTGTATATTTTCGAACAGACAAACGCGCTATTCGCAGGGGTTGACCTGAACTGGCGACACCCAATTGCAAAGTCGTTAGATGGGGAACTTGCCGCAAGTTTATTGTGGTCCAAGAACCTCTCACGATCGGAACCACTGATCAATCAGCCACCCATCAATTTGAATTATCAGCTGACCTGGCATACTCCCTTATTCTTGAAACTCACGCAGTCGAATTTCCACCTGAAAGGCAGCTACACCTTCGAGCAGTTTAATGCACCAAGGGTGGTTAGCCCTGGAGATATCATCTCTGGCGCTGTAGAAATTAAGCCCGACAGCGAAATTTTTGATTTCAAGGCTGCGCCTGAAGGTTATTTTCTTCTTGATGTGAGCTACCAATGGCAAATCAACCATTTCGGTGGGCAGTTTGCTGTTCAAAATGCCCTGAATACCAGTTATAGAAACTACTTGAATCAGATGCGTTACTTCGCGGATGATCTGGGAATAAATTTTACCATTTCCGTAAATTATAATTTTTAAATATGAAGCTTAACTTGAAGAACTTATTGAGTGCTGCCATAGTAATGGTAGCGATGTCGGCCTGTAGCTCTAACGATGCACCTGCTCCTGAAAATGACGGTGAGCAGATTACACGAGTTGAAATGATTTTTCAAAATGTTGATGCACCCAATGAGGCGCCATTGACCGCCCTCGCTGTTGATGAAGATGGCCCAGGGGTGAAGGATTTTGAAATCAAAAAAGGCGTGGAATTGAAGCCCAATACCACTTATGATTTATCTTTTAAGATTTTAAATGAATTCGCAGAGGCTGGCGACCAGGATATTGCTGCGGAAATTAAGGAAGAGGGGGTTGATCATCAGTTTTACTTCGCTTTCCCTGAAGATGCCTTCACTAACCCTAAGGGTGACGGAAACATCGATGCCAAAGCAGAGGATGCAGTAAACTATAAAGATCAGGATGCAAACGGGCTGCCTATTGGCCTGGAAACAACCTGGACAACAGGTGAGGCAACAACAGCCACTGATGGTGAATTTCACCTGATGTTGAAGCATCAGCCAGAAATTAAATCGGCTACCTCAACATCAAAAGATGGCGAGTCGGATATTGATTTGAAATTCCCTTTTGAAATTAAGTAAGAGGCACTAAAAATACAAAAAACCAAGTCTGGGAAAGGCTTGGTTTTTTTTGGCAGAAATTAAAAATGGAAGGAAGAATTAATCGCTCAATTGGTGCAATAATGGCTGCATGCTTTCAGAATTCTTGATGATATTGTAAAGGGCCTGTGCGTACTTTTTCTCCTCAGGGTTGTTGCTGTTATGGATCCTGTTTTTGATGAACAGCATTAAACGCAGGTAGCAAGCGGTATAATTTTTCTCGGGGGTATCCATTGCTGTAATCCCTGGTGTGAAAGACTCAATAACCGCCTGGGCTAATTTTTCAGCCACAGCGTAATTCTCTTTTTGCCATAACTCATAGATTTTGCTCATGGCTGCCTCAACAATATGATAAACATCCCAATTTTCAAGCACTGGTTCCATTACATCATGGTGGAGGTAAATGTGCTCAAGGATGGTTTTAAAACTTGGATATATATGTTCGCCAAGGACCTCGGAGAACTCAATCTGGAAATGCGCGGTAACTTCCATGCTGGCCTCCATTTGATTTTGGAGAAAGGCCATTATGGATGGTTTGTCCATCGTGGGGATTTGCTCTTTAAAGTAATCTTTAATTTCTGTTGAAGTCATTGTCCTGCGATTATTGAATGGATAGAATGGTAAACCTAAGAAATTATTGATTCAGTTTTTGGTCGATTTCAGTCCTAATCTTTCGGATGTAAGTTTTAACCTTGAAGGGAGTGTTTTTCACAGGTGTTAAGATGATATTCAGTAATTTGTCTTATTTTTATACTGACTGTTGTTCTTAGCTAAAGATAAGTTTATGGAATTATACAAACCGAATACAGACCGCTACCACGGGATGAAATACACACGATGTGGCCAAAGTGGTATTCATCTGCCCGCATTGTCATTGGGATTATGGCATAATTTCGGGGATTCAGATGATTTCGGAAATGCGAAAAAGATGCTGTTGGGGGCTTTCGATCGAGGGATTAATCACTTTGATTTGGCGAATAATTATGGGCCTTCGGCGGGCTCGGCTGAAACGACCCTCGGAAAGGTACTTGCAGGAGAATTGAAAGGCTACCGTGATGAGCTATTGATATCGACAAAGGCGGGCTATGATATGTGGCCTGGGCCATTTGGGAGCTGGGGATCGCGGAAACATATTATTGCGAGTATGGATCAGAGTTTGCGTCGGATGAAGCTCGATTATGTGGATATTTTTTATCATCACCGGCCAGATCCTGACACCCCGCTCGAAGAAAGTATGGGGGCATTGGCAATGCTTGTGCAACAAGGAAAGGCGCTTTATGTCGGTTTGTCGAATTATAATGCAGAGGATAGCCAGAGAGCATTTGCCCTGCTGGAAGATCTCGGGGTACCCTGTCTGATCCATCAGGCGCGTTATAGTATGTTCGACCGAAATGTAGAAAAAGCATTGCTGCCGACACTCGACAAAAGTGGGGTAGGGTGCATAGCCTTTTCGCCTTTAGCGCAGGGCTTGCTCACGGATAAATATATCGATGGAATTCCAGTGAATTCACGAATGGCAAAGGCCACTTTTTTAACGGAGAATATGCGATCTGATTTGGTGGTCGGGGCGCTGGGGCAACTTCAGGAACTGGCCCGCTCCAGAGGGCAAAAAATCAATCAAATGGCGATTGCCTGGTTGCTGAATCAGTCGGCAATTACGAGTGTCCTTGTGGGTGCTTCGAGTATTCGTCAGTTGACTGAAAACCTTCAGGCACTGGATCATTTACAATTCTCAGAAATGGAACAGTCAAAGATTGAACAAATTCTCGCAGGGGTATTTTTAGAGAAAAGACAGCCGAAATAGCGGAGAAGTAACCATTGAAAAAAAAAAGTGCAAGGTAGCATGAGTTGATAATGAGTTAGATGAGTTTTTTATAGATGAATATCTGATAAGTAAACTTGTATCTAATCACTAATTTATGCTACTTTACACTTCGGTATTCATCGAAAGGTGACTACCACTTTTACTTTTTTGTTTGTAATACACTGAATTAATAGAGACGTCATGCTCAATTAATTTAGATTTTGAGACACCTGCCGTCATGCGGGTGTTTTTTTATGCATTTCAATATATGAAATTTAGCGGAAATTATGGAATTGATTACGGATAATTTTCAGCTATTTATCCAGGCATTTGCATTCCCGAAGGTGTTGATCGAGTGCCTTTTGAATCGTCATTTCATGAATTTCAGATTTGCAATTTTTCACCAATGCACGGTGTTTAGGGCTTGTATGATATATACGGCTGTTTCCACAAACATAAACCATCGTCCCTTCTTTTTTTAACTGATCTTGATGGTAATTGTACCCAATAAATGTCAATAAAATCAATAATAATGATAAGCTAATCAGAAGCGCTGGCTTGTACTTAAAAAATGCTGTTTCATCATTTTTTTTATCTTTTTTATTTAAGCCGATTTTTCTTCCCGTGGGAATCTTCGCTTTGGTGTTGTTTTCGGCCTCATACCAGTCAAGTACGGCTTTAAAGTCGAGCAGTACTTTTTCTACACTTTCCGCATTAATCCATCCATTCCCTTGCTGATGTACTCCAAAATTGGCCTCAGTCCGAATAGAGTGAAGTTTATGTGTAATGAATTTTGGAACCCCATAGTTGGGCAGCAGGTTTATTGATTTGACCAACTCAATATTATTCCAGTTTAATTTTGCCCCATTTTTTTTGAGCCACAGGACGACCATTTCCTCGATCAGCGACCTGATTTTGAACATGCAAGAAGCATAGTCCTCAATTTCGAGAAGCGGCCCGATTTGATCATGAAGTATTCTCAGCGAAGGGTAGTCGCTGAACAGTTTGTAGTCGTGTGCTAAATCAAAAGAAAAGGTAAAGGTCGCAGGCATATTTGGTATTTGATGAAACAGGAATGCAAGGTAAATAATTTACCAAATAGATTATTCAATTATTGAACCATATTGCACTTATAATTATAATTTGGATGCAGATTTTTCTTGTGGTTCAAGTAATTTAATGAGTGCGTCGTGTTGTTGTTGCGCCGCCCGGTAACCGATTTCATAAATTTCGTGCAATACTTCTGATTTGGTGGTGAAGGTACCATAATTGATGAGTTCTTCAGAGGTAATGCCTACATTACAATACCTGATTTTCTCTTGCTCTCCGTGGGTGCTCTGGATGTTCATCGCACGAATCACAATATTCTGAATACCGTGCAGGGAATCTTTCTCCGCTTCGCGAATTGGAGACACAAAAACTCCAATGAGTTTTTCGCACTTGCCATACAGTACGTCTACAGGGAAGTGGTTAAGAATGCCTCCGTCGCTGTACAGGGTGTCGTCGATTGTAACAGGAGAAAAAACAAGCGGGAAGGCGGCACTTGCCATAATCGGTTTGCACACTGGGCCACTGCCATGAAAAACACGCTCTTTACCCTTTTGGAGGTCTGTGGCCACGAGGTACAGGTCTTTTTTCAGGTGGCTGAAATCGTCGATGGGAAAGTAAGGCTTGAAAAATTTGATGATTTTTGCCGAATCGATGATGCCGTCAAATTGCCGCTGACTGAAGAAGCCACGATGCTGCCAGTGAAAAATAGGGGTGCTCTGAAAAAATGATTTTATCTCGCGAGGTGGTACCCCATTGGCGTATAGCCCACCAACGATAGCCCCCGCGCTGGTACCTGCAATGGCATCAATTTCAATTCCAATTTCTTCGAGGTAACGCAATACGCCTACATGTGCGAGTCCTTTTGAGCCTCCTCCTGAAAGGACAATACCAATTTTATAAGGTTTAGCCATTAGATTTTTGTTTTGAATTAAGCAAGGTTAAGATTTTTATGGTATTGGCTGAATGCAATTTACAAAAATCAAATGAATGACAAGGTGGAAAATCAGCTTGCTGAAAAAAAAAGAGCAAGAGGAGTCCCCTTGCTCTTAAATATTATTAATGGGAAAATTATTTCACCACCTTCAATAAAAAGTAGTTCTTTTTACCGCGCTGGATCAACAGGTATTTTCCTTGCAACAGGTCAAATTCAACAGCAGCATTCGGGTCGCTGATTTTTCCTTTGTTGATGGAAACACCACCGCCGTTAATCATTTTGCGGGCTTCTCCTTTTGACTTGAAAACCAGACTTTCATAAGCCGCCAAATCAGTAACATTTGGAAGCGCGGCAAAATCTTCTGCCGAAATTTCCGTCTGTGGTACACCCTCAAAAACTGCCAAAAGTGTATCCTCGTTCAAAGCCGCCAAATCTTCGGTAGTAGATTTACCGAAAAGAATGCCTGATGCCTTAATGGCCATGTCCAATTCTTCCTGTCCGTGAACCATACGGGTAACTTCTTCAGCCAATCGCTTTTGAAGCACACGGGTATGTGGTGCTTCGTCGTGTTCAGCGATTAATCCGTTGATTGTTGCCTCGTCAAGGACGGTGAATATTTTGATATTTTTCTTGGCGTCGTCATCAGCAACATTCAACCAGAACTGGTAGAAAGCATAAGGAGACGTGCGCTTAGGATCCAGCCAAACGGCACCACCTTCGGTTTTACCGAATTTCTGACCGTCAGATTTTAGCAACAATGGGCAAGTTAAAGCAAAAGCCTCACCCTGCGCCTTGCGACGAACCAATTCTGTACCTGTAGTAATGTTACCCCACTGGTCCGATCCACCCATCTGAATCTTCACATTGTTGTTTTGGTACAGGTGCAAAAAGTCATATCCTTGCAATAACTGATAGGTAAACTCAGTGAACGACATACCATCACGAGCTTCACCTGTCAGGCGTTTTTTTACAGAATCCTTAGACATCATGTAGTTCACGGTGATGTGCTTTCCGATGTCGCGGGCAAAATCCAAGAAAGAAAAATCCTTCATCCAATCGTAATTGTTCACCAACACAGCCGCATTGTCTGAATCAGAATCGAAGTCCAAGAACTTCGCCAATTGGTCTTTGATACAGCTGACATTGTGCTGAAGGATCTCCTCGGTTAACAGGTTACGCTCTTCAGATTTTCCCGAAGGGTCACCGATCATACCTGTGGCACCACCCACCAAAGCGAAGGGTTTGTGTCCAGCATCCTGAAAGTGTTTTAACAGCATCACGCCAACCAAGTGACCAATATGCAGGGAATCCGCAGTAGGGTCAATGCCCAAGTATGCAGAAGTCAGCTCTTTCTGCAACTGCTCCTCAGTACCTGGCATAATATCATGAAGCATGCCTCTCCAGCGTACTTCTTCAACAAAATTTTTTGCCATTATATGTCAAATTTCAAATTATATTCAATGGACAAATATAGCTTTTTTTGACAAACAGCGGCCTATATCGTGGGCATTATTGCGGAGGGAAGATTTGATTTTTTAGGGGAAATATGGGTTTCGTAATTTAAGTGGTAAGATCGAGGCGGTTTCAGGGGAGGAATGCTGTTTTGTCCTTTCAGTGTTTGAAATTCTAAGGGTGGGATTAGAGAATACCGATGGACAGGGTGGCAGATGGGCTGATGAATGCTATTGAATACTGAGGTGGTAGGGGATATAAAAAATGGTGAGTCGTTAGCTGGGTTAAAGCTTGTGTCGTCCTTTTTGAGCGGATTTTGTATGTGCTTTTTTACTGATTAAATCATCGAATAGTAAATTTAACAAATAATGGGATACGTTTGTTTTTTGCTGGATTCGTCTGAGAGTTTGATTAAGTGGTTTATTATCAGCTTGGTGGTGGTTTTGGTGCTTTAAAATAAACAGATTGTTGATGTAATGTTAATGTATAAAATTATCTATTTTATTTGCAAAAAAAGAGATTAGTTAGCCTTGTTTGCATTAAATTATTTACTTTTTATATTAAACTTTTCTATTTATGAGTGCAATTGGTGATTTTATTTTTGAAGCAGGTATTGTTGAGGGGCTTAGCGTGCAGGAAGTCTTCAGAAGAAAATGTGCACACTTTTATGGGCTGATCCTTGCGATTATTATTGGTGTAACTTTTACATTGATGTCCCTTTGGCAGTTTGAAGGACTTTTTCATATTCCATTGGCTGGAACAGTGACTTTTGGAATTGCCTATATTTTTACCCGATTGGGCGCTCACAAGTTCATTAAGTTTTATATGGCCATCATGCCTGTGTTTTATTCCAATTGGTATGCAGCCTATTTTGCAGATGGATCGACGATCCCCTTTGTGGCTGTTAACCTGTTGAATATCTCCTTTTACGTTTGGACTCCAGTTTTATTCAATATCAAAACAGAGCGGAAAACGATCTTTTTCGCCTACCTTATTCAGGCGATTATTTCAATGACCTTCATGCAATACTCACCGTTATTTGTTCCTTCGGCAGGCGTTAATACGACACTTTTGCAGTTTGGGTGGGTGGCACCATTGACCATTTTTGCTTCTTTGTTTTTTGTGATTTCTGGTTCGATTTTATGTGGTGTACTTTACAGTAAATCCGATTCAACTTCTGCGGAATTAGCTGAAAAAAAATTACAGACTGAGGCAGCAATGGCGGTTTAAACTTCCAAGATTGGTATTCAAGCAATCGTTTAGGGTGATTAGCATATATTGATGCTCGGATACCTGCTATTTTCGTTGTAAACAAAAAAGCGACCTGCACTGTGCAAGTCGCTTTTTTGTGTTTCGGGGCAATGGTCGTAGGGTACCGCAAACTATTTGCTTCCGCTATTGGTAAACAGACTAAAAAAATATGAAAGCAATTTGGAATGGCACAACGATTGCTGAGAGCGATCAGACCATAGAGGTCGAAGGGAATCAGTATTTCCCCAAATCATCTTTGAAGATGGATTATTTTGAAGAAATCAGCCAACGAACCACCTGCCCGTGGAAAGGAGAGGCACATTATTACGATGTGAAGGTTGATGGCGAGGTGAACAAAGGTAGTGCGTGGTATTATCCTGACCCGAAACCCAAAGCAGCGCAAATCAAGGATCATGTGGCGTTTTGGAAAGGGGTGGAGGTTAAACCGTAAAACGTAGCGGCAGGGCATGCCTGTCGCTACAATGAATCATTTTACTCCTTAATAAATCGTTTCGAATATTGCTTGCCGTGGCTCTTCACAACTACGGTATAAATTCCCGCAGGCAAACCTTCAACCGAATAACTGCTCAATGCCTGATCAAAAGAGCGGACGTTTTGCCCTGCCGAATTGATGATGCTCACCGCCTCGATCGTAATTTCAGATTTGATCTGAAGGTGGGATTGGGCGGGGTTGGGGTAGAGGTGGATGGGGGAGATGGCTTTTTCGGTACTCAGGATGAACTCGCCACTTTCCTCGTCAAAGTTTTTATAATAATATTTTGTCCGCTGAACTTGCGTCCGAATTTTTCGCTTAAAGCAAGTAGTTCTTTTATTTTTTCGGAAGAAATACGCAAAGAATCAACTGAAGATATTTTTTCAATTTGAGCGTGGGTGGGATTGATCACCATGAGGGTGAAGAAAAAAGCAAGTAATTGTTTCATGATAAAAGTTGCAGGTTGTTGTTTTAATTTAGGATTAAAAAATGATAATATCCTTTTGCTTTGAAAATTAAGATACAAAAAAACCGCAGAGAAGTCCCTGCGGTTTAAGTAATTGGTGAACCCGAAGTATGAAAATATTCGGTTTATCGCTTCAATATTTTGTTGAAGTCATAATATTCAGGATTGTCTACGAAAGCTTTGGCTGCTTCGTAGTCCTTTTCGGTAATATAGTGCATTCCGTGATCCAAAACCGCTTGTGTGTTGGCTGCATGAAGATTCACCAAACGGGCTTTTACGCGACCGTTTTCATCTTCTACATCTTTGAGGAATAATGGTTTTACATCGCCGTTATGATCTACGGAAACCATGCATCGTGAATCGCCATTGCTGAACAATTGGTATACTCCGAAGCCCAAAAGGGTACAGTAAGTCAGGTCGTAACCAATAGGCTTGGCACAACGCACCTCGAAGCCCAATTCTACTGGACGCATTTTGTTCGGCAAATTCAATTCTTTCACGCGCTTTTGTACCAGATTGGCAAAAACGTGAGATTTTGAAATGGCATGAAGCTCTGGGTGGCCGTGGTCGTCCTGAGGGAAATCGATGCCTGAATTATTGATCTCGTCTTCGCTCATGAAATGAAATACGCCTTCAGAAATGATCGAAGCACCATATTTCAAGCCCAACAGCTTACGTTTCAGGATGGAAGAAATGTTCAGGCGGATAATATTCTCAAAAGTTACAGGCACATTTTCGAACATTTCAGGGATGATGATCATCGGATAGTGACAGGCCGAGCCGATACCGATGGTCAGGTGGCCAGCTTCGCGTCCCATGGCCGAAAGGATAAACCAGTTTTGGCTTGTTCGTGCATCTTCCAAAACGGTGTTGGCAATCAGTACCCCTTCATTTTTCGCTGAGTTGTATCCGAAAGTAGGGATTCCCTCAGGTAGCGGAAGGTCGTTGTCAATCGTTTTTGGAACGTGAATGTTTTGAACCGTCACGTTATTTTCTTCGAGGTATTTACTGATGCGGTTGGCCGTCGAAGCGGTATCGTCACCACCAATAGTTACCAGTAGTTTGATGTTGTTCTCTTTGAAAAAGGAAACATTAAGTTTGGTCAAGTCAGGTTTGAATCGACTCATGCGTAGTGCTGAACCTCCTCGGGTGTAGATGTCATCAGCGAATTCATAATCGATTTCGTCGATCCTTGTTTCGGTGCTGAAAAGGCCCTTGTAGCCTTCATGCAAACCGATTACCCGGTAGCCATTGTTCAGGAAAACTTTTGCTACGGAACTAATCACGGTGTTAATTCCGGGTGCAGGTCCGCCACCACACAAAATTGCAATTGCGTCTTTCATATTTGTTTTTACTTTCAACATTGGCAATATATGCCTGAACACAAATTTAGTGCAATTGTTATTAAAGCAAAAGAAGGCTTCCGATATCGAAAGCCTTCTTGATTATTTAGTCGAATTGTACCCTTTTTTCAATTATTTTTTCAACCATTGGTCGAGCCACTTGAAATATTCTGTGTGCCAGATCATCCCATTTTGTGGATTCAACACCCAGTGTCCTTCTTCAGGGAAGTAAAGGAAACGGGCAGGAATTCCCTTTAACTTTGCCGCTTGGAACGCCTGCATTCCCTGACCTTCCGGTACACGGAAATCATGCCCGCCATGAATGACCATCATTGGCGTATCCCAGTTCTGAACGTAGTTCGAAGGGTTGAATTCGGTATAGGCTTTTGGAGGGTTTTTCTCCCAGTAAGCACCACCCAAATCCCAGTTGGCGAAGAACAATTCTTCCGTGGTGCCATACCATGACTTCATGTCGAACAAGCCACAATGTGAGATGAAAGCCGAGAAACGACCTTCGTGAATACCTGCCAACATATAGACAGAGTAACCACCATAGGATGCGCCCACACAACCCAAACGGTCGTTATCTACATATGGCTCTGCGGCTACCGCATCAATCGCCGAAAGGTAATCGTCCATTGGCTGCCCGCCCCAGTCTTTAGAAATATCCTCGTTCCACTTTGTTCCGAAAGAAGGTAATCCACGACGGTTAGGAGCGACAACGATATAACCTTGAGCGGCCATTAACTGGAAATTCCAACGGAAAGAGAAAAACTGAGAAACGGCCGATTGTGGACCACCTTGACAGTAAAGCAATGCAGGGTATTTCTTGTTCGGATCGAAGTTTGGAGGATAAACCACCCATACCAATTCCTCTTTACCATCCGTAGTTGGTACCATTCGTTTTTCAACCTTACCCATTTTCAAATTAGCGAAAATGTCTTTGTTTACTTCGGTCAAAGGCTTTTCTGTTCCTTTTTTGATGTCTACCGTGAATAGTTCTGGCGCTTCCGACATCGACATTCTTGAACCGATCAACGTCTTGCTGTTCAATTGCGCTACCGAACGGTAATCGTGAACGCCTTCAGTGATCATGCGAATATTCTTTACATCAGAATCCGCTACATTCTTCGCTAACTTATAATCCCACAACTGAATCGTTGCCTGGTGTCCGGCTACGAAATAGATGTTGCGGTCTTTTTCTCCCCAAATAAAAGTAGAAACCGTTTCGTCCCAGTCTTTGGTGATATTGGTTTTAGTTTTCGATTTAAAATCATATACTATAATATCATTTTTGTCTGACTCATAACCATCACGGGCCATGCTCAACCAAGCCAATTTCTGACCATCATTCGAGAAAGTAGGGTGGGTGTCATAACCCATCATGCCTTCAGTGAAGTTGCTTGTAGTTCCCGTTGCCAATTCGTAAACATACAAATCAGTGTTGGTCGAAACCGCATAATCTTTACCTTCTTTCTTTTTGGTTACATAAACCACTTTGCTGCCGTCAGGGCTGAAAGTGTAATCTTCCGAACCACCAAATGGTTCCGTTGGGCAATCGAAAGGCTCATTGCCCATGATGTCTTTGGCATTGGTCAATTTGTCGTCTTTCAAATCAGCAACAAACACGTGGTTGAAATCCGCATCCGACCAATGATCCCAGTGGCGGTACATCAAATCGTCAATCACTACCGCATTGGCTTTATCATATTGAGGGTAAAGGTCCGCTGTGGTTTTCTTCAATTTTACAGCAGTGGAATAGGCTACTTTGTCGCCCGTTGGAGCATAGTTGAAAGTAGAAATGCCACCTTTGACATCTGAGATTTGCTTCAAGCCTGATCCATCGGGCTTGATCTCATGCAACTGACCGCCCATCAAGAAGGCGATGCGCTGACCGTCGGGTGTCCAGGTCATGGAGTTTGGGCTGCCGGCCAGGTTGATTTTGGTGTCTTTACCGGTTTTGGTGTCTTTGATGAACAGCTCATTCTTGCCGCTGTTTTTTTCCAAATCATAGTGAACAACACCATAGATCATCGAAGTTCCGTCCGGAGAAACAATGCCACCATTGACACGGCCCAAGTCCCATAGTAATTCCGGGGTAAGCACGTCTTGTGCGATTGTCATTGAAGCCATGAACAGTGCCATGACCAATAAAAGTCCTTTTTTAAGCATTAGAAAAAAGTATTAAGGTTGTGATAATGACTGTAAAAATACGGCTTTATTTGATGAAAATCGAAGGTTTTGAGTATTTATGCCATTTTATTGCTTCAGGTGTTAGGGTTTTCAGACCAAAAAAAGACCCCAAGATTTTTCCTGGGGCCTTCCTTAATTTTTATTCTTTTGATCAAATCCCATTCAGATAGAATGACATCCCGACAATAAACCTTCGGGTTTCCTGCTTGGTGAATGCATCCCTGACGAAGGAATCTGTGGAGGTTAATACGTTCTGCTCGATGGTATTGAAGACATCCCGCACATTGAAATAGACTTTGGCCTGACCATCGTAGAATTTTCGTTCTGCATTAAAGTCCATACTTCCGTAACCCAAAACCTGTGCATTGTTGGTGAGTTTAGTGGAGGTATATCTTCCGGTGATTGAAATACGGTAGTCTTTCAAGAATTTATACTCCATGTTCCCCTTGATATAAAAGTAAGTTTGTGCCTTGTCCAGCGTACCTTCACGTTCGGGCATGTATTCGTAAGTATAAGAGGCATCAGAGCTTAATTTTAAATTGCTCAACAGGTCTTTCTGGAAATACACATTAAGTCCGGTAGTGCTGATCCCTTCAATATTTCGGAATGAGTTATAAACCGTATCTTCTTTCGACCATTGGTAGCGGGCAACAGAGTTCAATACCTTTCTTCCAAATAGCCCTGTTTTCAGCGTATAATCTTTACCCACCTTCAGGTATTCCAGCTCAAGGTAATGGTTCTGTGAATTTTTCAGGTCTGGGTTACCCATCGTGATCCACAGTGGGTTGGAGTCATCAATGAAAGGGTTCAGTTGGCTTGCGCTTGGCGGATGGACGTTGTTGCGGTACGACAGCATGATGTTTTCGCTTGCGTCTTCGTTGAGGTCGTAAGTGAATTTTACGCTGCTGTTCAGGTTACTGAACGGGTTGGTGAAATCATCATATTGCTGACTGTTGCTGTTCCATTGGTGGATATCCGTTTGCCCAAGTTTGTAGCGCGCACCGGCATTGAACCCAAAGCGGTTGTGTTTTGCCGAAAAGCTGAGAAACATATCATTGGACTGGGTCAGGGTTTGAGCATCCTGTCGGCGATCCGGATTATCAAGCCAAATACCATCATTAATCTGAGTTTGGTAGGAGGCTGTCTGGCGGTTCAGTCGATAGTCAAAGAAATATCCCCCAACAATTTTCATGTCCTCACCAAGTGGTTGCGTGAATTTTGTTTGAATACGGTGTCTGTTGGAAAGACTTGAGCGATCACCTTCGTCCCTTGTAACTTCATCGGTTGCATCCGTGAAATCCGTGATTCTCGAGTACTGACCAGGTTTAGACAGGTTTTGGTTGAAAGAGAAAAAATAGCGCAGGGATAATTTTTGTCCCGAATCCCACTTTTTGCGGTATTTATTCTCATAATGTGCCTGCCTCGAAAAACTGGTCGTTTCGCTGGTACGGATATTTTTTGAAGTCTGAAAGGTCGAGTCTATCGAATAAATATCACCGTCATTATCGTTGCTCGAGTGGTTATCGGAAAGCGAAAGCCTCAGCGTTCCGCTCAACTCACTCTTATCTTTAAATTTATAGGCATACCATGTTCCGTAATTTCCATAATGGAAACCGCTGTTGTTATTATAGGTTTGCTCTAAATAGCGTTGTCCATGATTGAGTTGATCGTATGACCCATGAGACCGTTTTTCCCGCTGGGAGTAATAAATCCATGGGTTGATCGTCAGGTTTTCTTTACGGATCGAACCACCTGTATAACCACGTAAGTTACCGAGGTTACCTGCTCCTAAACCACCGCGGAAGCTGTTACCGATTTTGGCATTTTCCTTTAGAATGATATTGATCACTGGGCCTGAAGAGGCAAATTCCACCGGCGGGTTGGTCATCAGTTCCATTCGGGCGATCGATTGTTTTGGGATTTCCTGTAAGGGATTTTCCATTCCGGATTCTTCACCGTTGACCAGATAAGTCACTTGAAGCCCCCTGATCGTTGCGTTGCCATCAAAGTCCACTTCTACACCCGGCATGTTGCCTACAATTTCCTCCATATCATCGGTACCTTGCTGGTCCATCGTGAAAGTCATTGCACCAGGGGTCGTTGTTCCCGTTGCTTTTTCTCCGGTGATTACCACACTTTCGAGCAGTTGCACCTGGCTTTTGAGCAGGATGGTCCCCATGTCGGTGGATTCATCGAACTGAATGGATTTTTTGTAGGGGTCGTAGCCCATCGACTGAATACTGACGAAGTAGTTGCCAGCTTTTGGCAGTTCAATGGCAAAGTGGCCGTCCATATCCGAATAGCCAGATTTTACAGGCTGCGGCTCGTTTTCGGATAAATAAATAGCCACTGTGGCAAAGGGAACTTCTTCTTTTTTTTCAGCTTCTAATATTTGGCCCTTAATCGTGATTTTTGGGTCATTCGCCTTTGAAATTAACGGGAGTAGCAGCACTCCGAAAAACACAAATAGTTTAAAAAGCTTTGGGCTTTGATTCATAATAAAACAATTAATACGGTGATTATTTGGGAATTCCGCAAATATCACTCCAAAACAGGGAAAATGTAGACTTATCAGTAAGTGGGAATTATATGATAGTAAAATTATCGATTGTTTTAGCTTATGACAACTTTTAGCACAAAAAAACAGCCCAATAATTAGATAAATTGGGCTGTTTAAGTACTTGTAAATCAGTGGTATTAAAAACAAATTAAATACACTACTTAATCCAATTGTATTTTAATCCTGACTGTATTTGTTCCAACGACAAGTCTGCCTTTGCTGTTCCCATGGCATAAGGAGCAACCTCATAAGCATTGTAAAAAAATCGGATACCATCGTCAGTCAGCAGGAAATTTTCTGAAAGCTGAAATTGCCCATCTTTGAAGGTGTAACCCAATTGCTGTAATGATGATGAATCTTTGATATTTCGGTCTTCGCGGAATGCTTTCTCAGCCAGCTCGGTCAGTTTATTCATAAATTCTTCTTTAAAGACCTCCTTGAGGGTTAGTTTTTTTCCAGTGGCAGGAATGAAGTTGGCGTACGTAACGCTGTAATTGCCATGTGCGCCGCCAGTAAACTCACTGGTGGTTTTTGTAAACGCCCATACCTTTTCTGAGCGGTAGGTGAGTTCAACATCGTTTTGCAGGTACCAGCCTCCAGGCATCTCAGGAAATTCCTTTTTGGTTTGCAGGTATTCGCTCAGGAGTTCGTTCATCTGCATCTGAAAATCGGCCGTGCTCTGTACAGAGTCCTGAGCGAACATGCTCAATACCGATGCATTGAATCGTTTCTCTACTTTGTTGGGTTGCACATAAAGCGGGATTTTTACTGAAAAGGAAGCGGGTGTAATGCTGTCAGTGCTTTCAGCCTTAATGTGCTCCACCGCTTTGAAGGTTTCATAATTGGTCTTGCCAAGCGTTTCAGCAGTGGTGGTGTTCGTGGATTGCTCTTGCTTTTTGTCGTCGGAACAACTGAACAGCGTCGCAATACTGAGTAGAAGTAGGAGTGTTTTTTTCATATTATGGAATAAATTAACGTTACCGCTTAATTTTTGAAAATGGATTGAATAGCCTTAGCTTTCAGCATGCATTCCGCATATTCTGCTTCGGCGTCGGAATCAATCGTAATTGCACCACCTACCCAATAGTTGGCCTGGTGGTTTTCAGTGTTATAAAACAGGGTTCTGATCACTACATTGAAATCAAAATCGCCTTCGGGTGTAATATAGCCAATAGTTCCCGCATAAAGTTCCCGCCTTCCATTTTCGTAACGATCAGCATGATTCATCACGGAAATTTTTGGGGCTCCAGTCATAGAGCCCATCGGAAAGGCCTTTTCAATAATGTCACTCCAGTGCGTGCCTTTACGTTGCTCGGCCGTAATGGTGGAAATCAGTTGGTGAACCTGCGGAAAGGAATACACCTTGAACAGCTCGGGCACTTTGACCGATCCGTAGGTGGCTGTTTGTGCCAGATCATTCCTGACCAGGTCAACAATCATCATATTCTCTGCAATCTCTTTGTCAGAATTAACCAAATACGCTTTTTGCTGAGCATCTTTTTTGGGGTCGGTTCTGCGTCGGCTGGTGCCTTTTATAGGCTGAGAGATCACCTTTCGACCTTCCTTTTTGATGAACCGTTCAGGGGAGGCACCTATGGCATACTGCTCTTTGAGTCGGTAAAAGGCCGAAAAGGGCATGGGCGACATGGCATTCAGTGCCTGATAGGTTTGCAGTGGGTCGATCGACACCCCTTCGGCAGTAAATTCCTGGCAGAAATTAATTTCATAGAAATCTCCCTGACGTATATGCTCCTTCAGGCTGCTGATCGTTTGCAGGTAGGCGGATTTGGTGGTTTGCGCCTGAAAAACCACAGGATTCAGGGGGCGTGTTGCGGGTAAATTCGTGGACAGAATTTCCGCTTTTAGCTTGCTTGAATCTGAATAAGTTTCTAATCTTACATGATGAGCCTCGAAAAAGAATAAGCTTTCGGGCACAAAGAAATGCAGGTTTGGAAAGGCGGTTTTTGCAGGGTGTCTGCTTTGCAAATCTTCCAGTTCATTTTTCAGATCGTAATTCAGGTGCCCAAAAAGCCAGTCCTGATGTTGCTCATGAAATTTTCGGATTTGCTCAAAAGGCCTGGATTGCCCATCGGTGTTGGCGGGCACTTCTATGTGCGCGCGACTGCCTACGGCAAAAATTTTTTCGAAGGAGGAAAAGTCAGCCTTCAGGCGGTAGTCGTTCGGGTTCAGCAGCAGGAAATGTTGCTGTTGCTGTGCCCATTGCAAAATCTGAGATTCTGAAACTTCTGTATAAGGAAGGATTAGCGTGTTTCTTTTCAAAAGGAGTGCGTATTTTTTTACAAAAATAATAAAGCTATGGCACTTGTAAAGACCATTCGAGGAAATGTAACCCCAAAATTCGGTGAAAATGTATTTTTAGCTGATAACGCTACGGTAATTGGGGAAGTTACCCTCGGCGATAATTGCACGATTTGGTTCAATACTGTTTTGCGTGCAGATGTAAACTACATAAAGGTGGGGGATAATACCAATATTCAGGATTTGGCCTGTGTGCATGGGTCCTATCAAACCCACCCAACCAATATTGGTAGCAATGTAACGATTGGGCATCAGGCGATGATCCACGGTTGTACCATTGAAGATAACTGCCTGATCGGTATGGGAGCCACACTGCTTGATGGCGTGGTGGTGAAAGAGGGCGCTATGGTGGCTGCGGGTGCGGTAGTGCTTGAAAATACGGTGGTGGAATCGGGGACAATTTATGCGGGCGTTCCTGCGAAAAAGGTCAAAGAGATCGGTGATCGCAAGGAGATGATCGGCCGAATAGGAGAGAGTTATTATAAAAAATATGCCACTTGGTATAAAGAGGAAGATGAAAAGTAAAACCGTTCAGGAGCAGGCGTGGATCGATCAGACGGCAGCCTTTGTGAAATCCAAATTTGAAGGCGAAGGCACTGGCCATGATTGGTGGCATATTTATAGGGTGTGGAAGAATGCGCAAAACATCCTTGACAAGAAGAGCAATATGGATGCTTTTGTGGTAGAGATGGGTGCGCTCCTGCATGATATTGCCGACTTCAAATTTCACGATGGTGATGAATCCGTAGGGCCGAAGGAAGCCCGCAAGTACCTGCATGGACTTGGGGTGGAGCCTGCCCGTGCCGAAGCGATTGTTCATATTGTGGAACATGTCTCCTATAAAGGGGCCAAGGTCGCCAATAAGATGAAGTCGGAAGAAGGTTTTGTGGTTCAGGATGCCGATCGGCTCGATGCAATTGGGGCCATTGGTGTGGCGCGTACTTTTGCCTATGGGGGAAGTGTGGGCAGCCCGATGCATGACCCTTCGGCAACGGCGGAACTCCATGAAGATTTTGAGGCCTATAAAAACAGCCGCAGTTCCACGGTGAATCACTTTTATGAAAAGTTACTTTTACTTAAGGATATGATGAATACACCCGAGGCAAAGGTGATCGCTGAGGGCAGGCATGCGTATATGGAGCAATTTTTGCAAACTTTCTATAATGAGTGGGAAGGTAAGCAATAAGGATTTGTTTACCTTTGCAGGAGTTTAATAACAAGAATTGATTCATGAAGAAGTTGAATGTTTTAGCCGTCCTGATGTTGTTTGCTGTAGGGCAGGTATTTGCATGGGGGCAGAATGGTCACCGTACGGTTGCAGAGGTGGCAAGTCACCATATCAGTAAAAAAACACAAAAGGCGATTATCGCTATTTTGGGTGATGAAAATATGGCGATGGCCGCTACATGGCCAGATGAGATCAAGTCTGATCACGCTTATGATTCCTGTAAAGTTTACCATTATGTAAACATGAAATCGGATGAAACCTATGCGCAGTCGGAAAAAAATCCGCATGGGGATGCCATCACGGCACTTCAGATGATGAGCAAAATTGTAAAAGACAAAACGCAGCCTTTGGTGCGTCGTCAGGAAGCTTTGCGCTACATTATCCATATCATCGGGGATATTCATCAGCCAATGCACGTAGGGCACAAGGAAGATCTTGGAGGTAATTTGGTGAAGGTAAAATGGTTCGGGCATAAGTCGAACTTGCACCGTGTTTGGGATTCAGACATGATCGATAACACCCAGCTGAGCTATACGGAATTGTCGAGACACGTTGGAGTTCCTACTAAGGCAGAGATTAAAAACTGGCAATCAAGCTCGGTAGAGCAATGGGTAGCGGAATCTCATCAGGTAGCAACTAAATTGTATGATACCGTTGGCGATGGCAATTTCAGCTACCGCTATATGTTCGATCACCGTGAAACGCTTTACAACCAACTTGAAAAAGGTGGGGTTCGTTTGGCAGGTTACCTGAATGCGCTATTTGGTTAAAATGTTCAATTTTCCAATATTTATTAAATCCTGTGATGTTCGGTATCACAGGATTTTTTTTGTTGCTGATATATTGCATTTCAATGACAGGGCGGTGGTGGACGGCCTGCCGATCTGCTAATATTTATATTTGGTGCGATTTATATTTTTAAAATTAGCACTTCAGCCCTTGAGGGCTTAAATTTGAAACGGATACCTTTTTTCAGTATGCAATTTTTGGCCGACACCCAATGGATTTTCCAGCGGCAAGTTTGCCTACCAATATCAACTTTTATGATCAAGTCTTCAAAAATGATGGCCTTCTTCAAGGCTAACAATTTCATGGTGCTTTGCGTGATGCTTTGCCTGTTGCTTATCTCTTTGGGTTTTCCCGAGCGGAATCGGACCCTTTTCAAATTGCTATTTCCAGTAGGGTTGGTGCTGGTTTCAGGGGCTTCAGCGATTTCAATTTCTACGGGCCGTCGGCAATATATTTATGCTTATGTGCTGGCAGGAACAGCAGGATTGATGCAGCTGCTGAGCATATTTTTCAACCCCATCTGGTTTATGGATCTGTTTCTGGTGATTACCGTGGTGTTTTATGGTTATATCCTTTGGCGTATTCTGCATCATTTATTACATATCGTGGAGGTGAATCAGAACACTTTTTATGCCGCCATTTCAGGCTATCTTTTAATCGGCATTTGTTCGGCGCTTTTGGTGATTGCCCTGGTGGAAACCACCGAAAATGCCTATACCAATTTAGCGATGGGTGATTTACGATCCGCTTTTTATTATTCCTTCATGACCCTGACGACCATTGGCTATGGCGATATTTCCCCTGTTCACCCGATGGGGCGAGTACTGGCAATGTTTGTCGGGATGCTTGGGCAGTTTTACCTCGCCGTTGTAATGGCTATCCTGATCAGTAAATATACTGCCAACATATCAGTGCCCACGGAGAAAAAGCATTTCGGCAAGAAAGAGTAGTGCTGCAATCTTCCATTTTCGTCTTGAATTTTATTCGCAGATCGCGATTTGTACTGCATTTGTACGGTTTGATTTTACAGCGTTTCAATATTCTGGTATTGCTGAGGGAATAAAAAAAGCCTGTGGATGATTTCCACAGGCTTTAATTTTTTAGGCGTTCAATTTTTATTTGATCTCCATATCGAATTCCATGCGTGCCTGAGGCCCTTTAGCTTGCTTCAATCGGTTGATTGTTGAGGCGTATTCCATGAAAGGGCCAAAATTGAATTTGGCAATTTTCACTTCCGCTTCTTCGTTCATCTCTTCTATAAACTGAGTGAAAGGGTCTTTGATTTCTGGGCGATTGGATACTTTATAGTCATCTTCAATGTCAGCTTTTTTTGCTGCAAGACTAATGGCCGTATGAAGGTCTCCCATCACATCCACCAAGCCAAGTTGTTGCGCTTTTTCGCCTGTCCAAACACGTCCGCCTGCAATTTTCAGCAATTGTTCAATCGGCATGTGTCTGCCTTCCGCCGCTTTGCTGGTGAAGGTTTCATAGCCACGGTTAACCCCCGACTGAATAATATGGCGCTCGTAGTCGGTCATTTTTCGGGTGTTGTTGCCCAGGTCAGAGAAGGCTCCTGTTTTCACCACATCGTGGGTTACGCCAAGTTTGTGATTCAATAGCTCATCAAGGTTCATCAGTACTGCAAAAATTCCAATAGATCCCGTAATGGTGTTAGGCTCTGCAACAATGGTGTCAGCGGCCATCGAAATATAATACCCGCCAGAAGCTGCATAATTCCCCATCGAGGCGATCACAGGTTTTACGGCTTTGGTCAGTTTAACTTCTCTCCAGATCATATCAGAAGCCAAAGCACTTCCTCCAGGGCTGTTTACACGCAATACGACGGCCTTTACTTTATCGTCTTTTCTGGCTTTGGCCAATTCTTCCATGATGGTGGTACTGCCGATGGTCCCCGGCTTGCTTTTACCTGTCATGATACCGCCATCGGCATAAATAACCGCAATTTTATTGTCGCTGGTATTTACCGGAGCGTCGAAAGTATTCAAATATGCATTCAGACCGATGCAGTGCAATTTATCATCCTCCTCAAGTCCCGATGCTTTTTTCAGCAAATCAACCACCTGATCTTCATAATATAGCTGATCTACAAGGTGGTATTTCAGGGCGTCTTTTGGTCCACGAACAAGCAGGCTGTCGGAAATATGTTTTACTTCCTTTTCTGAAAGGTGACGATCCTGACTGATTTCGGCAATCAGGTGTTTGTTCAGCCCATTGAGCATTTCAGTGTATTGCAATCTGTTTTCTTTACTCATGTCTTTTCTGAAGTAAGGCTCCACCGCACTTTTGAAATCTCCCACACGGAAAATTTCTGGCTTGATGCCCAATTTGTCGAAAAGACCTTTATAGAAAGTAATGTTGGCAGAAAGCCCCTTCAGTTCCAGTTCCCCCGCAGGGTTCAGGAAAACGGAATCCGCAGCAGAGGCCACAAAGTACGAAAGCTGAGAATAATAAGGAGAATAGGCATAAACGGGTTTATCCGTGGTGTTCTTAAAATGGGCAATCATGCGTCGTAACTCAAGCGCCGAGGCAGGGCCAGCCATAATCTGTGGTGCTTCCAGGTAAACGGCAGTGATGTTGTCATCTTCTGCTGCATGGTTAAGCGCCTGCTCAATTTTGTTGATCCCAATCGAAGATTCTTTGCCAAGAAGTTTTCCCAGGCCATAGCTTGGGTCTTCGTCGGCACGGTCCACAATAGGGCCATCAAGCTTTATGCGAAGGACGGAAGCCTCCTTGAGGGGCTGCTTGGTGTTGCCTGAGGATCCTACGGCCCCCAAAATTCCAATCAGCAGCAATACTGAAATCAAGGAAAAGATTCCCAAGCCAATGATTACGGCCAGAACATTTTTAAGAAATTTCATATTTTAAAATTAGGTTGTTTTTTCAGTTCATAAATAGGATAGAAATATAATAAAATATCTAATTTTGAGCTGTTCAATTTATATGTTAGGGTAATATTCGAGGATGAGAGGAGTATATCTGTTATTAGGGAGTAACCTGCAGGATCGTGAGGGCTTGCTGAAGCAGGCCGTGGAGGAGATCGAAATCTCCGTAGGGAAGGTGTTAAAAGCCTCCTCGGTGTATGAAAGTGAAGCATGGGGCGTAACGGACCAGCCGGCGTTTCTGAATCAGGTGCTTGAGGTGGAAACAGCACTGGAGGCCTATCCGCTACTGATGGCCATTCAGCAGATTGAAATAAAGCTCGGCAGGGTGCGCCACGAACGCTGGGGCGAACGGACGATGGACATTGATATTCTGTTCTTCGGGGAGGAAGTGTTGCAAAGCCAGCGGTTGACCGTCCCGCATCCAGAGCTCCATAACCGCAGATTTACCTTGCTGCCGCTGATTGAGGTAGTGAAAAACAAACAGCACCCTACTTTGGGTTACACTCTTGAGCACTTGCTGGAGCAGTGTCCCGATAAATTGAAAGCATGGGTTTATAAGCCAGAAATGAAGTAACATGATACAGTTTGATAGCAATTTTAAAGCCTGGGCAAGCGATATTCTTTCGCAGGAACGAATGGTGGGCTTTGTGATTTTTGATAAGGCATTTGAGCTTGTGCACATGAATGAAAAAGCCCTGGAGATGTTTTCGCTGGATGCCGAACAACTCCCTGGCAGGCATGTCAACAGTCTGTATGAAGAGGAATACCACAGCGAGCATTTCAATGCCATAAGGCGGGTGCAGCGGTTTGCGCCTTCGGCGGATCGGTTGGTGGCCGACGAGCTGATGATGCAGGCGGTCAAACGGAATGGTTATGTGTTTCCTGTGGAGGTTTGGCTCTCGATCAGGCTGATTGATGGTGAGCCTTATTTTGCGGAACTGATCTTGGATAAGTCCCAGGAAGCGATTTTGGAAAAAGGCTTTACGGAAAATACCAATAAGCTGAATGCGATCATTAATAGTGCTGCAGATGGGATTGTTACCCTTGATGCCCAGGGGAATATTGAAACGGTAAACCCTACGGCAGCCAACATTTTCGGGTATCGTCAGCGGGAACTTTATGGCAAAAATTTCCAGGAGTTGGTGCATCCTGACGATGGCCTTGATGAAGATGGGAAAGTCAATCAGATTTTTCTTTCCTACGAGTCGGGTGTCAGTATTCCGTCTTCAAGGGAAATTCTGGGACGTTCAAAAAGTGGGGAAATGCTCCATGTGAAATTGTCGGTAGGGGTGGTGCATTTGCCCGACCGAAAAATGTTTACCTGTATTCTGCACGACCTTTCAGCGATTAAAGAAGTAGAGGAGCAATTGAAAAGTTATGCCGAAGACCTTGAGCGCTCTAACAGGGATTTGGAGGAGTTTGCCTATGTGTCTTCCCATGATTTGCAGGAACCCTTGCGGAAAATTCGTGCCTTCGGGGATCGTCTGATGACCAAAGAGCAAAATAATTTGTCGGAAACGGGTGTTGATTACCTGAATCGTATGATGAATGCCGCCAAACGGATGCAGAAGCTGATCAACGATTTGTTGCGATTCAGCAGGGTAGGCTCTAAGAAAGCGGCCTTTCAGCCCATCGACCTTAATCATATTGTGAAGGAAGTACTGAACGATTTGGAGGTCGCCATTGAAAAAGAACAGGCCGTTGTGGAGATCGATGACTTGCCGGAAATTGAGTCCGACAGCAGCATGATGCGTCAGTTATTTCAGAACATGATTTCCAACGCCCTGAAATTCCGTTCACCAGACCGCCCACCAGTGATAAAAATTACCAACGAAACGGAGGAAACGGCCAATGGAAAGCAAAAGTATGTACAGCTGGCCATTACCGATAATGGGATTGGTTTCGATCAAAGATATGTGGACAAAATCTTTACCATATTCCAACGTCTTGAAGGTCAGAAGTATGAAGGTTCGGGGGTAGGCTTAGCCATTTGTAAAAAAATTGTTGAGCTTCATGGTGGTCAAATAGAAGCAAAAAGTGATTTGGGTCATGGTTCTCGCTTTGCTTTTAAATTATTGAAGAAAGGCTCGAAAACATATTAATACTGTTTTTATCAGGTCATTATGTAATTTATTATTACTTTAGTTGATGGAAGTGTGAAGCGTTAGTGATATTCATCATGGTTTTACTTTCTCTGCTTTGATTTTTTAACTTAACAGTTGTTTTAATCTTTAAGAAGGAATATACTTACACATCAATCTGCCAGAATGGTGCAGCCTTATTGTACTTTTCCAATATATTGATAGTTGCTATATTTTAACTTAATTCATTAGTATGATTAAATCTTCTCTTCCAGTAATTTTGATAGCGGACGATGATGCCGAAGATCGATTGTTGGCGCAGGAAGCGCTCGAAGCAAGTGATTTCAAAGGGAAAATTTATTTCGTGGAGGACGGAGAGGAGTTAATGGATTACTTGCTGGGTAATGGCAAGTATAGCGATCGTCAGGTGTACCCAGTGCCTTCTTTGGTGCTGTTGGATTTGAACATGCCCAAAAAAGACGGCAGAGAAGCCCTTAGGGAAATCAAAGCATTGAATGAATACCATAGTTTGCCTGTTGTGGTGCTCACGACCTCTTCCAATGATGAGGATATTGTTCGCTCCTATGATTTAGGGGTTAACTCATTTTTGAACAAGCCTGTCCGCTTTGTCGATTTTGTCGCACTGATGAACTCGCTATGCACTTATTGGTTTGGCTTCAATAAATACCCTATCGCCCCTCAAATGCGGTAGCGTTTTTGGCGACGCCAATTTTTAAAAGATTTTGCCCTAATATGGATGAATTAGTAAGAATCCTTCTTATCGATGACGATGAGGAGGATTTCATAATTACACGGGATATTATTTCTGAAATCCCGAACAGAAATTACACGATCGACTGGATTTCCAATTTCAGTGAGGGGCTGCAGGCCATTCGCCACCACGATCATGAGGTTTACCTGATCGATTATCGCTTGGGTGCTTTTACAGGTATTGAACTGATTCAGGAAGCGAAACAAAGTGGCACAAGGGCGCCGATGATTTTGCTTACAGGTCAGCTGGATCAAAATGTCGATGATCAGGCCGTGATGGTTGGCGCCGCAGATTATGTCTATAAAGGCGGGCTGAATTCCTATATTCTCGACCGATCAATTCGTTATTCCTTGCGCCATATGCAAAACCTCAATCAGATTCGGGTTTTGAATGAAGAGCTGGAGCAAAGGGTGGAGGATCGTACACGGGAGCTGGCTGTGGCCGTAAAAAAACTCAAACGCTCCAACGATTCCCTCGAAAAACAAATAGAGGTGCGCCGATCTACGGAAAAAGCATTACGGCAATCCCAGCGCCTATACAAAGCCATTTCCCGAAATTTCCCGAAAGGGATCATCTCAGTGCTCGACAGCGATTTCTGTTTCGTCTTTGCTGATGGGCAGGAGCTGGATCAGTTGCAGGTAGCCTCCAAGCAAATGGTGGGGCGCCATTATACGGAATTTCTGAAACCTGAAGAAAAGGTCAATTGGGAAGCGGAGTTTACCAAGGTGTTCCGTGGCGACACGGTATCTTTTGAGGTAACGATCGGCAAAACGTCCTATCACGTCAATGGCGTGCCTTTGTTTAACAGCCTCGGCTATGTAAAGCAAATTTTGCTGGTGCACCAGAATATTACTGAGGCCAAAAAAGCCGAGGAGGAAATCCGCCGTGCCCTGGCCAAGGAAATTGAACTCAATGAGCTCAAGACCCGATTTGTAACTACCGCTTCGCATGAATTCCGCACCCCACTGAGTACCATTCTTTCTTCAGCTTCGCTGATTGGCCGCTATACGGAAAGCAGTCAGCAAGAGCGTCGGGATAAGCACGTGCAGCGGATCAAATCGTCGGTCAATAACCTGACGGGAATTCTGAATGATTTCCTTTCGATTTCAAAATTGGAGGAAGGGAAAATCAAGCACACCCCCGAACCAATGCAGGTGGATGATAAAGCACAGCAAATTATCGATGAAATTCAGGTATTGTTGCGGAAAGGGCAGAAAATTGAATATGCATTTACGGGCGATTCCCAGGCCTATATTACGATGGATATTCAGATCTTCAAGAATATTTTGCTCAACCTGCTTTCCAATGCCATCAAGTATTCTGGCGAAGGGAAACTGATTTTCCTTAATGTCGACCTTACGGATGATCAACTGGCCATTACCATCAAAGATCAGGGGATGGGGATTTCAGCAAGTGAACAGGTGCATATTTTTGAACGGTTCTTCCGTGCCAACAATGCTCAAAATATTCAGGGAACGGGCCTTGGGCTTAACATTGTCAAGAAGTATGTCGATATGCTCAATGGGACCATCCGTTTTGAGAGTGAAGAGGGGATAGGGACGACCTTTTTTATAAATATTCCATTGTAATGAATTTGCATGTAGATTCATGCGAAAAAAATAGTTAATTTGCAGTGGCACTTTATTCGGTGCTTACACAATGCGCTTGTATTGTCATTGCAATTAATCAAACTAATTGAATGAAAAAGATTCTTCTGATAGAGGATAACCCAGATATGCGGGAAAATACCGCCGAAATTCTGGAGTTAGCCAATTACCAAGTACTCACTGCTGAAAATGGTAAAGTAGGTGTTGAGAAAGCAACCAAGGACCTTCCTGACCTGATCATCTGTGATGTCATGATGCCTGAACTCGATGGGTACGGCGTACTTTATCTTTTAGGGAAAAACCCGAACACGGCGAGCATTCCTTTTATTTTCCTGACTGCCAAGGCGGAAAGGGGCGATTTCAGAAAAGGGATGGAAATGGGTGCTGATGATTACCTGACCAAGCCTTTTGATGATATGGAGTTGTTGAACGCTGTGGAATCAAGACTGAAGAAAAATGACTTGTTCAAAAAAGACTTCTCTCAGGATTTGGGTGGTTTGGATGATTTCTTCAGTGCTGCCGAAAGTGGTGACCTGGCTTCCTTGTCAAAAGACCGTAAAGTAAAAACCTACAAGCGTAAGGAGATCATCTATCATGAGGAAGCGATTCCAAACGGTTTGTTCTTTATCTCTAAGGGGAAGGTGAAAACCTACAAAACCAATGAGGACGCCAAGGAATACATTACAGGGCTTTTCAAAGCAGGTGATTTTATTGGTTATATGGCTTTGCTGGAGATGACCAACTACACTGAGTCGGCGATGGCGCTGGAAGATTCTGAAATTTGTTTCATTCCTAAGGAAGATTTCTTTGCCTTGCTTACAAGCAAAAGGGATGTTGCCCATAAGTTCATCAAAATCCTTTCGAACAACCTCAAGGAATCGGAAGAGCGTTTGTTAAATTTGGCTTACAACTCGGTTCGTCAGCGGGTGGCAGAAGCGTTAATTATGCTTGAAGGACGTTATAACGAAAGTGAAAATTCTTCGGAATTCACCATGTCCATCACTCGTGAAGATTTGGCCAATATCGTAGGGACGTCCACCGAATCGGTGATCCGTACTTTGGCAGACTTTAAGGAAGAAGGCCTGATTCAGATTCGGGGAAGAAATATTAAAGTCGTAGAACTTGGTCGCCTGCAGTCGATCAAGAATGGTTTTTATTAAAACCTTCCACATGACTTTAAGAACACCCAAAAATACAGTTAATGATGTTTTTGGGTGTTTTTTTATGGTTAATCGTGAAATTGTGCCCAATATCTTTTGATTTTAAAAGAATAAACTCAATTTTCAACGTTATTTACACGAAACAGGTGTTTGGTGAAGCTCCGTGGGGCATTGCCTTTTTTAATATGATAAATATAAAACGACTTCTTTTCTTTTTGGCCATCACGTTCAGTCTTGGCCTGACACAATGTACCAGCCCAATGGTAGAGCGTATTGTGCCCGTGGAAAAGTCGGTGGAGGATTATATTGCTGGCGCTGGCCTGGATTATCAGCAACAGGGGTCAGGATATTATATTAGCACAATACAGGCGGGCAATGGCACACCCATCAGTGTAAATAATGTGGTGGAAGCACGTGTTACCGTCTATGATTTAGAAGATCAGAAAATAGATGACGCCGTTCAGCGGTTTAGGGTAGGGCAGCAGGCTATTTTGCCCCTTGTGCTCGACGAGGCATTATCGACCTTGTCTGAGGGGGCTGAAGTGCGCATTTTGTTGCCTTCGGAATTGGCATGGAAATCTTTTCCGTTTCGGCAATTGCCTTCCAATTCATCCCTGAGGGTGGATGTTACCGTTACAAAAGTTTTTTCTGAAGCAGACTGGAAAGCGCAGGATTTAGAAAATGCCCGATTGGTCTTTGAGCAGGTGAAAGGAAATTTGCAGGAAGTAAATTTATCCAGCCGTTACTTTTATGCCAGCGAATCCACCATCAGTCAGCCCACAACAACTGGGCGGTTGAAGTGTGGTTTAGAGGCCGTTAATTTGGACAAAGAACAAGTAAGCCTGAAAAGCGATACAACCCTATATTATGACTCGGCCATAGAAAATAACCTGTTTGAAGGGCTTAATGATGCCTTTCTGAGCCTGGCGCCCAATGCCAAAGGTTATTTGGTGTTTCCTTCGGAACTGGCCTATGATGCAGGCGTTACTGTCGTGCCCTCTTTCTTGCGGGAGGAGTGTGCTGAAAATGGCATTATTGCTCCTTTATTTGCGGATTTAAAACCTTTCGGGTCGATTATCGTGCGAGTAGATGAATTCACTCCTAATGTCACCAACCCCCAAACTCCCTGATCAATGCGTAAATTACTTGTCATACTTATGGTATTCGCATTTTGGGGCGCCGTCAATCCTGAAAAAGTAGTGGCGCAGTACAACCTCTCGGATGTGTACGCCACACGAACACCGATCAAATACAGTCCCTTTCGCAAAATATTAAATATGTTCTCCCTCGATGTCGGGGTGGGGTCAGGTCGAGCGTTTTATAATCAGGATTTAAGCGGTTACGATCTTTACTATCAGAACAATATCCCGATGCTGGGCTTGCCTCAGGAGAATGGCGGAATGGACAGTGTCGCATTTTCCAATTGGCTGACCGACCCTCAGCGGGTGGCGATCAACGGCAATACTGGCGTAGGAGGCAATTTCCCTGATATTCCCACACCTATTCAGCCCGGAGGAGGGATTAATACCGGCGTGATTGATTCGGCTGGTGCGGTTACTCATTTCCCCGCAGGCAGTTTTCCTGAGTTGGGGTATCGTGGGGTGGCAACGACCGTTCCCATTAACCTGTCACTCTTTTTCAATTACAAAAAATTTAGGGTGGGTTTCGGCTTTGAGGCCGAACACCACAAATTATCTTACCTGAATCCCTACAACAGTTACGATAGCCAAATTGGTAGCCATGTGGTGGATATCAGTACCTGGAACTTTAAATACAACCTGTTGCTGGGCTATAATTTCTTTGATTTTATTGGCTGGTCTTATTATGCCGAGCTGGGCATAGGGAAATACAATATGGGCAAAGCCTTCAATGAGGCGGTCAATCATCCAAGCATTGATGTGCAGTTGGCCATGCCGATGTATTATAATGTGTCGGAGTATTTCAGATTGTATGTGCGCCCATCTTACGAGATGCGCAGCTATAACACCGTGTTGCCGCAAACCACCTCAAGCATTAAAACCAGTCAGAATGGTTTTTCGATCAGCTTTGGGCTGAGTTTTACTTTCCCAGAAATCAAGCGTTGTCCTATTCCCAATTGCAGTACCCAGCAGAAGCATCAGCACGGCGACAGAGCTTTCAGGGGACAGCCAATTTTTTATCCCCAAGACCCGCAAATCGGGCAAATTCCTCAGTTTTATCAAAAACTCAGGTGGAAGAAATTACCCCTGCGCAAAGGCAAAGGGAAGTCCTCCTCAGGCAGTAAAACAAATAATGCCAGCGACTATTCCAAAGATGCTGAGTAAGTTAGCCCGATAACCCTTAAAAATTCATCTCATTTTTCGATTTTTTGTATTTTGGTAAGATTATTGTTTAATCTTTGTCAATGACTTTTTATTCAAAATGAATGAATTTTATAGCCCTGTCCAACTTTCAACAAAGATCCCTGTTCCTCAAAAACTGATATTTTAAATTATTGTTTAACATAATGTATCGGGGGTAGAAAAAGGTTCAAGAGCGGAAAACGCAGGAAAAAGGCTGATTTTACGAAAAATCGCGATTGAAGAGGGGTGGATTAAGATTTTTTTTCTTGAAAAAAGATAAAAGGGCGGCAGAATTTACTGCAAAAACGGTAGAATCTGTTATTTTTGTGAACCTCGTTAGAGGTAAGCATTATTTCATAAAGCGCTCCCAATTTTTTGGGGGAATCAGTATTTATTTTTGAATATGGCAAGAGGAGAAAATGAAAATATCATCCCTATTAATATAGAGGATGAAATGAGAGGCGCCTACATTGATTATTCAATGTCTGTAATCGTTTCTCGTGCACTGCCTGACGTTCGTGACGGCCTGAAACCCGTTCACCGCCGTGTCCTTTACGGGATGCTGGATCTTGGGGTAACTTACAATAAATCATACAAGAAATCTGCCCGTATTGTCGGGGAAGTTTTGGGTAAGTATCACCCGCATGGTGACTCATCAGTTTATGATACCATGGTGCGTATGGCACAGGATTGGTCATTGCGCTATCCTTTGGTAGACGGACAAGGGAACTTCGGTTCTATTGATGGTGATTCTCCTGCAGCGATGCGTTATACTGAGGCACGATTAAAGCGTGTTTCTGATGAGCTGTTGCAAGACATCAATAAAAATACCGTAGACTTTCAGCCAAACTTTGATGACTCCATGAAGGAGCCGTCGGTTTTACCCGCTCGTTTGCCCAACTTGTTATTGAACGGGGCTTCTGGTATTGCCGTAGGTATGGCCACCAATATGCCACCTCACAACCTGACGGAGGTCGTGAATGGAATTACCGCTTATATCGATAATAATGATATTGAAATCAGTGAATTGATGACGCATATTACGGCGCCTGATTTTCCTACTGGTGGGGTGATTTATGGTTTCTCAGGTGTTAAATCGGCCTTTGAAACAGGACGTGGACGAGTAGTATTACGCGCCAAAGCGACGATCGAAACCATGAAGAATGGCCGCGAGCAAATTATCGTGACCGAAATTCCTTATATGGTGAACAAGGCTGCGATGATCGAAAAAACTGCCGCCCTTGTTAATGAGAAAAGAATTGAAGGTATTGGTGATATTCGTGACGAGTCTGACCGTAAAGGTTTGCGCATTGTTTATGAATTGAAAAAAGATGCGGTATCGAATATCGTTCTCAATAACCTTTATAAATATACCGCACTTCAGTCTTCTTTCGGTGTCAATAATGTGGCTTTGGTAAATGGCCGCCCACTGACGTTGAACCTGAAGCAAATCATCAAGTATTATGTGCGCCACCGTCACGATGTAGTGGTTCGCCGTACGCAGTATGAATTGGCGGAAGCGGAAAAACGTGCACATATCCTTGAAGGATATTTGATCGCTTTAGATAACCTTGATGAGGTTATTCGCCTGATCCGCGCTTCGCGTGATCCTGAATTGGCCAAAGCATCATTGATCGAGAATTTCTCGCTTTCAGATATTCAGGCGAAAGCCATCCTGGACATGCGTTTGCAGCGCCTGACAGGTCTTGAGCGTGATAAGATCAATAATGAATATGCAGAGCTGAAGAAAACCATCGATTATTTGACTTCAATTCTGAATGATGAAACCCTTCGTATGGACATCATCAAAGAGGAATTGGCGGAAATTAAAGAACGCTATGGTGATGAACGTCGCACTGATATTGTTCATTCTGCGGACGATTTCGATGTGGAAGACTTTATCCCGAATGAAGAAATGGTTATCACCGTTTCCAACGAGGGCTATATCAAGCGTACTTTGTTGTCGGAATACAGAACACAAGGACGCGGCGGGGTAGGTTCCCGTGGTGCATCTTCTAAAGAGGATGATTTCACCGAGCTGATGTTTGTGGCTTCGGCACACAACTACCTGTTGATCTTCACAGAGATGGGGCGTGTATTCTGGAAAAGAGTGTACGAAGTGCCTGAAGGTTCAAAAACTGCCAAAGGCCGTGCAATTCAGAACCTGATCAATATTGAGCAAGGCGATAAAGTTCGCTCGATTGTCAATGTGAAGGATCTCAAGGATGAAGACTATGTAAATAATAACTTCCTGATGATGGTGACCACCAAAGGGGTGGTGAAGAAAACCATTCTGAGTGCTTACTCTCGTCCACGCCGCGACGGAATCAATGCCATTTCTATTAATGAAGGCGATCGTCTTTTGGATGTAGCCCTTACTTCAGGAAATGATTACATCCTGCTCGGTACACGTGCTGGTCAGGCAATCCGATTCAATGAAGCGGATGTTCGTGCAATGGGACGTAATGCCACAGGGGTTCGAGGAGTTACCTTGGCCAGTGAGGATGATTGCGTAATCGGAATGGTTCCTGTAACGGATGCTGACAATGCCAATGTACTTGTAGTAAGTGAAAATGGCTATGGTAAACGTTCATTGGTTTCTGATTACCGCGTAACCCGCCGTGGTGGTAAAGGGGTTCGTGCGATGAACGTTACTGAAAAAACAGGCCAGTTGGTGGCGATCAAGCAGGTGGAAGATTCTGACGATCTGATCATCATTACTAAATCTGGTATCCTGATCCGTATGGCTGTTGAAGGCTTGCGTGTAATGGGACGTGCAACGCAGGGAGTGAAATTGATTCGCCTGCAGGAAGAGGATGAAATCGCTTCCGTAGAGCGCGTGGAGCAATTGGAGGAAATGGAAGTGCTTACTGAAGAGGGGGCAGAGGCCACCACTGAAGGCGCTGCTGAAACTCCTGTAGAGGATGCTCCTTCAGCAACTTCTTCTGATGTAGAGGAAGAAACAGAAAATTAAATCGACTATTCTATAATTTATTTACAACGTTATGAAACGATTATTTGTGACGGCAATGATGGTAGCTTCTATGAGCGCCGTTTCATTTGCTCAAGTAACAAAAGGTTCTTCTACTAAAGCACAGACTTTGCTTACTGAAGGTAAAGTGGATGAAGCAAAGACAGAGATTGACAATGCTTTCTCTTATATGCAGGATCAGGTAGAAAAAATTACGGCGAAAAAAGGCGCAGAAAAAGCGGCAAAAAAAGCTCCTAAGGCTAAAGATTACTTGGCTAAAGGTAAAATCTATACTGCTTTGGCGCTTAAAGATACTGCAAATATCGACGAGTCACTTTTGAAAGAAGGTGTGGCGGCTTTGCATAAAGTAGATGATCTTGAAAAGCCAAATTCAACTTACCCAATTATGGCTGATCAGACGATTGAGTCTACTTGGGGAGCGATCTTTAATCAAGGGGCGACTGCTTACGGTGCTTCTGATTACAAAACGGCGGTAAAATATTTCAACCAGTCGAAAATCATCAAAGCGGATACTACTGCTTTCTTGTACTCTGCAATTGCCGCTTCTCAGGAAGGGAGCATGCAACAAGCCACTTTGGATAACTTCAAAGGGTATATCGAAGCGAAAAAAGCATTGAATGATACTGCTGACATGTTGTATTATCAGCAAGTAATCTATTTGGAAAAATCTTTCAAAGAGGATTACCAAGCTGCTTTGGATGCTGTGAATGCTGCACGTGTTTACTACCCAACGGATAAAAACATGATCCAGGAAATGGTAGGCTTGTACTTGAAATTGGAGCAGCCTGATATGGCGATCGAGAAAATCCAAAAGGAAATTGACGCTGATCCAAAGAACGAAGTTTTGTTCTATGACTTGGGTTACGTTTATGACCAATTGGCGACAAGCGCTAAAAAGAATGAGGATAAAGAGGCAATGACAGCCTATTCTGCTAAAGCATTGAAAGCTTATGAAGATGCTGTTGCGGTTAATCCTAAGTATTATGATGCAGTATTTAACATTGCTGTAAACCACTATAACACTGCTGCTGCAACTTGGAACGAAGCCAACGACATGTCGATGGACGAGTACCGTAAGCGTGGTGCTGAAGTGGAAAACAAAGCAAAAGAGCAATTCCGTAAGTCTTTGCCATTTTTCGAAAAAGCTCGTGAGTTAAAGCCTAACGACAGAATGTTGTTGGAGACTTTGGCGGGTACTTACCTAAAAATTGGAGATAAAGCGAAAGCTGCGGAGATTCAAAAGCAATTAGAATCAATCCCTGAATAATCATTTGATTGATATTCATCAATATTTAAAAGCCTGAACTTTCGAGTTCAGGCTTTTTTTATGTTTTTAAGAGGCTTGATTATCAGTAGGTAAGCGGAAAATTGAAATTTTTTAGAGGAAAAACGTATCTTAATTTTATTTTAATACGTTATAGCATCCGACCTAAATTTATTGTTAATTTAGAACGATATTAAACAAACCACTATACCATATTCAACCTTACAAAAATGACAACTCAACTTTTCCTATTCGGCCCACTGACAGAAACTGAAAATCAACTATTGGTCTTTGGTAAGAAATTTCAGCATAGATCTGCCACCCTGGATAATTTTACGATCTGTTGTGACGAGCAAACGAATAAGCAGTTTTTACGCCCAGCACCGAGCTGTGCCGTTTCAGGCATTGTCGTCGAGATTGAGCCTAAAGAAAGACGGGTGATGGAACTCTGGGAAGGCAAAGCTTTTTCTTCTGCTGAAATACTGAAAGTGAAAACAGGCGGCAGCGCAGTAGAAGCCATTGTCTATATCGGCCTAAAGGATGGTAAACCGATAGAGGAAGGACAAAGCCAGAGATTACTCAACAAAAATATCGACTTTAAAGGGATGGATTTGTTGTCGTGGTATAAAAACGAAAAATGCCAATCTGTTTAGAACAAATTGGCATTCTTGATCCAATAAAAAGGATCGCGCTTTTAACGAATTTCCTTCAGGGCGAAAAAGCCTGTCAGAAGCAATAAAAATGATTTTACAAGCTCAAGGGAGAAATACCAAAATTCAAGGGTGCTTTTCCCATGGGCAATCATTTTTAAGGAATCGAGCCAGTAACCGCTAATCTCTGGCAGGAACCGAATACTCTGGAAGATCAATATCAGTACAATCAGAATATAAGTCCAGAAAACTTTCGCTTTAGGGATCGCAAAAAAGATGCTCACCGCAAAGACAATCGCCAGATAAATCTCCATTTTATTCAGACTGGTAAAGACCATTTTTCCTGCGCCCATCAAATCCACCGTCAGGTCCGCTTTCATGGCTTTTGCCGATACAGTATTATGAACAAATGAAAGCCCGATGATCAACCCCAACCATAAAAATGGTATTCCAACGCGCAACTCTCTTCCAAATCTTTTCAACTGATTAATCATGGTAAATAAAAATCGAATGTCAAATCTTTCATGCATTTAAAGTGCCCTTTCGGACATTTCTTTAGCCCTGATTTTGAACAGGGGCGACATGATAATTTGTTATTTTCAAAAACAAAAAACTTCGTACCGTAGGGGTGGAAGTTGTTGGGAACTGTCCCGCCCCAAATGCTGTAAATAGTCTTTTTGAATGCCGCCGCAATGTGCGTAAGTCCTGTATCATGGCCAAACACGTAATCGGCGTGTTTTACCAGTGAGGCGGACTGATTCAAACTGAACTTTCCACAGCCGTTAAAGATAACGGTTTTTTTGCCTAATTCCTTCAATCCTTCCTCATATGGTGCATTATGAGGCTGTTTTTTGAAAAACTCCTCCAGGCGCTCCCCATTTTTCTGATCTTCGGGCCCACCCACTAAAACAATCGGCCGACTGATCTTATCACATAATTCAACCATCTTCTCAAAGGGAAGAATTTTTGTGAATTTCGTGCCGCCAATCACATAAGCAATATAGCCTTTCTGAAACTCCTCAGGGAGCCATTCTTTTTCCACCTCATCTTTTTCAGGAATAAAATAATCCATTCCTTCCTGATCATTGACCACACCCAAGGGGCGTACCGCATCCATATACCGATCTGTTACGTGAACATTCGGCATATAATTGATCTGAAAATTAGTGTACAGGAATCGTTTAATGCGAAGCTTGTCATAAGTAGAAGAAGGGGCATTGAGCGCCCACTTGATGCGTGCCGTCCGCAGGTTATTATGTAAATCCACAATAAAGTCGAATTCCTCCGCTTTCAGCTCGGCGATCAAGGGTTTCATGCTGCCATCCAGCAGGTGAAGCTTGTCCACATAGGGGTTGGTCTCCATCAGTGCCCTGAATCCTTTTTTGATGGCAAAGTGGACTTTTACTCCCTTAATTTGCTGTTTCAGGCAGCGAACCACGGTAGAGGTCCAGGCGATGTCACCAATAGAGGAGAATCGGATGACCAATATTTTCTTGATATTTTTTTGATCTATGGACATATATTTATTGAATTCTGGATTTTCGTTCCGCAAAGTAAGCCGCCACCTCTTCCCGCGATTTTGCATTGAAGGTGTCTTTGATGGTCAGCCCTGCTTTTTTGGCCACTTTCACCCCATAACGCATGTCATCAAGGCCAGTGGTTACGTGTGCGTCTGGGTTAATGGAAATCATGACGCCCTTGCTGACGGCATAATTGACCCACTGCCAGTCGAGGTCGAGTCGCCATGGATTGGCATTAATTTCAATGATTACCTGATGTTCGGCACAGGCATCGATAATACGCTGGTGATCGATCGGGTATCCCGCTCTTTTCAATAGCAATCGGCCAGTAGGGTGTCCCAGCATTGTGGTGTAGGGGTTTTCTATGGCGCGAAGCAATCGGTTGGTAGCGGTTTCAAGATCCATTGACAGGTTGCCATGAATAGAAGCAACAATGAAGTCAAAAGTTTTTAATATTTCTTCAGGATAGTCAAGTTCGCCCTGTTGAAGAATATCTGATTCAATACCCTTGAAAATTTTAAAATCTTTGAAGGAGGCGTTGAGTTCATCGATCTCGGCCTGTTGTGCCAAAACGCGCTCGGCACTCAAGCCATTGGCATAAGCGGCCGTCTGGCTGTGGTCAGAGATACCGATATATTTCCATCCTTTAGCGATACAATAGTCCGCCATTTCCTGCAGGCTGTTCATGCCGTCAGAATAATGGGTGTGGTTATGTATTGGCCCTTGTAATGCTGCTGTGGTTATAAGGTCTTCGGCCTTGAATTGTTGCGCCCATTCCCACTCATGGGTTCCATTTCGCATCGGCAATTGAATGAATGGCAGTTCCGCAGCTTCGTAGATTTGCTGCTCATTTTCAAAAGTCTTGTCCTCCAATACCATTCGAAGCGATTGACCACTCTTTCCTGCTTTGTTGAGGTGTTGTGGCATGGCGGTTCTTTTGAACTTTTCAGCAACAAAATCTGCCTGATTCACAAAATGAATCGTGGTCGGTAAACTGATACCCGCCACTTTGCCCCGAAAAGTAAAAGGTCCAGAGGTTTTAGGCGCTTCCGTGAAGTCTTCATGCGCTGTTACCTGCTGGTGTGTGCTGATGGGCGTCAGGGAGCCGATCAGCATTTCCAGTGCACTGATCTCTGGCAGGTCCATTGCGAAATCGCCCACCAAAGCGATAGAAGCTGTCGGAAATATTTCCTTCACCTTTGCTATCAGGCGCTCGGCAATAGGTTCGGCATCTGCCCAATGTTCCTTAAAATGATTTTCGGTCCAGAAAATGGCAGACTCACGCAGCGATTCAATACTTTTAGCACCAAACCCTTTTGCTTTGGCCAGTCGGCCATCATCACAGGCCAGGATAAGGTCCTCGGGCGTGGTAATGTTGCTGTCCATCCACAAGGCCATAATTTTTTTTGGTCCCAGGCCTTTGAGCTGTGCCAGGTCCAGTATGCCTGCGGGCGTTTTGTCGATCAGTTCTTCGAGCTTATCGAAAGTCCCTTTTTCAACGATTTCCATCAGGATGCCTGCAATATTTTTACTCACCCCCTCGGTGTTGAGCAGTGTTTCCGAAGACCACTCTTCAAGCCAAAGTACGCCATTGTCAATCATCGAGATGATTTTTTGATAGGGGCGCAGCGAGAAAGAATTTCCTCCGTGGACTTCTTTAAGGAGGAGGTATTTTTTTAGTGGCGAAAGGATTTGCTTTTTGGTCAAGGGACAGAAATTTAGAAATAAAAAAAGCGGTTCTACTGAGGGTCAAAATTAAACAAAATCGCACGCTAAGAAAACTACAAGGGGCTCTTTTGTTATTCATCAATAGGATTATTTCCTTCATTGGGGCAGATGATATGTAATAATTTTAGTATATTTTATTAGTCAACCTGTTAAACAAGAAATTCCTTAGATGATGATAAAACGCTTTTTAGTCATTTTGCTGTGTATAGCCGTGGGTGCGGTCGGTGCTTTTGCGCAAATACGGAAGGTTGCCGAGATCGAGGCCGAGCCCGTCGAGCAGGATGCTTTCTATCATGTATTTGATAAAGGCGGCAGCAGGCTGTATTTCTTCAAGAAAAAACCCCATAAGTTTCGCGATAAAAAAGCTTATTGGGAAATTCGTGAATACGGGGAAGATCTTTCCCTGATAAATCAGCAGGGCTATTTTTTACCTGTTGATCAGGAACTGGTGGGGTATGATGCCCACGATTCCGCCATGTTTTTCATGTTTACTGATGATACAGAATATGTCCGCGACCTGAAATTATACCGATTGCCCTTTGATAGCCCTCAGCAGTATCAGGAATTCAATATTGAGCTGCCCTTTCAGTTGGTGATGTCCCATTATGAATCTTTGGGGCATCATGTGATTTTGGCAGGACAGGTGAATGATAAGAGTGTCGTTTGCCTTTTTGATCTTGCCTCAGGTCAGCTGAAGGTGGTGCGGAACCATTATCATTCCAAAAATCGACTACTCGACCTGACGGTAAATGAAGAGGATAAAACCTTTAAAACCATCTCGGTGCATCGGGAGCGGGCGCACAAATACAAGGCCAGTGTAAATGTTTTTGATGAGGAAGGGCAGGAGCTTATCCGTTATTCTTTTGTGGTTCCTGAAGGTCAAAACCTGATGATGGCCAAAGTGGTAGAGCTGCCTAACCTTGACCAGCTGCTTGTGGCAAGCTATGGCGACAGTGGCAGTTCGATGCTTGATTTTTCCGCAGGGGTTACCGTCGCCCGACTTTCTGCAAGTGGCGAGCATCAGATTAATATGATTCCCTTTGCGCGTTTTGAGCATTACTTTAATTATTTGCCAGAAAAGCAGGAGGTGAAAATGAAGCACAAGCAGCAAAAGAAGAAAAAGGCCAGAAAGGAGATGAACCTTTTTAAAAAAATGCGCCTTTCCTATCGTGCGGGCTCAGATGGAAGCCATGCTTTTTTTGGGGAATTTTTTTACCCCACCCTGAAAAACAATACCAATTTCAGTGGCTTGCAGGAAGTTATTATGAAAGAGCAGGTTTACGTTATGACTCACGCACTGATGGCGGTTTTTGATCAGGAAGGCAACTTTATGTGGGACAGAACTTTCAATTATGAAAATTTTGAAATGCCCGCCATTACGCAAGTTGGCGCTTTTGCCTATGAGCAGGGGCATAGTGCCGTGATGGCCTATCATGACAACAATGAGCTGGTCAGTGAACAGATCGATTTAACTGTGGATTCGGCTCCGTCGATAAAGGAGCGGTTTTCTTCTTTGCCGCAGGATTATAAAGAAGATCACAGGAATTTTGGTCACCTGTACCCCTGGCTAAATAAATCCTTCTATCATTTTGGGCTGTATTATCCTTTGGGCGGGGAGAAAAAAGCACATTTATATTTACAGAAATACCTTTGGGTGCCGCAGGAACTGCCACCACTGAGCGGCCCCTAAAGTGCGAAGTGCCAGCAGGTACGGTGGTGCTTTTTAGCGGTGCTGGTTCGTGTAGTGGGCAAAATGGGATTTTTGCCCTTTTGGACGGGTGTCGAAAATTCCCAATCTTTAATCGGTGAAGGCTTTGAATTCCTGCCATCGCCTTATTATATTTGCTTTCGCTATGAACAGACGTAAGATATTCAGTAGTGAATTGTTGGATATTACTATCCAGCGAATGACTCAGCAACTCATTGAAAACCACGGTGATTTTGAAGATACGGTAATCCTTGCCCTTCAGCCCCGTGGTGTTTTTTTAGCCGAACGTCTGAAGACGTGTTTGGAGGATAACATTGGTAAATCCGTCAAACTTGGCTACCTCGATATCACTTTCCATCGTGATGATTTCCGCCGTCGGGAAAAACCCCTGCAGGCCAATACCACCCATGTTCCATTTCTTATTGAAGGCAAAAAGGTGATCCTTGTGGATGATGTCCTCTATACGGGCAGGTCTGTACGCGCCGCTTTGGATGCCATGACCACCTTTGGGCGCCCAGAAGCCGTCGAGCTTGCCGTGCTGGTCAATAGAAAATACAATCGCGATTTGCCGATTGAGCCGAACGTAGTGGGAAGGCACGTCAATACGGTGGCCTCTCAGCGGGTAGAGGTAGAATTGAAAGGAGAGAACTTTAGCGAGGACTCTATTTGGCTTACGGAAAAAGAAAAAAACCAAGATTAATGTCACAACTTAGTACGAAACACCTTCTGGGAATTAAGGATCTGACACCCGAGGATTTACACTTGATTTATCAGACCGCCGATCAGTTTAAGGAGGTAATTAACCGCCCCATAAAAAAGGTGCCCTCCTTGCGAGATATTACCATTGCCAATATTTTCTTTGAAAATTCCACCCGTACACGACTCTCTTTTGAGTTGGCAGAAAAACGACTGAGTGCTGATGTTGTGAATTTTTCAGCAGGAAACAGCTCAGTGAAAAAAGGCGAGACCCTTGTTGATACGGTGAACAATATTTTGGCCATGAAAGTGGATATGGTCGTGATGCGCCATTCGAGCCCTGGAGCGCCCCATTTCTTGTCAAGACATATCGACGCCAATATTGTCAATGCTGGAGATGGAACCCACGAGCACCCCACTCAGGCATTGCTGGACACCTTCTCGATTCGTGAAAAATTTGGTGATGTTGCAGGCAAGAAGGTTTGCCTTTTTGGAGACATCGTTCATTCAAGGGTGGCATTGTCGAATATCTTTGCCTTAAAAAAATTGGGTGCGGAAGTGATGGTCTGCGGACCCAAAACATTGTTGCCAAAATATGTGCAGGAATTGGGGGTGAAAGTTGAACTTGATCTTCGTAAAGCCTTGCAATGGTGCGATGTGGCCAATGTACTTCGTATTCAGCTTGAGCGTCAGCAATTGAAATACTTCCCTTCGCTGCGGGAATATTCTCAGTTTTTTGGCATTAACAAACGCTTGCTGGATTCTTTGGACAAGGAAATTTTAATTATGCATCCAGGGCCAATTAACCGTGGGGTAGAGTTAAACTCTGATGTGGCAGATTCTGATGCGGCGATCATTCTGGATCAGGTAGAAAATGGCGTAGCGGTTCGTATGGCTGTGCTGTATCTGTTGGCAGGAAGAACTTAATAGCGTGATTAAAGCTTAAACTTGGAGCAGGTTGGTGAAATTTAACACGCTCTAAAGAATAGCATTGAATATGAAATAAGCACTGACTTATAAAAAAAGAGGCTGCGGAAGGGATAACTTCTGCAGCCTCTTTTTTGATGACAATTTCCGATCAGGGAATAATATTTGTTAATGATTCCTCGGCGTTTATGGCCAAAATCTCTTGCAGGTTATCCATATTCAATGGCTTGGAGGTAAATCCCTTGACGCAAGCGAAATTTGTCGATCGAATTTTATCTTCAAAATCAATCGACGAAGTCAGAATATGAATTGGGATGGCAAAGGCTAGCTGCTCATAGTGTACTAAAAACTCCCAGCCGTTCATTCCTGGCATGTTTAAATCCAGGACAATCAAATCGGGGAGTTCGGCACGGTCATGAAGTTGTTTCAATGCTTCTTTAGCACTGAAAAACGACGTGATGCTGAGCTCAGGATTATAAAGCTCCACCATTTTGGTAGATATTTTATGGTGCAGGGCATCGTCATCAATCATCCAGATGTTGGTCAGCGCATTCATGTGCAGGTCCTTAAACTGAAAAGGCTTCCGCTCTTTGTTCAGCAGGTCGTTCAGCTCATGAATATGGTCATCAAGTCCCTGTGCACTCTGAAATAAGAGGTTGACATTTTCATCTTCGGGCTGGTCTTCAAGCATAATCTGTACCAGGCCAATAATACTGCTCAGTTTTGCCCGTACCTGGTGAGAGTTGATGAACTGGTACTTCCGCAGCTGTTCATTTTGCTTGGAAAGGCTATCGTTCAGTTCCTGAAGTTTTTCCTGGGTGTGGATGTTGTCGGAAATGTCTTTGACAAAAACAGAGCAACCGACAATTTCACCATTGTTGTAAATCGGGTTGTAACTCGCTTCAAAATAGGTTCTTTCATATTTTTGGTCGCCATAGACCTGAACCACACTATACTGTTCACCATCCAACGATCTTTGAATGTCTGTTTGAGCCTTAATATGGTCGCCATTCACCCGCATATAGCTAAGGATATTTTCTCCAATTTCGATATCCTTACCATAAATTTTCTTCATGGTCAGATAATGATTTCTGTTAAATTCAGTATAACAAAAGTTATTATCTAAAGAAAAAATGATATCCTGCGTACTTTCAATAATGCTTTTTATGTTGCTTTCCAGTAGTTGCTTCTCCTCCTGCACACAGGATTGTGATGTAATGGGGGTGAACTGTAAGCAAAACAGATGGTCAGAAATACACTTATACTTAATATATATATGCGTAAATGGTGGTTTACGATTAAAATTAACGGTATGTGTACCATCTGATAATTGACTATTCTGGTTAATTTTTGTAAATAATACAGGTAACTCTTGCTCAAAATAGTCGCTCAGACCATCGTCAAGCAGCTCGGAGGCACTTTGGTTGCACAGCTGTATTTTGTTATTTTCAGGTTGATATATGATGGTGGGTAGAGGCAGTACATCAATGGTAGTAGCCAAAGATTCGATTAAAAATTCCTCCTTCATAAAACAAATGATTAGATGTGATGATATTTCATGCCGCAATATAGTTTAATTGAATAATTAATTCCGATTAATTTTTAGCCAAAGCGTATAAAAATGATCTACGGAAAACGATTGCTGAAAAATTCCGATGAATTTATGCGTCTTAAATTGTAAATTTCATAAAACAAAAGCAGGTTTGAATATCTTTTTGACCAAACAACTCTCCGTATGTTAAGAAAAATATCTATAGTACTATTGTTTTGCAGCATTTTCGCAGATTCTGCATTTGCGCAAAGAATATTTAAGAGTTATCAATATTTTCCTGATCACCTTGAAATAAAAACCAATGACGGCAAAATGGTCATCACTCCTTATGGTCATCATACGGTGAAAGTTGATTTTCTGGAAAAGGGTAAAGCGTTGCCGTTTCCATCTTATGCGGCAGCTCATGGCGCAGAAAAGGTTGAAAGTAAAGTGAAGGAAGAACCTAATCGGTTGATTTATTCCTTGCCAGATATGGAGGTTTTAATTCAGAAATCCCCTTTTCAGGTGTCTTATGCCAACGGAAATAAAGTTTTCCTTGCGGAAGAGCAGGGCTTTTTTGATGCGGATTCTGTTAGTGGATTTCGTTTCAAGCTTCAGCCACAAGAGCAATTGATTGGTGGAGGTGAACGTGTGTTGGGCATGAATCGTCGTGGACACCGTTTGGAGCTGTATAATAAAGCCTCTTATGGTTATGAAAAACATGCAGATTTAATGTACTACTCGATGCCTATGTTGGTATCGACGAACAAATACGCGCTGATTTTTGACAATGGCGCCAAAGGGTTTATGGATCTTGGCGCGACGGATAAAGAGGTGATGTCTTTTGAAGCTGTAAGTGGGAATATGTCTTACTTTGTGGTTGGCGGACACGATTATCCAACGCTGATGAACAATTTCACCGCTTTGACTGGGCGCAATCCATTACCTGCACGTTGGACGCTGGGGAATATTGCCTCGCGTATGGGCTACCATACTCAGGAAGAAGTAGAGACTACCGTTGCCAAATACCAACAGGACAGCATCCCATTGGATGGTATCGTGATTGACCTTTACTGGCAAGGGCCAGATTTGAAAGGCCACATGGGCAACCTGGACTGGTACAAACCTAACTTCCCTCAGCCAGAAAAAATGATGGCCAATTTAAATGAGCAGGGGGTAAAAACGATTCTAATTACTGAGCCATTTATTCTGAACGGTTGTAAAACCTGGGACAGTGCGGTCGAAAATAAAGTGTTGGGCACCGACAGCCTTGGCAGTGCATTCAAATTTGATTTCTTTTTCGGCAATACAGGCCTGATTGATATTTTCAAGCCAAAGGCACAAGACTGGTTCTGGAAAATTTATAAGCACCATACCGAAAGCGGAGTTGGTGGCTGGTGGGGCGATTTGGGCGAGCCAGAAGTTCACCCTTCGGCTTTGCAGCACGTGAATGGCTCTGCTGACGAGGTACACAATGTGTATGGTCATGAGTGGGCAAAAATGATCTATGATGGTTTTGCCAAAGATTTTCCAAATACGCGTCCGTTGATTCTGATGCGTTCAGGTTTTGTAGGTTCACAGCGTTACGGCATGGTGCCTTGGTCGGGAGATGTTTCCCGTTCCTGGGGAGGCTTGTATCCTCAGGTAGAGATTTCCTTGAGTATGGGATTGCAAGGTGCGGCATATATGTCCTCTGATTTGGGTGGTTTTGCGGGTACTACTAAAGATGCAGAATTGTATTTGAGATGGTTGTCCTATGGTGTGTTCAACCCAATCTACCGCACACACGCACAGGAAGAAGTCCCTGCTGAGCCAGTGTACTGGGACAAAGAAACCATGTCTATCGCCCGTGATTTCATTCGCCTGCGTTATGAAATGATGCCTTATAACTACACACTTGCCTACGAAAACACCACCACGGGAATGCCGTTGATGCGTCCGTTGTTTTTTGAAGAAGATAACGATCAGCTAATTGACTACACCGACGCTTACATGTGGGGAGATGATTTCTTGGTAGCGCCAGTGAAAGAAAAAGGGGCGACAAGTAAAACGTTCTACTTGCCAAAAGGTCATCAGTGGATTGATTTCCATAACGACAAAGTTTATGAAGGAGGAAAAGAGGTAACGATCAAGTCTGATATTAAGCATTTGCCTGTAATGGTAAAAGCGGGCGCTTTCATTCCGATGGCACCAGTTTACCAAACCACCAAGGAGTATTCCACCAAAGATTTGACCTTGCATTATTATGCCGATGCTTCGGTGAAAGAAGCGAAAGGCCAAATGTATGATGACGACGGCCACAGCAAAGATGCACTTGAAAAAGGAAACTTTGACCTGTTGAAATTTGAGGCCAATACCAACGAGAAGGGATTGACCATTGCCGTAGAAAAAACAGGAAAAGGATTTGAAAATGCCCCATCAGAAAGAGCCATTACCGTGCTTGTTCACCACGCACCAAACCACAAAAAAGTGATGGTCAACGGCCAAAAAGTGAAGGTTCAAAAGTCTGAACAAAAATGGCAAGCCAAGGGTGGTGCCTTCTTTAATGAATCAACTGGTCAGTTGTTCGTTAAAGTAGTTTTGAAAGATAAAGTAGTGATTGCTGTGAAATAGCATCAATGTAAATTGCAGACAATCAGTGAATAATAAAGCTAAGTGGGGATTTCCTGCTTAGCTTTTTTTGTTTTGCTTTTATTTCAGCTAAAAAAGAGGTTATTTAATGTTTGTATTGTGGTATTATTCTTTGTATACCCACTTTTGCCCAATATTATTTCATTAACCTTATGCGACTGATCCTTCTTCTTTCCTGTTGCCTTCTGCCTGCAGCTGTTTTTGGAGCCCCTAAAAACCTTGATGTGGATAGCCTCCAAACCCAATTGGAGCTGGTGAAAACCGACAGCGAGAAAGCGGCCATCTATATCGATCTGATTGAGCAGTTTCGCAGGACAAATATCAGCAGGGCAAATTTTTTTGCGGGTGAAGCACAGCAACTCACCGAGCATATCGATGACCTTTTTGTAAAAGCAAAATTGAACCTGACCCTCGGTACGCTGCAATTCCACGAAGGAAACTATCGTCTTGCGGCGGATTATTACCTGAGGTCGAGAAATTACTTTGAGCTCCATGCCGATACCTCCACCTATTTCAGTTCGATCGTCAATAATAACCTTGGTCTTGTTTATGAACGACTCGGCGCTTCACAGAAAGCAGAACCCTTTTTTCATGAGGCGATTCAATTGCTCAAAAGTGCCGAAGATGGGGTGAACCTTGAAATGCTCGCCAAACTGTATCTTAATCTGGGGGCTTCTTTGCGGGGGCAGGGTAAAGCGGAAGATGCGCTGGCCAGTTATGAGAAATCAGCCTCCATTTCCCGAACGAATGATTTTCACCTGTTGCTGGCCAATAATTTGCACAATATTGGCAATCATTATGTAACGCTTGGCGATTATGACAAAGCTTTCGAATACCTTAATGATGCGCTAAAAATTAAACGGGAACAGGGGCAGCTCTTTACATTGCCGACCACCTTACTGATTTTGGGTCATTGTTACCTTCAGCGAGGGGAAGAGTCCAAGGCTTTTGAATGCCTCAAGGAAGCGCAGCAAATCAGTGAATCTTTGGGGATGAAATATGAAATGCGGGCCATTTACGACGAGTGGGTGGGCATTGCCGCCGCTCAGGGGAATTATGAGGAAGCTTTTCATCAGCTGACCAGGTTTAATGAGCTCGATGCCCAAATTAAAGGCGATGAGCGGAGTCAGAAAATCAATGCCCTGGTTCAGGAATATGAATTCAGGCAACAGCAGCAGGCCACCGCAGCTGCACATCAGGCCTATTTGTATCGACTTTATTTTGGGGGCGTAATTATTGTGCTTGTTTTGGCTTTATTGCTGGTGCTCTATTTATATCAGCGAAAAAAAACCAAATTGGCTTTGCTTGATAAAGAACATTCCGATTGGCTTCATCAGCAAGCGGAAGAAAACAACCAGAAATTGTTGCAGGATATTGAGCACAAAAATAAAGAGCTGACGACCAATGTGATGAACCTGCTGCAAAAAAATGAACTGATCAATAAGGTTTCTGAGGACTTGCTTCAACTTCAGCGCAAGGCCAATAAGGTGGAGCAGAAAGAAATTCGGAATATTATCTATCAGTTGCAGTCCTCAAGCAGCGATGACCTGTGGCAATCTTTCGAGGTGCACTTTCAGCAGGTGCACGTGGGATTTTATGAAGATCTGGCGAGGAAATATCCAGACCTGAGTAATAACGAACGAAAGTTATGCGCATTCCTGAAATTGAACATGAGCTCTAAGGATATATCAGCCATTACACACCAGTCGCCAAAATCGATTGATATGGCACGGTTTCGTTTGCGGAAAAAACTTGGCGTCTCTGGGGCGGATGTCGATCTGTGCCAATTGATGAATGAAGTAGGGTAGCGGGTTTTGAGAAGGGAGCAAGTGAGGTTTTGTGTAAAATCACCCTTGTTCTGCAGGTCTATGAACAGCCTGAGCGCTTAAATGATGTGAAAGGGGACTGATTTTTTCTCCCATAAAAATCGGAAGAAATAGAATTGAGTTACGAGGTTAAATTATTGATAAATAATACATTAGGTGGTGTTGTAGTGATGATGTTACCAAAAAAAATGAAGCAGGGAGATGATGTTCCTGCTTTTTTTTTGTTGCCGACAACGGATTGGTATTATTGGGGTTCAGTATGAAAGTGATGACTTTCGGCTGTAATGTTTTAACTAATTACTTATTGTTTCTTTCTTCATGATGAAAGAAAAACCCAAACCTAAAGAAGCCGATCAGATTCGTTCGCTTATCGAAAAAAGAGCGGCAGAAAACGAAGCCCTGAAGAAGCTTTTGAAAGCCCTGAAAAAAGGGCACTAACCTTTATTTTCCTGCGATGGCAGGAGTAACTCAACCTATTTATTTTTATGCGTAAACGCTTATCCTTTCTTAACCAACTATTATTTTGGTTGTTGTTGCTGATACCCGCTGCTGGATTTTCCCAGCAGACAGCAACCTTCCAGAACGGCATCGCCAACGGCGTTGTCAGAATCAAATTTAAGCCTGAGGTTGCTCAGATGCTTGCCGCCCAGCCGATGAATCAGGCCACAGGGGCGAAAATTGGCATCTCTACTTTCGATCAGGTAGCCCAATCGCTTCAAGGGCATAATATGCAGCGGGTGTTCCCTTATAACCCCAAAACGGAACACAAGCTTAAAAAGCATGGCCTCCACTTGTGGTATCAAATTGAGGTGTCTGGAGCTGTTGATATGGCTTGTCAGTCCTTCAGTTCAGTAGCTTCTGTTGAGATGGCCGAGCCGATCCTTGAGAAGCAACTTATTGAGCCAGGTACTGTGCAAATGCTTCCTTCTTCTGCGGTAACGAATACCGACGGAAGCTTGCCTACAAATGACCCTCACCTTGCTCGCCAGTGGCATTATAGCAACGATGGCAGCAAAGACAACTGGACCGCTGGTGCAGATGTCAACCTTTTTGAAGCCTGGAAAATTAATACTGGTGATCGCCGTGTAATTGTTTCCATTCATGATGAAGGCATCGACGTGGCCCATGATGATTTGGCCGCCAACATGTGGGTAAATCAGGGAGAGATTCCTGGCAACGGCATTGATGATGATGGTAATGGCTATGTGGATGATGTACATGGTTATAGCTTTGCCTATGACCAGGGTGAAATTGTAGCACAATCTCACGGTACGCACGTTGCAGGAACCGTTGCGGCGGTGAACAACAACGGTGTCGGTATTGCTGGTGTAGCTGGTGGTAGTGGTAATGATGATGGTGTCTTGATGATGTCTTGTCATACCCTGACAGGTCCTTACGCCAATACAGCGGCATCTTATGTTTATGCTGCTGATAATGGCGCTGTCATTTCGCAGAACAGCTGGGGGTATATCAATCCTGGAGCTTACGAGCAGTCTGTTTTGGATGCGATAGATTATTTCATTGCCGAGGCGGGAGATTATCCTGGCAGCCCAATGAAAGGTGGAATCGTTATTTTCGCTTCAGGAAACTCGAATGCGGATGGTGAATTTTACCCAGGTTATTATGAAAATGTGTTTACCGTAGCTTCTACGGGCCCTGCGAATGTTCGTGCTTATTACAGTAATTATGGATCATGGGTGGATGTTTCTGCGCCAGGAGGTGACACTTCCTTGAAGCAGGAGGATGGTGTTTTGAGTACACTTCCAGGTAACAACTATGGTTTTATGCAAGGAACATCAATGGCTTGTCCGCATGTCTCGGGGATTGCCGCTTTGGTGCTGTCGGAGCATGGGAGTGAAAACTTTACACCACAAGACATGTGGGCACACCTTAAAACGGCGACCCATTCAATTTATGATCTGAACCCTGGGTTTGTTGGTAAATTAGGAACAGGGGCTATTGATGCTGCTTTGGCTTTGCAGGCCAACGAAGGGCACGCACCCGCACAGATCGCTGACCTTGCTTTGGAGTCTGCTGCGCATGATTTTGCTGTTGTTACTTTTTCAACACCAACAGATGAGGACGATGGGAAGCCATTGCGTTATGAAGTGTATTATAGTGAAAACACCCTGACGGCAAATAATCTTGAGTCGGCTATGAAAGTCGAACTCGTTGCAAATTCTGCCGCGGGCGAAGCTAATACGGTGGAACTTTCGGGATTGAAAGGCGAAACGACCTATTATGTTGCAGTTTTGGCTTATGATCGTTGGGATAATGCATCTCCCTTATCAAATGTATTGCAGATGGTAACGAACTTGGGTCCTGTTTTGGTGTTGGATCTGCAGGCGTTGAACTTCACAATCGATGCCAACACTTCCGCTTCCACATCACAGTCAATGACTTTGGCCAATGAAGGAGAAGGTTTGTTAAGATGGGATTATACACATCGCCAGACGGGGTTCAATTTAGCCTATAACTCGGTGGCGCCAGCCAACTACCCAAAAACTTTACAGCACTCAGGCAGTGCAGAAGTGGGACGTAGAGCGGTTCAACAAATTCAGCGCACGAGCTTTGACCCTGAGGAAATCAAGGATTTTGAAAACTCAACTTTGAGTTATAGTGAAGGATTTGCCTGGTACGTGATTGGAGAAGAAGATACCAGCCTGCCAAATTCCATGGCAACTAAATTTACAGTTGACGACCCAAAGGGGTTCAACCTGACGAATTTACAGTTCTGGTTAGAACTTTCTGAGCCAAGCACAAAACCTATTGTAGAAATTTATAAAGGCAGCAGCATGTCGCCTGACCAACTGATTTACAGTAAAGAATATGATTATTTTTATCAGGGCGGTCAATACTTGACATTGGATGAACACTTTTATTTCAGTCAAGGAGAGTCCTTCTTTGTGGCTGTACATGTTCCCGCAGGTAACCTTTATCCTTTGGGGGTATCGCCAGCAAAAGATTGGGATCAGGCCGTTGGAAATCAATTCATGAGTTTTGATTTTGGTAGCAACTGGTCGCCAATTCAGGAAGCGATAGGAGAAGATGGCTGGGCCTGGGTGATTCTTGGCAATAGTCAGCGTCAGTATTTGGGTGAATATATTTCTGTTGTACCTTCACAAGGAGAAATTCAGCAGGGCGAAGAGCTTACTGTTGAAGTTCAGGCAGATGCTTCCACGTTGGTAAATGGTGATTATAATTCCAATACGATCATCCGTACCAATGGCACCAACCAAAAAGAGGTTCGGGTAGCAACAAGCCTGAGCGTTACGGGTCATTTGCCAGAGCTCCATACGCCATCAATTGTTAATTTCGGTGCGGTATTCGTACAGGATGAACTGGAGATGGAAATTGATGTGGCCAACTATGGTTATGGCAATTTTATGGTGAGCAATGTAAGTTCCTCAAATGAGGCATTTGTCTGGGCACAGCAAAGCTGGGAATTCAATAAAGTTCCTGCACGTGCTATTCGCCCGCTGAAACTCAAATTTCAGCCACAAACCTCAGGAAACGTCAATGGGGTAATTACCATTGAAACGACCGCTGGCGAGCATTATCAGTTCAATGTGTTCGGGGTAGGCGCTGAGCCTGCAGCCTTGAGCCTTTCTCCAGCCTCCCAAACTTTTGATTTGGCAGTAGGAGAAGAAACAACTTCATCGGTAACCATCGAAAATACAGGGCAGTACCCATTGGAATATGTTATTCCAAGATTTGCAGATAATGTTCCTGAAGGGGTTCACCGTTTTGGCTATAGCTATGAAAGCAATTTGCATGCTGACGACCTGCCTTGGGAGTGGGTTGAGCTGGCAGAGGATGATGACGCAGTAGAAATTACCGACCATTTCAAAGGAGCGGGCAATAATCACCATAAGATCAGTTTGAGTTTTGGCTTCCCATTTTATGGAACCGAATATAATGAATTCTTTGTTTCTCGATATGGAGCGATCACTTTTGATGATAACAGCCCATACAATGAGTTCCCTCCAGGTTTAGGGTCAATGTACACCCCTAACGGTTATATTTATGCCTTGGGGCAGGAACTTAATGTTCAGAACAGTGGCCACATTTATGTGAAGGAGTTCGAGCATGAAGTTATCGTTGAGTACAAGAATGTTGGAAGCACATGGGAGGGGCCTTCGACTTTCCAAATTGTGCTGAAATCTGATGGTGATTTTGAAGTGCGCTATGAAGATATCTCAACTATGGCGACCAGTACTGTATTGTCTTTCGAGCCTGAGAATAAGCAGGATGGGGTGATGATCAAATACGGTGGGATCGATTGGGATTTCTTTAATGATAAAACCACTGAATTACGCTATGTGATGCATTCCCCAGGAGTAGATATGGTCAGTGATCTTTCTGCATTTGCGGGCTTAATTCCTGTAGGTGGATCAGAAACGATCGACTTTACCGTGAAAGCTGATGGCTTGGTGGATGGTGCTAACATTCAAAAAGTGACAGTATTCAGTAATGACCCTGAGGCGCCTTATCAGTCTTTTGAGGTGAATACCAATGTGTCTGGTGGTGAGGCTGAACTTGAATTCAACCTTACGGCTTTTGATCTTGGTCAGGTGTACCAGGGAGCTGAGGCTTATGTTCATCTGAACATTACCAATGCAGGAGGGGCGGCAACCGCCATCACTTCAGCAGAGATTCCTGGCGACCGGTTTACCCACGATTTTGCCAACGACCAAATTGCTGCCCGCAGAAGTGTGCGCAAAATGATCACCCTGGCAACAGATCAGCTGGGTGAGTTTGCAGAAACCCTGACCCTGACAGATCAGGACGGTAACACCCATGAGTTTGCATTAACCGCAGAGGTGGTAGCCGCTCCTGCGATTGAAGTAACTTATGAGAAACAAATCCTGACCTTAGCCGCAGGAGATTCACATTCAATGGCTGTGGAAATCAGTAATGAAAATGGCGAAGCTGCTTTGGATATTTTGCCAATGGGTAACTCTTGGTTGTACGCTACCGAAGCTGTGGTAACGGATGTCAATGAATTGGCAGGGACGGATTTTACCTATGCGCTGAAAGATAACAAGAAAGTATTGGCAGGATTGGAAGATGCTGAAGCTCCTGTTTTCCGTTGGGATGATATTATTCAGGGGGGAGGAACACAAATTGAGATTGAAAACCCTGATCATTTTGCTACTCATTACGAATTGCCATTTGATTTCAATTTCTACGGCGATGAGTACAGCGATATTTATATTGGTATTAATGGGGTGATCTCTTTCGATGAGAATTACATGTTCACCCTTAACGACTATATTCCTACCTCTGGAGGCTTGAATAATTTCTTGGCACCAATCTGGATGGTCGGTGGCGAAAACTATTACGATACCGATGAAACCAAAGGAATTTGGGTGAAGGAATATGAGGATAAAATTGTGATTACTTACCACCGTATGCAACACATTTGGGCTTTCTTTGGAGGTTATGCTTCGGTTCAGGTAATTTTGAATAAGAACGGTACCATTATTTATCAATATCAGGCGGATCAAGCTGCTTTGAGTTGGTTGCACCACCCAACGGTTGGTATCGAAAACAAAACCGGGACAGATGGGGTAGAAGCCGCTGCTTTCTATCAGTATATCGAAAATGGCTTAGCCCTTTCTTTTACACCAGCGAAAAAAATCACGATTCCTGCAGGAGCGTCGAAAACCATCAACATGACTGTTGATGCGACTAATTTGATTGCTGGAGAATATGAAGGCAGCCTGACCCTGCTGAACAACACACCATTAATGGAAGAATACCCATTGGAGGTAGCATTAACGGTTGAGGGATCTGCTGACTTGAAATTGTCTGAAGAGGCTTTGAGTTTTGGGAAAGCTATGATTTATGACGAACTCGTAGATAACTGGCCTTCGCCGAAGACATATCAGCGTTCATTCTTCCTGACAAATGACGGCTCCGCTGGGGCATCAATTAGCTCTATTGCATTGAATGGGGAACAGGTCAATGACCTACAAGTAGGGAAAATGTCTGAAGGTTTCTGGGGCCCACAATTTGTGTCCATAGACTGGATGGAGTTCCCGATGACAATTATTCCGGGTGAGGTTTCTTCTTTCGTGGCTATTTTGTCCCCAACTACGGTAAACACAGATTTATCGGCTGAACTGGTATTTACCTTCGAGGATGGTCAGGAGTTGACACTTCCAATTACTGCAATGGTGGTTGAACCACCTGTAGCGGAAGTGAGTGCAGATACTTTTACAGTTTTAGCCAATACGGTGGACCATCAGGAGCAGCAGGTGTTCACTTTAAGTAATGCCAATGGTGGGTCTGTCCTTGATTACGATTTTGTGATCGACTTTAACCGTGCGCAATCTGCGGATATGCAACCAATGGCCAATCGGGTAACTCATTCTGCCGAAGATATGAACGCTATTGCCCTGACAGGGAATGCAGCCGCAGTAAGCAGTACTGAGGATTATTTCGATTACTTGTATTATGGAACTGATGATGAGCCAGCGAGTGCGTTAGGTTTTGGTGGAGGTGCATTCACAACCCTCACCGGATTTACTGCCCCTATGGCTGGTTTCGAGCTGGCAAGCGTTCAGACTTGGTACCGTCCTTATGGTTTGGAAAATGGCCCTATCACGGTAGAAATTTTGGTGGGTAATATGGATCCTACACAGGCGGTATTGGTTGCTCAGCAAACTTTTGTAACCGAAACATCGGCTGATGAAACCAAGGGCGCATTGATGACCTTTGAGTTGTCTGAATCTGTTAAGATTATGCCACACGAGCGATTCTACATCAAGGTTTATTATGATTTGGGTGTGGAGTATCCTCAGGGATTTGTTTCCATGGAGGAGTCGGTAGCCAACACATTCTTTTATGTGGAGGAAGATGGCAGCTACACGGACATCAGCCAGTTCTATGATTTCGAAACGACTGCCTTCATGGTAAGGGCAATTGCCAACGAAGCCATTGATGGCAACTGGTTGACGCTTTCACCTTCTGCAGGCGCTGTTGATTCAGGAGCGTCGCAGGATATTGAACTTGCATTCGATGCTTCCTACTCAGTAATGTCAGAGAATTTGGCCAAGGTGATTGCGGTCTCTAACGACCCTGTGAATGATGCGCCAGAAGTAATGATCAGTATGAAAATGAATCAGGCTCCAATGTTTGAGTTGGGAGAAAGTTCTGCTTTTGATATTAACGAAGGCGAAACACTTGTCCTTGAACTGATGGCAACGGATGCCGAAGGCGATGATTTTGAATACACCCTTGCTGAAGCGTATGAAGGCCTTGAAACCGAAGTGCGAGATGGTGCTTTCTTCTTGACTTATGCAACCGATTATGAGCACGAAGGAAATTATGAGTTTGTCGTTTACGCCACAGACGAATATGGCTTCCAGAGCATGCATACGGTTGCTTTGACCGTAAATGATGTGAATCGTGCGCCAGAGGCTTCAGATATGGATCAATTGATCCTTTATGTTACTGAAAAAAGCAGAACAATTGCCTTTGCGGATCTTTTTGAAGACCTCGATGGTGATCAGGTAAACTATGCCATCACCACCACCGATGAAACTATCGCTCATGGGGTTCAGGTGCAAGACAGCCTGATGATTTTCCCTATTGCCACAGGGGACGTTGAGATTGTGTTAGTCGCTGACGATAGCCGTGGAGGAGCAACAACCTTATCGCTGGAGGTTAGCGTACTTGCTAAGCCACTATCCAATGATGCTGCTGCTTCGGTTAAACTCTACAACACACCAAACCCAGCAACCCACTCAACGATGGTTCATTATAATGTAAACAGTGGTTCGGAAGTGGTGATTGAGGTTTTTGACCTGAGTGGCCGAAAAGTAAAAACCCTTGTGGATGGCTTCCAGTCATCAGGAAAGTATGCCGTACACTTCGATTGTCAGTCTTTGACTTCGGGCATGTACATCATCAACCTGAATGTGGGCGGAGATATCCATCAGACGAAAATGATCAAAAAATAAGATCAACGAAATAAAATCAACCTGTTGAGTTGCTCAACAAACCAAAGCGTCATCATTTAATGGTGGCGCTTTTTTTATATCTTCGCTTATGATTGAAAAAGGGAAAGTACGGGAACTCAGCGGGCAATGGGTGTCGCTCAGGCAGCTGCTGGCCGAACGGCCATTGACATTGCTGTTGTTTTATAATAATGATTGTTTAGGCTGCACAGGAAGGGCTTTGCCGTTGGCCTATGAAATTGCCAGTCAGTATCCTCAGCTTCAGGTGCTGGGCATCCACAGCGATTTTGGTGAACGGAAGGGGAGTGCTGAAAATATTCCGCAGGTATTTTCTTCAGGCGTTTGTCCCTTTCCTATATATATAGATGAGTCGCACCGTTTGTACGACGCCTTTCAGTGTGAAGGAACGCCTCACTGGGTTCTGCTCGATGAGCAAGGTATGGCATTATTGTCGGTATTCGGTTCTCAGCAGAATGCCCAGAACCGTTTGTTTTACCGACTGATGGAGATTTTCGGAACGGCTTGATGTTAATCCAGGCCGATTTCATGCAACACTTTGTTTTTGGCTTTCCAGGCAAACCTTTTTCCTACCGACAGCCTCACATACCCCTGAATCATATTGGAGCTGTAGCTGTTGATGAAGATATAATTGGCCTCGGTGGTAGCATTGATGACCACAAAGAAATCGGCATTATTATAACCGACAAACAGTCTGCTGACGGTCATAATACTGGGTTTGTACATCACTTCATCGTTCTGGTTTTTCGCCAGGGTTTGTAAATTGATGTAGTTACCTCCCACGCCCGCCATTGCAGAGAAGCCAGCAAACCAGTGCGATTTATATACCCAGGTATAGCCATATCCTCCTGTCAGTCCAAGAGTGAAATATTGGGACTGATCGAGGTTGAGCTTTCGTTTGTCCAGCAGGGTGTTATCCTTATGGTTCCAATAATGCTGAAAAGTACTGAAGCCTCCAAGCAACCAGGAACCCGCACTTTTCTTCTGCCATTGCGTTTGCGCGCTGTTGGCCATATAACTGTACGTCTTCTGATTAAACACATAGGTTGCATTAACCGACACCAGCATGGTATTCAGCTTCGGTGCATTGTCAAGATTGATAGGCGCCCCCTGAATCGGGCGTACATCAGCATAATGCCCCTGGAAGTATTGCGCACGCCCCTCAAAACCGATCGCTTTCGTGTAATATCGGCCAATCAGGTCTATTTGTGAAAAAGTTTCACTCTTCTCCTGAGGTCCCAAAGGCATCGTCAAGCTTAAATTGACGCCAAGCCAGTTGTGGTTCAGCCCCACACCTATACTGTAAGGCGCCACAGGGCTGAATACCAGGCGGTGGAGGTCGCCTTCAATATCTTTGGAGATAATCCCAAACCGATTGTTCTTATAAGTACTGATGGCCCGCAAGGTCCATTCCTCAGAATAATCCATGACATACAGGCTGTCATAGCCATTCCACTTGTCATGGTCGTAAATTCCCATAGCTTCGCCAATCTGGGTGTCTTTTAGATACTGCCCATAAAGTGTGCTGGTGATCAAACAAAAAAAGCTCAGTAAGGATAAAATTTTAATTCGCATCATGGAGTAGTGGCGGACAATTATATGGCAATAGGTCGAAATTAAGAAATATCCTGATTTTTTCGCCCTTAAAAATGACTTTTAATCATTTGTATTTAAACATTGAAATTTGAACACTGTTATAAGATCAATTAGATACTGAATAATTTGGGTCTAAGTATTTTTACCGAAAATATCATGAGTTATTATAGGAATGAGATTAGAATGTCTATTTACCGACCTTTATGTGTTACATAAACTATGTATTTTGTAGTTAAAAAAATTTATATTTTAAAACCCATATAATAGATGTTTACGTAGTGCCTGTTTTTGGTTTTGAATTATATGTCATTAAGGTTTATGACAATTGACATAAGTTGATTGATTATTTAAAGGGTTTAGATATTTATAATTATAAGTTGGAAAATCGCTTAAATTTACGCTAACCACGGTAATCATTCAACAATGCATAATAATATCAATAGTTTTATTCAGTGATTTTGTAGTCATTTTATCATGCTTGTGCCGTTTTAAATAGGGTAATGGTAATTTTAGGTCTGAAAAATTGTGAAATTGGTGATGCTGCCCAAAGGGTATTATATTGATGTGGATCAGTTATTTTTCAGTATCAAACATTATTTCATGATCTACAATTGTGTCGGAGTGGGTATAAATTGATCTATGTCATTTGTTATGAAAAAGATCTTATTCTTTAAAAATTTGTGTTGTAAAAATTTAGGAACACTCAATTCCTGCACTACATTTGTACCATAATAAAACAACAAGGAAGGGCTTGCGTACTTATCCATTCAAGTATAAAAGCACTCTTAAAAATATTATGCCATTATAGTGAACGATTAAACAAAGAGTTTCTCTATGGATAACTTTCACGGCATTTAAATAAACACTTTTACAGATTAGTATGAGTTCGATCAAAAATCTTATCGCTGGTGTACGTAAGGCACAGACCGAGTACAGTGACTTCACACAAGAACAAGTAGACGAAATTTTCCACCAAGCGGCTTTGGCTGCCAACAACGCGCGTATTCCATTGGCGAAGCAGGCGGTTGCTGAAACGGGTATGGGTATCGTTGAAGATAAAGTAATTAAAAACCACTTTGCTTCTGAGTTTATCTACAACAAGTACAAGGAAACAGTTACTTGTGGGATTATTGAAGAAGACGAAGCTGGTGGTATCATCAAAATCGCTCGCCCAGTCGGGATCATTGCAGGTATCGTTCCTACAACAAACCCTACTTCTACGGCGATCTTCAAAGCTTTGATGGCTTTGAAAACACGTAACGGTATCATCTTCTCTCCACACCCTCGTGCAAAAGATTGTACCATCGCTGCTGCTAAAGTAGTATTGGATGCTGCTGTTGCTGCTGGTGCTCCTGAAGGAATTATCGGATGGATCGACGAGCCATCAGTAGATAAATCTTCTGAATTGATGAGTTCTGTGGACTTGATCTTGGCAACAGGTGGTCCTGGTATGGTGAAAGCGGCTTACTCTTCAGGTGTTCCAGCCATTGGAGTAGGAGCAGGTAACACGCCAGTAATTATTGACGATTCTTGTCATATCAAAATGGCAGTTAACTCTGTATTAGTATCTAAATCTTTCGATAACGGTGTAATCTGTGCTTCAGAGCAAGCGGTTGTTGTAGATGCTAAAATTTATGATGAAGTACGTGCTGAGTTCGCTGCTATGGGTGCACACATCTGTACGCCTGAGCAAGTAGAGAAAATGCGTAAAACGATCTTGGTTGAGACTAAGAAAGGTACTTGTGCATTGAACGCTGACATCGTTGGTCAGTCTGCACAGCGTATTGCTGAATTGGCAGGTTTCGAAGTGCCAGTAGGTACTAAAGCATTGATCGGTGAAGTGGAAAGCGTTGAATTCGACGAGCCATTCGCACACGAGAAATTGTCTCCAGTATTGGCGATGTACAAATCGAAAAACTTTGACGACGCATTGGCGAAAGCTGACCGTTTGGTTGTTCAAGGTGGTTTGGGTCACACTTCGGTATTGTATGCTGACCAAGCTGAGCACGAAAAGATTGAGAAATTCCAAAACTTGATGAAAACTGGCCGTACGTTGATTAACATGCCAGCAGCTCAAGGTGCAATCGGTGATATCTATAACTTCAAATTAGCGCCATCTTTGACTTTGGGTTGTGGTTCTTGGGGTGGTAACGCCGTATCTGAAAACGTTGGACCTACTCACCTTTTAAATATCAAAACTGTGGCACAAAGAAGAGAAAACATGTTGTGGTTCCGTATCCCAGAGAAGGTTTACTTCAAGTTCGGTTCACTTCAATTGGCTTTGCAAGAATTGCATGATGAAGGTAAAAAACGCGTATTCATCGTAACTGACCGTGGTTTGGCTGGTTTGGGATACACTGACTTTATCACTAAGTCTTTGGAAGCAAACAACATCGATTACCGTATTTTCTCTGAAGTTGATGCTGATCCAGTATTGTCTGTAGTACGTCAGGGTGCTGAGCAAATGACTGCTTACCAACCAGATTACGTTATCGCATTGGGTGGTGGTTCTGCAATGGATGCTGCCAAAATCATGTGGGTAATGTACGAACACCCAGAGGTTGAGTTCTCTAAATTGGCAATGACCTTTATGGATATCCGTAAGCGTATTGCTAAATTCCCTAAAATGGGATCTAAAGCTCAATTCATGGCTGTTGCTACTTCTTCAGGTACAGGTTCTGAGGTAACTCCTTTCTCTGTAATTACTGACGATGCAACAGGTGTTAAATACCCATTGGCAGATTACGAATTGACTCCAAACGTTGCAGTTATCGACCCTGAGTTGGTAATGTCTATGCCTAAAGGCTTGACAGTTGCTTCTGGTATTGATGTAATGACGCACGCATTGGAAGCTTTGGTTTCTGTAATGGCATCTGATTACACTAACCCATTGGCTTTGGAAGCTGCGCGTTTAGTATTCAAATACTTGCCTTTGTCTGTTGAAGGTGGTTCTTCTGACTTGAAAGCGAAAGAGAAAATGGCTAACGCTGCTGCAATGGCGGGTATGGCATTTGCTAACGCATTCTTGGGAGTTTGTCACTCAATGGCACACAAATTGGGAGCGGCATTCCACATTCCTCACGGTATCGCGAATGCATTGATGTTGAACGAAGTTATCCGTTTCAACTCTGTTTCTTCTCCACGTAAAATGACTGCTTTCCCTCAGTACAAATACCCTAACGCAGCATTCCGTTATGCTCGTGCGGCTGACCACTGTGGATTAGGCGGTAAAAACGAAGAAGAGAAAGTACAAAACTTGATCCAAGCAATCTCTGACTTGAACGCTAAAATTGGTGTTCCAGCAACAATCCAAGAGTGGGGTGTTTCTGAAGCATTGTTCTTGGAGAAATTGGATACTTTGGTTGAAGAAGCATTCGATGACCAATGTACTGGTGCTAACCCACGTTACCCATTGATGGAAGAGATTCGTGAGATGTTGTTGCGTGCTTACTACGGCCCAAAAGCATACGAAGCTAAACAAGCTGAAGAAGCTAAAGCTGCTAAGCCAGCGAAAAAAGCTGCTAAAAAATAATTGACACTAATCTGTAAGACGATTTAGTTCTTTACAATTAACCCGACGCATTTTGTGTCGGGTTTTTTTGTGCCCAAAGTTTTGTGGACCATGGTAGGGATACTGAATGGTACCACCAACACTATCGCAAGAGTCGCTCTTGTGATACCTTGAATAGACCTCCTTAAAAATATGTGTACGCTGTGGACAAATAAATACCCCTTAGATTTTTTGTGTCTTGTCCTGAAATAACTTGGGACCTTTTACCGACTTTTTCATCTGATTGTTTGCCTTGAAAATTGTACTATTAAGAGTGTGTATTTTAAATCGAATTTCGAGAAGTCGCCGCATACGCCACGTTCACGTAGGGGAATTCAAAATTGATAGCAAACCATCCAATCGGGAAGTTGGCTACGGACAAGCAGATATTTATTTTTACCCAAAAGATACGACCAATCCAAAAGCTTGGGTGCTGGAATTCAAAAAGAAGAATGTCGATGATAAAGGAGACCTACCATCTCTTGCCGAAGATGCCCTAAAGCAAATCCATGACCGTGTCTATCTCGATGAAATCAAAGCCCACGGACATACCGATATTTTGTGTATGGGGATCGCTTTCGAAGGTAAAAAGGTGGTTTGTGCTTTTTGATTATTAGGATTATTTCTAATTTACAATAATCATTAACCCTATATACTTTCTTGTCAAATGAACTACGACCAAAAATTTTTTCGGGTATCTTCCAACGCTAATAACGGCGAAACCTCAACCGACACCATTTTTAAATACAACCAATCAGGTGATATCTTGATGGGGGAATATTCGGGGGGAATGATCAACCGAGGTCAGTTGATTGGAAAGGTGGATGCTGATGGAAATATCAATATGCGTTATCAGCAGATAAATACAAAAGGTGAACTGATGACAGGGGAATGTCAGTCCCGACCAGAGCTCTTACCCAACGGGAAAATCCGCCTGCACGAAAAGTGGCTGTGGACTTCGGGGGATCATTCTTCGGGAACGTCAATATTGGAGGAAATATGAGCGCCGCCGAACCCATCAGAATTTTACCTTTTGCAGCGCCATTAAAAGAGGACATCAAGCGGCTGAATTACGAGTGGTTGGAGAAATATTTTGTCGTGGAGCCTGCTGATGTTGTTGCACTTTCAAACCCTCAGGAAGAAATCATTGATAAAGGCGGGATGATATTTTTTGCCCAAATGAATGGGGAGGTAGTTGGTACTGTGAGCCTGTTAAAGAAAAGCGAAAATATTTATGAAGTAGGAAAAATGGCGGTAACGGAGTCGGCACAAGGGCAGGGAATTGGCCGGTTGCTTTTGGAACACTGCCTGAAAATAGCAATAGAGATTTCTGTTGAGAAGTTGATTTTGTATTCAAATCGGAAGTTGGTGACAGCCTTGAGGCTATATGAAAAATATGGTTTCGTAGAAGTGTCGATGGATACCGATCTGTATGCTCGGGCGGATATTAAAATGGAAAGATCGATGTGAGGAAGTATTCACCATATTAGTGAGTGGGTGTTATGAGCCATGAATACCTTGAGTAATTACCTTGAGTAAAGGGATTACCAGGATTTTTACTTAAGTTAAGTATTTGATCAAAAATAGCCTATAAAATGTCACTGGTCGGATTTTGTGTTCCCGTCACCGATCACCAGTCACCAGTCACCTTTTTTTAGTACTATGGGTTTTTACTATAGCAAAGAATTATATTAGCTCAGTCATTTACAAAAATAACTTTTACCCTTAACCACAACCTTATGAAAACTTTTAAATTATCCATTGTTTTGCTGTTATTCAGCATGACTGGATTCGCGCAATCCAATGATTTCTCCAAGCATCAAATAGCTGTTCACTATGGAACTTTTGGCGGGAATGAACTATATCAATTGCAGGATATAGTAGGAGCAGGGAGCTATGATAGTGATCGTTTTTTTACCATCGGATTGAGTTACACTTACCGGATCAATCATTGGCTTGGTCTATCCTCGGGCATTGAATATGGGAATCATAATGTGATTTTTAAACCGCCTTTTACAGGGGGAGAACCACCTCAGCCTAAGCAACAATCTTTTTCGGTTGTGAATATCCCATTGACAGCTCAAGTTGACTTTTGGAAATACGTTTTTGTCAATGGTGGGGCACTTATCAGTATAGATGCTCAAAAAAATGAGGAAATAGGGTCTTTAAGTGGCTTGGGCTTTGTACTTGGGGCAGGGCTTAAATATGATTTTTCCTTTGGAGCCACCGTGTTTGTCAATCCATATTTGAAAATGCAAAACCTACTTTCCTTTGAAGATAAAGACTTTTCTTATTCCTTAGCAGAGTCAGGGGTGAAGATCGGTATGGCGTATAATTTTTAAATTTCAGGGGAATTGTTGTTTCATTTTCTTTTGGGACTTGTTGCAAAGATTGATACCTTATATTTTATAATAATAACATTAACCAAAATCAACCAAAAATGTCGATCAAAACCTTGTCAAAAATCTTCTATGGTGCCACAGCATTATTTACTGTCATGATGCTCATGTCTGCTGGCATGTATATTTTCAAAACTGATATGGTCGCACAAATGCTATCCTCTTTGGGGTATCCGACCTACATTATCTATCCGCTCGCCCTTGCAAAAGTTCTGGGCATCGTTGCCATCTGGATCAACCATTCCCAGTCGCTTAAAGAATGGGCTTATGCAGGTTTCTTTTTCGATTTTACCTTGGCAATTTTTGCGCACCTTGAAGTGAGCGATGGTCAGGCAGGAGGAGCCGTTTTAGCGATGGTACTTTTATTGGCGTCGTATTTTACCGAGAAAAAGGTAAGAGCGCCACAAGCTGTCGCTCAACAGGAAAAGGAATTAAGCAAAGCATGATTTTATCATAGCCATTAAATTGTAGGGGGCTGTTGCACAATCATAATCTGATTTTATATCACGAAATTTTATTGGGTCACTGTACGGGCAAACCTAATGTCATTAAGTTAAGGATTTTGAGGGACACAGGTCTAAATTTGAAATGCTCGTAGAGGCCTTATTCTTAACGACTCACGTAACAATTTGAACAAATCTAAGAGGAAACCTATAAAATCACCATTAATTTAGACGTTAAAAATAATGTCTCTACAGGATAATGCGCTTAGCTTAATGATATTGCGGGCAGACCTGTGTGTCTGCCCAAATCATCATAATTTTTGTTTGGTTTGGATATACACACAGGTGCATCCGTACAGCTCACGAAATCATCTTTTGTGCTAAATTCATAGAACTGAGTTGTGCAACAGCCCCTACCGTCAGGTACAAAAAAAAGACAGCGTCGCGGCCGTCTTTTTTAATTTATATTAATACGCCGCCACTTGCTGAGCGGGTGTTGAACGCGTATAGGCAAAACCTCCCGACCTTCCCTGTGACCATTTGGTGAAAGTAACCTGCAGGTATATATCATCCTCGATCAGGTGTAACACTAATTTTTTGCCCACCACATTTTTGGGGTCGCCAACGGTTGCACGAAATTTCCCGAAACTCAATGTTTCATAATCTGCCAATTCTCCAATGGCCCAGGTGGTTCCCACGGGGCTGTCCACCTTATTGGCGCTGGATTCCTGTGCGATATTATAGATTTGTCCTCCGCCAACACCGCGGGTAATGATTACATTTGCGGTCAGGGAATCCTGATTTGCGGGTAAGTTCTCATCAGCGACCTCTGCTTTTTCAAAGGTCAGCTCCGCACCGTCCCATACCTTGGCGGTGGGTTCATCCTCCTCTTTTTCAGTAACCGTAACTTCTACCGAAATCGTTTCACGCGCTAAACCATTCAGCAAGGCGACCTGCCCGGTGATTTTCGGGTTGGCTTGCGCATCGAACAAAGTGGAATCGTAAACGGTCACTTCGCCAGTAGAAGCATTAACCTCCATGGCCGTATCCAGGCTTTGATCAATTAAAAGGTAGGTAATCAGTCCCGAAGAAGTGGAGGCATCAATGTCCCCAATTTTTTGCCCATTCATCGGCATTTCTTCAATGGTGGCCGTGAAATCCTGCGCCGTAATCACAGGGCCGCTTGAGGGGGTATCGTCATCGGAAGAGCCACAGGAAAAAGTCATCAGACTTATGGTCATTAGCAGCAGCAGTAAACTTGCTTTCATTTCAGTCATGGTTCAGTTTATTTATCATTGGATATTTACTCTTTAACGGTTTTGGACGAATAGATGCTTTTGGGTATAGCAATATTTTAGCGAGATCAGCATTTATTGCCTAAGTGTCAGTAAAGGCTGAGGGCTTATTTGCGTCAGCTTTTAAATCATGTGAGTAGGTGTTCAGCACAAAGGTGATCCTTTATCAGCCTGAATGCCGTGCTTTGTGTTCATCAGTGGTTTCGCTTTAGTGCGAATTATTGATACCTCGAAATATTCAGAAATGCTTTTAGCTAATATATGGTGGAATGCCGCATGAAGGCTTCTGTGGAGGCATATCAGTAGGCTAAAAGGCTTCCTTCGGTTATTAAGCTGATCAGGAGCCCATGATGGTGGAAATTGAATATTTTGGATTAAAATTTTTGTTTCATTTTTATTCAATAGCAGAAATTGTAACAAATGTGGTGTTTTGTTGATCAAAAATGTTGCTTTTAATGGCGTTACACTGGGGAATTTGAGGAAAGAAATTGATTATTTTTTCTCAAAAATTGAGGAAATTTTACACACATCTACTTGTGTTTTTTATCACTTTTTACAGAAAAAAATAATTTTATTGTAGGTGAAGTAGCAACTAAGCCTTGTACGAGTAGCTGCTTTTGGAAAGGTAGACTTGGACCTCAGGTGGAATACTGAGCGGTGTATCGCCCTTTATTGGGCATGGTTCATTCTTGTAAATATCGAACAGGAAGGGCTTCTCCTGGCTGAGTTGAGGGGGGAGGATTTTTAGGAGCAGTTCAGCACAATTCCTTCTTCACGATGGTATAATATAGAGTTGAAAAGTAGGAAGGCTGCTTCCTCTGATAGCATGTATTATCATTCTTAATGGACCTCTCGGGGGTAGTTAACCTTGATATTTTAAAAATAGAGGCGGATTTTTGCCTTTTTCTTTTGCTCTATTCACGGATCGGTATTCAGAGCACTCAGGAGTCGACAGGCGTGGTGTTTTATATTTTTCTTATACCTTCCTTAAGACACTAATAGCGGGATTGATACGCTTTGGCGCTTGTTTTTTGTGGTCAGGGCTCACAGTCCTTCAGGGTATTGGCATGGGGTGTTTTATGCTGAAGGACTTCCTTTTTCCACTTGTTGATTCTTCAGCTAAAGTGCTTGAAGCTGTTCATCAGCGCTTATATTTTTCCATGCAAGCGAAAATTGATCAAGCTATTTTTATGCGCAATAATTCATGAATTTAAAAAGCGTAATGGTTTTTGTTAGATGTATGTTTTTGTGATTTTTTCATGAATTAAATCAGTTGCTTGAGGTTGTTTTTTTAAGCGGCTTCAGCTTATTTATCCATCATCATTAAAGATTTTTATACTCTTTTGCCGCCTTGACTGTCAGCGATCACCGATATTTATCAAAAATGTTCCTGTAGTCATCAAATCATATATGATCTGATTATATATTTTTTATGGAAAAAATTCAAAAATAATTAGTAATATTATTGTTTGACACCCAACATTAAACGTGCCTTAGGGCTTTACATTTGACGGTTTTATAGGATTGTTTGTATTACCTTGATACAAAAAAAGTATGGAGTACAATAATAATAATCTACACGGCTTCAATGAGGTCATGCTCGACAGGCTCTCCGAGGGCTATCGGGTGATCGGCTTTGACTGGAAATACCTGTTTGTCAATAAGAAGGTCGTTGAACAGAGTGGTGTGAAATCCAAGCAGGAAATTTTAGGCGGAACCATTATGGACTGGCACCCTGGCATTGAAACCACCGAGCTATTTGACGATCTAATGACTTGCATGCACAGCAGGGTTTCCAAAACAATTGATAATGCACTCATCAATATCAATGGGCGAGGCGAAACTTTTGATCTTCAAATTGAGCCTGCACCTCAGGGGATTTTGATGCTTTCTATTGATGCCCTGCATCGCAAACAGAAAGAAGACAAAAGGGAGCAGGAATTGGCGAAACTCGAACAACTGATGCACCTGACATCCCACAGCTTGAGAAAGCCAGTTTGTAATATCATGCGGATTGTTAATTTTCTCGGTCAGGAAACAGCAGAGATGAATCAGATCATGAGGATGACCAACATTTTAAGGAAGGAAGTGCTTAACCTTGATTCCTGTACTGAAGACCTGACGATGCTGATCCACAGCCGAAAGGAGCAAGCCTAAAAAAAGCTGTACCCCCAAAGGCGCACAGCTTTTAAATATTGAATGCAGAATTTATGGAATGCTTACCGTTTTACTATTGTCGGTAACATCCTTTTCAATCATTAAGTGACGTGGATCAATTTCCACTTTTTTCGGTAACTCATCGACACGCATCTTGAGCTCTGATTGTTCCTGATTAATCTTCAGCCTTTCAGTGTGAAAGAGTTTTTCCCCCTTCGTGTCGCTATAACAGCCCACATCTATATAATCATTGATAGGTGTTGGTGTATCAAAACCCAGCGAGTCAGCATAAGTTTTTTTAGCTACAATTTTCATCTGAACCAAATATTTCCCAGAAGGCAACTTTTTGACCTGGGCGTCCTTCATGCGGAAATCATACAAGGTGATTTTTTTAAAACCATCTTCAACCATATATTTCAGTGAGTCAGGAACCACTTTGTCCAATTCGTCGAGAAAATCGAGCGAAGTAGGGTATGGCGGCTCTTTATAGCGGTAGTTCAGCAGGAAGTTATGCAAGGCACGGTTAACCTGCTGTTCACCAATATAATCCTGTAATGCAAAAAGAATCATACTCCCTTTTCGGTAATGGATATAAGGCTGATTTTCCACTTTGTAAAGCGGAACTTCCTTTTTACTTTCCAACGCCCGACCCGAAAGGTATTGGTCTTTATTGTACTTCAGGAAGGATTTCATCTTATTGTCGTTGCTGTGCTGCTTCATCACCATCAGCGATGAATATTCCGCAAAGGACTCCGTCAGCATGGTTTCTCCCTGCATTTTTGCTGAAATTTCCTGATGAGCCCACCATTGGTGTGCCATCTCATGGGCAATTACCGCCTCCACAATATTGTTGTCGCCTTCATTTTCAAGGTTGACCACAAAGCCAAAGGATTCCGAGTAGGGCATGGTTCCAGGAAACGACTGCGCAAAGGTGGAGACCCGCGGAAACTCAATAATTTGAGCCTCTCGATGCTCATAAGGAGCGAAATTTTTACTGTAATAATCAATGGAATTTTTCAGGGCATTAATCATCATGTCCACATTTTTTCCATGGCCTTTATGGTAATACACCTCCAGGGAAATGCCCTTCCAAAGTTCCTTTTTAACCTCATAACGGGCAGAAAGGAAAGAGGCGAAATTCACCGAAGGGTGATCCACTTTATAATGGTAATAATTTCTGCCGTCGGCTTTCCAGGACTTCACCAAGCTGCCAGGGGCAATGGCCGTCTGATCCCCAGAAGTGGAAATATAGGTTTCCGAATTCACCCACGACGAATTATTTCCACTGAGGTAATTCTTGCTTCTCGCCTTCAGGTTCTGCTGATCCAAAACTGGCGTCCTTTCCCGCTCAGGAAGGTCGTGCTCTTTTCTTTTTTCCTTGTCCTGCAACTCCACCTGATCCGCATAGCCTGGAATCGGTAAAAATTCCTGATTGTTGAAAAACGTCCCATTGCCAAGAATACTCAGTTTACTGACCGCATTCTCAAAACCTTTGGCCGCATAGTTGGTCGAAATTTTGATCTCCTTGCTTTCACCAGGTAGCATCGGATGATCGAGCCTGAACATCACAAAGCCATCTTTATCTTTGAGCACCTGCTTGGCGCCTGGAATATCAAACACAGGATTCCAGTCATCATTAAAGGTGTACATCAGCGTATCAATAGGGGACTGACCCTTGTTTTCAAGTCGGAGATCCGTGGTAATATTAACCGCTCTGCGATGTGGAAATAGATCAATATGATACGTCAAGTCGGTAATCATCGGCTTGGGGTAATCAGCATATTTTTTGTAGGCTTTTTCGTAATGTACCTGCGCTTCAATAGCATCCTTTGAGCTGTCATAATGATTGATCACCTGTGTGTTATAAAACACCCAGCCCGCCACAACTACAAACAGACCAAAACAAATCAAAAATGGCTGATAATAGGCTTTTCGGAATACCTGATAGGCACGTATCAGGCGTTGTTTAAAGGTCATGCCATGCGGAATCACATTAAACAGGCACAACACAATAAAGAGCATGCCTGCGACCAGCAACCAATAGGCGATCATCCATAGTTTTGTAACCATGCCTGGCCCATAGCCACTGATATCGGAGTAAAATACGCCTGGAATTGAGCCTAAATCAAGCATAATGGTGCTGATTTTCAAAAAGCTCATCGCCAGTGGTACTGCCGAGATTACGAGGAAGCTGATAAAATAGCCGAGGTATTTATTGGTGATCAGTCTTTGTATCAGCATATAAACAATCACCCAGAAAATGGCGGTCGGTATTCTTCCCAAAAAGAAATACTGAAGGTAAAGCAATGGCTTGATCTGTGTAAAGCCATGGTAAAGCTGATAACCAATACTGATGGCCATTTGTGTAAAAAAGATGATCGCACACATGGCTAAAATGCTCGTCAGTTTGGCCGCAAGATCAACAATATGGTTTCGGCGTGTAGCGGATAAAACCTCGTGGATATGGGCCGCTTTATCGCGATGAATCAGCTCTCCAGAAAGGAAAATGGTCAGCAGCATAAACATCATGCTCAGGATGCCTGAAATTTTCTCCAGCATTTTATAGGTGAGCGGATAAGATTGCAGACCGTAATATTCAAAGCCCTGCCACAGGCTGAAGCCCAGAATGAAGACCGTCAGAAAAAGCAGAATCAGGAACATTGGGCTGCCGATCAGCATTTTTACATTGATGCGCAATGTCGATCGGAATTGCAGCCACAGGTTTTTGGATGAAAAATCAAGCTTGATGGCTGGCTTGCGGAAAGTGGTATTGGTGGCCACTGTCTGCTTTTTTGAAAGGCGCTTTTTTCCTCGACTGTAATTTTTAAAACTGAAGAATTGATACCCCAGACCGATGATTGATCCCGAAACGAACAGCCAAATGGCACGGTTGTAAATTATCCACTGGTTGAGGTAAAATTGGATCGTATTTTTATCTGATGGGGTGAAATATTTGGAACCGCTATGGTAGGCTGCGCCAAAAATATCCAAAAGGTCAGATAAATGGGTGTTGTTGAGGTCGCTTGCAAGGGTGTCCACGAGCATGTTCACCACAATCAGTAAAATGATGGAGATGAAAGCAGTCATGGTGTTTTTGTATCGGGTCGACAGGGTGAAGGTAACACTACTCGCCATCAGGCAGGTAGGGATAAAAAACATCAGCAACACATACACAAAGGATACCAGTGGAATAGGCCCGATTCTATCCGCAGGAACCCAGCCGAAAACAGGGGAGACAATGGACGATAAAACCACCCCGAGGAAAATCCCAAATAATGGCAGCACGGCAAGGGTAAAAGCCCCAAGGAAGCGCCCCCAAAAGTAGGATCTTTTATTAATGGGGGTGGCGAAAAGGATTTCGTGAAACTGATTTTCATAATCCCGCAAGGCAGCATTATTGGCATAGCTTGCGCAGACAATAATATTGATCAGGGCGCAAATCATCGAAATGGTAACCACAATATGTGGTGCATTATGGTAGATGTTTTCCCCAGTAGCCCCGCCGATTGCGAAGGAGTCCGTTGCAATGGCCGCAAAAGCGATCAGGGCATAAACAAACAGGAATATATAAAACATTGGTCGTTTCAATCCTGCGCTGACTTCTTGTTTGAAGAATAGCTTAAACATAAAACGCAATGAAATTAATGGTTGGAAATGGTGGTGTTGGAATTCTTGAGTTTGGCAAAAAAGACATCCTCAAGTCCAGCGTCAATGGCTTCAAAGCCATGCTGTGGGTCTTCGTTGTGCAGAATATGAATAACGGGCGTTCCGCCGACCATTTTATTGGAAAGCACATTGTAAGTGGCCTGGTATTCTTCCACCTCTTTCAGGCTGATTTGCTTGGCGTAAATCTTGCCCTGAAGTTCATCAACAGCAGCCTGTGGCGCTCCTTTGTAAACAATCTTACCCTGATTCATAATGGCCATATTCAGGCACAATTCACGAACATCCTCCACAATATGAGTAGACAAAATCACGATCACCTCATCGCTCACCGAAGATAACAGGTTATGGAATCGGTTACGTTCCCCAGGATCAAGCCCAGCGGTTGGCTCATCTACAATAATCAGTTTTGGGTCACCGATCAGGGCTTGGGCAATCCCCACACGCTGTTTCATTCCGCCAGAGAAGCCTTTCACATATTTATCCTTTTTCTCATAAAGATTGACCTTGTTAAGTAGGTAACCCACCAGTTCCCGCCGTTCCTTTTTGTTGGTAATTCCTTTGAGAATCGCAATATGATCCAGTAATTCTTCCGCCGTCGTTCGAGGATAAACGCCAAATTCCTGAGGTAAATAACCGAGGTGTTTGCGAAGGGTCAGGCTATCCCTCATGATATCAATATCGCCTAAAAAGATCGATCCGCTGTCGGCTTCCTGCAGGCTGGCAAGGGTTCGCATCAGGGATGATTTTCCTGCGCCATTGGGTCCTAAAAGGCCAAACATACCGCTGTTGATTTCAAGCGAAATGCCATCGAGGGCTTTGACTCCATTGTCGTAGGTTTTTTTTAAATCCTTAATGATAAGTTTATTCATGATCCGAAGAAGGTTAAGTGATTTAGAGCGGTCCATAGGGTCTTTTCCATTGAAAGGGCATACTCCCGATGGTCCCGTCGAAAGCTTATTTTGTGTTATTAAAGGTATAAAAACGCAAGGCCAGTTGAAGTTGAATTTACACGAAAGGAGGCATGAGGGTGATTGTTGGTAAAGGTGATTACACACATTATCGATAATCATTAAAATGGCTAACAAAACCGTGAATCACCACCTGTGGCTGAAGCGATCTCCTTTGATACGGGCGAGTAAAACAAGGTGAAAATTACGCTTATTTGGGAGGAATACAGACTTGATTTTACCGCTAAATCCCCGCTTATTTTTATTGTATGCGCTTTAAATAAGGAGGACTGACTTCTGTTTTTTAGGGCTTTTATTCTCCTATTTTCTGTGAATTGGTATACTAAAAGAAAAAAGAAAACAGTATAAAAATCAACTAACTTACTGATTGTCAGTGGTTGTAGTCGTTTTGTAGATCATCTATTTTTGATTCTCCATTCCATATAGTATATCATCATAAATCATTTTACCTTCCGAACAGTTCAGCAGCCCAAATCGCATTTTGGAGGCTGATATGTTAGATTTTTTTGTTCTTGAGAAGAATGGTACGAAACTTTTATTTACTTTTTTTTATACTTCTTTGCGGCAGTGCGCAGGCAAAGAATCAGTATGATTCACAGAGCGATATTATTCGCAGCGTGAATCCATTTATTGGTACATCCAACGAGGGGAATAATTACCCTGGTGCGGTGGTACCTTGGGGAATGGTAATGCCGACGCCTCATACTGAAAACTTCCGTGAGAAAGCACCAAATGCACCTGTTTATGAACATCACGATCCCTATATATATGGATTCGGCACCGTCAATATTTCAGGTGTTGGTTGCCCAGTGGCGGGTAGTGTTCCACTGAAGGTTGCTGCGGGAGCTTTGGACTTGAGTATTGAAAATTTTCAGTCAACTTACAGTGAGCAGGTGGCGCACCCAGGCTATTACAGTGTGTATTTGGAAAAGCATTCCATTGAGGCTGAAATGACCGCAACGCAGCGTTCTGCACGTTATCGTTTTGCGGCCAAGGGGCAGGAACAAAAATTTCAGCTGTTGCTTGATTTGGGTGCAAATGTCAGCCACAAAAAAGGGGGCGCTATTCAGTTAAATGCTGATGGAAGTGTAACGGGGTATCAGAACGACGGACAATTTTGCGGCGCGAAATCCTCCACTAAAATTTATTACTATTTCAATGTGCTGACCCCAGGGGCAGTTGTTCAGTTATATCAGGATGAGCAAATTGTTGAAGGGATTCAGCAGATCGAAGGCAAACGTCTTGGGGTTGCTTTTACTTTTGAGACTGATAATATCGACCAGGTAGAAGTAGAGGTTGGCGTTAGCTTTGTTTCTGCGGAAAATGCTCGCGAAAACCTGAAGGTAGAGCAAGGAAATAAATCATTTGATGAAATTGTAACGGCAGCGCAGCAATCCTGGCAGGAAGTTTTAGGACGCGTTGAGATTGAAGGCGATAAAGGAGAAGAAAAAACAATCTTCTATACGGCTTTATATCACACGCTTTTGTTACCGCACGTTATCAGCGATGTTAATGGTGATTACCCAAAAATGGCCGACACCGAAACCGCTTTGAATACTCAGTCAAAGTACACCCGTTATAGCACATTTTCACTGTGGGATACTTACAGAACTTTACACCCGCTGATGGCTTTGTTTTATCCTCAGCAGCAAAGGGATATGGTGGTTACAATGTTGGAAATGTACAAAGAGTCTGGCTGGTTGCCTAAATGGGAGCTATTCGGAAACGATACCCGCGTTATGGTAGGGGATCCTGCAATTCCGGTCATTGTGGACAGCTATTTTAAAGGCATTAAAGATTTTGATATCGAGGTGGCTAAATCGGCCTTTCTGAAACACGGATTACAAACGGAAAATAACCTTAACCGTCCAGGAAATGACTATTACTGGCAATTGGGTTACTGCCCAGAGGATGACCGCCATGGAGATCCGAAAAAATTCAGCTTTGAAAATGGGATCGTCTGGGGAACGGTATCAACAACGATGGAATATAATTTGGCCGATTATGGGATTGGTCAATTCCTGATCGATCAGGGAGATAAAAAAATGGGGAAAAAGTTCCTGAAGCAAAGCCAGTCTTTGATGAAGTTATACGACCCTGAAAATTCTTTCTTCCACGCCAAAAATAAAGATGGCTCTTGGCACGAACCTTTTAATCCACTGGACAGAACCTTCGATATTCGATGGGAAAATAGCGGTGGACGCGGTTTTTGCGAAGGTTCTGCATGGCAATACAACTTTTTTGCCCCACATGCTACCAGTTTATTGGTGAAAAAAATGGGAGAGGAGCTTTTTGTGAGTAAGTTGAACTCGGTATTTGCCGATGGGCATTTTGATATTACCAATGAGCCCGACATCAGTTACCCTTACCTGTTCAATTATGTGAAAGATGGCGCGAAAATCACGCAGGAAAAAATCCCTCAAATCGCTGATAAAAACTTTTTCAATGGCCCAAAAGGTATTCCTGGAAATGATGACGCAGGAACCTTATCAGCTTGGTTGGTTTTCTCCTACCTCGGAATTTATCCCGATGCTCCAGGAGTACCAGTATATCAACTGACCACCCCAAGATTCAACAAAGTAACCCTTCATTTTGATGATTATCTCTATGAGGGAAAAACCTTGACACTAAAGAAAAACACCGATTCTCCATATTTTGATCAGGCGGTAAATGCCAATGGAAAGGTGTTCAAGAATTTTGAAATTAGCCATGACGAACTCATCAATAGTTCCGAACTGGATTTTATAAAACTGCCTAATCATTAACCGATATTTTTTTATAACCTATGAAGTATAAGTATTTATATTTTTCGAGTGTGGCGATCATAGTCGGTCTCATATTTGCCTTTGGGCCTTCAACCATTGAAGAGCACCAAGAGATTGTGCCTGGAAAAAAGCGCGCGATCAATAGCGATATGATCGGTGTCAATGCCAATTTAGTAGGGGAATATGCCCCTGAAAAAAATGTAGAATTTATTGAGGCCATTCAGGACCTGAATGTGAAGACGATCCGTTACCCAGGAGGAACAATAGGGAACTATTGGGACTGGGATTTAGGTTGGATTGATCAGGATGTGCCTGATAACCTGATGATCAAATGGGTGGTGACCCAGGGTTTGCGTGAAAGCAAAAACCGCTATACCGTAGAGCAATTCGCGGAATTGGTACACAAAACCAACTCCAAGCCTGTTTTTATGCTCAATATGCTCTCCAAAGACCGAGCGCATGCATTGCGAAACTTGCGCCGTGCGGCAAAGGCAGGTCTTGAAATTGAGTATGTGGAAATGGGTAATGAGTTATATTTCGACTTGCCTTTCCCAAAGAAAATGTACCCAAGCCCTGAAATTTACGGGGATACTTGTCAGGCGTGGATCGCTGCCATTAAAGCAGAATTTCCGAAAGCCAAATGTTCTGTATTAGGAACTACCCTTGAGCGCCATAAGCGTCAGGAAAACTGGACGAATCGTGTGTTGGCACATTGTAATAATGCCGATGCGATTACTTACCATAAGTATGGTCCTTCAGGATTGGACGGTAGCAAAGAGCGCCTCAATATTACAGCAGGAACGGAAGGATCCAAGGATTTATCTTCAGCAACACGTCACTATCCTGGTGGAGAAATGACCGTCGCTGATTGGGAGAAGTCATTGCTTCAAGATCCTAAGGCACAAACCAATATGTGGGTGAATGCCCAAAAAACAGCGTCTTTCTATAAAAAGCTGCACCATGACCGTGAATTACCTTTGTGGATTACGGAGTTCAACATGCGTGACGATCATTCCATCACTTTACACAGCTGGGCGCATAGCCTCATTACTTCCGTATTTTACCTGGAATTTTTGAATGGTCCTGTGGAAATCACTAGTGTACATAACCTGGTAGGTGGCCTTTTCGGGCAAATTTACACCAAAGGCTTCAATACTGGAAAACCTTATGAACTTACCGCTGGAGGAGTGGCAACGAGCCTGTTCAGTACCGCAATTGAGGGCAAAACCACCGCAATTCCTATGGAAGTGAAAGATCAGGTATTCCTTGAAAACGATAAAGGAGAACGCTTCGAAGGCTTGCAAGTTTATGCCTTTACCAATGAGGCTAATGAACGCTCTGCAATCCTGATTAATTTCAGCGCCAACTATAAAAGCCTTCAGAAACCAGATCTTTTTACTGGGCTGAACGGCACCATATACAATCAGGAATTAGCACAAAATGTGGTCGGTTGGGAAAGTCTCAAATCTGAAAAAGTTTTGGCCAACCACCCAAATATTGAATTACCCCCATTTTCAATCTGTATCCTAAAATAACTATTCTATGAAGAACTTTTTAAACTTATCTTTTTTACTGCTTTTGTTGTGCTCGGCACAGTTTTCAAAAGCCCAGTTATCGGTCACCGGGGCCGGTAATGCCCAAAAAATCTATAAAGAAATGGCGGGTTTTAATAGCCAAACGGCTACCACGAATAACCCCTGGAATAATGCCAACATGCGTAGTGCTTTTGAGAAAACCGGATCTCCGCTCATTCGCTATCCTGGTGGTACTGTAAGTACCTATTGGGATTATCAAGAGGCTCGCCTGTTTAATGTTACTGAAGGTGAAATTGATGTCAACTCAACTAACCGTGCATTTATCGACAAAAAACATGTCATCAACTGGATTAATACCTTCCCTCGTGGAAAAAACCCAGTTTCTGATCTCCAAAAGTTGATCAAACATATGGAGGGTCAAACTGAGGTAATGTGGGTATTGAACATGACCACCCCTGGTGCTGATTATTTCACTCAATTGTGGCAACGTGAAATAGACCAAACTCCTGGCAGTGATGATTGGTGGGCCATGATGGATGTTCGTTATGACAATGCCATGATCATGCTTGAGGATGCTGAAAATCGCAATATCCCGATTAAGTATATTGAGTTTGGTAATGAGTATTTCTTTGCCAAAGGGCCTTCAGGTACAGGTTCTAATGGTGGTGCACAAGTGGAGCCTTATTCTGCAGGTTCAACCAACTACCCAGATTTAGTAGGGGCATTTCCTGAAGAGGGTGCGGCATATGCTATGGCAGTAAACAACTGGGCTGAGCGATTGAAAAAGCGTTTTCCGGGTGTTGTATTGGCAGCTACAGCTTCTGATGCCAACTCAGATGATGCTACCACTCGTCGTAATGCTTGGAACGAAAAAGTCGTGCCTCATTTGGATAAGGATTATATTGATGCGGTAAGTTTACACATCTATGGTGGTGTGCATGATGGTAATATGATCACTGATGAAGAGAATATGCTTGCTGCTTTGGGTTCTATAAAAGAATCTTGGGAACACGATAGCCTTCGTTCAAAAATGCCTAAGGATTTTGATTACTGGATCACTGAGTTTGATGCTACATCGAATAAACCTGAAGAGGGTGAACGTTCTTGGGGATTAGGGATGGCTTCTATCTTCCAGGCTTGGAACTGGATGAAAAATGGTAACCTTGGTTTGTTGTGTTTTCACCAATTTACAGATGTAGGTAAAGAATTACCTATCAATGCTTTTGGTGTTGCTTATTCCTTTTTGTCTAAAGCTTCTCGTGGATGTGAGTCGGCGGCATTGCTTAATATTGATGGCGTTGACCCAACGGATAAAGGTATTTTGCCTGTAATGGGAATGAAGTTCTCTCAAAACAGTCAAGGAACAGACCGCTACTTGTTTGTAAACTATACTGCAGAGAGCAAAACGATTGATGTAAGTACTTTAGAAGGTTTGGACGGTCAGGTTTATAACTTTACAAGCCAGGAATATGAGCGCGAAAATACACCAATTGAAGAAACAGCAACAATCACTGAAGGGCAAATTACGATTCCCGCTCACGGTTTAGCTTGGGTTGAATCGTCGGTAATTCATGTTGCTTCAGAATACATCCTTCGTGTGACTAATGCGGAAGATAAGGGTTCAGAAGTAGATTTTGGTATTGACTTGGGGGCTGTAACTCCTGCGGAAGGTGAAGTGCATGAATTTGCATTGACGATTAAAAACCTTGGACCAGCAACTCTTGAGTTCCATGCAGAGCAACCTTTTGTATTCTCCAATACTGACGGTCCTTTTTCTATGAATTTGGATGGCTTTAAGTACACCTTGGTACCTGAGCAAGGTAGTGATTTTACTCGCGTATATATTCAACTTGACCGCTCAGAAGTCGGTGAATATCTAAGCCAACTGTCTGTGATGAACGCTGATGGTTCGGTATTCAAATCCTTCACGATCAGAGCTGAGGTTGCCGAAATGCGTTCTGCATTATCGTTAAGATTTAACGGTCAGGTTTTCGGGCCAGGAGAGCACGATGCACAATTGACTAAAGTGATTGACATTGGTACAACAAAAGAATACGAGCTTATCCTGTCTAACTCAGGGAAAGAAATCGCTATTTTCAAGGCCGATAGTACAGGTTGGTTTGGTGCTGAAGGATTTACATTGGATCCATTAGCAGATGGTATTAACCCGGGTGAAGTTTGGGATAAACGATTGAGATTTACCGCTCAGGAATTAGGTGAATTTTCAGGGAAGTTGAGATTTACTACTGGTGGTACTGAAGCAGATCAGACCATTGTCTTGAACCTTACTGGTGAAGTAGAACAAAGCCCTCGATTTAAAAAAGCGTCCTACTTTTTTGGTACCGATCAACTAAGTAATGGCGATGTGATCGACTGTGGGAATGTGGAAGTGGAAACTGGCGCTAATGTATTTACTTTGCTTATTGAAAATCTGGGGAATGAGCCTTTGATGATCGATCAGGATGCTTCAGGCTTTTCTAATGGCAACTTTACATTGTCGAATTTACCAGCCTCTATTCCAGTAGGTGGGTTGTCAAGAGTTTCTATGACGGCTGATCATTCTACGGAGCGCCAATTGGCAGCAAACTTAAAGATTGTTACTGATGCTGATGAAAATTCAGAAATGAATTTCGCTGTTAAAGCCAACATTTATGAAAACGTTGCTAAAATTTATGTTACGCAGTCGGGTACTGTAATCGAGACTGGTGCTGAAATCGATTTTGGTAAATCAGAAGACGAAGAGGATGTTATTCGTAAAGTCTTTGTATTGGAAAATACAGGCTTTATTCAGCTTGAAATCTCTGAAATTACCAATGAAGGTGATGCAGAAGCATTCATGATTGACGATGCAAACATGAAGAAAAGCTTGGCACAAGGAGAAAAGACAACCTTTGCAGTAGAATATAGCAGCATTGGAATAGCAGAAGTGATGTCGAAAATCACCTTAAAATCTAATGCCATTGAAGAATTTTCTTTTAATGCTAAAGGAGAAGGGAACTTTACGCTTTCAAATGACAAGTCCAAAGGAGGAATATTGCTTTTCCCATCGGTGATTAAATCTGGAGAAGGCTTAAACATTAATCCTTTTGATGGCGAGATCAGCCTGAGTATCACCTCTTTCAGCGGTCAGTCTCAAATTCAGTTTTCAGGAAATCACAAGCAGGTATCTGAAATTTTAAAATCAAAGATTCCTTCGCTGAATCCGTCGATGTATATCGTTCATATTTTCTATAATCGCACATCATACTCACAAAAACTGATGATTCAATGATGCGATTAACCTTCTTCATGCTCCTGGTAATTTCACTGGGGGCATGTTCACAAAAAAGCCAATCTGAAAAAGCCGATACACCACAGCAACGCCCTAATATGGTGTTCATTTATGTGGATGATATGGGCTGGGCAGATCTGAGCTGTTACAACAATACCTATCACGAAAGCCCGCGGATCGATGCTTTTGCGCAGCAGGGGGTTCGGTACACGAATGCCTACGCGCCTGCACCAGTTTGTTCGCCTGCAAGGGCAGGGGTTTTTTCTGGTCAGTATCCTGCCCGACTGGGGGTTACCGACTGGATTCCTGGCCATTGGCGACCTTATGAAAAAAAGCTCGCAGTGGTGAATCGCACTCAGCATTTGCCTTTGGAAGTAGAAACTTTCGGCGAGGCATTGCGTGATGCGGGTTACAAAACCGGTTATTTCGGCAAATGGCATTTGGGCGATGAAGAAGAATATTTTGTCGATAAGCAAGGCTTTGACGATGTGGTCATGTATCAGGGTGGAGGAACTTATTATGGATTGAATAAGAAGTTTTACCCAACCCAACAGATTGAAGATTCAGTTTACCTGACAGACGCACTGACCAATTATGCGGTAGATTTTCTGGAAAGAAATCAGGATTCCACCTTCTTTTTGGTGATTTCCCACTTTGCTGTTCACTTGCCTTTGGAGGTGCCAGACAGTCTGTATAATCAGTTCAAGGACAAGCCCCACACTATGCCAGTAAATAACCCCTGGTATGCTGGGATGATTAAGTCGCTGGACAATAACATCGGCCGTGTGCTGGATAAAATCGATGAGCTGAATTTGGCAGATAATACCATGATTGTTTTTTATTCCGACAATGGCGGCTTGCATGAGCCTTACCGTAAGGAATATTTAAAATACACCCGCAATCAGCCGGTAACTTCCAATAAGCCTTTGAAAGGTGAGAAGGGGAACCTTTATGAAGGGGGAATCCGTGTGCCGATGATCGTGCGTTGGCCTGGACATACCCATGCCAACACCGTATCGGATATTCCCGTGAGTGGGATTGATTTGTACCCGACATTTCTTGAAATTGCAGGCGTGGCAAAGGGCAACCGTACATTGGATGGTCAATCGATGATCCCGACTTTCGACGGGACAAGTACGGCGCAGGATCGTGCCCTATTCTGGCATTACCCTGTTTTTCACCACGGCGAACCGGCAAGTGCCATGCGGAAAGGCAACTATAAAGTGATTAAAAACTACATTACTGAAGAGGTGGAAATTTATGATCTTTCTACTGACTTGGGAGAAAGTAAGAACATCGCTGATCAGGATGCTGAATTGACCGCAAAGTTAGTCAAGGAGCTCGATAGTCATCTCTCGGAGGTGAAAGCGGAATTGCCGAAAGACAATCCAGACTTCGACCCTAAACGCCGACATGAATGGGGAATTCATCCTGATAAGGAGCAAAATTTGTAAGTTTTTATTATTTTGAAAAAGTATCTTGGTTCAGGCATCTCACTTGGATCAAGATATCTTTTTTTTTAGTGTTTTTGTTGGAGTTTACATTTGTACCGGACGGTACGGACGTTGCATGCAACGTCCCTACAATAGCGATCTCTGATTTTTGTTTGATGATCTGGGCAACATCTTTGTACAAGCATTCACTCCATTTTTTTTAACCATCGCATCATCCATGAGAACAATACCATCCTTATTTTTGAGTTTGATTTTATGTAGTTGGGCATGTAGTCCTGCTACCCAAAAACAACCCACCGCCGAGGCCAAACAGCCCAATGTGTTGTTTATCCTCGCCGATGATATGGGCTATGGCGATATTGCTGCCTATACCAATAACCCCTTGATGAACACCCCGAATCTTGATCGTTTGATGCAAGAGGGAACTTCATTCATGAATGCCCACACGCCTTCAGGGGTTTGTACACCTACCCGATATTCTGTTTTGACAGGCCGTTACAGCTGGCGTTCGAAGCTGCAAAGTGGCGTGCTTTTTGGCTTCGATCAGCCATTGATCGAAGAGGATGAGTTCACGATCGGGAAAATGTTCCAATCCAAAGGTTACCGCACGGCATCCATTGGAAAATGGCATTTGGGCTTGCCGTGGGAATTGGCCGATGATTCCAACTATGAAGAGAGAACCAAAGATAAGATCTTCTTTCAAGTCTTGGCCAAAGAAAAAGACGTCAAGCCTAATGCGCCTTTCACCGATCAGCAATGGCACAACAAAAGAGGGTTTGATCATTTTTATGGCATCTCTGCCTCTTTAGATATCCCGCCTTATGGTTTTGTCGAGGATGCACATTACGTAAGTGCGCTTGACAGTGCTTTGCAGGATGAAAAACATCAGATCGACAACAAAAAAGATTTCTGGCGTGGAGGTTTATCCACCAGCGGATTCGACCCAAATGAGGTTTTGGATACTTTCGTGGACAAGGCTTCCGCTTTTATCACAAAAGATCAGGACAAACCATTTTTCATTTATTTGCCATTCACCGCACCACACACGCCTTGGCTTCCTGCTGATGAATTTATTGGCAAATCAGGTGCCGGAAAATACGGTGATTTTGTTACGATGATGGATGCCTATGTGGGGCGTTTGGAGAAAGTGTTGGAAAAGACAGGACAGTTGGACAATACGATCATCATCTTCAGTTCCGACAATGGCGCATCGACTGCCTATATGCAGGAGCTTGGCGGCAATGGGCACCAGGCCAATGGAATTTACCGTGGGCAAAAGGGTGATTTGTATGAAGGCGGACACCGTGTGCCTTTGATCATGAAATGGAAAGGACATATCCCCGAAGGGCAAAAGCGAAACGACTTGGTGATGCTGAATGATATTGTGGCGACAATGGGCGACCTTGTTGGGGCAGAAATTCCATCGGGAGGCGCACAGGATTCCTACAGTTTTTATGGCGCACTGATGAACAATGCCGATTTTCAGGGGCGCACCTCAGCGGTGTACCACTCGCAGGTAGGTACTTTCGGCTTGCAGTCTGGCGATTATAAGTTCATTGAGCATTTGGGCTCTGGAGGGTTCACCAAACCAAGAATTATTAAGCCGAAAAAAGGACAGGTTAACCGACAGTTATTCAACCTGAAGGAAGACCCTGCCGAGCAGAACGATTTGGCACCGACTTCCCCTGAGTTGGTGAAGAAAATGCAAGACGAACTGGATCAGATTCGTGGTTGGAAAAAAGCCATGTAAGCATCCTGCAAAACAGATAAAATTAAAAAGCCTGAAGGTCTCATCGACTTTCAGGCTTTTTGTTTGTTGTAACCTCAGTGAAGAATTATAGGCTCAAGTGCTTGTTGACCACATCAGCATAAGAGATTTTCAACGTTACATTGTTTGATCCTTCTGCTAAATCATAAACTTTGAAGTAAGTGAATTTTGCAGGCACAATAATGATTTCCGTCTGTCCAGCATGCAGGTCATTCACTGTAAACTTCATCGGCTCATCAGTACCGTTGTTCATGCGTAAAGTATGAAACCCTTTTTGCTTCAGTTCATAAATACCGGCAACGTCCACTCGGGTAAAATCATCACTATTCTTCACCTTCACCACTCGGTAACCCGCCTCAATGGCTTTATAAGGCGATACATTTACCGAAATGGTGGTTTCTCCCAAATGGTCATCCGTTTGATCCTGAATCATATCCAATGACAGATCAGTGGTTTCATTCACACGGATATTGAAAACGGTAGGCTGGATGAGCACATACTTAATGCCGTCATGCATAAAACTGGCTTCCTGTACGGTATGCTCTCCTGCGGAAAGAATGATATCCGACGCTTCCTCCGTAACCTGATAGTCCTTACCGTCGATCACCAAATCCAGAATCAGGTTTCCCATGTCCTCCTGTGTCGCTCTCGCATGGTCAGGTAAGTTGATGTTTAGCGCAAGGCTCAAAGTGCCGGTTGGTTCTTCCAGCATTTCCGGTGTGGTGTTACAGGCAGTAGCAAATAAGACCATCGATAATAGGGCAAAAAATAAATTTTTCATAATAAATTAAAATGTTTTTCGGACGCCATCGTGGCGCCATTTTGCGAATATTAAAAATGAATAGGTTTGATCAGCTGTGGTGAAGCTGAAAGTGTTTTAATTGAAAAGGAGCATTTTTACAGCTGCAGCACGCCAAAAAGGAGTGGCATCAGGTGGTTTGAAAATGGGTAACGCTCGGCGATTTTTTTGCATCGTAACAGAACTTTCATTGGTTGATAAATTTTGGCTTCAAAGGCAATACAGGCCACTTGCAAGGGCATTGTTTCGCTTTGTTTATGTGAATTTGGCAATCGAAAGTGAAGTGTAGATGCTTCGGAAATGTTTTGCTGGATTTTTTTTTAAATCGGAAGGGTGAACCTGCTCTTAGGTCACCATTATTTTTTCTTAACCCTCAATTCATGAAACTACATTATACTTATTTTTTCCTTCTGCTATTTTTTGGCTTTTACCCTGCCCAAAGTAGCTTTGCCCAGCAATTTGGCGACGCCGATCAGTGGGAGAGCCTGAACCCTGGTGGTGGAGGGCAGATTCAGGATTTATATTTCGATCAGCTGAAAGAAGGCCGGATGTGGTTTTCTTCAGACATGGAAGGGATTTACCGTTCCGATGATTTTGGAAATAGTTGGCAGCATGTCAGCAGGGACCTTATTCACAGTATGTCTTTCACCATGAAACAGTCCCATAATGGCAGCCGAATGTATCAGGGGGGGCTTTTCAATGCTAATATTTCTGATAATGCCGATGCTGATGATCCGAAGAACATCACCTGGACACCCATTCCGATTACCGAGGGCGATGCCATTGCTGCGATTGCTATTTCTTCCGATGACCAAACAGTTGTGCTGGCGCCAGGCTGGCAGAACAAGGATCCGCAGAAATGTCAAAAGGCACTTTTGGAGCCTGTGCAGGACCTGACGACCGATAAATTTAATGGAAAGCGAAATATTTACATCAGTCGTGATGCTGGCAGCAGCTGGGAATCGGTGAACTATGAGGCTGAAGAAGGATACCGCCATGTATTCGGCGTAGCCATTCACCCCCAAAATGATCATATTTTTATTGGCTCGGCGAGTGGAGTTTATCAGTCCACCAATCAGGGGCGTTCTTTTACTTTGATCCCCGAACCTGCCGATGCTTTGCGTGGGGCAGGTTATGCCAATTCCTGTAACAACCGACCTGATGGTGGTTCACGTGGACTGACGATCGACCCCACAGGCAAACACCTTTATGCCGTTTACCAAACACAGGGAGGATCCAATTACCTTGACAAACGGTGGGCGGTTTACCATGCTTCCATTGGGGAAGACGGTGCCGTGGGCGACTGGGAAAAAATCATGACTGGCCTTCAGGACAACTGTGAATGGTACAATCCCAAAGTTGATCCTCGCTCGACAGCAAACAGCCAAAAGCTGATGGTCGGGGTCGTTTGGGGAAATAATGTCAACCGTGTGGGTTTGTGGGAAAATACCCTCAATTTTGATGAACAGGATGCACTGGTATCAGATCAGTGGGAGTGGATCATCGACAAGCCTTCCACGGCCAACTGTTTCGATTTTGAAATTGGGTGGGAAGATCGGGGCTTTATCGTTCGGGCCTTTGATTATGCACCATTGTCGTGGAGTAATCCAGCCATTTTAGCGATGGGCGGTATGAATGTCTTCCTCGGAAATCCAGCAAATGAAGGTTTTCCATGTACACCTGGCAGCTGGAAAGAGGTGTATGGCATGGTCGTTCCAAGTGAAGCCTCCACGCACACCATGTCGCGCACACGCGGTTTTGCTTCTCCCTACGCCTATGACATGTCCGCTTATAAAAACTATATGGTACAGGGAAATGCGGACCACGGAATGCTTCAGAGTTTTGATTATGGCTATTCGTGGAGCTCTGAAGCGGGACCCTCGAATGTTACCAATGCCATGGCTACACTGATCATCGAAGGGGACAACCCATTGGTTTTAGTGGATGGAAGAGTAGGTTGGGGCGCGCCAAGTCCCGTGTCTGGTGGTTTGTATGCCCACCGATTGAACCTCGAAAAAATGGGTAATGCTTCCGACTGGAAGCTGATCGGCGGAAGCAGTTCTTCGTCGGCTGCCACAACTAATGGCTTGCCTTCAAGAAATTATCGGGTCATCACCAATGATCCATCGATCCCCCAGCGGGTTTATATCGGAACAAGGGGCGCATCATGGACAGGAACCAAAGGAGGAATATACCTTGCTGATGACATTTCGGCGGTTTATGAGGGGCAGGAAAACTGGCGAAAAATTACGGATAGCAGTTTTGATAATTTTGACGTCAGGGATGTATGGGTGGACCCCTATGATAGCGATTATATTTATTGCGCAGGACACCATTCGGGCAACAGTGGGCGGATTTTCCGTGGAAAGCGCAATGCCGACGGTTCCTATACCTGGACCGATTTGCCGAGTAGCTTTAATAAAGGAACCACCGACCTTTATGCATGGGATCGTGGTAATGGCAGCAGCTGGCTGGTAGCCGCAACCACCATCAATAATGTCTATGGCATTTATATCAATAAATCGCCGCAGGCTGCCAACTTCAATACCGCTGCCGCCTGGGAATATACCGGCTTTGATACGGAGGCTTCTTTGGAAATCCGACCAGAAAAATGGCAGGTCAGGGAACGCACGATAAATATTGGTGGATTGGCCGCATATGGCGACTACATCGTGGCCTGTACCATGATCGGGACCCACAAAAAAGGGCTTGGCGTCTTTTTGGCGAAAGTTACTGATGATGAAAACTTGAGCTGGAGCGACTGGACGTACTCGGGGAAAAATCAGGTTTCAATGCCTCATCCGATGACCAATCAGGCCAAGATTTTTATAGAAAACGATACGCCTTATTATTATGTCGCAACGGCGGGTATTGGGCCCTGGAGAAGAAGCCTTCCCGTAACTGATTGTGATTTGTCTTTGCCGAAATCCACTTTGGTTTTTCCTGCTGAAGGAGGGTCCCAATCCATAACCGTTGGAGGCGCAGCAGATTTTGAGCTTGCGGTGAATCATGATTTTATAACCGTAGCGAAAAATGGCCGCACACTGACCATCACTGTGGCACCTTATGGTGATGTGGTTGACCGGCAGGGAGTTCTTGCCGTGATGGGCTGCGGAAGCGAACACCTCTCAATCATTCAGGAAGCTGCGGAAAGCAAAAAATATGAGCTGATTTTAAAGAATGCCACAGGTGCAGGCTTTTATGAGGCAGGCCAACAGGTTACCGTAAGCGCCAATGCCGATGAAGGCGCAGGGGTATTTCTGAATTGGGCAGGGGCTACTTTTGTGCTCGGACAGGCGCTGGAAGAACGCGAACAAACTTTCGTGATGCCTGAAAGAAACGTTAATCTGTGGGCGGAATTTGTGCCGACTTCCGTAACGCTGACGGTAGTTGGTGGAACAGGAAGCGGTGATTATGAAGTGGGGGAAGCGGTAAGCATTACTGCTGATGCTGCCGACGAAGGGTTGATGTTTGACCGTTGGACGGGGGCAGTAGCGACCATTTCGGATGTCAATCAGGCCTCCACAACCATGATCGTGCCTTCAAAAGACGCGGTGGTACAAGCGACCTACAAAACAGCCACTTACGCCCTGAATGTAGAAGGCGGAGAAGGCAGTGGGTTTTATCAGCTTGGCGATCGTATCAGTATCAAGGCCGATGATCCTGCTGAGGGTTTTCTGTTCGATCAGTGGACGGGTGATGTAGCAGCACTTGATGATGCTGGCGACCGTGAAACCACCATTACCATGCCTGCTGAAGAGGTAAATATCAAATCCTCATATCGGGAAATTGTGTACCTGTTGAAAGTGATTAACGGGACCAATGAAGGCAGATACCCAAAGGGGGAAATCGTTACGATTGAAGCGGATGCACCAGAAGAAGGCGCGCGCTTTGTGGCCTGGACAGGCGATACGGAATTTTTGGAAGATGCTACGGCACCCAAAACTGCCGTTACCATGCCTGCCCATGGCGTAAAGGTGGAGGCGACTTATGAAACACAGCCTCTAAATGCTTCCGATGAAACACAACTTGTCATTATGCCGAATCCTGCAAAAGGGCATTTCGTCATCCCTTCCTTAGATCAAAAAACGACCATCAATATTTTTAGTCCGCAGGGAGCCTTAATTCAGCAGTCCACTACCGATAATCAGGGGCGCGTAGATATTTCAGGCCTTCAGTCAGGAATTTATATTGTTCAGTTTGGAGTGAAAAGCACCAAGCTGATCGTTACTCATTAGTGTTTAATTAAAGAGGGTATTCTTCCCTCAGCCCACGATATTTTGGTAGATCGTGGGCTTTTTTTGTTTTTAAACTTTTTGTTTTCAATGCTCTTTATCCAGGAATTGCTTCTTCGCCGAATAAATCGGTTATCATAAATATTAATCCCGAGCAGGACGACAATTAACCTGATGATCTATCGCGCGACTCCGTCTCGTGAGAACCTCATCGAGGCTACGAATTAACCCATTGACCTATCGCGCGACTCCGTCTCGTGAGCAGCTCATCAAGCCTACAAATAACCTCAATGATCTATCGCGAGACTCTGTCTCGTGACAAGCTTATCAAGGCTGCGAATTATTCCAATGACCTACCCGCGACTCCGTCTCGTGAGCAGCTCATCAAGGTTCCGAATTATTCCAATGATCTATCTCGCGACTCTGTCTCGTGAGAAGCTAATGGTAAGAAGAATATTGCTCCCGAGTGGGATGCTTACAATAAATTTTGACCATGGACCCAACTTCCTGTTTTGATCGACGGCAGCCTTGAAAAATATTTTTTGGCCTTCAGTTCAAGATACTTTAGTGTTTTTTCGACTATAAAAAGGTCTTATTTCGGCAAGTGATAGAAAATATCACGGTAATTTCAGGCATTTTTCCTTGCAATATATTGGTGATGAAGATCCACCGTTCATAGAAGAGTATTCCTGATTTGGTAAGTAATAGCCTGTTTTATAAGGGCTTGAGTTTTATTTCCGAGGAATTGAGGACATCTTGATCAGAGGGGAGATCAATAAAATTATATCAAATGGATAATTAAAAGAGTTCGGCGGTCATCTATAAGTGATTTGTAGCGCATTTGTATTAAAATAGTATGAAGAGAAAACCGGTCGGTATATGGCGGATCGTTTTCTGTCAACCTATAAATGATACACAATGATATTAAGACTACATTTTTTAAGCCTGTTTATTTTTTGTTGCTCCTTCATGGTCAGCGGTCAAAATTTTGGCGATGCAGATCAGTGGGAAAGTCTCAACCCTGGTGGGGGGGGGCAAATTCAGGACCTGTACTTTGATCGCCAAACGGAAGGGCGCATCTGGTTTTCTTCCGACATGGAAGGCATTTACCGTTCAGATGATTTTGGTCAGCATTGGACCCATGTTAGCCGGGACCTTGTACATGGGATGTCTTTTACCCTGTTGCAGGAAAAGAATGGCAGCCGCATGTATCAGGGCGGACTTTATGGAGCCAATATTTCTGACAACGCCTGGACGGACCATCCGCTTGAAGTTACCTGGGCAACGATTCCAATCACGGAAGGCGACGCTATTGCCTCGATCGGGATCAGTTCCGACGACCAAATGGTTGTTTTGGCACCAGGCTGGCAAAATAAAGACCCTCAAAAATGTCAGAATGCCATTCTTGAACCTGTACAGGATTTAGCCTCAGGCAAGTTCAATGGTGTCCGAAATATTTACATCAGCCATGATGCAGGGATGAGTTGGGAAACTGCAGTTTATGAGCAGACTCCCGGCTATCGACATGTTTTCGGTGTGGCCGTTCACCCATTTTCAGATGATATTTATATAGGTGCCGCAAGTGGCGTTTACCGTTCGCAGGATCAGGGTGCTTCTTTTCAGCTTATAGATGCCCCCGAAAATGCTTTGAGAGGCGCTGGAGATGCCACCAATTGTAACAGTCGGCCTGACGGTGGATCTCGCGGGCTGACCATCGATGCCTCAGGGAAGCACCTGTATGCGGTTTATCAGACACAGGGCGGATCCAGTTACGAGGATAAAAGATGGGAAATATTTCATGCCAATATCCATGAGGATGGTACATTGGGCCAATGGACAAAGGTGATGAACAACCTGACCAATACGGCGGAGTGGTATAACCCCAAGGTAGACCCACGTTCAACGGCTACGGAACAAAAATTACTGATAGGAACCGTCTGGAGTAACAATGCCAATCGGGTAGGGCTCTGGGAAGCGACAATCAATTTTGATCAGCAAGATGAACTTCAGCAACATTCCTGGGAGAAAATTATTGAAAAACCAACCAAAGGCGCCAATGGAAATTGTTTTGAGTTTGAGGTGGGCTGGGAAGAACGTGCTTTTATCGTTCGTGCCTATGATTACGCTCCGAAAAGCTGGAACGCCCCTGCTATTGTTGCCATGGGTGGGATGAATGTCTTTTTGGGCGACCCTTTGGCCGATGGTTTTCCTTGTAGTGCAGCAAGCTGGCATGAGATTTACGGCGAAGTCATTCAAAGCTCAGCCACCAGCCATACCATGTCGCGAACAAGAGGATTCGCCTCGCCATATGCCTACGATATGGATGTTTATGAAAATTACATGTTGCAGGGGAATGCCGATCATGGGCTTTTGCAGAGTTTTGATTATGGCTATTCATGGACTCCTGAAGAAGGACCACAGGGAGTAACCAATGTGATGTCGGTGCTGACAGTACCCACAGAAAGCCCAATGGTACTCGTAGATGCCCGAAAAGGTTTTGGGGCACCAAGCCCTACCGCTGGAGCATTGTATGCTTTGAAATTGAACACGGAAATGCTGAATGATAAATCCGACTGGAAACTGATTGGTGGTGCCGTGCCTAATGGTGCCGGAGAAACTCAGGGGCTTCCTTCAAGAAATTTCAGGGTCATGACCCACGACAGTCATCAACTTGGAAGAGTATATGTGGGTACCCGTGGTATCGCTGGTACTGCCGACGGTGGAATATGGGTTGCTGAAGACATTGAGGCGGTGTATGATGGTACTCAGGACTGGCGAAAAATCACCCCTGAAGCCTTGGATGGTTTTGATATTCGTGATGTATGGGTGGACCCAACGGATGCCAGTTACCTCTTTGCCGCAGGGCACAATACGGGGGCTAATGGCCGGATTTTCCGTGGGCACCGCAACGACGAAGGGGTGTTCAGCTGGACCATTCTTCCAGACAGTTTCAACCGCTCTACCAACGACCTTTATGTTTGGAACCGTGGTAACGGACAGGTTTGGATTGCCGCCATTACGTCCATCAATGGGCATTACGGTTTGTATTTGAATAAAAATCCTTACGCGGATAATTTTGACACTGCCGAAGCCTGGGAGTTTACCGGTTTTGATGCTGCCAAGTCTTTAAGCATTCGTCCTGAAAAATGGGCCGCAAATAGCCGAACCATAAATATTGGGGGCCTGGCCGCCGATGGCGATCACCTCGTGGTTTGTACCATGGTGAACAGCCACAAAAAAGGGCTGGGTGTGTTTTTAGCAACCGTAGATCAGGATTCAGAATTACAATGGTCTGACTGGACTTTCTCCGGGAAAAATGCCACCGCTATGCCACATGCCATGACCACGCAGGCAAAAATTATTCAGGAAAATGATCGTGCAGTTTATTATGTCGCTACGGCAGGCGTTGGCCCTTGGCGCCGCTCGTTGCCGCAGCAAAATGATTGTGATATTTTACTGACTGAAGATCAATTGACTTTCGATGCACAAGGGGGAACCGCGACCATAGCCGTAACCAGTGATGAAGCATTTGATTTTGAGGTGGATCACGGTTTTGCCAAAGTGGAAAGGGAAGGAGATCAGCTGACCGTGGAGGTGGAACCTTACGGCGGGGCGATTACACGCCATGCAGTGATTTCAGTCTATGGTTGCCAGTCCAAAAATATCGCGATTATTCAGCATGGAACCGCATCGCAGGGCATCGAAACTTTTGGCCATTTGCCCGATTACGCGCCATGGCAACGTGGTGTTACTTTTGTAGGTAACCATGGGGTGAACTGGGCTTTGGAAGAAGTGTCGCGAACATCGGTTATTGACGGCAACACCCTGAGATTAAGAGGGCAAACCGGTAGCGGTGATAATTTGACCTCTGCAGAAATTAAAGGCATCATCCCGATCGGTTTTCATACCTTGAAATTTCAGGCACAGCAGAACCAAATGGGCGATGGGCGAGAAAATGGAGCTTTGGAGGTTTATTTGAACGGAACGCTTCTTCAGACGGTGGAAGTACCGATAAATCAGTCGGCAGCGGAGGAATTCAGTTGGGAAAATCTTGACATGGCCGCGGGCACAGAACTGAAAATTGTTTGTGTTAGTAATTCAAAATCACCTGTCCATATCGATAATATCACCTGGATTGGCGAAGCGCCGAAGGTGGAGCTGACGATCGAAAACGGAAGTGGCTCCGGCTATTTTTCTGCTGGGGCATCGGTAACCGTTCAGGCTGATGTGGCGCCCGAAGGCTTAGAATTTGTCGGCTGGGAAGGGGCAACTTTTATTTTGGAAGATGACCCGATGAATACCACGCAAACATTCACGATGCCTAATCGAAATATTTATCTACGTGCGCGTTTCGAACAACCACTCACGCTATTTAATTTGATGGTAAACCGCGGAGCAGGTAGCGGTCAGTATGAAGAAGGGGATGAGGTTGCAATTCGGGCGGAAACGCCGTTGGAAGGGGAGACATTTTTGGCCTGGTCAGGTGATACAGATTATGTTTCTGATGTGAACTCTGCGGCAACAACAATCGTGATGCCTGCGCAGGACATCAGTCTTACAGCCACTTACGAAACCCTTCAATTTGAATTATCAGTAACCGATGGCAGCGGAAGTGGCCGTTATGCTGTTGGTGCTGAAGTTGATATTGTAGCTGATGCAGCACCTGAAGGTGAGGAGTTTAGTCATTGGTCTGGGGATGTTGAATACTTGGAGAATTCGGAAGCGGCAAGCACAACACTGACGATGCCAGCGCAAGCGGTTGCTGTTGAGGCGATTTTTGAGGAGATCGGACAGTCATATACTTTGACAGTAACCGATGGCAGCGGAAGTGGCCGTTATGCTGTTGGTACTGAGGTTGCTATTGTAGCTGAAGCAGCGCCCGAGGGAACAACCTTTGCCCATTGGTCAGGTGATACAGATTATGTTTCTGATGTGAATTCTGCGGCAACAACAGTAGTAATGCCGGGGCAGGACATCTATCTCACAGCCACTTACGAAATCCTTCAATTTGAATTATCAGTAACCGATGGCAGCGGAAGCGGCAATTATGCTGTTGGTACTGAGGTTGCTATTGTAGCCATTGAAGCACCCGAAGGTCAGGAGTTTAGTCATTGGTCTGGGGATGTTGAATACTTGGAGAATTCGGAAGCGGCAAGCACAACACTGACGATGCCAGCGCAAGCGGTTGCTGTTGAGGCAATTTTTGAGCAAATCCCTTTAGGAAGCCGCCAGGAATCGAGCAGTAAAATTTATCCTAACCCCGCTGCTGGTCAGTTTATGTTCAACGCCTCAGCCGCAGGAGGAATGTTGATCATTTACAATGCGCTGGGCAAAACAGTGGCATCGATTCAAATTCAGGCGGACAGAAAGCCCATTAATGTTAGTCACTTGCCAGAAGGCATGTATTTCGTGAGCTTCAATGGGCAGATCGAAAAGTTGCTGATCAAAAGAGATTAAGCCTATTGGTTTGGAATTAGGACTGAAAATGGCAGGAGCATTTCAAAATCAATAACGCACTTACATTGAGGTTATTGATTGACGAATGACCACTAATATTAAAGCACACTACTTTATGGAGTAGTGTGTTTTTTTTGCTCGGTATGTAAATAATGCAATTTCGATGGGTGATATTTTTGGTGGTCAAAATCATTCACTCAATTAAAAAAATGATTTTTTAATCAAAATTTTATGATTTAATTCAGTTTTTAACTTTATTCATGATAACGGTTGCTTTAGTTGATCTTTGATTAATTATATTTTACTTCTCATGGAAGGAGATCGTACCGGATTTATTATATTTTTTAATGAAATAAACTTGATTTTGATATAGGGCAAAAGACAGCTTTCAGCCTTATAAGATTAGCAATCAAATTAAGGCTAATTAATACTTAGATTAAAAGTAGCACAAGTAGCTGTGCTGTTTTGGGTGTTGCTTATTTTTTCACCCATTTTTATTTTTAAACATTTATTCATCAACCATCCCCCAGACTATGAATTCAACTTTACAATTATCTTACCTATTTAAATTGTCCACACACCATGGTCGATACTCGGCCTTCAAAGGGTATTTTCAGATATTTTCAGCCACTTCTAATCTTTTATTTGGGTAAATAGGAGAGAAACAGCAGTAAATCTCAGCGGTTTTTGTAAGGTCGGGTATTTGTTGGTAATTCATTGTCAGTAAGTGTTTTATCCTGTCTTTTTAGCCTCTTAAAAACCTTTTGAAAAATAAAATGAGGTCTTCTGCTGTCATTTGGCTAAAAAAAAGTATACGGAAAAAATTTTTTATCATTATCGCATATGATTTTTTGAAAATGACAGCACATCGCAAGGTGTGTACCCAAACTATTTATACTATATGGACACATTTTTTTACAAGCTCGGAGGTCGATTACTGATCCTATTTATGCTCTTGCATTTAGGAGTAGAAGTAATGGCGCAATCCCAAATTAAGGGAACAGTGACCTCCAAATCAGATGGAGAGCCTTTGCCTGGTGCATTGGTGAAAGTGAAGGGAACGACTAACGGAGTAGTGACGAGTTTCGATGGCTCCTTTTCTTTAAGTATTAATGACCCGCGATCAACAGTATTGACAGTTTCTTTTATGGGCTTTTTGCCTCAAGAAATTAAGGTGGGTAATCAGTCCGTAATTAATGTGAATCTTGCCGAAGACGTGCAGGCGTTGGAGGAGGTGATCGTTATTGGTTACGGTACAACTTCAAAAAAATTGGCGACAGGTAATTACAACACCATTGAGGCCAAAGATCTTGGAAACAAAATCAATTCAAGTTTTCAGGAAGGATTGCAGGGAATGGCTGCCGGGGTGAATGTTACCGGTTCGAGTGGTGCTGTTGGTGGTGCGGTGAACATCCGTGTACGTGGTACCGGTTCCTTGAGTAGTAACTCCAATCCGTTATATGTAATTGATGGTTTGCCATTTAGCTCCTATCCAACAGATGGGACAGGTAACTTCGGAACCTCTTATAACCCGATGACCAACATCAACCCAGATGATATCGAGTCGATGACGGTTCTGAAAGATGCAGAGGCAACCGCCATCTACGGTTCGCGTGGTGCGAATGGGGTGATCCTGATTACCACTAAATCCGGTAAAAAAGGAAAAGCAAAATGGACGGTGAATTATTCAGAGGGAATTACGCGCCCAACAAACAAGCTGGCGCACCTGAGAACAAATAACTGGCTGAATAACCTTGAAGAAGGCTGGAACAATGCTGAAACGCCTATGGACAAGCGTGTTTTGCCTTATACCGACGAAAAAACATGGTACACCCAAGATACGGCTCGTTATTTCGATATAGACAAATACGATATGATTTACCGTCAGGGTAGTACAAGAAATGCTTCTATGAGTGTGAGTGGTGGTAATGATGGTTTCGTTTACCGTTTGAATGGTTCTTATGATCAGCACGAGGGTATTTTGAATCAGAATGACAATGACCGCCTTTCTTTCTCGGTAAATACGGGTATCAAATTGACCGACCGGATGAAGGTGAATATTAATACCAAAATTTCGAACGTTAAGAACTCTCAGTATCCAACAAACATTTACTTCTTGAATGTTTCCGGAAGTTCAGGAGCTTTGTTCCAAAACTGGACGCAGCCTACGGGTTTGAATATGGTCAGTAACGCACTACCGCAATTGCCAACACATAACCCTGATGGTACCTTCTACCGCCCAACAAGTTTGTTTAACGTGGCGACAACTTTGGATGATGATTATTTCTACCATCGTTCCAACAGTTTTACCGCAATCAACTCTGGTCAGTTTATCTTCGATGTGAATGAGCACTGGAGAATTGAGAGTAATTTGAGTGTGAACTACACGGGTTATCAGCGTGAGGTTTGGTTCAGCCCACTGATTACCACCAAATCGTTGAAAAGCCGTGGTGAAGATGACCGCGGATATGCGGATTCATGGAAGCAGGCACGTTTTAATACCAACGCCAACTTGTTTGCAGAATATAATAACGAGATTGGAAAACATGCTTTCTCTATTACTGGAGGTACTGAGACTTATGTAGAGGATCAGCAATTCCTGAGTATTAAAGGGGTAGGTTTCCCGCGCACAAACTCTGTGAAAAATGTGGGTAGCGCTTCGGAAATCGTAGAATGGCGATCTGGTGGTCAGGGCGCAGTATTCTATTCCGGTTTTGCACGTGCAAAATATGGTTTTGATTCTCGCTACCTGGTCGGGATGAGTGTGCGTGCCGATGGTTCTTCCCGCTTTGGGGTTAAAAACCGTTGGGGAGTGTTCCCTTCAGCATCTGCAGGTTGGAATATTTCTGAAGAAGCATTCCTGAAAAATAACACCACGCTGAATCACCTGAAAGTGAGATCGTCTTTTGGTATTTCCGGTAATGCGGAAATTGATCAGAATGCCTCTTTCTATAGCTGGACATTAGTGAACAACTCTTACCTTGGAATGCCGGGCTTAAACCCGAACCGTTTGAAAGGCTCTACCGAGAGTATCGGGTGGGAGCGTGCTTACGCCCTTGATTTAGGAATTGACTTCGAGATGTTTGAAGGACGATTGAAAGGGGATTTGGCTTATTATAATCGATTAAACACCGACCTTTTGGCGAGCTTAACCTTGCCAGGTACCGCTGGTGGCGGAAAATATATTGCCAATAGTGGGGAGATCAGAAACTGGGGTTATGAATTCTCTTTCCAGTATGATGTGATTCAAAGTGGTGCAGTTCGTTGGAACACGGGTATCAATGGTGCTTTCCTTCGTAACCGTGTAGAGTCTCTGGCGGTAGATCCTCAGATTCTTGAGCAGGAAGGGCAGTTGGCTTTCCCAATGATCGGTGGAAGTGTGGCTTCTTATCAAATGGTAAAATGGTTGGGTGTTGATCCTCAGACAGGAAACGAAATGTTTGAAGATCCTGCGACAGGCCAGCCTTTTGAATTTGCTGATCCTTCTCGTCCAACAAAGGCAGAAATGGAAGGGCTGATTCAGACCATCGATGGTAAATCTGGTTTGCCAACCTTCACAGGTTCATGGAATAACAATGTTTCCTACAAAGGTTTTAACCTTTCATTTAACTTTTACCTCAACTACGGCAACTGGCTGTATGATGACGAGCTAACCCGTACTTCTTATATGGCTGCGGGCAACAGATTGACGAACGTGCCACAGTTTGTATATGATGAAAGATGGCAAAATCCTGGTGACGTTACTAATGTGCCAAAGCAGATGTACGACCATCCTTTAGCCTTAGGGCAGGTAGATCGATTGAACCGTTCTACGCGCTTCCTTTATGATGGATCTTTCATCCGTCTGCAAAACGTAACAATCAGTTACAATATTCCAAAAGAAGTCGTGAAGCGAATTGGTATGGAAGGCATCCGTGTTTTTGCAACAGGATCCAACTTGTTAACCTTCACAAATTATCCAGGATGGGATCCTGAAGCCATGAACTCCAAGGCCAACTTCAGCCCTATGGCTGGAAACATCGCCCCTGGTGTTATTAAAAACAACCCTCCTCAGGCAATGACTTTGAAGCTGGGTGTCAATCTTAAATTTTAATCTGAAGGAATATGAAATTTTTTAATCAGAAACGTAAAGGATTTGGCCTTCTTTGTGCAGCGCTCATGTTGGGCGGATGTGTACAGTTCGACGATAAATTGTCGACGGAAGAATTCCCGGGTTCGGAAGTCGAAAAAAGTACCTATAACCTTGAAATGGTACTGGCAGAAGGGTATAGATTTTGGGCGCAAGCCGTAGTGAAAAACCACGTGCCGGACGCATTGGTGATCTCCGATTACAGTGAAGCAAGTTTGGATGAAAATTCCAATACTTTGGGCGCTTTCCAGAACCGATATGATTATGTCCGTACGGAGTTCAGGAATGACAATCTTTGGAATGATAGCTATAGTGCCATCAACCAAATGAACCAGATTATCAAAATATCTGAGGATAATAAGCCTGTAGATATGGTTTTTGCAAGCCAGCGTGGCCGCCTCGAAGGGGAGTCACGTTTCATCAGAGCCTATACCAACTTTATGCTCGTTCGCTATTATGGTAAGCAATACGATCCAAATACAGCAAGCACAGATCCTGGTATTGTCCTTAGAACGGCACCAGCAGAAGGTTTTGCAACAGGTGGCCGTGCTTCCGTTCAGGAGGTTTACGACTTAGTATTGGAGGATTTGGAAATTGCAATGGATTCTCTTCCTCAGGCTTATAATAGTGCGCTACATAGTGACTTTATTGGTTACCGTTATCGTGCCAATAAATATGATGCAGGTGCATTGAAAGCCAGGGTTTTGTTCCAGATGAATAAAATTAAAGAGGCCCGTTTAGCGGTAGAAAAGCTGATTGGTAATTCCTATGGGTCGATTGTCGATATGCCGGAAATTGCACCAGCTGCAATGCAAGTGCCGGATGTCAATACGGTAACAGATTTGTTTACAAGTGCATCATTAGCAGCGGGTAGTGGCCTTCGAAATACAACGGCAAACTATGTGATCTCTGAGCCATTGAACTTGATGTCTACAGCCAAGGAATTGGTCAAAGGGGCGGCTTCAAATATTTTCATGAACAAGGAGTTTATGCTTAATTACATGAACGAACAAGGGGATTTTAAAAATTCCGATACCCTTCGTTTGAGAACGTTTGTGAAGGAAACCCCAATGGATCCACGTCCAGGGCAAGAAGCAGATACCGTTTACATCTTTAATAAATTCATGTTGGAAGGCTCCAATAATGTCAATTGGCCTTCTATTCGCCTGGCAGAATTACTCTTGATCCGTATGGAGTGTTTGGCTCTTGAAGGGGGTGCATCAGCAGCCGTAAGAGACCTGAACCTTTTGCGTCAACTTCGTGGAGCGAAACAAATTGAAAGTACGCCTCCTGCAGCAGAGCTGTTGGAAATCATTGCCCTGGAAAGAGCCTTGGAGCTTGTGGGTGAAGGAGAGCGTTTCTTCAACTGGAAAAGAATGGGTGCATATAATGCAATTATCGAAAATAAATATTCTTCGGTGGCCTATCATACCTTCTCTCGTCGCTCAGCACAGGATATTAGCTGGGATGGCCCTGAAACGCTTTACCGTATTCCATTAGCAGAAATTCAGCGTAACCCTGATCTCTCAGATGCAGATCAGAACCCTTAATATATACAAACATTCAGGCAGGTGTGATCGCACATCTGCCCGAATATACACAACCTTATAATTTTTTAGACATGCAAAAAGTACACTTACCAATGCGCCCATTTAGCTGGGCAAAACATTTAGTTGCTCTATTTTTTCTTGTTGCAGTTAGCTTCTCAGCGATGGCACAAGGAACGGTTACTTATGTTTCTCCAGGATTTATGCCTGGGAGTGAATTTATTATTCGTGGATCGGGATTATCCGCTTTCCAATGGGCTACTGTTGAGGGGGTAACCTTTCCTCTAAAAGAAAAGACAGACTCGGAAGTGATCCTTACCGTTCCTGAGGATGCACCTGTCACTGCTGCGCAGATGTTTTTTGGCTGGGATGGCGATAAAAGATCGAACACGCAAGAAAAAGTTCACCCTGTAGGTCAGGTTTCTGGCACGGAAAGATTATTATTCTATGAGCCATTTGTAAGCCCAGTAGATGGTCGCCCTGCAAATAATGAGGCGATTGGAAACACTTCTAATTTTGGAAACAAAGGCGTAGTGAATTATATGGGAACGGGTGCTGCAAAAGTAGCCTGGATGCCAGAAGAAAGAGAAAATGCTGCCGGAGAGCCAATATGGGTAGGTTTTTACGAGTCATTTTCAAGCCTTTTTACTGTAGGTTTAGGAACTGCAGAAAGTGAGTTCACGATCACAGGAATTAACACCGAAGGATATGAGAATATTCGATTGGCTTACTCTTTGTCTTCTTGGAATGGCCAGTTACATGATGGATTTGAAATCTTCTATGCCGTTGATGGTGGAGACTGGAATTCTATTGGTAATGCACCTGTTGATGCGGTTTACTCTAAAGTGAAAATGTACAAGAACCCTAATCAATTGCCTGCAACGGCTAATTTGTCGATTAAGTTCAAGTACAACTACAACGATCCAAAAAACCCGATTTTAGTTGATGATATTCAAATTACAGGTTATGAAGAAGGATCTGCGAACATTACTAACTTGGATCCAGAAACACAAAAAGTAGGAAAGTGGGTGACGGTAAATGGAGCTCGTCTTACTGATGTTACAAAATTGTCTTTCGGTGGTATCGATATTGTAAATACTGAGGAAGAAACAAATTTTGAAGTGGCGGATAATGGAACCTTCGTTAAATTTAAAGTACCTGCAGGTGCTGATATGGTCAATGATGGTGACGATAAAGGTAAAGCACAAGTAACTATACACCGTTCGGCGGGTGGAGACGTTTCTTCTCCAGGTTTACTTCATGCAACTGCTCCTGAGACCTCTATTACGATGGTCAGCCCAACTCAAGGGCCGGAAAATGGATACATCTACGTTATTGGCGAAGACCTTTATGATGTAAAAAGTATTCAGTTTAACGGTTTGGATGCCACAGCTTTCCGCATGGTGGAAGAAAATAAATATGAAGTGGCGGTTCCTGAAGGGGCATCTACAGGTAAAATTGAAGTTACTACAGCAAATAGTGTAGGTTCGATTAGTTCTGAGGAAGATTTCACGATCAATTATGATTTCCCTGCTTTGTCGATCGTTGTTTCTGCGGAGGAAGGAAATGAAATTGAAGAAACAGAGATTGATGTGCATATGGAAACCGAAAATGCGGCTTTGTCAGATACACAAATCACCTTCGATGTTTCAGGTCAGGATATCAACGATGCAGATTATGATCTTGATAAAGATGGTTTGGAGATCAAAAAAGGAGAAACTTCTTCTGATACAGCCATTTTGAAAATTTTGAATGATGGTGATGATTTCGAAGAGGAAGAAACTTTGATCCTTACGCTTGATGCTCGTACTGGTGAAGGTGCTGTTGTAGGTAAAGACAGAACGGCTGAAATCAAAATCGTTTTGGATGTAACCACAAGCACTGGCAAAGAAATCAATGCGAATGATTTTTATGTAGCAAAAACGGGTAACCAATTGGAAGTAACTTTCAAGAAGCCAACCGTTCGTCAGGCTCAGGTAGGTTTGTACGGTCAGTCTGGACGATTGATTCGTGTAGAAGTTGGTTCTAAAGATACTTTTGTATTGCCGGCACCAACTGTTTCAGGAATGTACATTCTTCGTGTAGTTCAGGATGGTCAGTTGATGACTAAAAAGATATTTGTGGACTAAGCATTTCCACCTGACAATACTGCAAGCTGTTTAGAAATAGGTCGTTCCCTTTCGGGGACGACCTTTTTTTGGTGGAAAAATGCGGACTTTATGAACAACATTGCTGCTACGACGCCACATAGGCCAAAACCTGTGCTTTCTCCTGAAGGGCGGTAGCCTGAAGTTGCAGCAAGAATACATGTTGCTCATACCACTTTATGAGCTCCTTGATTTTCTTCTTGCCATTCTTTAAGCTGGGGTAGGCGCAATCCGCCACGGCATAAAAACGGGGAGCGGAAGGAAGAGATTGAAGGTCGTTTTTCAGGGTTTCTATCTGGGCCTCAAGCAATGCACAATATTGCGTAAATTTATCCTGCTGACTTTCATTCAATGTATCTGCAGCGCCAATATATCGCTGCTCCAGTTCAAGCAGGCTGTCGATGTCCTTGTTGGCGTAGGCAGCAGTGGCTTGTTTCATCATTTGTTCCCGTTGTTCCGCAGGAACTATGGAGCGGGTTTTGTCGGGGTGCAAAACTTTCGCCAGCGATAAATATAAAGGACGCAGCGCAGGCTGATCTGCTGGTCGGCTTTCATGCTTGGCCTTACTTTTAGCATCTGTCAGGGAAGTTTGCTGGGCTTCAAATTGTTGTTTCTGAAGGCGAACCCACTGCCAAACTTTTTGCTGAAAGTCAGCAAAAGATTCATCGTCAAGATGAACAGATAAGGCGCCGATATTCAGGGCTTGCTGATATTGTTCGAAAAAGTAGGCGGCCGTTTTGTCAAGAAAGTCCTTTTTTGTTTTGCGAAGTGCTTCCTCAAAAGTAATGTCGTTGTTGAGGTTGAAAATCATCCGCACCTCCTCGGTGGTCTCTACATAAGGAAGGACCTGTTTCAGCTGTTGATTGATCTTTTCGATGATGGCCTGCAACTGGTGTTTATTGAAGGAGTGCTGAAAGGTGGCCTGATGCAACTGCTTAACAATCTGCAATTGTACCATGGCAATTTGTTGCCGTAGCGTGGGTACTTTTTTCAGGTAAAGTCCCATCAGGGTATTTAACTTTTCTTCAAGAGCGATTTTGTCAAGTTTGAGTTGCTTGACCTGCTGATATAAATCGTGATAGCGTTGCTGATTCGCAGCATGCCCTTCAGCAGTGGAGGGTTGGGGGGCATTTTTTCTTTTGGTAACTTCGCTCATGCTTTATAGATTTTTGCGAAGGTAACAAAAATGGCCACAGGCAAAAAACCTGCGGCCATCGTTTTATAGCTGATGATCAGTTTTAAAATTACAGATCATGGATATTCGACCATTAGGAGGCCATTTTTCTCAGTTGTGTTCGGTATTGTCGGGGAGTCATGCCGGTAATTTTCTTGAAATTCACATAGAAAACCGATTCTGAGCCAAAGCCACTGTCCACGGCAATAGCATAGTTGGTGAACGCCTTTTCATGATCGTTGGCAATGATCGTCTTGGCGGTTTCCACGCGGTGTTCATTGATAAATTCACTGAAGGTTTTCCCCAGCTCCTCGTTGAGCACTTTGGAAAGCAAATACGTATGAATTTGCATTTTCTCCGCTAATTTTCGCTCATTGAGTTCGGTGTCGAGATGTACGCTCTGTTCATTAATAAGCTCATTGAGCTGTGGCAAATACTGATCAAGGTTTTCACCGAATCCTTCTTTCTTCTCCTCCTTAATAATGATGCCCTTACCTGAAAATGATTTGGGGAATTTCAGGGCATAAAACATCGTCAGGAAGATGATCGAACTATTAAAGATAATGTAGTTGAGCTGTACCAGCTGCCAGATAATGTTTTCGGGCTGAATATTGGTAAAAGGTGCAATTAGGGTATGGTAGCACAATTGCAATACCGCAATATAAAGGATCACAGCCTCAAAGCCGATCAGCATTTTTGGCCAAAGCAAGTCATCTTTTTGTTTTGGATTGACCTTGTCCTTAACCTGATGGTACATTTGGTGAATGCGGTACAAAACAAAGGCTTTCCAGCCCACGATAGCGGTTAAAAGTGTAACATGAAGGTGGCTGCCAATAAAAATTCTAAAGCTGAAATCTTGCGCAAGCAATACATAAGAGGTATTGATGATCAGCGAAACAAAAGGCGGTAAGAAATACCATAAATGTTTTTTGGTAGGGGCTTTGCCATACAGGCAAGTGGAGTACCATAGAATGAAGCTCGGGAGCATCAAATCCAGTACATCGCAGATAAATAGTAATTGGGGTTGTTCAAATTTTAGATTTGTAAATCGAAAGTAATATTGAAGCAGGATGTTCAGCGCCATGGTTAAGAATACGCCTGCTAAAATTAAATTCAACTTGGTTTTTTTAAAATAGGTGATGGCAAGGCCAGTTAGGGTACATTGTAAAAATGACCAAAAAAATAGAGCTATTGTCATAGTTATTAATTGGGGGGATGGTTGAATAAAAAAATATGGTTGCCTCGAAAGGCATTAGAATATACATAAATATCGTTTTCTTTCAATTCCAAAATCTCTTTTTTGGGCAATCAATAGAAAATATTCCGCTACATTCTTCAAAAAATATTAAAAAATAGCCCTTAAGTTAAATGTGGTTGCGTCATTTTTCTTTTCGTTTAATTTAGCTTTGTGGCCATTTTAAGGCGATTTGAATGAGTTTTAATGTCGAATGCTCTTTGGGGGGAAACGGAATATGTGTTTGAAGTATCCAATTTATGAATTCAGGCGTGCCGAAATTTCAGATTCGTAGCCTCCATTGTGTGGGAGTGATTATTGGCGATTTAGGATAGGGGAGGTGAAAGCTCCTGAATCTTTTTCGGACAATAGAATTGGGCTGCAACCTCAGGCGGTGAATGCATCTTGGTGTTTTTTTGTCCACGGATTACATTTCCCCCGACTAAGGTTATAGCCTCTAAAGTAGGCGCTGTCGATTATTTTTTTGCCTCGTGGTAGGGACGTTTCATGTTACGCCCCTATAAAAACCGCCTACTTCTTTATTGGTCTGTCTATTTTGCAGGGAAACCTTTTTCGTTTTGATGCTAAATCAGGCGGAGTGATTTTTCTTTGACGGCAAAATTTCCCCAGTCGGCAATTGCAGAGATGAGGGGAATCAGGCTTTTTCCAAAGTCAGTAAAAGCATACTCCACCTTCATTGGTGGCTTTTCAGTATATACTTTTCTTGAAATGACGCCGTCCTCTTCAAGGGCCTTCAGTTGCAGGCTCAGTGTTCTTTCAGAAACGGCATCCATTGTTTTGCGCAAAACATTGTAGCGCAGTGGACCATCCATCAGGTGGTATAAAATGACCGTTTTCCATTTTCCGCCAATAATTCCCATGGTTAAACTTGTGCAACAAGGGTATTTTTTACCATTGAAATGATAGGAAGGTTTTTCTGAAGTATTGTCGAATGTTGCCATAACTTAAAGTGATTTTCAGTAACGCTTAGTAAAACTTAGCTGCTGCTGCTTATTATTGTTCAGTACAAAGCTATACAATCTTATGCAACTATCAAAAGTATAGTTGATGGGGAGAAAAAATACCCATCAAAAAATTGATGGGTATTCGTTATTATTATTTTTGGTCTTCATCGGTAATGTCCCAACAAATACCCTGCAATTTAATGGGTTTGCCTTCTGGGCCTTCGAGAATTCTGGATTTAAAATAAACCCTTCTTTCCGCCTTATCGTTGGCACGGACAATTTTATGCGTTCCCTCATAAATGTCCTCGGTTTGATCTATCTTCTCTATTTGTCGATTGTTGGCATTCACATACTCACGATCATCAGGGTGAAGTAGGGTGAGGTAGTCGGCATAACTTCCATTGAATTCATTAGGGCCATAACCGAAGATTTCCTCTGTAACCTGATCCCAGATGATGGTATCTTTTAAATCCCATTCAAAGAAACCAACCCGATTTTCAGTGCTGACTACAGAAAGAAAATCTGATTTTAATTTCAGCTTTTCATGGTTCATCCACTTATCAGAAATATCTGAGCGCATGAGAGAAATCCATTTTACTTTTCCTTCCGCATTAAACTCAGGCGTAACATAAGTTTTTAGAATTTGAACTTCTAAATCTTTACTCGAGAAATCCTCAAGGGTCTCAAATACCACCTCTTTCTTCTGCTCAATCGCATTTTCAATTTGCTTTTTGCAGGTTGTCCAGTAACTATCAGAAAACAACTTTTCAGGATTACCTAATGGGATTTTTTGTTCATCATTACTGTATATAATGTTGAGTTCGCTGCTCAGAATAATACATTCAGCATTAACAGTTTTAAAGGCTTTTTCCAATAAAGATTCTGCCCCTTGCTGGGTGCTTAAACTGGAAACTTCCCGCCAAACACTGTTACTGTGTGAAACTTGTCCGTTTTCATCTAAAACGGGCTCTACACTTAATAGTACAGGGACTGGGTAACCTTCCTTGGTTAGAACGGTGAGCTCCTCATTGTGTACCCTTTCATTTCTAATGAACTTATCGAAGCACTTTTTGGCGATGGCTCTGGAGGTCTCGGCATAAATATCTATCACCTGCATACCGATCACTTCTGCCTTACTTTTGTAGCCTAAGCGAGTGAAAAGCTTTTGGTTGACATTGGTAATTAAACCATTCGCGCCGACGCTCAATAGCATGTCAGGGCTCGATTCATAAAGCGCTTTGTACTGTTGTTTTTGTTCAGCTAACGACTGGCGGAGGGTATTTTCTTCCGTCAGGTCTTTAATGCTGAGCGAGTAGGCGCTGATTTGGTTGTCTTTATTAAATAAAATCGTGGGTTTAATCAGCACCTCAATATTCTCTGCTTCCGCATTGCTGTGTCTGGTGCGATAACTTTGATTAGCCCCATTGTTCGCCAAATTCTTAAACATTTCCCGCATGACTTTTTCCGATTCTTCGGAATAGATCGTCGAGATCGGCTTACCGATAATTTCAGCAGGCAAGAATTTGTAAATATCTTTGGCGGTTTCATTCCAACCCAGAATAGTGCCATCAAGATCCACCGTGATTAAAGCATCACGGGTAACGTCAAGCAGTTTCTCCAGATTTTCATATTTGGAGTCCATTTCTTTGCTTTCGGTCACATTGATATAGGTGATCACGACCCCATCTTTTTTGCCGTCAGAATCCACAAATGGCAGGATTCGCTGCAAGTACCATTGTCCGTCGTTGGTTTTTACCTCCGCCTGGCGAACTTTATGGGTCTCACTAACCACCTTCACTTCATCTGTAATGGAAATCACTTCATTATCTACAAAATTGGAGGTAAAGTGAGTGATTGGTCGCCCGATATCATTTTCCTGCAAGTTGAATTGCTCACGGATCGAAGGCGTAATTTTCTTGATTCTATTGTCTGTATCGAGAAAGATAATACCGATTTCAGTACTTTTCAGGATATTGTCAATCTCTGCTTTCAGCGCACCAACCTCTTCCAGTTTAAGCTCATGCTCACTGTTTACGGTGTGCAACTCTTCATTCACCGACTGCAACTCTTCGTTGGTTCCCTGAAGCTCCTCATTGGCAGCCAGCAACTCTTCGTTAGTAGATTGTAATTCTTCATTACTGGTTTCTACCTGCTCAATAGTATTCTGAAGATCTTCTTTGGTGCGGGCGAGTTCTTCCTCAAGTTCAGAAAGTTTCTGCGTACGGTGCTGGTCACCCATTACATAATGGGTCTCGTCATCGGAGGTCGATAATTCCTGTACCGTGGTTTGCGGAATGAAGGTGACCAGTACCAGTTTTCGGCTCGTAATATTGGGCACTTCAAAAGGGCTTGCATAAACATCCACCGTCAGGACCTGGTCTTTGTGCGTGTACCTGATTTTCAGGTAAGCAACCTCCTGATTGTCCCTGAGGGCTTTTCTGCTGGCAGAACTTACGGCCATAGAAAGCTGGTTGGGTAACATTTTCAGTACATTGGTGCTGAAGCCCTCCTCTGGGAATTCTATAAAGTGGCGGAATTTCCCGATGGCATGAATGATATTGTAATTCTCATCGAGGTAAACGCCCGCAATGTCTAATTTTCTGGAAATGATGGAATTGAAAGACTCCGTCATTTTTTTCTCCACCGTCAGGTTTTTATCTCCTGCAGCAGTGCGCTGATTGATGGATCTGTTGATATTATGATAGGGAAGTTTATCGCTGGTCAATTGTCTGCTGGCTTCTTTATTGACATATATTCTGAATTTGCGATCGACCTCTGCAAACACATCCTTCAGTTCGCCTACCGTTTCGGAAGAACCGAGCAAGAGGTAACCATTGAGTTTGAGGGCAAAATGCATCAGTCCGATGGCTTTGTTCTGCGCCGCAGTTTGCAAATAGATCAGCATGTTTCGGCAAACCACCAAGTCCATTTTATTGAATGGCGGATCTTTCAGAATATTGTGTTCCGAAAAGATGACCATTTTACGAATGTTCTCGGCAATATTAAAGGTATCGCCTTGGCCGCGGAAATATTTCTTGATATAGGACTTGGGAATGTCGGCCACTGTGGAGAGGGGATAAACCCCCTTTCGGGCCACATCAAGGTGGAGTTTCTGAAGGTCAGTGGCGAAAATCTTCACATCGATTTGCAAACCGAGCGTGTCGAGTTCTTCACGAATGATCATCGCCAATGTATAGGCTTCTTCTCCTGTACTACAACCCACGGACCAAATTTTGATCGATTCTCCAGAGGATTTTGCGCCCTTGATCAGGTTCGGTACAATTTCATCCTTAAAATAAGACCAAACAGCCTCATCACGAAAAAAGCGGGTAACGCCAATCAAAAATTCATTGACCAGTAAATCCACCTCATTGGAGTGCTGGTAAACGTAGGCCAGGTATTCTTTGGGCGTAGATTTCCCCACCATGCCCATGCGTCGGGAAATCCGGCGAATAAGCGTGGGTCTTTTATAGGAACTGAAATCCAGCGAGGACACATTACAAATGTGCGTCAGGATTTTGTCCAGGGAATTTTCATCGTTTAGCAATTGCTTCTCAGCACCGTCTTCACTTTTGGGCAACTGAATCAGGTTCAGCATTTCACTTGCCAAGTCCTGAATAGGGAGGATGGTATCCGCCAGCCCCGTACTGATCGCACTTTTGGGCATGCCATCAAATTTGGCCTCCTCAGGATTTTGAACCATCACCATACCACCGGCCTCTTTGATCGTTCGCACGCCCTGAGTACCATCACTGCCCGAGCCAGAAAGAATCACGCCCACGGCGCGGTCTTTTTTGTCTGCGGCCAAGGAACGGAAAAATATATCAATTGGGAGGTGTGCTGCATCGAAGCCCAAAGGTTTATCGGACAACCACAGCCTGTTATCGCTGATGGTCATATTTTTCTTTGGGGGAATCAGATAAATCGTGCGGGGAAGCACTTCCTCATCATCTCCTGCTTCTTTCACAGGAATGTCGGTGTTTTTAGCCAATAGCTCCGCCATCAGACTCTTATAATCTGGCGACAGGTGCTGAATGACCACAAAACTGTGCGGGCATTCCTTTGGCAGATGATCAAAAAACTCCTTAAGAACTTCCAGACCTCCAGCACTTGCGCCAATACCGATCACCTGGAAATCCTGAGGGTCGATTTCGTGTGGGACGTAGGATTTTTCTGTTTGGGTTTTGTTCATGATCTATACTTTAATATTTTATTTTTATGATTATAGCCAATGTAATGAATTCATGTGAACATAGATAGTGTTTGGGCGATTATTGTTTTTATGTAATAAAATGGTAGCTTTTAATTCACCTTGTTTGCTTTCTTTTAAAGACTTGATTACTTTGAAAGTACAACATCGAACTATATGAACAGTCTTACAAAACCGATATATACCATTGGCTTGGGTGCAAGCGCTGAAGGCGGGCAAGCCGTAGAAAAGTTCATTCTCGCATTGCCAGCATCGTTTTCTGATATGTTGATTGTCGTACAAAATTTGCCGACCCATCAGCAAACGGACCTGGCAGACAAACTGACGGAGATCAGTAAATTTCCTGTAGCGATTGCCGAGGATGGTACAAAACTTAAAATCGGTCATGTGTATGTATGTCCTGTCGGTAAATTTGCCAAAATTGAAGGGGCTTCTCTGCGTTTGTTTTCTGCTGATCTTGGGCAATATAAGCACCCTATCGATGAGTTTTTCACCTCATTGGCAGAGGAGAAAAAGCGGTCAGCCGTAGGGATACTCATGGCCAGCCATAGTGAAGATGGCGCAAAAGGACTGCAGGCGGTAAAGCACCACGGCGGCCTCACGATTGGTGCGGCTATAGCTGAAAATGTAGCGGTGGAAACGGATTTGTTGATGACGCAAAATGATGCCAATAGTGATGATGGTGCGCTTGATGTTGACCAAATCATGTCTTTCCTTGAAACGCATCGAGGGCAAGAGGTAGTGGATCGTTCGATCAGTTATTCTGAGAATTTGGAACTGCTTCATCTTCTTAAAATAATTATAGATGAAATCAGTATAGAGGGGGGAGTAACCATTGAGGAGTTATTGGGATGCCTGAAGGAGCGTAAGAAAAGCCTCTCTTACCGAGTGAACTCCAACTACAGAAAGTATGTAATGAGCCACCCCGATGAGGTGGGCTTTATTGGCCGCCTAATCAAGGAACGCGCCTGTGCCAAGCTGAATAGGATTAACAGTTATAATTTCTCAACACTGATCGATCATTGGTTCAGGAATTTTGAAGGGCATCAGATGAAAGTCTGGATTTTGGGCATTACAGATTCGTGGGTGATTTTTCAGTTTGCCATTGCCATGTACAGGGCAAATCAACGTCGACGAATCCCGCTTAATTACAAGATCTTTATTTCAGATCATGATACAGATAAGTTATTTAAAGTTAATCTGAATAAGCTTTATAGTCAGGATGTTTTAGGGCTGAATGTTTCAGATTTCAAGGACTATTTTGACTTTGGAAGACATCGGTTAATCCTAAAAAAAGAGGTGGCCTCCACGCTGTTTTTCAACACCAATCAGTTGGGGATTGATGCGCCTTTGAGCAATCTGGATGCCGTGGTATGTAACTTTAAGTTATCCAAAATGCCTGCGGTTCAATATCAGTTTGCCGTAAAATCGCTGGAGTTTGCCCTAAAAAAAGGGGCTTATTTTTATATGAGTGTAGAAGACAAAAGCTTTTTAGCTCAGCCTTTGGGTGGCTTTAAAACTTTGCATAAGGTTTTTAAGCGGCTTGAACTCTATCGGGTGGCAGGGGTAAACCATAACCCGACGGGAGAGCCTGTTGATAAAGACAAATTGCTGGACAGATATATAGAAACGCTGAATATTGATGCACATGAAAAGTTAAATCAATGGTTTCAGGAAGAGTTCCCAAAAGTCATAAATGTAGGTATAAGTTATTTTTCATCTTCTGTTGAATTAATTAAGTTTAATAACTCTTTTCAGGAATATTTCCCGAATTTTAAATTTTTTCCTGGGAAGAAAATCAATCACTTTTTCCCTCCAAACTTACTTGAAATCCTCTTTTTGCAGTTGGAGGCATTGAGCGAAGAGGAGGATCAGAAATTTATTTCTCACGCCATGATTAACCATCAGGCGACGGACATCTACCTGAAAGCATTTTTTAATGATGGTAAACTATTGAGTTTTATCATTTGTATTATGCCAACCACATTAAGTAAAAACAGTGTGGCAGCAATGGACCTCAATAAGCATGGAGATTACATGCATCAAGTATTGAGGGATGAGTTGTTTGAAACCCAGTTGAGTGCGGACATTATCCGAAAGGAGGCACAAAAGGCTTCCACGGAATTGCATGAGGTCAACGAAAAATTATTACTGTCCAATGAGGAGTTTCAGACCGCCAATGAAGAATTACAAAGCCTGAATGCGGAACTGATGACCGTGAATTCGGAATTCCATGATCAGAATCTGGAGCTTCGGCAACTGAATGCCGATATGTTGAGTCTGATGCGGAACAGTAATATCGGGACGGTTTTTCTGGATGGGGAACTGGAGATCAAGCGTTACTCACCGCTGATGGAGCAGTTTTTCGGGATTCAGAAATCGGATTTGGGCAGGTGTTATGAGGATTTGGCCGCTTTGCATAAAGCTTTGGGATTGCGATCCTTCTTGTATGGTATTATTTCGTCGAGGGAGGTTTATGAAGATGAAATTCAGTTAGAAAACAAAAAATGGTACCTACGTAAGGTTTGCCCAAGTATTAACGAATATAGTGTAGCGGAAGGAGTTGTTGTTACTTTTATTGATATTGATGAACTTAAAAAGGAGCAAAGTAAGGTACAGGCAAAGGAGAAAAAGTTGTCCTCTTTGATCTCTGCGACCTCTACCTGTTTCACGACGGTAGATTTGCACGGACGCATTACTTTTTGCAATAAAAATATTTGGAATAATAATCAGCGGCATTTAATGGGCTTGAACTTTATAGAAGTGGTAGAGGATTTACAGATTGTAGATTTGCCTTTTCTTTTCAAAAAAGTCAATTTGACAGGCCAAAACTTCACCTTTGATCATCATTTTGATCATCGTTTATATGGAGTGAAGCATTATACCAATGTGATTTCTCCTGTTATAGTGGGAGGGCATATTTTGGAGTATTCGATTATCAGTACTGATATTACGGAAATTATTGAAGCCAAAACACAGCTGGAAAGTTCGAATGCAGATCTGGAACGATTTGCCTATATCGCCTCGCATGATTTGCAAGAACCTTTACGTACCATTATTAATTTTGCAAAATTAATAGAAAAAAATGAAGATATAGCTGATAATGCCGAACTTAAGCAATACCTTTCCTTTATTGATCAGGCTTCTGCCCGAATGAGCGATCAGGTGCAGGGATTGTTGGAACATTCCCGAATTGGGCGTAAACGCGCTTATGCAGAAGTGGATTTGGTGGAAATGATTCAGGAGGCCGAATCGGACCTTTCTTTGAAGATTGCTGAAACTCAGGCCGAGATTACTTACCCCGAATCTTCGGTTGTTATTTGGGGGAGCGGGATTGAGGTTAAGTTACTCTTTCAGAACTTATTGAATAACGCCATCAAGTTCAGAAAGAAAGATGTTTACCCTCGAATACAAATTGACGTGAAGAATTATGCTTCCTATGTTGAAGTGTTTGTAAAGGATAACGGCATTGGAATAGCAGAAAAATATCACGAAAAAATCTTTATGATTTTTCAGCGCTTACATAATCGAGCAGACTATGAGGGGACAGGCATTGGTTTGGCTTATTGTAAGAAAATTGTTGAATCGCATGGAGGAAAAATAAGCGTAGTGTCAGATGGTGAAACGGGAAGTACCTTTATTTTCACCTTACCTAAATATATAAATAATGCATGATCTAATTAGAAGTGTGTTTCTGGTGGATGATAACCCAGCAGATAATTTTTATCATTCCATCGTGATAAAGAAAACAGGCTTTGATGGGGATATTGTCACACTTTTAAACGGAGAGGAATTAATTAACGAGTTAAAAGATATTTTGCTGACCAAGCGAGAGCTCCCTGATTTAATTTTCATGGATATAAATATGCCACGGATGTCGGCTTGGGATGTATTGGACGAATTGCGCTTGATGCAAGAAGAATACCCGATTGATGTTTGCATTTTTTTACTCACCACCAGCAGAAGTTATTCCGATGTTCGGAAATCAAAGGACTATCAGATGGTCAAGAAATTGATCAACAAACCAATAGGAGAGCAGGATTTTGTGAGTGCAATTAATGCTAAATTGCACTTGTAGTTTTCTTGGTCAGCATCACGATCGGGACGTTCACGACAGATTTTATCGAAACTCATATTCCCTTCAATTAACAAAAGGTTATGGTTTACCTGATTAGCTGTTATACAAATCAATAGGGGGTCTCTATCGCGAGACTCCGTCTCGTGATTAGTAGCGGGTTTAATTGTTGTTATTAAGGGTTGGACGCTCGCAACAGATTTTATTGAAACTCATATTCCCTTCAATTAACAAAAGGTTATGGTTTGCCCGATCAGCTGTTATAAAAATCAATAGTGGTTCTCTATGGCGAGACTCCGTCTTGTGATTAGTTATGGGTTTATTTGTTGTTATCAATATCGGGACGCTCGCGACAGATTTTATTGAAGCTCATACTTTCTTCAATTTACCAATGGTTATGGATTGCCCATTCAGCTGTTATACAAATCAATAGGGTCCTCTATCGCGAGACTCCGTCTCGTGATTATTAGCGGGTTTATTTGTTGTTATCAATATCGGGACGCTCGCGACAGATTTTATTGAAACTCATATTCCCTTCAATTAACAAAAGGTTATGGTTTGCCCGATCAGCTGTTATACAAATCAATAGTGGTTCTCTATCGCGAGACTCCGTCTCGTGATTAGTTGTGGGTTTAATTGTTGTTATCAATATCGGGACGCTCGCGACAGATTTTATTGAAGCTCATACTTTCTTCAATT
>CANMKE010000002.1 GCA_947498325.1 uncultured Persicobacter sp.
AACATGCAACAAGAGCGTATTGTAAACTTAAAGCGCTTCTGCCCCTAAATAACGCAGGATATTTCTATGAGAACCATGTCTTCAAAATAATGAAAAGTGATCGCAGGTTTGCGATGGGCGATATCCAATTTACGAAATAAAAAAATCTGTGGAAATCTGCGTAATCTGTGGACAATATAAAAACATGCAACAAGAGCGTATTGTAAACTTAAAGCGCTTCTGCCCCTAAATAACGCAGGATATTTCCATGAGAACCATTTCTCCAAAATAATGAAAAGTGATCGCAGGTTTGCGATGGGCGATACCCAATTTACGAAATAAAAAAATCTGTGGAAATCTGCGTAATCTGTGGACAATATAGAAACATGCAACAAGAGCGTATTTAAAACTTAAAATTCGTAACGAATATTTCGAGTATTGGAGATGTAATTCAAAATCACTTTCATTCATCTAAATTTTCCATCAGCTCAAAGTCTTTACACACGCGCTAAGCCCAAATACACGATTTAATTTCTTTTCCACTTTTTTCACGGATGAACGTAACCTTTTACGGACGCTTGAGGTATACTCAATAGTAATTATATCGCACACGACATAAACCAAAAGATAATGAGTATTCAAAAACTATATACCGCACAAGCAGAAGCCACAGGCGGACGAGATGGAAAAGTAACCACCCCTGACGGAGCCATAGATCGCCAGTTGAGCATGCCTAAGAGTCTTGGCGGAGAGGAAAAAGCAGGAGCTACCAACCCCGAGCAATTATTTGCAGCGGGCTATGCGGCTTGTTTCAACAGCGCCCTGAATTTGGTCATCAACAATAAAAAAGTAAAAACAGGAACCACTGCCGTGAAAGCAGAAGTGGCTATTGGAAAAGATGCCGACGGCTTTGGTCTGGCAGTAGATATTCATGCCATCATTCCTGAAGTAAGCGAAGAAGAAGCCAAAGCACTCGCTGATGCCGCACATCAGGTATGCCCTTATTCCAAAGCAACAAAAGGCAATATTGAAGTTAATATCTCCGCTTCAAATGCATGATATAACACCTCTTTCTTAACCCGAAATTAAAGCACAAATTTGACCGTTTGTGCTTTTTTGTTTTACTTCCTACATGACCATCCGAACCATCACCCCCAACGACAATCCCCTGATCGCCCAAATTATCCGGTCGGCATTAGAAGAGTACGGCGAGAACAAAGAGGGAACCATTTATTTCGACCCCATGCTCGACCAAATGAGCGAACATTACCAAACAGCCTCCTCACGCTATTTCATTATTGAAGATAAAGGACTGATTATTGGAGGTGCGGGCATTGCCCCACTTAAGGGCTCGGGCTCCCCAACTGAAACCTGCGAACTCCAGCGGATGTTCCTTAGTGCACAAGCCCGTGGCAAGGGATACGGCAAGCTTCTGATGAATAAGTGCCTCGATTTTGCACAAAAAAAAGGCTTTAAACAGGTTTATCTCGAAACGCTGCCAAGCCTTGAAAGTGCCGTTGGATTATACAAAAAGACCGGGTTTAAAACCATAGAAACACCGATGGGGAACACCGGACACCGTGCCTGTGATTTGCCCATGTTGCTTCAGCTATCGGCACTCAGGCAACATTAAAGCGGTGAAGCTTTTTTTAAAACGGGCGGCCCAAAATCCTAATAATGTCTTTTCTCTTTTTTCTGTTTTTTACGCGCCAGCTTTCGGCGTTGATCCACAAATGGGAAACGTTCACGGGCATTATCAAACTGGAACATATACGCCAGCTGAATCCCCAGATACATATTCAGGGTTCCTAAAGGCGCTGAAGGATAATCTGGGTTAATGATATTTTTCAGCCCCATACTGAACACCCCCGTAAGTTCGAGTGAATTTGAACCAAAGGATTGCAGCAAACCCAACTCGGCACGAATGCCAAGGTCAAAACGATTGTCCCTGAAATCATCATAGTCCAATGGCCCCTCACTGATGATATCCCCCGAACTTCGGCTCACCAGCTGTTGTGTGTTACTGAGCTGATAGGCAAAATAAGGCCCCAGGTTCAATACCACCTTGGTCGATCCTTTAAAAAAGTAAAAGCTCGACATCAATGGCACCTCAAGGTAGGTATAGCTCGCTGCCTGCAAAGTGTCTTGTGTACTTGATGCCGGAAGCCGCTGAATAAACCCCTTTTTGGTAAAGTCCAGCCCCGTTTGCAAGCCGGCGTGGGGTCCTGTGTATATTCTGTAAAAGGCGCCCCCCGAATAGGCCGGGGTAAAAGCCGTAAAGAAATTTGCATTATTGATATTATTCTGAAAATTCACCGTCGATACGCCGCCACTGCCTCGCACACCGATGAACTGCTGCGCCTTCGCCTGTGCAACAAGCATCAGCAACAACGAAAGCAAAAAGTATTTATAAAATCTCATAGCCAAATGGTTAAACAGCGGTAAATTTAAGATATTTTTGACAGACAAACGCGAAAAGCTTTTTGGAATGGGTTCGCCCTTGCTAAAATTTTTCTTTATGATTAGAAAACTATTCCTTTTTATTGGCCTGATCTTGAGTTGTTCCGCTTGCAAAAAAACGCAAGAAGAATACGCCATGTTCAATGTCGGCTACTTCACGATATACCCAAGTGCAGTCATTGGTCAAAATTACAGTGCCAAAACTACACAAACAGGATTACGCACCAACTATTATCAACGGGAAAAAAATATCATTCCCAAAAATATCAAGTACACTTTCACCGTCAATGGGAAAAATATTGAATTCCCCTCAAGTGAGTACCATCAGTATCATACCAAAGCACAGGCGCATGGGCACCTGGACTGCCCCATGGTGGTGTTCGGAAAGCATGCCCCCGACACCAGTCTAAAAATTAAAGCAAATACACAAGCCAACAAAGCACTGACCGCCATTAGTTTCAAGCTGGACTTTTCGCCGGTTTTGCAGGAGGTCAAACGGCAGGGCTATTGCCAGTTGGGGGAGGATGTGATCTATAAAGATGAACTGCAGGACATTGCCCTGCTGACCAATATCCCACAGGGAATGATCCTCAATCAGCCCATCGAGGGGACACAGCAATATTTGCTTGAAGCGACCGATCAGGAGGGGATCTATCAACTGACCCTGCAGATCAGGAACCGAAAAGAGTTTACCGCCAACCAATGGAAGCCCTCGGGCCGGGCGAATTACTTCTATCCGGAGTTACTTTCAAATGTGACCATCCTGGAGCGCAACTATCAGCTCGCCATTGATTATGTGAACGATTACTTTCACCATTCAGCATGGGCAACACAATCACAGACGATCAATGAAGAGGCAAACATGACTTTTGCGACCATGCTTGCCCTGGGAATCCTTGACCCTGAGACCGTCAAGGCCAACCTGACCGCACAGATTACCCAAAACCGAATTACCAATTACGATAAACATTTTGGCGGCTGGCCTATTTCTTCGGAGCACGTGCTTTGGGGTATTTCTGCCTGGCAGCTATATCTGGTAACCGGCGACCGGGAGTGGCTGGAGTTTATTTATCCTATTCTTCAGGAAACCGTTGAGCAGGACATCATCACGCTGATGGATCACCATACTGGCCTGATCAAGGGCGCAAATATTGGCGTGGGTGCCAGCCTGTCGAATTACCCGAAATGGATGCAGCCCACCGACATTTTCAACAGTCAGCACCTCAGTACCAATACCATTCATTACCAGCTTTTCAGTATTCTCGCACAGGCCTCCGACCTGCTCGGCAAAGAGAGCGACCGCTACCGGAAATACCAACAGCAGCTTAAACTGGCGATTAATAAAAACCTGTGGAATGAGAATGTCGGCTATTACTCCTCTTATGTTTATGGCCCCTCAAACCTTTATAAGTTCAACAGAATAGATTATTTCGGCGAAGCCATGACCACCCTCAATGGCATTACGAGCAAGCGGCAGGCCAAATTGCTTTACCAGAATGTTCCCCTGGCACCTTTTGGCATTCCGGCCTATTGCCCTTTGGCCAATAACATTTCAGACGATCAGGCGCACATTCTCCCACTGATACAAACTTTATGGATCTGGGGTGCAAGTGAAAATAGTAATGAGGAAGCCGCAAGGTTTGGCATCGGCAGCCTGCTGCGCGCCAACTCCCTGAGCTTACAAACTCCAGCAAGTGTAAACGCCTCCACGGGCACGATCAACTATATCAACGCCACTCCTGAAGAAAAACTTTGGAGTGCCTGTGCCACGCTCGGTCTATATTACCGCGTACTGATGGGCATGGACTTCCGGGAATCGGGGCTGCACTTTGCGCCGAAGATTCCGGGCAGTTTTGGCAGCGAGTTACACCTGAAAAACTTTAAATACAGAAACAGCCTGCTCGATATTCAGATCAGTGGGCACGGTCAGCACATTAAATCTTTCAGCATTGATAATGTTGCCAAAAGTACCCACAGCATTCCCAACAACATCAAAGGGAAACATCAGGTGAAGATCGTTATGACCAACACACCATGGCCGGCTTCTGAGGTAGATTTATTACCTATGGTGAAAATGCTCAAGAGCCCGATGGCAAAAATAGATGGCAATACCCTCCATTGGGATCAGCAGAAAAATGCCATTGCCTACAATGTGCTACGCAATGGGCTCCCGTATGCGTATGTTGCTGATGAGCATAACTTCAAGCTCATCCCCAACGACCATGCCCAGTACAGCGTGCAGGGGATTGATTCCCTGGGCTTCACCTCCTACATTTCAAAGCCTTTGCTTCCGGAATCTAACACCCTTTTGGTGCCGGCTTCCAATGTTACTTATCACAAAAGTGCAGATGTTAAAGGGCTGAAACCTATTGGTTATTTTACCCTGAAGGGAGAAGACCGCAGCATGGTGAACTTTCAGATCAACCTAAAGCATGAAGGCAACTATTTTATTGATTTCCATTACAGTAACGGCCAGCAGCCCGATAAAGCGCAAGGGGCGTGTGTTTCGCGAAGCCTAAGTATTTCCGGTATTTATCAGGGAGTGGTTGTGATGCCCTCGAGAGGAAAAGGGGAGTGGTCGAACTGGGGATATAGCAACAAGACCCTGATCCGCCTGCCCAAAGGGAGATCAACCATTTCTCTCAGCCTCGAATCTTTTAACGATGGCTGGCGACAGGAAAATAACAAGGCACTGATCGACTATATGCGCATTACGGCCGAATAAACAAAAAAGGTGATCCTCCTCTGTACTTGGGAGCATCACCTTTTTTTATTTTATTGTACAAAGCGTTTCAGCTTCCAACAGCTGATTTAAGCACTTTCGCTGCTGGCTTCATTCTTATTTTTCATGATAATCTGCGGACGGTGATACACTACGGAATCCTTCTGCACCGAGCTCGTCAGCCAGACGTTACCGCCAATCGTGCTATTCTCACCAATAATCGTATGGCCACCAAGAATCGTCGCCCCAGCATAAACCACCACATGGTCATGCAATGTAGGGTGCCGCTTTGTTTCCGCCATGCTTTTGTCCACACTCAGCGCTCCGAGGGTTACCCCCTGGTACAGCTTCACGTGATCACCAATTTCTGTCGTTTCCCCAATCACAATACCCGTCCCGTGATCAATGCAAAAATAGGCGCCAATCTTAGCCCCTGGGTGGATGTCGATCCCCGTATGGCTGTGCGCATTTTCACTGATGATGCGTGGCAAAAGAGGGATATCCAGCAAATACAACTCGTGGGCAAAACGGTGACTGAAAATCGCCTTGAAGCCTGGGTAGGTACGAATCACCTGATCGACACCAGAGGCCGCAGGGTCACCTTCACAAATCGCCTCAGCATCCTTTTTCAGGCAAGCATGAATCTGAGGGAATTTTTCAAAAATCTGGTGCGTAAGTTTTTCAGGGTCATCGCGCAACTCTTTCCGCATTCCCACCAGAATATTGAGCATCTTGGCATAAAGCACCTGATACTGCGCCTCTAACTGCGCAGGAGACACAATACAGCTTTCTGAAAGCTGTGGAAACAGGAACTCCCTCACCTTTTCCAGCAAGTCACATACCGAAGAACGGTAAGGCATCGGTGGTGTTGATTGGTGGTAGGCAAACAGCTTGTTTATAAATTCCTTATCCATAGTCATAATCCCATTAAGTCTTTTTTTTATTCAGTACGTAGAAGGCCACTGACTGCTCATTTGATTAATACTGAACAATCAAAGGTAAGATTTATTCTCTTCCCTTAAAAACAGTAACCGCAAAATGCCGCTACTCTGTACAATTTTGGCAAGCCGTAATACACGCAATAATCCTCAAATTAAGATAATACCGCATTGCTGTAAGGAAAGCAATAAAATAATCACTTATTAAATAAAAATATTAATATATTTTAAATAAATTAGTATAATTATGCTTTTAATGATTGATCAATAACCCATTACTTGTTAATGAATTAACAAGTCTTTACAACCAGTAAGCACACCATTTAAACTACAAAGGCTATCAACATTAACCAAATGAAGAAAATCCTTCTTTTCCTCCTTATTTTAGGTAACGCCCACTTTGCCACAGCACAAAACTCCACCATTGAAAAAGCTGAAAGAGCCTACGATGCTGGAAAATATGCCGCAGCAGTACCACTATATGAAAAAGCCCTGAAAGCCAATTTCGACCCCTTCACCGCTTTCGAGCTTGCGGAATGCTATATCGGGATGGGAGATCATGACAAGGCCACTGCCATGTTTGAAAAACTCATCAGCGACTACCGTGAAGACCTTCCCTTGGTGCGCTATGATTATGCCGTTGTACTGAAGCAAATGGGAAAATACGAACAGGCCGTCAGTGCTTTCGATACTTTTATTGAAGAGGCAAAAACGATCCGTGGACGGATTAAGGGAGATGCAAAAACACTGATCATCAAAGCTGAAGAGGAAGTCAAGGGCTGTGAACTCGCCCTGAACGACCCCTACCAGCCTTCTGAAAATGACGGTTTCCGCCTTGCGACTGAATTCCCCACTTCAAAGAAATACTTTGCAGGAACTTACCTGCCGCAACAAAAACAACTGTGGCTGGCAAGTGTCGAGCGTACTGGCCGAGGCGCTTTTGAAAGATTCACCCAAAATAGCGATACCCAACAGTGGGAACCCTACCTCAACACCACCGACGGGATGAAAAACCTCACGTCCACCAATCAGGAGGAAAGTGCCATCATCAGCCCCGATGGCAACACCCTGTATTTTGTCAGAAGTTCATTGAACTACCCCGCACAGCTATACTTTTCTACCCGAAAAAATGGCCGATGGGGCAGGGCACAGGTATTGGAAGACCGCGTGAACGATCCCTACTTTGATAACATCACACCTGCACTTTCTGCCACTGGCGACACCCTGTATTTCAGCTCCGACCGCCCACATGGCAAAGGAGGATTCGATATTTGGTACAGTGTAAAAAACAGCAAAGGGGAGTGGAAAAAGGCCATCAACTTTGAGGAGGTCAATTCCTCTTCCGATGAACTTGCTCCCGTATTTGACCACCGTACCAACACCATGTACTTTACCAGTGACGGCCATTCCAACTATGGTGGTTATGATATTTTCAAATATGATGCTTCACGGAATGAAGTCGTCAACCTCGGCGCGCCTTTTAATACCCATGCCGACGACGGTTACCTTGTGCTTACCGACCACCAAATGCTTTGGAGTTCCAAAAGGGGCCAAAATGATTATCAGGTGTATGAACAGACCATCGATCAGGCTGCCGTGGTGGCACAATCCACCATCGATAAAATTCAGCAGATTAACAGCGATCAACAAAAACTTTCTTTTAATACCAACCTGGATGCGAAAGCCTCCACCGAGGTACTGACCGCAAGCGTGTCCGTTGCTGCACCCGAAGAAAGCAAAGCACCAACAGCTCCCAAAGCCCCAAAAGCGCTGAATTACGAGGAAAAAGAAAAACAGGCAGAGCATTATTATGCTGATCTTGAACATCAGCAAAAAAACAAAGTAGAGCGCATCATTGCTGTCATGTGGCTGAATATGTACCTCACGCTTGCCCCTGAACTAAAAGCAAAACTCAATGAAGATTATCATGCTTTAAATCAGGAGCAGAAAAAAACCATCAAAACGCTCGGCAGGTATTACTACGCAAAGTCGTTCACCCAACGTGCTACTTTAGCACAAAAGGAATACAATTTCTGTAAAGAAAATACCGATAAAACCGCCGACCAATGGCGCAGAATCATCATTTACAGGGCTTTCCGCCACGACAAAGAAGGCATGGCCAAAATGTCGCAACTCGATTGGGAATACCTGAAATCTCGCCCTGAAGAGGAAGTCAACCAAATGAAATTTATTGCCAAAAACCTGCGATCAACAGATAAAGTAAAGGTGAAATCCAAATCTGAAAGCAGTAAATAAGCCATCAAGGTGCGCTTTTTATTTTAAAGCGTAAGCCATCATCACTAACTTAAAGCGCCTGAAATGGGCGCTTTTTTCATGCCCGCTTCCCAACAGGCATACCCCCTTGGTGCTCCTGCAAAGTAATATTACAGTTCCTGCGCCCTGCTTTTTCAAAATCCCCACTGAATTGTTACCTTTGCAGACGATTTTAGCCGTTGAACAACAGCGGCCTAATCAGGTTTTGACATAAATAATCATTCCTCTATAAATGGAAAAAGAAGTAAGAGTTCGTTTCGCCCCCTCACCAACGGGAGCCCTTCATATCGGTGGTGTCCGCACTGCCCTTTTCAATTACCTGTTCGCACGCAAAAATGGTGGTAAATTCCTTTTGAGATTGGAAGATACCGACCAGAGCCGTTTCGTCGAAGGTGCTGAAGCCTACATCCTTGAAGCCCTCAACTGGTTGGGCATGGAAGTAGATGAAGGTGTTGGCGCAAAAGAGGCTGGGGAGCACGGCCCTTACGTTCAGTCACAACGCAAAGACATCTATCAAAAATATGTGCAGCAACTGATCGACCAGGACAAAGCATACTACGCTTTCGATACCCCTGAGGAGCTCGATGCAATGCGCGAAAGATTGATGGAAGCTAAAGTGGCACAACCACAATACAACTCCATCACCCGTTCATCAATGAAAAACTCTTTGACACTTTCTGCCGAGGAGGTTAAAGCAAAAATGGACGCCGGTGAGCCTTATGTGGTACGTTTGAAAGTACCACAAAAAGAGGAAGTACGCCTGAAAGACATGGTTCGAGGATGGGTAAAAGTGATGTCTATCGATATTGATGACAAAGTTTTGCTGAAATCTGACGGTATGCCGACTTACCACTTGGCCAATGTAGTGGATGATCATCTGATGAAAATCACCCACGTCATTCGTGGTGAAGAGTGGTTGCCTTCAGCGCCATGCCACGTTTTGCTATATGAATTTTTGGGATGGGAAGACAGCATGCCTGAATTCGCTCACTTGCCGCTAATCCTCAAGCCTGACGGTAACGGTAAATTATCGAAGCGTGATGCCGACAAAAAAGGTTACCCAGTATTCCCATTGGACTGGAACGACCCACGCTCTGGCGAAACGTCTATGGGCTTCCGTGAGCAAGGTTATTTGCCTGAAGCCATGACCAACTTTTTGGCATTGCTGGGCTGGTCTCCAGGAAACGACGAAGAGATGTTCTCTTTGGAGGATCTTTGCGAACGATTCTCCATTGAGCGTGTAGGTAAGGCAGGAACCAAATTCGACATCCAGAAAGCACAGTGGTTTAATCAGCAATACCTGAAAAACCGCTCTGCAGAAGACCTAACCGCTTTTGTATTGGCTGATGCCCAAAAAGCAGGCTTGGAATGTTCTGAAGAAAAAGCCGCAGCGATTGGTCAGTTGCTGAAAGAGCGCGTAACTTTCCCTACGCAGTTTGTTGCTGAAGGGAAATACTTCTTCGAAGCTCCTACCGCCTACGACGATAAAGTAATCCGCAAAAAATGGACAACTGAAGCGAATGAAGTTTTGGCTGATTTCAAAAATGTCGTATTGGCATTGGAAGATTTCAATGCAGAAACCGTGAAAGCCGCCTATGTGGAGCTATGCGAAAAACGCGAAATCGGTATGGGAAAAGTGATGCAATCTGTACGTGTAGCCATTACAGGGCAAGCGGGAGGAGCAGACCTTTTTGAAACCATCGCGACAATCGGTCAGCAGGAAGTTGCTGAGCGTATTCAGTCGGCTTTGGATAGCCTAAAAGACAGAATCAAGGCCTAATTTTCTGTCAATAGATAATTATAATCAAGCCAATGGTGATTTTCACTGTTGGCTTTTTTATGGTCTGAACTATCTTTGACCGAGAAATTTTTCCTGAAAATAACCCACTAAAGTATGTTCAACGCCATTTTTAAAGGTCAGTGTAACCGCAAGAACTATTGGTCATTCCTCCTGCTGAATATTGCCATTGTAATTCTTGGCAACATCATCGTCAAATCAGTTTTACACGACATCTCTAAAATAATCTATGTGATCGCCTATGAATTATTGGCCCTTATTCCTCTGCTATTTGTAAGCTATCGCAGGGTTAAAGATACAGGCAAAAAAGGCCTTTACTGGTTTATTGCACCCATTTTACTGTTTTTCCCTTCTGCTGAAAAGTAAAACATTTTTACCACTGATAATTCCCCAACCGAGCACTGTAGCAGTGGATGCTGAGCGCCTGTGCGATCAATACCATTTACCTGACGCCACCAAGCCACTTGCAAAAAAAATACCTCCTGAAAACACACAGGAGGTATTAAGAAAAATAAGATACAATCGTCAGCGGCAATAATTGAAACGCTTCTGAAGCGCTCTGTTGGTCGGTAAGGCTATTCACTATACTCGACTCAAAAGGTGGACGGATACCGATAAGTGATTTAAAACCGTGCCCCTCGTCCAATTCATTGGGTCTAACATCATATGCATTTTTTACATTTTAGGTGAATTATTCATTTTAAAAGGTGGTGTAACCATGGCCTTAAGGCTTGTGCTCAAATGTTTTGCGCGTAACGCTAAATCCATCCCGAACCACAACGGTGTACGTTCCTGCAGGCATTCTTTTGAATCGGAAAGGCTTCATGAAATCTTCCACACCCTTCACTACCGTAGAAACCACCATCGCACCATCCTCATCATAGATGCTGATTTTCACTTTTGAGGTTTTGTTGGCGATATAAATCACCTTGTAAAGCTCGGCGTTGTTGTTGGCAATAACACGAAACATTGATTTGCCCTTAGCGGCTTCGTTGTCGTTTGCTCCTGCAAATACTGCAGCAGACATCATCATGGCGATCATTACTGAAAAGATCTTTTTCATAGTCGTAATAGTTAGGTTAAATGTTTAATTACATTGTAAACATACGGCCTTAAAATTATGAAATTGATACAATTATCAACTTTTTAATTTGACTTCTAACGTTTTTCAACTATAATAATTATCAATATCGCAATGCGGCAATAGACTTCTTCCCTCATTATTCAAACTTTCCGAAAAAGTATATTCCAATTTTAAAGCCTTGAATCGGAAACGGCTAATGTTAATTTTCCGCTTTAATTTTTCTGATTTTGAAAATTTGAAAATCAACGGTAATTCCCGCCCCATTTTTTAATTTATTTTTAATACGTATGCATCCTCAAGAAAATGCCCCGTAGTGGCAAAGGATAAAACAGTGTCTGGTGGGAGGTAATTTGAAAACTAAAAAACAGGCTCAGAAAATTTTGGGCAAAAAAAAATGCCCTGTTAAGGCATTTACCGATGCTCGACGATCGAGACTTATTCCTTCATTACTGATTCATCATGCTGACATATCTAATGCAAACCGTTTGCATGGATAGTCAACTTCAGTATGATGAACCAGATTAGAATTTACTGATATTGGTGAAAGTGCTTGCGGGCATTTCTTCTAAAATTCCTTTCATTAAACTAACGATACTCTTCATTAAACTTTTCATAATTCTTTTGTTTTGTGTTTTTACTTATTGTTTACATTACAAATGTACGTGACTAATTTTATTAAATTCATACGTTTGCCACATTTTTAAATCAGCCTACAGCCTCACAGCGCAGGTCCAATTATCAATTTCGCAAACCAGCCTTTTTTATTAGCCTCATTTTCCTACCTTTTTTTAATTCAATACCCCATTTTCAAACCTTTTGACACCAACACCCCAATGTTAAGTTTTCATGTGTAAAAAACGAAATGACAGATTTGTAAATTATACCACTGATATAATTTTCTTATTGTGAATTAGGCAATTGCTTCAGCCACCAAAACGGAACAAAGTAATACAAAGACTAATGGATAGGGATCGAGCGAATCAGAGGGGGGAGAGCACTGCTACCTGAAATTTTGGACAAAAAAAAATGCCCTGTTAAGGCATTTACCGACGCTCGACAATCGAGGCTTGTTCTCTCATTACTGGTTCATCATGCTGACATATCTAATGCAAACCGTTTGCATGGATAGTCAACTTCAATATGATGAAACAGCTTAAAATTTACTGATGTTAGTGAAGGTGCTCGCTGGCATATCTTCTAAAATTCCTGTCATCAATTTTGCGAATGTGTTCATTAAACTTTTCATAATTCTTTTGTTTTGTGTTTTTACTTATTGTTTACATTACAAATGTACGCGACTAATTTTATTAAATTCATACGTTTATCAGATTTTTAAATCAGCCCACAGCCTCACAGCGCAGGTCCAATTATCAATTTCGCAAATCAGCCTTTTTTATCAGCCTCATTTTCCTACCTTTTTTTAATTCAATACCCCATTTTCAAACCTTTTGACACCAACACCCCAATGTTAAGTTTTCATGTGTGAAAAACGAAATGACAGATTTGTAAATTATACCACTGATATAATTTTCTTATTGTGAATTAGGCAATTGCTTCAGCCACCAAAACGAGGCAAGCAATGGCAACAAATCAACACAAAGACTAATGGTTAGAGATCGGGGGAATCGGAAGGGGAGCACTGCAACCTGAAATTTTGGACAAAAAAAAATGCCCTGTTAAGGCATTTACCGACGCTCGACAATCGAGACTTGTTCTCTCATTACTGGTTCATCATGCTGACATATCTAATGCAAACCGTTTGCATGGATAGTCAACTTCAATATGATGAAACAGCTTAAAATTTACTGATGTTAGTGAAGGTGCTCGCTGGCATATCTTCTAAAATTCCTGTCATCAATTTTGCGAATGTGTTCATTAAACTTTTCATAATTCTTTTGTTTTGTGTTTTTACTTATTGTTTACATTACAAATGTACGCGACTAATTTTATTAAATTCATACGTTTATCAAATTTTTAAATCAGCCCACAGCCTCACAGCGCAGGTCCAATTATCAATTTCGCAAACCAGCCTTTTTTATCAGTCCCATTTTCCTACCTTTTTTTAATTCAATACCCCATTTTCAAACCTTTTGACACCAACACCCCAATGTTAAGTTTTCAGGTATAAAAAACGAAATGACAGATTTGTAAATTATACCACTGATATAATTTTCTTATTGTGAATTAGGCAATTGCTTCAGCCACCAAAACGAGGCAAGCAATGGCAACAAATCAACACAAAGACTAATGGTTAGAGATCGGGGGAATCGGAAGGGGAGCACTGTGACTAATGCGACAACCCATAATGAACACATGCCTGTCCTACTTATCGAAAATTTGGAAATACAATTCCAGGTGTGCGATGGACGATAAGCAATTGACGGATTGAAAAAATCGGTGTGAATCTCTTTAGTCTGTGGACAACATTAAGACATGCCGTATTTACAGGCTGCGCCCCTACAGAAGCTGTATCCTTGTTTTCAATTAGCCATTGAAATATTTTGGGCAAAAAAAAAGCCCCAAATGGCGCTCTTGATTAACTTTAAATTTTTTGATGATGTGCATATGGGCAAACCTATTAGGTTACCCACAGCTGGCTGTCTGTTCTGCCCACTAATCAATAATTTTTGGACTTTTTGAAATATGACGACTAACTTTTCATCCATCCAACAATGCTAATACTACTATTTGCTGAATAGCAGCGGCAATATGGAAAGCTGATCTGTATTTAATTTTTTTTCTGGGCGAAGGCACACGACTAAGATTGCTTTTGCTCCGAAAGGTGAAATACATCAACAGGAATCATTGATGATCAAATAAACACAGTTAGTGGCAGTACGATAGACAACACCTTCATCATCGCTTGTAATACACTTGCTTTGTTGATTGATTACACTGCAAATGTAAAGAACATGATTTAAAAATTTGCACATTTATGAAGTTTTGAAAAGCTAAAAAGCGCATTTTCAGCGCATCACATTACGGAATTCGTATTTTCCATCTGCTTTTTATTACCAAAATATTATGTTTTACGAAAAAGGCACATTCGTTTTCGAGCATTTTGAGTACAGTCCGCTAATGTTAATTTTTTGACAATCCTGATCAGAAATACAGATTTCAAAAATAAAAGACTTTTATCTCCTTCATATTGGTAATTTTAAAATTATCGAACGTTTGCATTCCCCAAACACTAAGAATTGTCCAAATGATAACGAGCCCAAAACCGATAGAATAGTTATCTTTGTCGAAAAGAAAGAAATATGTACAGTGCTGATAAAAAAATAAAAAGACTCAAAAAAGCCAATGTGTTGGGCTATGCCATGCTGTTAATTGCAGGTGTGGTTTTCATCACCAAAGACCCCGACAACGCAAGCACCTATAGGTATTTCGGTAACAACCTGCACGTGGTGGCTTTGCTTATTTTTGGGCTGTTCATTGTACTGAAAAACCATTGGCAGATCCGTAGAATATCGGGAATGGCACTCACCTTCAACGAGGATAAAGTACATTTTGTACACCAACAGCACCAATACAACTTCAGTGCAAAAAAACAGGCAGAGGAGTTTTACAGAAACGACCGATGGCTACATATCAAACAGAAAGGAAAGGAAAAGCTGATCGTCAACCTTGATGATTTCGCCCTCGATCCTCCACAGTTGCACCAACTGAGCCAGGACATTGAAAGCGTACACAAAAAATGGGCACAGGGGAAGTAAAATGGCATCCCGCAAAAAAGTATAGACAAAAAAAAATGCCCTAAAAAGGCATTTATTGCTGCTCGACTACCGAGACTTTTGTTCCCAATGATTCATCGTGTTGACGTAAGAGGACAATCACTCCTGGATTGCACTCTTATTGTCAACCTTCGCCGATGAATCAATTACAATGCTGGTGTGTGCTCGAATGTTTTACGAGTAACCCCAAAACCATCTCTTACTACCACGGTATAAGTTCCCGCTGGCATCTCTTCGAAACGGAAAGGTTTCATAAATTCGTTTTTGTCTTTGATTGCTGATTTAGCCACCAAGTTTCCTGCTTCATTGTAAAGTGATACAACCACCTTAGAATCTTTATTCGCCATATACAATACTTTGTACACTTGCGCGTTTGAATTTCCGATCACACGGAAGAAAGATTTTCCTTTGGCTGACTCGTTGTCATTTGTTCCTGCGAATGCAAAAGAAGAAACCAAAATTAAGGCGAAGGCAATAGACAATACTTTTTTCATCGTTGTAATTTCTTTGTTTGTTATTGATTACAATACAAATATACGGGAGATATTTTAAGAATTTTCATCATTACAAATCTCGAAATCTACATTCACACCAAAATCAAGGCATATCATTGCCAATTTCACAAACTCACCTGTTTTTCAATCCTCATTCTGTTACCTTTCCTAAAAAGGCATATGCAATTTTAAAGCTTTTGATCCCAACCACCCAATGTTAAATTATCAGGTCTATTTCACTGAAATTACATATTTCGAAATTCGCACCCTTTTATCGGCCACAAATTGATAAGATCTGAAAGGTCACATTCCGTTTAGTGCCTAAAAAAACCTGAAACTCGTCACCGTAATGAAGCATTCTGCGGCGCGATGGGCATCGCTATGGTTGAAAAACAGGGAATAAAGTCTACTCCAATCATCTGAAATTGCAGCAGGCTGGCCCACTTTCAAATGCACCCTCCAACTTAGGATCGTCTAATACACTCCGTTGGATATAAATAAAAAAAGCGACCCAAATCGAGGATCTGGGTCGCAAACTTCTTGACAACATGATGGACTTATACGTCCGTTGAAGTTTCTGAATGGAATAGTAATGATACTTTTAGGTACGCTTTTTCCGTGGCATTGTTCCAAAAATCACATCCCAAATTGGCGAACTTACACCGAAAGCAACAGTATTGTCTTTATAATGATGGATCGCATGGTGCACCCACAATAGCTTGAACACATTCTGCGGAGGGCGCCAGGCATGTACGATATAGTGTACAAACAGGTAAGTGGCGTAGCCAGCAATAAAGCCCGCCAAAAAACCATAAGCATAATCGCCGATCAGCAAACGAAACAAGCCAAACAGTAAAGCAATAATCAGCACACTGACCACTGGCGGCATAGCCAAACGGCTTTTATCCTTGGGGTGATCGTGATGCACGCCATGAAAAGTATAAGTAAACCGCGCCTTCCAGGGCTTATCCTCTATCATATGATAAACCTTTCGGTGCGCCCAATACTCCACAAAAGTGAAAAGCAACAAACCTAAAGTAAAAGTGACCAGTAAATTGATCACCGAAATCCCCATCATTACGCCACCATAGGCCAACAAACCGAGCCCGCCACCATAGAAGATCAATAGTGGGTAAGCAATGTGGGTATGGGTAAATTTTTCAAGTAACTGATTCTTAAACAAGGGCGGAGATCCCTTCTGCTGTGTAGTGCTTTTCTTCATATTACACGCCTTCCTTCTTCATTTTCAATTTCAGCAATAGCGACATGCTATTCTCACACTCATGTTAAAGTACTATTTCAACCAATTTGTTTCTGCGGATTATACAAAAATGGTAAAGCCCAATTTTTTAACTACAAACCCCTTTTTTAATCCATTTATAACGAATAATAATCTGTAAATCGAATAAAAATCAACTTAAATTCTCCTATATTCGGATTCAACTTAGATAAAAAACGATAGTTTCATTAACCATGAGCGAACAAAAAATCACAATCAAAGACGGAAAACTTCAAGTACCAAATAACCCTGTAGTCCCATTTATTGAAGGAGATGGAACAGGTGTTGATATTTGGCCTGCAGCAAAAAGAGTACTCGACGCTGCTGTGGAGAAGGCTTACAATGGCGAAAGAAAAATTGAATGGAAAGAGGTGTTGGCAGGCGAAAAGGCTTTCAACGAAACGGGCAACTGGTTGCCAGGTGAAACTTTGGATGCCTTCAGAGAGTACCTTGTAGGTATTAAAGGCCCATTGACAACCCCTGTAGGTGGTGGTATTCGCTCTTTGAATGTGGCTTTGCGTCAGGAACTTGACCTTTATTCTTGCGTGCGCCCTGTACGTTGGTTCGAGGGAGTACCGTCGCCAGTGAAGCGCCCTGAGCTTTGCGATATGGTGATCTTCCGTGAAAACACAGAGGACATCTACGCAGGTATTGAGTACATGCACGGGTCTGAAGAAGCGATAAAAGTGAAGAAATTTTTGCAGGAAGAAATGGGGGTTACAAAAATCCGCTTCCCAGAAACTTCTTCAATTGGTATCAAGCCAGTATCTAAAGAAGGTACAGAGCGTTTGGTGCGTGCCTCTATTGAGTATGCTATTCAGTATAAAAAGCCTTCGGTTACTTTGGTACACAAAGGTAACATCATGAAATTTACCGAGGGTGCCTTCAAAAAATGGGGATACGAGTTGGCTGAGCGCGAATATGCTGAGCAGGTATTCACTTGGGCACAGTACGACCGCATTGCAGATCAGGACGGTAAAGCAGCTGCTGATTTGGCACAAAAAGAAGCCGAGCAAGCTGGAAAAATCATCGTTAAAGACTCGATTGCAGATGCTTTCTTGCAGCAAATTTTGTTGCGTCCTGCTGAATACAGCGTAATCGCAACTTTGAACTTGAACGGCGACTATGTATCGGATGCATTGGCGGCGATCGTGGGTGGAATTGGTATTGCTCCTGGAGCGAACATCAACTACCAAACAGGTAATGCGATCTTCGAAGCAACGCACGGTACTGCACCAAAATATGCAGGTCAAGATAAAGTGAACCCTGGTTCGGTAATCCTTTCAGGTGCCTTGATGCTGGAATATATGGGCTGGACGGAAGCTTCAGAACTGATTTACAAAGGAATTGAAGGCTCTATCTCTAAAAAGCGCGTAACTTATGATTTCGAGCGTTTGATGGAAGGAGCGACCCTGCTGAAATGTTCTGAATTCGGTGAAGAGATTGTAACGAATATGTAATTAGATACTGCTATTGCGAGGGTTTGTCTCGTGATAGATTTTGATAAAGGAATCCCCACTTTGAGTTATCAGAGTGGGGATTTTTGTTTTGTCGGCCAATATGATATTTTAAGCATGACGGTATGGATGCTTCAATTTTTCCATGGAATGAATTACATGTCTATTGCAAGAAGCCCATTCTGGGCTCATGTGCTGAAGGTACATTTTGTAAGAGCTTCGGGTGCTAAGCCGGTGTAAATAGAAGATAAGGTGTGTCGAATTCTTTTCGTTTTTTCATCATTGTGTACTGACTTGGGGCTGGCGCATAACCGTAATTTAAAACTGCCCTACAAAACTTTATTCTGTTGGGTACGGGCGACCCCACGTGTTCGCCCGAAATCATCATTAAAATAACTGTTCAGGTCAGACACATGGGTCTGATCCTACCAAAATGAAATATTTCTTGATGATATAGCATTAGATAATGGTTGTGCAACAGCTCCAACCATCATAAAACAAATCACCCCAAAAACTGCTTCACCACCTTATCCCGCAACTTCAAGCCCGTTGGGTCAGCCTCAGTTTTCAACTGGCACAAATCTTCTGCCCAATCCGAAGTACGAACTCTGATCACCGGCTCTTCCTGTTGTGCGACTTCCAAAATTACCTCGGCTACTTGTTCAGGGGTTTGGTAAAGGGACGCCAATTCTTCGCCCGAACGCGACTGCATGCCCGACAGGTAGGCATTGAACACTGGCGCATAAGGATCTCCTTCTTCAATCATCCCTCCTTCAGCCATTTTCGCCATGGCATTATTAACAAACTCCGTTGCGATGCCTCCTGGCTCCACATTGGTGAAATGAATATTGAATGCTTTGGTTACATAGGACGCCAAGGCTTCCGTATAGCCCTCCACGGCGAATTTTGCGCCACAATACAATTCATTGAACGGCTGACCCACCAAGCCACCTACGGAAGTTACGTTGATAACATGTCCGCTTTTCTGCTTGCGCATGATCGGCAAAACTGCTTTGGTTGTGTGCACCACACCGAAATAATTCACATCCATCTGCCATTGAATTTCTTCCTCAGTCGCATGCTCAGTGGTTTTGGCGAAGCCTGCTCCTGCATTGTTCAGCAAAATATCCAAACGGCCTTCTTTTTCAATCACCAAATCCACTGCCGACTGAATGGACACCATGGATGTTACATCCAACGCGATGATTTCTACTGGCAGATTTTCTGCCTTAACCGCTTCTTCCAAAGCATTGCGCTTCGCCAAATTTCGCATACTTGCATATACTTTGTAGCCCTTACGGCTGAAAGACAATGCTGATGAAAGACCTACGCCTGTTGATGTTCCGGTGATTAAAATTACTTTTTTCATTGTTGATATGGTTATTAGGTTTGTTTTAAGCGAATATTTATTCGGTTTCTGATTAATATTATTGGGGAATGGATGTTCCCCGTTTAATTTATTGTCCACAGATTTATGGAATTAAAAGGATTATTGATTTGTGCTTCCAAGCCCTCCTTTTACCTTAACAAGATATGATGCCTTTGTTTTTTATACCTATCGGTACGGACGTTGCACGCAACGTCCCTACATCAGTAGAACGGATAAAATAAAGACAAACATCGTTAAGACTTTAGCGCATCCCAACAGATCCCAAAAGAAGCCTGCAGCAATTGATCATTTACCACGATGCCTGTCCGGTCGCAAGTCAACGCCAGATCTCTTACGAATCCAGACAATAAGGCAACCAAAATATCATTGGAAGTGTTTTTAATAATCATTTGAGTTTTACCCTCATCCAAAACGCCAAACAAGAAATCACTGAATTGCTGAGAGATTTTTTTTGATGCCTCGGAAGCAAAAGGAGAGAACGCAAACTGCTCCATAAACACCACCTCATCCTGATGCTCAAGGCGATAACGCAAAGAGCTTTTCCATAACTCAAACAGCTTCATCTTCACTGGCAAGTCTGAAATATCCTCCAAAATAGACATCGAGCTTTGCGCTTTCAGTTCCGCATAAAGGGTATTCAGCAACTCTTCCTTGCTCTGAAAATAAACATAAAGCGTCCCGCTGCCAATATTGGCACGTTTCGCAATGGCCGACATCTTGATGCCCGCTATGCCCATTTCTCCTGTCAAGGCCAAAGTCGCCCTGAAAATGGCCTGTCGCTTTTGCTCGTCTTTTGGTTTCATGATTCAAATGTAAGCGAATATTTATTCGGTTAAAACTTTTTCAGCATTTTTTTATGAAAAAAAAACTAAATTGTAAAAACACCGTGGCATTTCCACTTAACCTCAAAAGACCAATTCACCACTACCATGAAAACATTCTTCAAAAGCATTCTGATCATCGTCCTTGTCATCATCGCCTTTCCTTTGGTTACAGGCCTGTTCATTGAAAAAGATTATGCCGTAGAGAAGCAGATCAAAATCAATCGCCCTGTTTCGGAGGTTTTTGATTATGTGGTTCACATCAAGCACCTGCAAGAGGAGTGGGGCACTTGGGTGGATAAAGATCCCAACGCCCAACACACTTATACAGGCACAGACGGCACCGTCGGCTTCACCGCCTCGTGGAAAAGTGAAAATCCTGATGTCGGTGCGGGCACACAGGAAATCACCAACATCATCCCGAACGAACGGGTGGATATTGAAATCAGCTTCACCGAACCTTTCGAATCCAAAAGCCCTGTTTATTTCACCACCGAAGCACAGGACGGTGGAACATTGGTCAAGTGGGGGATGAAAGGACATATGCCATACCCGACCAATTCGTTGTTATTGTTCATGGATTTAGAGCAAATGGTCGGCAAGGATTTTCAGGAAGGATTGGGGAATTTGAAGGAGGTGATGGAGCAATAACGGGTAGCATCAGCGCATGCGCTGGTGTCTTCATGCGTCGGTGTTTACATGCGCTGGTGTTTTTGTAGAGGCGTTATTCTTAACGTCTTTCAATTTTCGTGGAACAATCGTGAAACACATCAAAACCATTGATTAATAATCAATTGAAAAATATAGAAGCGCCGTGAAACATTGTGGAACGTTTATTTTTCTTGACAAATCGTAACATTAATGTTACATCTGATATTGCACCACGAAGTTTTATTTGGTCGCTGTACGGGCCGACCTATGTGTCTGCCCGAATCATTAAGAGTATTGAATAGTTTGGATACACACATGGGTGCATCCATACAGCTAACAAAATAATCTCTTGCGTTAAATTGATAAATCCGAGTTGTGCAACAGCCACAATCTTACCCTCACCAATATTTAAACCTCGATTCTCCTTTGTTTAAGCATCTTTCTTATCTTTGTATTGGCGCAGTTTCGCCAATTTTCATTTCGAGGAGAATTTATGTTTTTAATATACGATACCGAGACCACCGGACTTCCAAAAAATTACAATGCACCGGTTACTGATCACGAAAACTGGCCAAGAATGGTACAGTTGGCTTGGCAGTTACACGATGAAAAAGGAAATTTGGTAGAGGTCAAAAACTTTATTGTCAAGCCCGAAGGATATTCGATTCCTTTCAACGCCACCAAAATTCACGGTATCACCACACAGCGTGCCGAGAAGCAGGGGATGCCTTTGGAGTATGTACTGAAAGAGTTTGAAGTCGCCCTTTCCAAGTCGCAGTTCTCGGTCGGACAAAACATTGAATTTGATATCAACATTGTTGGGGCGGAGCTGGATCGCAAAGGCATGGACACGGCGCAAATCCTTGACAAACCGCAACTCGACACCAAGGATGAGGGTACGGAATACTGTCAGATTCCTGGTGGACGTGGCGGTAAATTCAAATGGCCGACGCTGACCGAACTGCACATGAAGCTGTTCGGTGAAGGCTTTGCCGAGGCCCACAATGCCTCTGCCGATGTGGAAGCCACTGCCCGCTGTTTCCTCGAAATGGTGCGTATTGGTCTCTATCCTGCCGAAAAACTCGGAACAACCGAAGATGTTGTTCATGCTTTTAAGGAAAATAATCCGAGCATGATCGATGCCATTGGGCTGAACATCGAACCCTACAAACCCGATAATGTTGAGTTTAATGAGGAGGAAGATAGTGACCGCACGGGCGTTGAAACCACCAAGGACATTGACCTGACCGATGTCCCTTTTGTACATCTTCACGTACACACCCAATTCTCTATTCTTTCGGCAACCTGCGATGTTCCGTCATTGGTTGCCAAGACGCAGGAGATGGGCATGCCTGCCGTGGCGATGACCGACCACGGAAACATGATGGGCGCTTTTCACTTTGTACGCGCTGCGCTGAAAGCCGATCTGAAACCGATCGTGGGTTGTGATTTTTATGTTGCGCAGGAATACAAAAGACGTCAATTTACCAAGGACAATCCCGACCGCCGTTTTCAGCAAACACTGATTGCCAAAAACAAAGCGGGCTACCATAACCTGTCCAAATTGAGCTCTATCGCCTATGTGGACGGTTTGTATGCGGGTTATCCTCGTGTGGACAAAGACCTGATTGTTGAGTACAAAGAAAACCTGATCGCTACGACGGGTAACCTCAATGGCGAAATTCCTGACCTGATTCTGAATGTCGGTGAAGAGAAAGCCGAAGAAGCATTCCGCTGGTGGCACGGTCATTTTGGGGATGATTTTTATGTCGAATTGATGCGTCATGGTTTGGACGAAGAAGACCACGTCAATGAGGTGCTGATCGGTTGGGCAAAGAAATACGGCGTGAAGTATTTTGCCTCCAACAATGTCTATTATATCAATCAGGAGGGATCTGATGCCCACGACATTTTGTTGTGTGTGCGCGATGGCGAAAAGAAAGAAACCCCTATCGGTAGAGGTAGAGGTTACCGCTTTGGATTCCCGAATGATCAATTCTACCTGAAATCTCCGGAGGAAATGAAGGAGCTTTTCAAGGATCTTCCCGAGGCAATTGTTACCACCAATGAGATTTATGATAAAATAGAAGCTTATAAACTCGAGCGTGATGTATTGTTGCCTGCCTTCGACATTCCTGAACAATTCGTTAATGAAGAAGATGAAAAAGACGGCGGCAAGCGTGGGGAAAATGCCTATTTGCGCCATTTGACTTATGAGGGTGCTTATAAGCGTTGGGGCAAAGAACTCGATAAAGACATCATCGAACGCCTCGACTTTGAGTTGATGATTATCGAAAAGACGGGCTATCCTGGTTACTTCCTGATTGTGCAGGATTTCACCTCCGCAGCCCGTGATATGGGTGTATCCGTAGGGCCGGGTCGTGGTTCGGCGGCGGGCTCTGCCGTTGCCTATGCGATTGGAATTACGAATGTCGATCCGATTGAATATGATCTTCTTTTTGAGCGTTTCCTAAACCCTGACCGTGTATCCCTTCCCGATATTGATATTGACTTTGACGATGAAGGTCGTGGAAGAATTATCGATTGGGTAGTAGAGAAATATGGCCACAATCAGGTATCGCACATCATTACTTACGGTACGATGGCGGCCAAATCATCCATTCGTGATACCGCCCGTGTGATGGACTTGCCATTGCCCGAGGCCGACCGTATTGCGAAGCTGGTCCCTGATATCAAGCTGAAGAAGATGTTCGGCATGTCGCCTGAGCAGCTGAAGGACAAGTTGAATTCCGATCAGATGGAAATGGCAAGACAGCTCTTCGAGATTTCCAAACAACACGATATGACGGGCAATGTACTGAACAAGGCCCGTGTGTTGGAAGGCTCGATGCGTAACACCGGTATTCACGCCTGCGGGATTATCATTACGCCCGATGACATCACCAAATTTATCCCTGTATCCACCGCCAAAGATGCCGACCTGCTCGTTACGCAGTTCGACAACTCTGTGGTAGAGGATGCCGGTATGCTGAAGATGGACTTCCTGGGCTTGCGAACCCTTTCCATTATCAAGGATGCGATCAAGATCGTTAAACAACGCCACAATGTGGACATCGATCCCGATGAAATTCCTTTGGATGATGAAAAGACTTATCAGCTGTATCAAAAAGGGGAGACCAACGGTACGTTTCAGTTTGAGTCCCCTGGCATGCAGAAGCACCTGCGCGCCCTGAAACCCGATAAGTTTGCCGATTTGATTGCGATGAACGCCCTGTATCGTCCGGGTCCTTTGGAGTATATCCCGAACTTTATTGCCCGTAAGCACGGCCGTGAAGACATTGCTTACGATTTGCCTGAGATGGAGAAATACCTTGCCGAGACTTATGGTATTACGGTTTATCAGGAGCAGGTAATGTTGTTGTCGCAGTTGTTAGCAGGGTTTACCAAAGGTGAAGCCGATATGCTGCGTAAGGCGATGGGTAAGAAGATCTTCGCTTTGCTGGAAAAGCTGAAGCCGAAGTTCATTGACGGGGGTAAAGCCAATGGACACCCTGAGGATCGTCTGGAGAAAATCTGGAAAGACTGGGAAGCCTTTGCCGCCTATGCCTTTAACAAGTCCCACTCGACCTGTTATTCGGTGGTTGCCTTCCATACGGGTTACCTGAAAGCCAATTATCCGCCCGAATACATGGCATCGGTGCTGACCCACAACATGAACGACATCAAGAAGGTAACCTTCTTCATGGAGGAGTGTCAGCGCATGAAAATCCCTGTACTTGGCCCCGATGTGAACGAATCTTCACTGAAATTCACCGTGAACGACCAAGGCGCGATCCGTTTCGGTATGGGTGCGATCAAAGGAGTAGGAGAGGCTGCGGTAGCCGCTATTGTTCGTGAACGTGAAGAAAACGGTAAGTTCAATTCCATTTTTGAGTTCACCAAGCGGGTAGATTTGCGTGCCGTGAACAAGAAAGCAATGGAGTGTCTGGTATTGGGCGGAGGCTTCGATTCTTTCAACATTCCGCGTGCGGCCTATTTCCATTCGGAAACAGAAAAGGACATGTTATTCTTTGAGAAAGCGGTGCGATATGGTCAGCGTCAGCAGGAACAAGCCAAACAGGCACAGGTATCCATGTTTGGTGGAGATTCCGGTGTTGCCGAGCCCGAACCGCAGGCGCCCGTAGTCGAAGAATGGTCATCGATCACCAAGCTCAACAAAGAAAAAGAAGTGGTCGGCATCTATATTTCTGGCCATCCGCTTGATGATTATAAGCTCGAGCTCGATATGTTCTGTAATGCCAATTTGAGCATGTTGGATACACAGATGGAGGCATTGGCAGGACGTGGAGAGGTCTCCATTGGAGGATGTGTAACTGATTTTGCACACCGCTATACCAAAAAAGGGCAGCCTTTTGGTACCTTGACCATGGAAGATTATTCAGGCTCATTCACCTTCTTCCTTTTCGGAGAAGACTATGTGAAGTTCAAGCAATACCTTGAGATGGGCTGGTTCCTTTATCTGAAAGGAACAGTACAGGCACGTCAGTGGGATCCGGGACGCATGGAATTCAAAATCCGCAATATTGAGCTGCTGGGGAATATCCGAGATAAGCTGGCAAAAACAGTCTCCATCCAAATTGAAACCAAAGACATTTCAAATAATGTGATGGAAGGCATTAAGTTTGCAGCCCTGAAACATAAAGGGCACTGTAATCTGAAGTTCGTTATTAAAGATACTGAAGAGAATATTTCTATCGACATGATCTCAAGGAGTTTCCAGGTCAAGCCTGAAAATGAATTCTTTCAGAAGCTTGATGAAATCGATGAAATTACGTATTCTGTGCTCACCTAAGCCTTTAACATAACCCATTAATCAAAATCATGACTGATTCTGAACTGATAGAAAAATTTAGCCCATTAATTGAAGAGCAGCGGTTCCCTAATCAGTTGCCCGCTTCAGAAATTGATGAAATTACTGTGGTTGAGAATTATCAACCACAGCAAGGGAGGACTATCGGGGTGTTGGAAATATCTTTTATGGGAAATTTCTCTTCCCGAAAAGAGCTGAAAGCGCATGATGAGCTGACCACCCTGTGGCTCGATATCGAAATCAACGAGCCACCGTTTGCGGCTGAGCAAAAACTGGAAATCCTAACCTACGACCTTAAGGAAGATCGTAAGCGGTTTCCCGACAAAGCCCGCTTTCTTGATACTATAAAGCAAGTCATCTCGCCAAAAACTTATATCAAGGGAGAAATCAAGGTCATATATGCACCTGCCAAATCCTATATGGACCATCACGGCAGGGAACGAAACTCTGAAACAGAAGATAAACTAAGGTTTGTGGCCGCCTTGGTTAACTTTAACGGAAACCAGTGTGTAGGGGTGAGATGGCACGGAGTGGATAAGCTCGGTATTCCACAATCCACAGCACGAAGCACCTGGATGATTCTGCCACAGGACATTGGGTTGAACCTGATCGATTTTTACGAACAAAACGGCTACACCTTCGCAGAGCACAACGCTGATTATTATCGACAAAAGCTCTTGTCCAACGACCCCAATCTGATTTAAAAATACAAAAATATTTATCACCCATTAAGCAGCCTCACCTTGAAGTGAGGCTTTTTTTATCCGTTTCATATCAAATCATTATTAATATTACACATAACTGTATAGCTATAATTGCTTCTCAGGGATTTACTCCTTAGATTGTGCTATCATCACCAATAAAACACAAATGCCATTTTTTGAAGTTGCCCTGTTTCACCCACAAGAAAAAAAGACACTTACGGTTAAAGTCGCTACAGCGATCCCTATTGACCTTATCTCAGAAAATAATGGGAAAATCATTCGTGAATCATTTCAACAGGTGCACCACATCGATCTCTCCAAAGAAGGACTTCTTGATCAGAAATACCTCAAACAAACACGCCTTTCCTAAGTAAGCATTTTTTGATCAGATATTACAGCACCTCATAGCTACGTAGCTATACTTTGTCATTTTTTAATCGTTTTGGTAAACAACAGCAAACACCAATTTACCATGAACGAAATTGCAACACCCCTAGCAAAGGCCACCAACTGCCCAAAACAGACCCGAATCTCTTATTCCCTCATAAGAGCTCCAAAAAACCACATAAGGTGGATAAAATTACTGTACTCAAAATCATCTGAGCTCAGCACCTCCCCAAAAATAAGCGTGGATATCATCAGCAGAAAACACCTCTTCTACCTGTAAATGTAACAGGCATACACCCCTTCCCAAAAAACAATCTTTAGCTACATAGCTATAATAAATAAGCCATCTCAACAACAAAAAAACAGCTTAATTCGGTTGATTGATTGAGCCAAAAGGCTAAATTGTCATTTTTAGCCGTTAAAATACAAAAAATAGACTTTTTAACATCAACAACAATAGCTACAAAGCTAATAAAAACTATGCCAACATACAGAATCACACTGAAGTACTCGGGAAACTGTAACACCATACAGTATGAGAAAGGACTATTCGTCGATGTTATCACCCTGACAACCACCAACCCAGTAACCGTCAATGGCGGAACAAAAGTGCAGGATGCTTTTATGCTCAAGTACGGGTTGGATGTGAAGAAAGCGGGACAGCTAAATAGTGGGGCGATGGAGGTTAAGCAGATTTAATAGACAATAAAATAACACATCACAAATACCACATTAAATATATAATAAATTCAACATGAACAACCTAAAAAAAAGTATTGATCAAGAATTTGCTAAATGGAAAAATAGTCCTCCTAATTTAGTTCAACGCGGTACAGGCTTTCTTTTTAAACCAGTTGAAATCCTAATAAAACCTTTCATCAAAATAATTACTCCATTATTTGAAGGTGTTTTAAAAGGACTTAATCATTTTATCGCTTCGGCAATAAAGGAAACATCAAATGAGATTTTAGATATTGATAATATGTCTGAAAATGAATTTGAAGCATGGCTAAAAAAACAAGACAGTGTATCCAGAAAACAAATTAGTGTTGGTATTGCATTAATAACAGCTGAAGGTGCTGCAACTGGACTTGGAGGCGCGACGTTACTTGCTGTTGATATTCCTGCTTCATTTGGTCTAATATTAGGTTTTGCAAATAAAATTGCATTGACCTACCAATTAGATATTACCGATGAAAACGTTCAAGTTGAAATTATGAAGGCTATATCAGCCGGATCCGAAACTTCAGTTGAAGGTAAAGCAAGCGCCGTAGCTACTCTAAAAACAACGGCAAATATTATTAACAAACAAACATGGAAGAGTATGGGTACCGCAACAAAAGGTACAATCCCTCACTTCATTATTACGATTAGGGCTTTCTTAAAAAAGCTTGGGGTAAACGTCACTAAGCGTAAAGCGGCTCAACTAATCCCTGTTTTAGGAGCTGTATCTGGAGGCGTGATTAATGGTTCTTGGGCTGCTGATGCACTTGAAGCCGTTAGGCAATACGCAAGGAAATCCACCTCTGACCTATATTTTGAAAAAGAAAACACGATTCAAATTTAATCCTTTTGACTCGAATAATTAACCCCACACGCCCCTACTCCCGCACAGAAATCGACGAAGCCTTCAAGCTCCGCAAGCAGGCCATGCAAAGGGAAGCCTTGAAGCGTGGCGAGGCGTTTGATGGTCAGCGGTTGGCGCTGTACACCGACTGCTATACGGGCAAGCCTTGAAGCGTGGCGAGGCGTTTGATGGTCAGCGGTTGGCGCTGTACACCGACTGCTATACGGGCAAGCCTTTGCGGGGTGGGGATCGCTATGATTATGAGCACATCATCTCGGCGGAGGAATTATTCATGAAGTATCGGGCGACGCACACGAATGAGCAGATTGCGGAGATTGTAAATCATCCGGATAATGTGAGTGTGACGCTGCGGTCGATTAATCAGTTCAAGGGGAAGTATGATTTGCAATCCCGTGTTTTGGACAATCCGATGAAGATTGATGAGTTTGGGATTGACTTAAATTATGCTAAAAAATCATTGGCGAAGGCGCAAAGGGCGGTTTTGAATTTCTAAAGGGAAATCTACTTCCTCACAAAAAAAGCAACCCAACCAGGTTGCTTTTTTCATTTCATCCACCTCAAAAATCACTTCACCTTCCCGCTCCTCACATCTTCCTTCATCGTCAGCCTCAACAACTCCGCCTTCATGATCGCCAGTTGCTTCTTGTATTTTTTATCACTGGCGAGGTTGTGAATTTCCTCAGGATCGTTGGCGAGATGATAAAGCTCATCATCGAAAGTGCCTTCGGTGTAGTGGATATATTTCCATTCTTCGGTGCGGACGGCTTGCCACGGGCGTACATGCACCACTACTTTTTCGAAGAAATATTCATGGAGCATCGACTCCCTCCACGGTGCTTTTTCATCTTTTAGGATCGGCAAAAGGGACGTTCCCTGCATCGGTTCGATCGGCTCAACACCGGCAAGTTCAAGGATGGTCGGTGCAACATCAATATTCTGCACCATCTGCTCACGGGTACTTCCCGCATCAATCAACTTCGGATAGCGCATCAACATCGGAATGCGGAGCACGGGATCATATGCCCAGCGTTTTTTATTGAACTGTCCGTGTTCGCCCATCAACATGCCATTATCACTCACATAAATGATCAGGGTATTGTCAAGTTCGCCCATGGCTTCAAGCTCCTTCAGCATCAACCCCACACCATCATCGACACTCTGCATACAGCGGTGCTCATCCGCAAAAATGTTCAAAGGCGTATTGCTTCGCCCACGTCTTGACTCGGGCATTTCTGGCATCACATTCTCCAGGGCATAAACAGGCTTGCGCTCAAATTTGGAGGACAGCACCTGCTTGCCTTCCAAATCTCCCTTGGGTGGTGTCGGGATCTCAAACTTTACATCCGAATACAACCCTTCATGTCTTTTGGCAGGAATGATCGGCCAGTGCACTGCTTTGTGTGCCACAATCATCGCAAAAGGCTTATCATGTGCTCTCTGCAAAAACTCCACCGCATGATCATTGATAATATCGGTCATATAGCCCGTGGTCTGCTTCCGCAACCCTTCATCATTGATCACCCCATCCACATAATCCCCCTGACCTTTGAAGCTCATCCAACGGTCAAATCCAGGACGACGGGAATCATCCAAGCCCATATGCCATTTGCCGATAAAAGCCGTTTCGTAGCCCGTTTCCCGCAGTCGGCGAGGCCAAGTATTCAGCGTATGACTGATCGCATCAAGGCCAATTTTATCATTATTGATCACCAAATGCTTGCTCGAATAATTCCCCGTGAAAAAGCTCGCACGGCTCGGCGAACAAAGGGGAGTGGTAACGAAAGCATTTTTGAAGAGCATACCTTCCTTACCAATGCGATCAATATTGGGAGTGTGGGCGGTCGGGTTGCCTTCGATCCCCAACAAACCGACTTGCTGATCATCGGTAATGATAAAAATAATGTTGGGGCGTTGGTCGGATTGGGCAATGGCATTTTGCCACAAAAAATGACTTGCCAGCAGTAGCAGAATGAGCGTAAATCGATTCATCAAATGAAGATTTATTTTGGTGTGTTTAAAAAATTGAAACTGCCCAATAATAGCATTCTCCTGATGGCTTCTCTGTTTGATTTTTAAATTGGGAGAAAAAAAGGCGAGTTGTTACACTCGCCTGCTTTCGTAATGATAAATTTTTTATTCCTCCTCCCCAATATCGGACTGAAATTTCAGAGAAGGTTTAAACTTCACAAACTTCCACTTTCTCGGGCTTTGAGTGGTCAGCATCACCAGCTCGTTGCTCGCTGTCCAATACACCTCATCAGACTTAAGCGCAATGTCATGCTGATCAGTACTGAAGATCACATTTTTACTCTTGTTGGCCTGTTCATCGATCGTTACCAAATGAGAGGAGATACGCTTTGCCTTTGGCCAAACCTTACTTTTCTTGTTTGTATTGATGTAAAAACAATACAACTTTCCATCTTCCTCTTTGATATTATAGCCCCCAAAACGAGTCATGCCATCCGCAATTTGTTGATGCTTTTCAATTTTGTGAAACTGTTCGACATTTCCTTCAGGAGTTACTTTCAACAAAGCAATGTCGTCAAACTGATGATAGTAAATAGTAACCGTCTGTCCATTGCCATTCGTTTGGGTCATGCTTTGGCGCACCCAACGCTCACCACTAAACACCACACTGCCATCCTTGCAAAGCACAACATCTGACATATTCATCGTAAATGGCGCAAACAACTTTTTCTTGCTCGATAGCCAAGACTTTGTTTTGGTATCGGGGCTACTTGGCTGAGTAAAACTCTGAGGCAACTGATGCAGTTGCTCATTCAATAATTCACCCTTAGCATCATACTTCTGAACAAACATGCCCACCGGTCTATTGAGATTGTTGGCGCCATAAAAACCACCCACCATCACGCCATCGTTCAACGGCTGAATCTTAGCGATATTGACGAACTGCCCCTGACGGATAATCGGCCAGATTTTCATCGGTTGATTTGCCCTGAATTCTGCCAACTGATACCCATAATTGGCATTCCACTGCAAGGAACGAATCCCTGAAAACAAGCCTGTCTTTTTATATTTACCACCATTTTTGTATTCCTTCTTGGAGGCAAATTGCTTGATCAAACCATATACCGTTCCATCATTGGCCACCTCTACTTGTTCGGGCTGAGAGATCACCTTGGACTCATCCACACTTCCTTGCCATTGATTAATGGTCTGAAAGTTTTTGTCATAAACCCTAAACCCCAAATCAACAATATCATACTGTTTGTCCACCAATGAATAACCAAAATAGAACTTGCTACCATCATTGGAAGTCTTCAGCACGAAAACTTCTTCCTTAAACTTCTCCTTAGGTGTGTTCAGATTAAGGGTCAAAACAGGCTGTTCTGCCAATTTTAGTGTTTTCCGATTGACCTCTGCTCGGTAAATCTGTACTTTGTCTTCTTTTTTATTAATGAAAGAGTAAAAGGCATACAGCTTCTTATTGATCATCAACACCTTTTCTACTTTCAGCTTTTCACCAAAAAACTCCAAAGGGAATTTTTCGGCCTGCACGATATTGAGCGATTGCTCGTCGAGCTTGGCAATGACCGATGGAGATTTAGGAAAAAGGTTAATCGTCAGGAATCCTCCTTTGGTTTCGTAAGGCTTCAAAAACAAAAAAGAGGTTTGGCCTTCTGAAGTGATATGCTCCATATCTGCCCAATAAATCTCTTTATTCTGTTTGACTTCTTCGCCCACCTGGATTTGTGGGTTTTGCGCATGAGCCATTGTAACACAAAATACTATTTGTATTACCGTAAAAATTTTTTTCATAGTGATTAATTAGATATTGCTTAAAGTTATCATACTAAAGTAAATATAAAAGATTGTGGCTCATGTAATTTTCACAATAAATATCAATAAAAGTAGATGATCAACACTAAAAAAGGTTACTTATCATTTATTTTTCCGAAGCTATCCTATCAAAAGATTTCCTATCTTTACCACCAAAAAACAACCCCATGAAACTCCTTTTCTTCTCCGATATCCACGCCAACTTGCCCGCCTTCGAAGCCTTCCTTCAAAAAGCCGAAGAAATTCAGCCCGACGCCATTTACTGTTTGGGGGATTTGGTCGGTTATAATGTTTGGGCAAATGAAGTGATTGACAGCATCCGAAAGCGTCGTATTCCAACCATCATGGGCAATCATGATGAGAAACAGTTGCAGGACCTGACCGGCGATACCTCCAACGGTGGACTGACCCAAAAGCTATTGGGAGAGGAGCAACGACGCTTTTTACAGCAGTTGCCCCGCCATTTGAGTTTGGAATTTGGAACAGGGGAGAAGGTCTTCCGAATGGAAATGATGCACGGAAGCAAGAAGGCGATCAATGATTATTTGTTGGAGGATTATCCAGAGGCGGATGTTTTGAAAATGATGGCTGAAAGCAATGCCGATCTGTTTTTGAGCGGACATACGCACCTGCCGTATCATCGCATCATTCAAGAAGAGGAGCATTATAAACATGTGATCAATGTCGGTTCGGCGGGCAAACCCAAAGACCGCAATACCGACGGCTGTTGTGCCCTTTTGGAATTTGACCAGCTTGACCCTAAAGATCCACAATCAATAAAAGTTAGTTTTCCTCGTTTCAGTTACGATGTCAAAAAGGCGATGCAAGGCATTTTGGATTCGGACTTTCCCGATAAGTTTGCCAAGGCTTTGGAGAAGGCGAGGTAGGGGGGCTGTCTTTTTTAAGTGACTGGTGACCCGTGACTGGTGATCAGTAAATGCCCAGTCACAAGCCACTGATCACTGGTCACATTTTTGATGCATAATTAAAAAAAATACTGACATAAAATTAACCTAAAACATATTTTCATGTTAAATTATCAATCAAATTTAACATGCATGAAAGTAGAGCACCCTCCATATTTCCGTTTTGAAGAATCACATGATAGCATCAACGATGCCATCAAATTCAAAAGCACACATGAGGCTTTATACAATAAAATTCAAGGGGATTATCAGTATTGGGACAAGGTTAAGTACCAAAAAACCGCTGATCTCAGTGCGGAGCAAATATGGAAATTTGTAAAGATCAGTCGCTTTCTTCAGTATGATCAGATTGATTTTGGTCAGACGAAATTTCGATACATGAAAAACCGTCAGATTGAAAAAGATCTACATGAGTTGGATGTCATGTTGAATCAACGCATAGGTCAGGTAAATCCGATGGAGAGCTTCGTCTATCAAGAATCCCTGTTTGAGGAAGCGATTGCCAGTTCACAATTGGAGGGAGCCAATACCACCACGGAAGTAGCAAGAAATCTTTTGGAACATCAAAAATCTCCAAAAGACCACTCCGAGGTGATGATTATGAATAATTATTTGGCAACGATCATGACCAGCCAGCGGCGCTCGGAACCTTTAAGTGTTGAACTGATTTTGGATATCCACCAACGGATGACCCAAAATACGGAGGCCTCGGATTCCGCAGGTATTTTCCGCGATACTCCCATATATGTGCAGGATACAGTATCGGGGGATGTTATTTACAGTGGACTGCCTGCCGATCAATTGGGACATTTAATTGAACAGCTTTGTGAATTTGCCAATAACGATGATGTTTTCATTCACCCCATCATCAAGGCCTCCATCATCCACCATACCTTTGCCTGGATCCACCCTTTTACGGATGGCAACGGTAGAACGGCACGTACTTTATTCTATTGGTACATGCTCAAAAGTGGTTATGATATGATGCAATACATCTCGATTTCGAGGTCGATTACCATTGCCAAAAACCAATATTACAAAACCTTCCAAATGGTAGAGCAGGACGATAATGACCTAACTTACTTTATCAAATATTCTATCAAAATTCTTCGTCAGGACTTCCAGCGCCTTAAGGATTTTATTGAAAAAGAAGAACAAGCCAAACAAGCCATCAAAGCTTTGTCTTATGATTTGATGGAGTCAGGATTGAACAAACGACCAGCTGACTTTATGGCCAATCATATTGTTCGAAAGAAAAAGTATTTCACGATCTCCATCTACAGTCAAAAGTGTAAAGTTTCCCGCCAAACAGCCAGTAAAGACATCAAGGAAATTGAACAGGCAATGACGCTGACGGTCGATGATCAGTACAAGGAGAGAAGGTATTTTGTGGGGTAATATGTTTGCTTCACATCAATTCACCAACACATACAACAACGCGCCGATCTTCTCACCAAGGTGCTCAATAACCAACCAGGAAAAGGCAATCAAACCGATACCCGCATAAAGACGTGTTGATTTGGTTAAGCGGAATAAATTTGAGTCAAAATAATTTTTCATATCCGTAAAATTTAGGATTAGCTTATCGAAAATATACCATTACCCAACCAAAAATATGATTTCTACTACCGTAGGGACGTTGCATGCAACGTCCGTACCGATAGGTACAAAACATAATTTAGAATAACATCGACAGTCCATTATTAAGCATATGAAGCAAAATGCAGGCGCCGATTCCTTTCACATTTCGCAAATAAGCCAAAAACAAACCGACAGGTAGAAGTTGTAAATAGTAATAAGTTTGTTCGTACCAAGTGGTCAAATCACTTTCAAGTCCCACACGGTAGTGCGCCAACACAAATAGCAGGGTGCTTAGGTGAATGACGATATTCCGATTGATCGGTACTTCATCAAATTGCCTTCCCAAAAAGATATAAGTAAGCAAGCACAAAAGACCGACAAGTGCCCAATTTAGCCCAATAAAAAGAAGATAGCCACCTATTAATCCGGTGGATAAAATAAGATTTCGTGTTTTGAAATCATGCCACAATCGGCAAGTCAATTCTTCGAAAACAGGCCCGAGGATAACCGCCTTCCACCTAAGAACTTCAGTATTGGCCAGCTTGAAATCATAAAAGTTGAAGGCGTACTTGAAATACAACAACAGCCCCAAAAATACCGAAACCAAACTAAGCAATACCTTGATGACCACTCCAGCCAAGACTATTTCTTTATAATTTACATTAGGTATCGATATGCTCGGTGCTTGTAGATAAAGTTTCAGGGAAGAATTCATATCAAAAAACCTCCCGCCAAAGCCCATTAACAGTCAAAAGGGTAAAAATCTTCTTCATCGCCCAAAAGCCGAAAAATGATCCCATAATTACACCTATTCCATAGGTCAAAGTTTCTTTAAGTAATTTGAGGATAGGTTGAGTTGTCATAAGTGATCTGTTTAATAACCCACTGTTCTTTACTTTAAAATTACAATTTTTCACTTTATTATCAATAAAAAAAGCCACCCCATGTGCAAAGGGTGGCCTCAACGTTATGAAAAGTGTAATGTGTAATCTGTACTTTATTCGTAATCCCCGATCAGAGTACCACTCACGCACCAGAAATTGAACATAGTTCCTGCATCTGCTCCCTGTGGGATCGCTACCCGAATAAGGTGTTTCCCCGGGGTAAGCTCCGGCATGCTGATGAATGTCGGTTGGGTCAAAGTACCCGGACACCAATTCGAACGACTCAAGTCTGAGGATGACATCCCATTTCCGAAGTTGCCCGAAGCGGGGTTGCTCAGGCGGTATGTGGCGCAATCGGTTCTCCATGGTGTAAATCGATACGACAGCTCCCCATCGACAAAAATGCGGTTTTCTTTCGGCACAAATTCATCGCCACTGCCCCAGCCACCATGACCGGTCGGCACATAGCGCAGGCGCACATTCTTCACGCCTTCAGGAATATTCACTTCCACTTCAAGGGTGTCCCCATCAAACATTTTCGGGTACTCCTGACCCGCCATTTCCATCAAATTAACGGTATCAAAAATAGGAGATACCCATTTTTTTGTTTTGGGTTCTTCAGAAGGGTAGTACATCAGGTCCAGGCTCACATTGTGTCCGTTTTTGGCATAGTTTCCGATAAAAACCCCGATCCAAACCTCCTCCTGCATTGCGGGCAACAACTCGGAAATATCCTGTTTGTAAATGGTAGAATCTGCCCACGGATAGCCCGCAATCGGACGCTTATCATTATAAGCCCGTACCCCAAAAGAAGTAAAGAAACGCATCAGTTCCATCGGTGGGGTATAGTCGCCGGTAACGGTCATGCCCTGATACGTTCGGCCTTTATTATCCTTGAAACTCGGCACCTGATCCAGCCCTTTGAAGAAGGCATCCAAAAAGCTTTTCGGTTTATCCGTAGGAATCACAAAAACAGAACCTGTACGGTCATATGCATCACCTTCGGAGTATTGCGTCAGGCGGGCAAAAACACGCGCATCATCCCGCTTGGGCAAACGGATTTTCTTCAAAACCACTGCTCCCTTACTTACTCGATAAGCCACATTTTCCTGCGGATTCGTTACCGCCTTCAATTCATCGCCAAAATTCAAATGCTGATGATCGAACACCGGAATGGTCTCGTATCTGTTCTCAATTTGCTGTTGAGTATAATGTGGGGCATCAACAAATTCCCCAAAGTCCGAAGGCCAGTTCAGCGCTTCAGGTTTCAGCTTTTTATAATTGATTTTTGCAGCCTCAATCGTGCTGTTGCCATTACGGCGTACCTTCAGCACAAGCCCTTTGTCGGCACCCATACTGTTATAAGGAGAACCATGAATCTTGCTGTCTTTGGCAATCCACATTTCCATCTTGTTCGAGAAAGAAACGAACTCATATTTCTCACAAAGTACCCCCGCAATTTTTTCTGTTTCCCCAGTGGCGGTCATGCTTGGCATATTTTCAAAAGGGCGTTGCAAAGTGTAGTGCTCCCCCGCCTGGGTGGTCAATACGCTTAAGCCTTGCGCCTGCGCATAATCAATCAGTTGCAACTCGTTTTTGCTTGAACGCTTACTGAAAATTTGGGCCTTCTGATCTGCGAAAAACACCCGAATGGTATCGCCAGTCATTTTACCATTATAAGAAGACAGGTAGATAATCTCCCCCTGATCTTTCACTTTTCTTGCCATAGCGGGCAGGGTGCAAGTCGCCAGAGAGGCCACCGCTACCACTTTAGTAAACCAATGTTTCATATCAAAAAATGATGTAATGTAAAGGCTTACAAGATCCGAGGCTTGGGTTATTTTTGGGTAATATTAACTGTTAATCCCTCCGTACTTCTTCAATAACGGCACAAAATTAATCCTTTCATCTGCGCCATTGATTTACGCTGATTGGATAATCAAAAATAAAAAAAGCATTTTCACAGTTCCAGCGGATTACTGCAAAAATGCCTGAAAGGGTGACCGATACTTATTTAGGTATCCTGCACCTGTCCTAATGTTTCGATCAGTTGCAAAATCTCCTCAGGTTCGCTGCCAATACCGAGTTGTAAATGGCGGTATCGGCGTCTTGCCTTCAGCTTATGCATCAATGGGAAAATAGGTAATTCCTCCTCCCAGAATTGTTTATTCAGGAAGATCATCGGGCTCGCCTTGCCATAGGTTTCATAATGATTCTGACAGGCATCCTGAAAGATTTCCTGCAAGGTTCCAGCACTGCCGGGAGAGAAAATCACCCCGCCCATCGCAATGGCCAACAGCCCTTCTTCACGAACAGAATTGGCGAAATATTTGGCGATTTTCGAAGCAAAAGGGCTTGGTGGTTCATGTCCATATGCCCAGGTCGGGATACCCAAAGACTCATATTTTTCATCCCTCGGGAAACGCTCAATCACCTCAAAGGAAGTCGCCAGCCAGCCGTCATCCTCAAAGCTTGGCGCCTGCACTAACACCTCCAATGCCTGCTGTAATTCTGCTTCCGAACGTCCCGCCATCCATGCGCCCACGTGGGTTGCTTCCATGGCACCAGGACCTCCGCCAGACATCATCAAATAACCTTTTTCAGCCAGCTGTTTGGAGATTTTCACCACCCGAAGATAATCTTCATCGGTGCGTTTGAGCTGATGCCCACCCATGATTGCCACCCGCTTATCAGGATCAAAATTTTTGATAAATTCCTCCAGTGCATCCGTAATCGCATGGTCATGCAAGCGTTGCGCAAGCGTAACACTGATGTCAGTAGCGAACTGTTTTCCCGAATTCACATAATGACTGTAAATCACATGATCGGGTGTATAGTAGTAACTTTTAGGGTCTTCACGATCAAAGTTTTTATAGATACTTTCCTTGTCATATAATTCCGACCGAAACATATGAAAAGGCATATCCAACTCAGGAAAGAGCTGATTTTCCTGCTCATATTGCAGGTAAAACATCAGGTCTTTGTCCATCTTACACCCCAGAAACAAGCACTTATTTATTGGGGTATGAAGTAACTTTTCTTTGAATGGATTTAAGTCTATGGCCTGAAAAGCCAGACGTGTAAGTCGCTTATTCTGGGCTAAAACTTTTTCAAATTCGGATGCTGAATGTATTTCTCTCAATCTAAAAATTTTTATAAATCCAACTCTGTTTTCACTTTAATTCCTGCCGATAGCAGTTGCGCTGCAAAATGTCCATTTCCGACAATCAGTTTCCTCGAAAAGGAACCATCATAAATCTGCCCACAACCACAAGACGGAGATTTTGCCTTTAAGATCGCCTCTTTAATATTTTCCGACTGAGCGATCTTCAAGCCCGCTGCCGCCCCAGCATTAAAAGCTTCAGTAACATCCTGCCCATCTTTAGTCAACACCTGACTCCCGACAATCTCTGCAGGGGTTCGTGGGGTCGGCAAACCACCTAACTCTTCTGGGCAAACCAACACACAACGCCCCTCGGCATGTAATTGCTGAATCTGTGGGACGCCATTGTCCTTGCCATCATACCGACATCTCTTCCCCGCCAAACAGGCGCTTACCAGTATTTTTTCCATGTTTTCTTCTGTTCAGTGAGGGTATCGCATGCGACGTCCCTACTGCGATACGGGCTTAAATTTCACAATTGCCTTCTGCATCGCTAAATTGTTCGGGTAAGCCGTCACATTCCCGTCCACATCACGAATGCGGATATTGAACAGATTAATGTCCATCACCTCGCCCTCGGCACCATTGTCCCCATCCTTGATCTTGATGCGATCGCCAATCTTAAAAGGGGCGTTAAAAAATAACACCATCGCCGAAGTTATGTTACTCAGAATTGACCATGCGGCAAAGAAACCTACCCCAACCACCGTAAAGATCGAGGCGATATAAACCGAAAGCCCCTGAAAAGAAACTTCCCAAATCACTCCCAAAACTACGATCAATAATACGGCCCAAAGGAAGGTGATCACCTTCGACACATAGACCGAGCGAAAAGGCATATAGTCATGCGAATTTCCACTGCGTTTGATGAATCGGGAAATATATCTTTTGCCAATAAAGAAAATGAGCAACAACAAAATGCTCAATCCAATTTCAATCTCTGTGCTGTTCATTGGTGTTTGATTTTAGGTAAATGTTGTTTGATGGGCTGAATATACGAATTAAGTGGGTTACTATTCAATTGGCCATCAACATGACTATCGAATTTTATTTCATCGCCGTAGGGATCAGGCCTGCCTGACTTGAATAATCATAATTTGATAAATGTTTTATGCTCGGTACGGGCGAACCCACGTGTTCGCCCGAAATTATCATTTAAACCCCCATTTAGGTCAGGCACATAGGCCGGACCCTACTAAAAATAAATCCGATACTGCGGCACCACAAACAGCCCCAGCTGACTGACCTGCGTGATTTGCTCGGTGCGGCTATTATAATTGGTGGTGTAGGCATTTTGGCGATTGGTCAAATTTTGAATATCAATCACCCATTCGTGGGTCAATTTCTTTTGGTTCAGGCGCAGGCCAATCTTGAAATCCCAACGGAAATAAGGATCCATTTTTTCGCTGTAAGGATCATCCTCCCGACGCACTTCCTTGCCTTCCTTTCGGCTTTCTTCCAAATCAATCGGCGTAAAATATCGACCGCCAGCCACCACCACTTTCGTGTCGGCAGTCAATGTCAGATTTGAGCCCAAGGCCCATTCTTTTCCCACCAAAGCATTCGTTACCACTTCGCTGTTGAAAGCCGTATTTCGCCAAATGCCATCGGATCCCTGATATTTTGAGCCAAAGACACTACCGGTCAACAATGCGTAAAACTGATTGGCGAATTGCCGTTCGACGGTCAGCTCCATTCCATAATTTCGACCAATGCCTTCATTGACCAAACCGAATTTATAAGGCAGAGCAAAGTCATCGCCTGCATTGAGCATACTGAAGCCTGACGGCTGTGCCTCTACGGGAATATCATACAAGTCTTGATAGTAAATTTCGGACTTGATCGACCAATATTCCGCCAACTGATAATTCATACCCAACACATAATGAATCGATCGGCTCATGCCCAAATTCAAGTTGTCTTGCAGACCAGTGTCCGTGCCATCAAACTCGGGTTTTGCATACAAAACAGGAATCGGCTGTGTCTGACTATGCATCCCAAAACCCGCACTCACCGACAGGCGGTCGGTCCACTGATAGCTCAGATTAATCCGTGGTTCTATGGCAAACTGATCATTTAGAAAATAATAACTCCCATAAATACCTGACTTCAGTTGCCATTTCGGAGCAAAGCGGTACAACCAATCGGTATAAGCCTGTACCAATTGCGTATTTCCCTTTCCCTCACGGTAAGTATGCCACGTATCCGCATAATTGATATAAGTACTGTCCGCAAAATCATTGATGAAATTGGTCAGCATCACACCCGATCGAGTCGTGTGTTTGCTGTTCCATTTTCGGTTGATGAAATAATGTGCCACCAAGCGATCCTCCAGATTATGTGAAAAGATTTCCTGTCGGGCGGAAGGTACATTCTGTTGCCAAGTCAAGGTATCCACCTGCACCCCATTTTGCTGATGCGTATAGGCAAGGGTCAGTTTTCCGTAAGTTTGTGCATCAAAAAAGTAGGTGTGTGATAGCCCTGTTACCAAAGTCTGACTTGTATTGTAAATATCTACATTCTCATTTCCGTACAAATCCGTGTCATCGCTTTCCAGATCCAAATCACTGCCCAGAATATCAATCGAGCTTTTTCCACCCAAAGCAAAAACCGACAGCTTGCCTGCATTTTTCAGCGGAAAATTAAGCTTCATGGATAAATCCTGATACTGAGGGACAGCTGATCCTGTACCGAAATTCAAGCCAATTTTTTTGAAAAGATCAAGAGTCGAGTAGCGATAATTGATCAAATAGGTTGCATTGCTATTTTTCGAAAAAGATCCTTCAGCACCCAGTTCAATCCCATTGAACCCGATTTGTCCCGTAAACATCGGTCGCCCAACTTTTCCGTTGCGCATCGTCAGGTCAAAAGCCCCCGAAAGCGCATTCCCATAAGATGCAGGAAAAGCCGAGGTCATGAAATCACTGCGCCCCAAGGCATTGGTATTTAACATCCCGACAGGTCCACCCGTTGAACCAAAAGAAGCAAAATGATTTGGACTCGGGATGTCAATATCCTCCAGTCGCCAAAGCACACCCATCGGCGAGTTCCCTCGGATGATGATATCATTTCGACCGTCATTGGCACCCGACACCCCTGCAAAATTCGTCGCCATACGGGCAGGATCATTTCGGCTACCCGCAAAACGCTCCGTCAGTTCAGTATCAAATCCACGACCCGATACCAGCGCCATTTCATTGTTCGGTCGGGCATCTGTTTTTTGTTCCTGAATGACCAGCTCCTCCAACTGCGTCGCCTGTTCGGTCAATTCAATATTCAGTTGGGTGCTTCTTCCACCCACCACCAAAATCGAGCGCAAAAACTGTGGTGCGTAGCCCATCGCCGAAACCTTGAGCGACTGCCTGCCGAGCGGTACATTTTTCAACTGAAAACGCCCATCAGCATCGGTGGTCGTTCCCAACAGCGGTTCGTGATCCGCCAAAATAATATTAGCCCCAATGATCGGATAACCAGAGTCGCTATCTACGATTTGTCCCTGTACCGTTTGACCTTCCTTCGCCAAGGCTCGCCCCGAAAAACAGGACAGCAGAAGAATAAAAAACAGGCTCAAAACCCAACTATTTCTACAATATTCAATGTGGTACTTTTCCATGACAGATCATTTGTTTTTTGGTCGAAATTGATGATGAGCATTCGATAATTTTCTCAGCAATAAATGCCAAACCGTGGCCAACCATGAGCATAGCTGTTCCATGTCAAAAATAACCGATAACCTGTAAGTGGTACGCCTTCTCTACCTTACGCACTATCTTGCTATTCAGCCCCTTTGAAGGCCTATTAATTATGGATCAAGGGGAATAAACTCCCCAAAGGAAATGGAGCACATGGCATTTTCTGAGAGATTTATCATCTCATCAACCACAATTTCTGAAGATCCCGACAGACGGTCGCCGTCATAGGAAAATTAGGGTTTAGTTTGGGGTAATTAGCGCTATTATGGGCTTATAAGCACTATTTTGGGCTGTTTGACAATCGCTCTTTCAGCCACACATTCCATTTGGAAGCATAATTTCGGGAGACAGGGATAGGATCTTCCACCCCCTGAAGCTTTAGTTTTCCACCCCCCGCATTTCCATCCCAAGAGATAACCTTATTAAAATTGACGATATAAGAACGATGGGCTCGGGCAATAAATGAACAGTTGATCTGCGACTCGAAATAGGTCAGGCTCCCTCTCAAAATCATACTTTTCTCCGTCCCATTATCCTCCCAATAAAGCGTTACATAATTATCCGTCGTTTGCATGTACAGCAGTTGATCCGTGGATATATCAACCTGTTCAAACTGATTTTGCCCTGCAAGCACCAATCGATCAGAAGCAGGTGAAATAGCACTTTTATTACTTTCTGCTTTCGAATCATCTAATGAGATCAATTCCGAAGACCGCCCAATTTCTCCACTCTTGAGGAGTGTAAAAAAAACCGTTGGAAAGGTACCGACGAGCATGGTATAATACAAAAATGAAAATACAGTATTGAACGAAGTTGGGAACATATCCAGCGCCATGGCATAGCAACTGTTGAATATGGCAATGATGCCAATTTGGAACAAGTGAGCGACAATCTCCTCCCACAATTTCCAGCTATTTCGGGCTTTAATATAAGGAAACAAAGCACGGGACGTCAGGTGCAAAACCAAGCCGGTGATCAGCCCAAAACCAGCGGTGATCAATGCTCTTTGATAAGGAACCGTAAAACTCGCCAGGCCAAATGGTGCGAACAAGAATAAAAACAAGGCGATGAACACAGCGGTACCCCAGGCCATTTTTGCGACCCATTGATGTGCCCATGGATAGGCGATAGGTAGGAGTAGTTTCTTGAGCATACCGTCCGATTCAATTAATTTTCAACAAAAATAGCAGTGTTTTTTCCGTTGATGCAAAATTATCAAAGTATTTGTGCTTTTCACAGCCCTTACACCCATACCGCTTTCACTCTCCCGATTTTGCCGACAAGCATACCCTTAAATAAAATGAAAAATGATTACCTTTGCATTTCATTTCAAGTAATATATCACCTGTTTTAGGTTAATCTCATAGATCAAAAATTTACCACTCAATGGCAAAAGGGAGCAAAGAAACACCATTAATGAAGCAATACAACGCCATCAAGGCGCAATATCCAGGGGCGTTGTTGCTGTTCAGGGTCGGGGACTTTTACGAAACCTTCTGTGAGGATGCAATCATCGCAAGTAAGGTTTTAGACATTGTTTTGACCAAAAGAGCCAATGGTTCCGCTTCCCATATCGAGTTGGCAGGCTTTCCCCATCACGCTTTGGATGCCTATTTGCCCCGATTGGTACGTGCGGGTCATCGGGTGGCGATTTGCGATCAGTTGGAAGATCCTAAATCAGTCAAGGGGATTGTCAAAAGAGGGGTAACCGAATTGGTAACGCCAGGGCTTTCGTTCAACGATCAGGTGTTGGATCAGAAGGTGAACAACTATTTGGCGTCGGTTTATTTTGGCAAAAATGGACATGGTGTTTCCTTTTTGGATTTATCGACAGGAGAATTCTCTGTGGCTACGGGTGAATTGACTTATATCGAGAATTTGATCCAGAGTTTTCGTCCGTCAGAAATTCTTTATTGCCGTTCACAGCGAGAGCAATATCAGCACTCTTTTGATGATCAGTACAATACCTTCACTTTGGAAGAATGGATTTTCAGCTATGAATATGGCTATGAAAAACTGATTCAGCAGTTCAAAACGGATTCCCTGAAAGGTTTTGGTATTGAACGATTACAAGAAGGAATTATCTCGGCAGGAGCGATTTTATATTATTTGGAAGATACTGTTCATAAGGAAATTGCGCACATCAACAGCATTTCCCGCATTGAAGAGGATCGGTATGTTTGGCTGGATAAATTCACCATCCGTAACCTTGAATTGCTTGCGCCGCAACAAGAAGGCGGTGTGCCGTTGATTCAGGTTTTGGATCATACTTTGACCCCAATGGGTGGTCGTCTGATGAAGAAATGGTTGGTACTGCCGCTGAAAGACCTGAACGCCATTCAGCATCGACACGCCTGCGTGGAAGCCCTTTGTGAGGATGAAGAGCTTCAGCTGATTATCCGCGACCAACTGAAAAACATTTATGATATTGAGCGCCTGATCTCCAAAGTAGGGGCGGGGCGTATTAATCCGCGAGAGCTGACTCAACTGAAAAAGGCCCTGCAAGCTTTAGGGCCAATCCGTGAGCAATTATTGGATTCTCCTTATGCAGAGCTTCAGGCTTTGGCAGACCGCATTAACCCATGCACCAAACTGCATGAGCGCTTGCAAGAGGTCCTGAAGGAGGATGCACCAATGCTTTTTCATCAGGGGAACATCATCAACGATGGTGTCAATGCGGAATTGGATGAATTGCGTGCAATTGCTTTTTCAGGAAAAGACTATTTGGATCAAATCAAGGAAAGAGAGAAGGAGCGCACAGGTATTCCATCGCTGAAAATCTCTTACAATAAAGTATTTGGTTACTATCTTGAAGTCTCAAAAGCACATCAGGACAAGGTGCCTCAGGAGTGGATTCGCAAGCAAACGTTGGTGAATGCCGAGCGATACATCACCGAGGAGCTGAAGGTTTATGAAGAGAAGATTTTGGGTGCCGAGGAAAAGCTGTCGGTTATTGAGCAGGCTATTTTCCGCGAACTCATACAATTTACCGCAGAATACATCGGGCCGATTCAGCAGGATGCTTTTGCGGTGGCGAGCATCGACTGTCTGAGTTCTTTTGCTGAAAGTGCGCTGACGAATGAATATGTCAAGCCACAAATGACCGAAGAGGTTACGTTGGATATTAAGGGCGGTCGCCATCCCGTGATCGAAAAGCAATTGCCTATTGGCGAACCTTACATTCCGAATGATATTTTGCTCAACAATGACGATCAGCAAATCATCATCATCACAGGACCAAACATGGCGGGTAAGTCGGCTTTGTTGCGCCAGACGGCATTGATCGTTTTGATGGCACAAATGGGGGCTTTCGTCCCTGCGTCTGAAGCCAAAATCGGTTGGATCGATAAAGTATTTACCCGTGTGGGTGCTTCGGATAACCTCTCAAAAGGGGAATCTACTTTTATGGTGGAGATGACCGAAACGGCTTCGATCATGAACAACCTGTCGGAGCGAAGTTTAATTTTGATGGATGAAATTGGTCGTGGGACCTCGACTTATGACGGGGTTTCGATCGCTTGGTCGATTGTTGAATATTTGCACAATCACCGAAAAGCCAAAGCCAAAACGCTTTTTGCGACGCACTATCATGAGCTGAACCAATTGGCGGAAGATTTCAAAGGCATCAAAAATTACAATGTATCGGTGAAGGAAATTGACGGAAAAGTGATCTTCCTGCGTAAGCTACAAGCCGGAGGAAGTGCCCACAGTTTCGGTATTCATGTGGCGCAGTTGGCGGGAATGCCCAAGCCGATCGTTACCCGAGCCAATGAAGTATTGGCGCATTTGGAGGACAGCCGCACGAAGGAACGCACCAAAGAGCGCATCGAGGCGATGCCGAAAAATAACTTCCAGATGAATTTGTTTGATGCCGTGGATCCGCAATTGGCAGAAGTCGAGCGCATGCTCCGCAAGTTGGATGTCAATGCCATGACGCCTGTTGAGGCACTGCTGAAGCTGAACGAGCTGAAGGATAAATTGGCGGTGAAGAAATAAACGAGGTTGTTGCATCACGAAAGAGGACTCTCGCGATAGCTTTAAAAAAAATCTTTAGTTCAAGCATCCCGCTTGGGCTAAAGCAATTCAAACGATTAAAATTTTGATCCAAGCAAGACGTTTGAACCAAAACAGGCTCGGTGCATATACAATAAAAAAGGCGCTTGATATCGTATCAAGCGCCTTTTTTTGCGTTTTCTTGCTTTGTGCATTACACATTACAGCCGTAAAGCACTGCGCAAAGTACGATCACGAATAACATCACATAAGTGAAGTTCATTGAAATCTTAACGCCCGTTTTTTTCTTGTCCTTACCCATTGTCATCAGTGTTAAAAAGGAAGGCAGTGCATATTTTAGGAGTCATCGCCCTGCCTATTCCTTAAAGTTAAGTTTTGAAGCCATTTACATGCGATAATCATGTAATGTTCAATGGTTTCATTGCAAAAGTAAAGCCACACTGACAGCATTATTGAAAATTAATAGGATTTTTAACATTTGTGTTATTGGAAAACAAAAAAGCACCTGACCGATTAGGGCAGATGCTTCCTGATTTATTGCAGCACACCGAACAGCACTGCGCCAATAATAATCACGCCGAGCATTACATAGGTAAGAACGGTGATGATTTTCTTACTTGCTTTCGCTTTATCTTTCATAAAGTTTTTCTTTGTTTACTTTACTATAACAAGCTCAAGCGATTTTTGTCCAAAAAAAAAGCACCCCGAAGGATGCTTTTCATCAAATATATTTTCTCTTAATCAACCGCTTGTGCCGTTGTTGTTTCTGTAGTCTCAATACTTGCAGTAGTGGTATCATCTTGTACGTGATGATAAACACCGATCGAAAGAGCCAAAATGATAACTGCGAAGATCATCATTAGTGGGTAAAATGCTTTTCCAATGAAGCTGAATTGTTTCGAATTGCTCATGTCTATCAGATTAATGTTGAATGGTATAATTTAATTTTAATCTCAAACGGACTTCAGTCTAAAAAATATGGTTCATTTACGTCCTTCGAGGTATTTTATCAAAAATAAATAATTTTTTATAAATATCCTCTTAGGCAGTTGATTTACACCTTGATGCAGTCTATTTTTTGCCCTAAAAAAAAAGGGCAAAAGCCCTTTCTGATCGCATAAATTATAAATAATCTTACTATACTGAAGTCAAATTAAAAATATTTTAAAAAAACCCTCCATCACCTCAAAAGATGATATTTTTCATGTTATTGAATATTTTTATACTGACAGCCCGTGAATCAGCCCCCAGCCTTCCAGTACAGACTGAATTCCGAACAGGATCATTTGCACTCCCATAACGGCAATAATTAAACCGATGATTCTTGCGATAACGTCCATCAGGTCGCGACCGAGAAATTTAGTGATCAGTTCACAGTAAATAAAAGAAAAGTAAACGATACTCAGTGTAACTGCGCCAATGCCCACAATGGCAAAAGAGTACCACCAGCCAGGGTACATTCCTGAGAAGTTCATACCGACTGCCAGCGTACCTGGGCCCGCCAAAATTGGGACCGCAAGAGGCGAAATGGCAATATCCTCTGACGACATATCCTCGCGCTCCACATCCCCTTTAGGGCGATTCTCCTTACTCATTTTCCCCCGAAGCAACTCTACGCCAGCGGAAATCATGATGGCGCCACCCACTAAACGAAAAGCATTCAGGGTAATCCCGAACATCTGAAAAATCACATTTCCGAGCAGCACGAAAAGTGCCAGCAAAAAGAAGCTGACAATGCAGGCTTTATTGGCGATTTTACGTCGGGTATGTCCGTCGAATCGCTCCACCAAGCTTGCATAAACAGGGATCAATGCAAAGGGGTTCATCATCGAGAAAAAACCCAAAAACACGGTGGTTAAAAACAATTTGTATGCTATCATAAATCCTGATCAAAGGTGTTGAACCATTTCGATAAATGGTTCGGTGAAATGCAAAGATCAGTCATTTTTCAGATAAAACATGCGCTTTAAAACGAAATTTGATTTTGAAACACCATAGAAGCAATGAAAATTTAAACCCAATATTTTGCACAAACACCCCTTCACCATATAAAATTTTGAACATAAAAAAAGACCGTCCTAATTTCGGGCAGTCTTTATCAATACTGAAAATCTTATTTTGGACTACTTTTTTTGTTATACCTGTAACTCCTTGGCTTTTATGTCATTGCTATTGGGTGCATTACTTCATCCCTGAACCAAATCAAGAGCGTTTCAGCCACTCAGGCAAAGCCTCAAAAATATCGACCGTCGCACGCGATTTATTGAGGGTATAAAAATGCAAGCCAGGCGCCCCACGTTCAAGAAGCTCCATACACTGCTTTAAGGCAAGATAAACCCCGACTTTGTACATCTTGTCTGGCGAATCCTGTAGCGGTTCCATCGCATTGATGATCTCATCAGGAATATGGGCATTCACCATCGATGAAAAGCGCTTGATCTGCTTGAAATTCGTGATAGGCATAATCCCAGGAATAATCCTTGCCTTGATCCCCGCTTTACGGCACCTTTCTACAAAAGAAAAGTAAGCGTCGTTATCAAAGAACATCTGGGTAACAATGAAGTCTCCGCCTTGCTCCATTTTATTTTTCAGATAACTGATGTCTGAATTCATGTCCACAGCTTCAGGGTGCTTTTCAGGGTAGCCCGCCACACCAAGCGTTGCATCTGTGATGGTCTTGGCATAAGCAACCAGATCACTGGCATTATTAAAACCGCTTTCCTGAATTTTGAAACTCGACTCTCCTTTAGGTGGATCGCCACGGAGCAACATAAAATTCTCAATTCCAATCCCTTGAAGGTAATCAAGATCGGTTTTTATTTTCTGCTCATCAGCACCGACGCACGTATAGTGTACCATTGTCGTGAGCTCGTGCTTATTCTGGATATAATCCACCAAATCAAAAGTGGCCTCCTGATGACTTCCTCCAGCACCATAAGTAACCGAAACGAAATCAGGACTCAAACGTAAAAGTTGCCCCAGGTTGATGCCAAATTCTATATTTGCCCGAGTACTTTTAGGAGGGAAGAACTCGAAAGAGAAGGTTTTTGATTTTTTTTCAAAAATTTTTTGAATTTTCATGCGCAGAAAAATGTTTTAATTTATGAGGAGCGATCTTACTAAATTACAACTTTTACTTTTCACCGCCAACGTTTGCAACTGTATTTCATTATTGAAATAATACAACGAATAGGCTATAAAGTGCTTGTATAGCTTTAATTTAAGGAGAAAAATTCAATTGTGAAAAAACAATCTGCAGAAGGAAAAATCGGACTATGTCAAATTAGCATTGATTTTAGCCAAAATTCAAAATTTTGCAATTTGACCTTGAATATCACTACCAAAATTAAGATTCGTTAAACTAATGACAAAAGTCATGTTATTTTAAAAAATTTTAACGATATTTGTATTATAGATTTTTGGAGAAAGGAACAGGAATTTAATTCCTGAACCCATTTTTTTGACTTAGACAAGCGACTTTTTAATCTCTACTTTTTTGTTGTTTTTTTATTGAAGGCTGTGAACCTTAATTACAAATTGTGGAATGGACAAGAAATTTGTAAAGCGGTTTATTTTTTCAGCTAAGACTATTAGGACTTTTTTATCTTATCGTATCGCAAGGATTTTTTGGACTGTAACTGCCACCTCTAAGAGGTGGCAGTTCTATTTTACCGCTGTTTATAATATTGCTAAAAGCGTGCCAAAATGGTTTCATTGCCCTCTATTTTATCCTAAACAATTAACTTTTTTTCTGATTAATTGACCGTTTCCGCAGCAAAAACAGCTAACAGGCTGAGAAACAGCAAACAGGAGAGATTCCTGAAAAATGACCGCTGCTTTACCTTCCACACCTCAGAATAACGCCTGATATTGAACATGACCAAAACTGATCGGTTAAGGGCTTCATGAGCTATATCGTCCAGTATATTTCTGCATATTTCATGTAGCTAAAAGGGCTATCATCCACCAAAAAGTACCTGATGACTTTTCGGTAGAAAATTCAATGAAACGAGCATACTGTTTATACCCCCTCTGGGAATACTACTTGGGAATACTACTGACGAATAAAAATGGTGCATAAAAAAGGGTGGCAAAGAACGATCTCTTTCCACCCTCAGGTTATTTTTTAAGCACGCCTCATTCAGCGCATATTTTAAAGCTGATGATCTACTCGTAAATTATAGTGCGTATTATAAACTACCCTAAGCAAATACACCTAAGTCTTCTATTTTTATATGATCTTCATAAACGGCTTTACCGATCACAACACCCTTTACGCCTACATCTTCAAGCTTTTTGATATCATCAATACACTTGATTCCCCCGCTGGCCATGATATTAATATCAGGAAACTTCTCCACCAACGATTTAAAGAACTCAGTATCAGGCCCCTCTAAAGTACCATCCCGAGAAATGTCGGTAACCTTAAAATATTTCAAACCCCTCGAGGCGAAATAGGCAATATGATCCTCGGTGGCAATCTGTGTGTTTTTCAGCCAGCCGTCCGTCATGATCATCCCTCCGAGCGAATCTGCCGACAAAGCGATTCTTTCACGTCCGTAGGTCATCATCCAACCTACAAACAACCGAGGGTTGAGCACTGAAAGCCCTCCTGCGGTAACACTTTTGGCGCCGTACTCAAATACTTTATTGATCGCCCCATCAGTATAAACCCCTCCTGCAAAATTCACACTCAGTGAACAATGCGAACTGATTGTGTCTAACATATCCAAGTTCACAGGCTCTTTTCGCTTGACACCATCAAGGTCAACAATATGAATTTGCTTGGCGCCAATATCCTCAAATCGCTTCGCCAAGTCGGTTGGCGACTTGTCATACTCTTTGGCGGAGTCAAACTTACCTTGCTGGAGGCGAACAACCTTGTTCTGCAACACTGCTAAAGAAGGGATTATTTCGATCATTCTGATGTGGTTATTAGTAAAAAATTGCCTTGGTAGGGTATTATCCCCTTAATATAGCAAAAACAACGGAAAAAAACACTGCCTTTCCTCAGGATGCCGCTTGGTCAATTTCCGCCAGGCGGAATCCCTGCCCATGAATGGTCTGGATCAAAACTGAAGGGTCAGGCTTGAGGTACTTTCGCAGTTTGGCAATGTAAACATCCATGCTTCGGGCATTAAAGTAAGAATCATCCTGCCAGATCTCTTTCAGGGCATCGGAGCGCTCCATCGTCTGGTTTTTCTTCATCACTAAAAGTCTTAAAAGTCCAACCTCTTTGGCGGTCAGGTGAATTTTATGACCTTTCACGGCCAGCTCCTGCAGGTGCACATCAAGTACACAGTCGCCAAACTCAAAAACTTTGGCCGTTTCCTGCTGTGGTGCATCGGCATAAGTCCTGCGCAGTATTGCTTTGATCCGAAGCAAAAGTTCCTCCATAGAGAACGGCTTGGTCATGTAATCATCAGCCCCGAGGCTCAGCCCTTCCAGCGTATCCTCTTTCATGGACTTGGCGGTCAGGAAAATAAAGGGGACATCTTTACTGGAATTTTTGATGTCTTTCGAGAGGGTAAAACCATCTTTTTTGGGCAACATCACATCCAGCAGGCACAAATGAAATTGCTCCTTCTGAAAAGTGGCCCATGCTTCGGCGCCATCCTCACACCAGGTAGTTTCATACCCTTTGATGGTTAAATATTCCTGCAAGATCTGTCCAAGGCTGGGGTCATCCTCAACCAATAGAATCTTTGTTTTCTGTTCCATAAGGTAAAAATAGCGTAAATGTTGATCCTTTTCCCAATTGACTGCTGACTTCCACTTCTCCGCCAATGGCCTCCACGGCCGACTTTACATAGGAGAGCCCAAGGCCAAAACCCTTTACATCGTGAAGGTTTCCTGTGGAAATACGGTAGAATTTATCAAAAATATTTCGGATATGTTCTTTGCTCATTCCACAGCCCTGATCAATTACAGAAAGCATCAATGCATTTTTTGTTTCTTCAATTTGCAGGCGAATATGCGGTTCTCCCTGCGAGTATTTGTTGGCATTATCCAACAGGTTTTCAATAATATTGGTCAAGTGAACACGGTCCGATCGGAGTACTGTTCGTTTGGCGGTTTGCTCGATTTGAATAGACCCTCCACGCTTTTCCACCTGAAGGGCAATGTTTTGCACTGTCTGTTTGGCCACCTTGATCACATCCACCGTTTCCCACTTCACTTTCATCTTTTTACGATCCATGCGGGCAACCTGCAACACCTTTTCCACCTGCTGTCCAAGGCGTTTGTTTTCATTCCTGATAATCCCGAGGTAGCGATCCACAATGGACCCCGACTGCCTCATATCTGGATCGGCGAGTGCTTCGCAGGCCAGCGAGACCGTCGCAATAGGGGTTTTGAACTCGTGGGTCATGTTATTGACAAAGTCATTCTTCATTTCAGAAATTTTCTTCTGATGCAGAATCGTATGAATGGCGTAACCAAAACAAAGAATCATCACCAGTACCAACAACAATGAGGAGCCCAAAGCAAGGCCGACTTTCCCCAGCAGGAAGCGGTCTTTATTAGGGAAATTCACCAATAGTTTGGTGTTGGAATTGAAGAAATCATTGGGGTAAAGCGTGGTGTAGAAGTCAGAACTCACAAGTTCCGCCGCTTTAATGCTCGCATGACTACTCATCAGCCAGTGATCGTTTTGCGTTACACCATACTCATAATCGAGGTGCATGCCTCGACGTCCAAGTTCGGCATGGAGTAGGGAATCGAGGGTATGCTTTTTAAGTTTCTGAGCAACGGTTCGGGGTTGGGCAAACATCTGATCAACAATGGCCTGCACCATTTTATTGCGCTCATTCATCCGCTTTTCCTGCTCCTGCTTCATTGCAGCGGGAGATCGCTGTTGTTTTTTCCATTGGCCAAAGCCCTTTTTATTCAACTTGCGGTTTGGTTTTCCTTTGGAAAAAAAGGAGTTGCCATAAGTATAAATAGAATCGCCCTGCTGCAAACTGATCGACCATTGTCCTTCACCAGCATTCATCAGATCTTTAAAATTCAGCCCCTGTACAGGTAAGCCCAGGGCCGTCATCATGTTGGTCATCTGCCCTTGCATACGCTGAATCTGCTGCTGCAACTGCTGGCTGTTACGCAACTTCCCATTCTGGTCCAGTATGGAGGTCGGGTAGCCGTGAGATTGCATCTGATCGACCCAAAACAGCAAGTCGGAATCGGTCAGTGCTTTTTGCTGTTGATGCACCCGATGGATCACCTCCTGTTTTTCAAGGTTCAGCGCTACGGCATTCAGTGCCATATGAACATCCTGGTTAAAACGCTCTTCATTCACTTTCATGGCATTCCCCACCCAATACAGCTGAAAACCCAGCAGGCAGAGTGTAGAGAGGCACATGATGCCGATGACGATATTTAGATTTCTCTTGTTCATAGATGTATAGCCGAAAAGACCAACCCAATTTAAGTGTCCTGCTTCTTAAATCGTACTCCTGCGCCTGTATTTAACATCTTTTAACTTGTTTTAACAGCCTATTAACAAAATAAACCACTCAAAGACAATACCTTAGCATTGTAAATTTCATTGCAACGACAATCCTTTTTAAGCCATGAAACACCTACTGACATTTATCCTCATTTGTGGTATATTTTGTTGTTCGTCCACTTTGCGGGCACAATCAAATACCAAAGAAAAATATACCATAAAAATGATGACCACCGATGCCAACGGCCATCAGAAAACCATCACCAAAACTTACGACAGCCGCCAGGCCATGGAGGCCGATCAGGCCAATGTGCAAAAGCAAATGCAAGAAGCGGGCATGAATGGGGCGTTCTCCTTTTCGTCTTCCTCGTCTTTTTCTTCCACTGACTCCACAGGCGCAGATCCATTTTCGGGCTTCGGATTTCAGCAAAATATGATCCCCGATAATTTCGACAGCCTCTTTCAGCATGGTATGGCCAATATGGGGTCGTTCTTCAACGACAGTTCCTTTCAGCAATTTTTCGATAACAACGGCACAGGGATCCCTCAGGGATTTTCGCCACAACAAATACAACAGCTGAAACAGCAGGCCATGGCACAACTTCAGCAAGCCCACGTTTCTTCAGGAGATATACAGCAGTATATGCAGGCACATTTTCCTGCTGCCAAAAAAACTACCCGACTGCATAACCTGACACCCGAAGAGCAAAAACAAAGTGGTTTTGATCCGCTGAAATTGCAAAATATAGAATTGATGGTTCAGGACAACCAGATTTCTATCGGCTTTGAGGCCAAGGCCAAAAACCTTGAAATGAAACTACTCAACGGCCAACAGCAAACCATACTTCAGCGAAGCATCTCGGCGGTGGATGGCGCCTACCAAACCACCATTGACACAGCCCCCCTTGAGGCAGGGGAGTATCAGCTTCAAATTATACAAGGTAAAAAAGCCTTTCAGAAGCACCTCTCCATTCAGTAAGTAAATCCATCAAGCATTTAGCTTTCTTTTCATACCCCAATTCGCGTAGCAAGGAACTTTTTTTCCTTGCTACTTTTTTATTTATGTAAAAGTCAAGCCTTAAAAAAATATGGGCAGAAGTAAATTGCACTTTTTAAACATTGTGCGTTTTTATTAAACCACAATTGTAAAAAATAGTGATCGGTTAAAATCACCTCAAGAAATGGGTTAGCCTTAATTTCAGGAAGTAGATTTGAAATGTTTCCTATTTGCAAACGCACTCACTAAATATTTATATAATAACCATTTGCCACCACCAATAGCGGTGCTCAAATAAAATATGTGCTATTTTTTAAAAGATAAACCACTAAATGCATCCTTTTGGAATATTTGAAGAACTTTTCTTTGAAGATTTTTTTGCTTTCCCATGCTGTCGTTTTATTTACTACATTTGATGCTCTTCAAGCGAGTGTCCTGCCTTCAGGATCAATCAGCAAACGTTTAAGGATGCCTGCAAATAAATTTTGCACTTTTTAAAGTAGCTCCTTTATTCTGAACAACTTAGGAACAGCTTGAACTATCTTATTCCTTGAGGACTTCGTAATTTTAAGCAATTAAACGAAGCCAGGGAACAAGCACATTTAGGTATTTTAACAAAATCCCCGATTAAACTATGTCCGAAAATTCCGCTTCAGAGACTCTAAACGCAGCAAATGCTGAAGAAACCGTGAATCAGCCCATTCAAATAGTCAAGCGAAATGGCAAACGCGCCACTTTCGATCCATCAAAAATTGAAAACGCTCTCTTGAAGTGTTTTGCCAATGTGGGTCGTAAGGAATCAGAAGTGAAGCCGTTGATTTCCAACCTCACCGAGCGTGTGGTGAATATCGTCTCGGCACAATATGATGTCCCGACAGTAGAAAATATTCAGGATATCGTGGAAATGACACTTCAGGCCGAAGGAGAATATGCCGCAGCCAAGCATTATATTCTTTACCGCGCCGAGCATGCCAAGCTTAGAGAGCATCGTCCGATTCCTCAGGAGGTAAAAGAGGACTTTGAAGCATCGGATAAATTCTTCCCTACACAATTACAGAAGTTCCAGTTTTACGATAAATACTCTCGTTTTGGCTATGAGAAAGGCCGCCGTGAGACATGGATCGAAACGGTGGACCGCGCAGTGGATTTCATGAAAGAACTTTCTGAAAACCGCCTTCCTGAAGCTGATTACGAACGTGTTCGTAAGGGTATTCTGGACATGCGTGTGATGCCATCGATGCGTTTGTTGGCCATGGCAGGCCCTGCGGCACGCCGTAACAACATGTCGATTTACAACTGTTCTTATATGCCTGTAGATTCAGTGGATTCATTCGTTGAAGCATTACTGATTTCCATGGCAGGTTGTGGTGTAGGTTTCTCTGTAGAGAACGAATACATAGAAAACTTCCCTCGTATCAAGCGCCAGCAAGGCACTATTCTTCCTACACACGTGGTAACAGACACCACCGAAGGCTGGGGAGATTCATTGCGTGTTGGTTTGGATGCTTGGTTCGCAGGTAACGATATTAAATTTGATTACTCGCTGGTACGTCCTTCAGGTGCCGTATTGCGCATTAAAGGTGGTCGTGCTTCGGGTCCTGAGCCATTGCGTCAGATGTTGGATTTTGCCCGTGCGCGTATCATTGCTCGCCAGGGTCGATTCCTTCGTTCCGTAGATGCGCATGATATTATGTGTGCGATTGGTTCTGCTGCTGTTTCTGGCGGTGTTCGCCGTACAGCAATGATCTCATTGTTTGATTTTGATGATGACGCAATGCGCCACTCAAAAGATGGTGACTTCTGGAGAACAAACCCACAGCGCTGGAATGCCAACAACTCGGCAGTTTGGCCTGAGCGTGAGCTTTCACAGGCAGAGATCGCCAAATATCTTTTGGATATGGTACACTCAGAGCGTGGTGAGCCCGGTATCTTCAACAGAAAAGCCGCTTTGGCTACCAAGCCTGCCCGTCGTAAAGAAGCTCGCTTCGGTACCAACCCTTGTGGCGAAATTATCTTGCGCCCATTCCAGTTCTGTAACCTTTCAGTAGCGGTTGCCCGCCCTGAGGACACCTTGGAAGACCTGAAAGAAAAAGTAGAGTTGGCGACCATTATCGGTACTATCCAGTCTATGGCGACGCATTTCCCTGGCCTTCGCGACCATTGGAAGAAAAACTGTGAAGAAGAGCGCCTTTTAGGGGTGGACATCAACGGGCAGTTGGATACACCATTGGTTCAGGATGCTGAGGTAATGAAAACTCTTAGAGATCTTGCCGTAGAAACCAACGCAAAATATGCAGCGACACTGGGCATCAATGCTTCGGCATCCATCACCTGTGTGAAGCCTTCAGGTAACTCTTCTCAGTTGTTGAACTGTTCACCAGGTATTCACTCTCGCTGGTCTCCTTACTACATCCGTAACGTGCGTGTTGGCGCTGCCACTCCAATTTACAAGGTATTGAAATCGTCGGGTGTACCTATGGATCCTGAAAATGGACAAACAGCCGAAAATGCGACAACTTACGTAGCTCATTTCCCTGTAAAAGCGCCAGAAGGTGCCGTAACAAGAAATGACCGTACTGCCCTTGAGCAATGTGAGTACTGGTTGAGAGTAAAAACCAACTATACGGAACATAACCCATCGGTAACGATTACCTATAAGCAGGATGAAGTTTTGGATATTGTTCGCTGGACGTGGGAAAACCAAAGCCGTATTGGCGGTATGACTTTCCTTCCAGCATACGATGCACAATTTGATCAAATGCCTTATGTAGAGATCGATAAAGCTACTTATGAGAAATTAAATGCTGCTTTCCCTGAGATTGATTTTGCGAAAATCTACCGCTTCGAGGAAGAAGATTACACAACTGCTGCACAAGAGTTAGCTTGTATGTCAGGCCAGTGTGACATTTAATACTATCCCAAAATATGTTAAAAAGCCGTTTTCTTATCGAAAACGGCTTTTTTTTATTAAAAATCTTAAATCATTTGATTAACTTTCCCTCCAATAATCTACTTGAAATAGCCTGTAACGGCTTCGAATATTTTCGGTATTATTTTTTACACTTAAAACATCAATTATCATTTCATATACGGCTTGATTTTTGTTATTTCTATTTTAGTAAGTCATAGTACTTAACCAACGATTTTCAATTTCAGACTCAATGCATCAGGATAAACACCAAAAAGTCAGTGATATCATTGCTCAGGTGATGGATCTACCTCCAGAGCTTGCTCAGGCAAAGATTGATCTCTTGTCAGAGGGAGATGAGTCGGTGCGTAAAGAGGTTATGTCTTTGCTGAATTTTGTTGAGGAAAGCCCGATCACCAAGTCAGGTACAACCACTGCCAATAAAACCAAAAGTATTATTCAGCGTGTTGGCGCTGACACCCAGTTTACTTCCAAAAAGAAAATTTCTGTTCTTGAGCAATGGCGCAACCAACTGCTGGTCCCAAAAAGGGTTCGGGCACTGGCTTTGGCGTCCTGTTTATTGCTGATTTCATTATGTGGTAACCTGTTCCGTTCAGGTGTTCGCCGAGAGATCATCAATCAGCAGCGCAAGGAACTCGAATCCATTCTTATTGCACAACATAAACTGCTGAAAACATGGGTGGGTAATCAGCTCACGGAAGTTTCCCGCGAGGTGTCTGACAGCACAGAGCTTCACCAGACTGCCGTAGAGATTTTACAGGCTTCCGCTCAAAAGCCATTCATTGATCGCACTTTCAAAGTAGATGCGCATAAACGTTTCGATACGCTCCTCGATAAAATCAAGGAGCAGGGGAATGCTTCGCTGATTGCAATTATTGATTTATCGGGTGCTGTTGTAGCATTTCATAATAACGCAGTAGACAGCGCCACTGAAATTGAGGCAGACTCTACGCTGAATCATTATATCGTAGGCACTTACATCTCAAAAGATTTGATGGGTATCCTGTCGGATCTTCGTGAAGGCCGTTCTGTGTTTCTTCCCCCATTTCAAGAACAGAAGAAGCACATCCTGATCGATAATTACAATACTTACTGTTACTTCTGCGCACCGATATATGACGAGCAGCGCCGCATTATTGGTGGGGTTGCTGTGGCCGCAAATCCGCAGCATCAGTTCTCGAAGCTTTTCAATATTGCACTTGAGGGAAAAGGAGGGGAGTCTTACGCTTTCGATCATGAAGGCCGCTTAATTTCCAAGACCCTCACAGAACTCGATCAGGTAGGTTTGATTACCGCCAGTTCGGACACCATTCACCACAATAGCATTCAGGCCATGCGTGACCCTGAGGAAAGCTCCAACTACGTCAGGATTGTCCAGCGGGCCCTGGAAGCAAAGGGCACCACCTCTGATAGCCTCAACTATGGGACAGTGATGGAACCTTACCGCAATTATGCAGGCAAGGAAATGGTCGGGGCGTGGTATTGGCTTCCAGAGTATAATTTTGGGGTGGCGACAGAAGTAGAGGCTGATGAGGTTTTTGCGCCTATCCGCTATATCCGAATTGTGTATTTCCCGATGTTCTTTGTGATCATCATTCTTTCCATTTTGTTGTTCAACAGTAATGTAAATATCTCATTGCTGAAGAAAAAAGTCAGTAAGGCCAACCGAATGGGGCATTATATGATCAAGAAAAAAATTGGCGAAGGAGGCTTTGGGGAAGTTTATTTGGCAGAACACGCCTTCTTAAGACGGCCAACGGCAATTAAAGTCCTGAGAAAAGAGCTTATAGAGTCGGAACACCTGCAACGCTTCGAACGGGAGGTGCAGATGGTTGCCCGACTTTCACACCCGAACACGATCAGAATTTACGATTACAATTACACCAAAGATGGTCGTTTTTATTATGCCATGGAGTTTCTTGATGGTATTTCACTGCAGGAGCTTGTCAAATTGCATGGGGAACAACCTATCGAGCGCGTGTTGCACATCCTGATGCAGGTTTCAAAATCACTGAAAGAAGCGCATCAGATGGGTTTGGTTCATCGCGACATTAAGCCGCAAAACATCATGCTTTGCAAGATTGGCGGAGAGCCTGATTACATCAAGGTACTTGATTTCGGTCTGGTGAAGGATATGCACGATGAAGAGGAAATCACGCAAATGAATCAGGTTGCTGGTACGCCTTCGTATCTTGCGCCAGAGCGTATGAGCAATCCCAAGCTGGCAGACCATCGGGTGGATATTTACTCCCTTGGTGCTATTGGCTTTTTCCTTTTGGGTAAAAAACTGTTGATCGATATGCTCTCCCAAAGTAATCTGGGGGGTAAGCCACTGACGAAAGATATGATCAATATCGACGCGTATCAAATGCAGGATTTACCTTCGGAACTGATCGACTTCCTGTTCTCCTGTATGGCCTATGATATCAACGACCGGCCTGCAGACATCAATGAAGTACTGATGACCATTGAGCGGCTGCAAGAGCGCTACCATTGGACGGAAGCAAAGCGGAAGGAATGGTGGAAAAAATTTGACGCTTACGACGTATAATAAAAAAGGCGAATCCTGAAAAGATTCGCCTTTTTTGTATGCCTATTTTTTATCTGTATCTTTTTTCATCAGCCTCATGCGCTGAAGCATTTTCTTCTCCTTCTTCCAGAAGAAATCAAACTGGCCACAAATCCAGCCATAAACCAAAATCAAGATTTGATAACTTGGGAAAACCAATGCAATATAAGTGATGACTTTCAGCCAGAAAGGAGTGGCATCATCATAACCAAAAAGGGCGAAAATCCCTTTTCGCATATAGGCTACCGTGGAGCCCGTCAGTGAAAAGACCAACAGCACCAACAACACTTGCTTAGTACTGTTGAGTTCCCATCTTTGAGCCAACTTCTCCAACCAACCTGATTTTTGCTCTTGCCCCATTTGGCTTTGAGTTTCTATTTTCTCTGATATCATCTATCCTAATCTTTCGACTTAACATACAAAAAAGTGATGCGTCGAAAATTATCACTTTTAGAAAGGAAAAGCAAACGCACAAATGAAATTAAGATGAGATCAGCCTTAAATCACAATCATTAATAGATCGTCTTATATTTTGTATTCCCTTTCCCGCGTTCTTTAATTGTTTTGGTCTTTCCATAAGATTTATACTTCTGTTGTGCACAAGACGACAAACCTGACAAGCTCAGGATCAGCATGAATGCTGAAAACCAGTAAAATAGCTGCTTCAATACTTTCATAAGTTGTGTGGTTATTTTTAATGGGTGAACGGAAAAATGATTCTTCCTATCTCAAAGGTGGGACTTATGAATGTAATTTAAAATAAAAAAACCGACCAAATGTGGTCGGTTTCGAATAAAAAACAATAGAATTACACCATTGGACTAATGCATTAGCCGAAAGGATATTGTCCTTTGTCTAAGCAATAATCCGCTACGAATCGTCTCGCATCTCTTAAATTATGTGGTTGAATTTTTGTGAATCGCTTCAAGCCCATGAGCATCATGCGCATCTCATCGCCTTCCGCAAAAGCATAAATCGCTTGTTTCCCTGCTGATGTCGCCTGATCTACGGCAAACTGCGCATAGATTTTCACCATCTCGATATGCACCTTTGCGGCTTCTTCTCCCTGAGCGGCAATAATTTTCTCGGTACGCAATACCGCTGATTCCAAAGCATACACCTGAATCAGCATATCGGCGAGATTCATCAAAATTTCCTGCTCATCTTTGAGTGTAGCCATCAGTTTTTGAACTGCCGCACCAGCGATCATCAAGCCTGCTTTCTTCAAATTTTTCAGCAACTTATGCTCTCCTGCCAAAATACGCTCGTCGTCATCTCCTCCAAAATCAGGAATTGAAGTCAGCTCTTTGGCCACTGCCATTGCAGGCGACATTAAATCAAGCTCCCCTTTCATGGCTCTTTTCAGCAACATGTCGATGGTAAGCATACGGTTAATCTCGTTCGTTCCCTCGAAAATCCGATTAATACGGGAATCACGGTAAGCTCGCTCCATTGGGGCATCTGCCGAGTAGCCCATACCTCCGTAAATCTGTACGCCCTCATCCACTACATAATCCAGGGTTTCCGATCCATGTACTTTCAGCATCGCACACTCGATTGCAAATTCCTCCACGGCTTTCAGCTTGGCTTCCGCTTCAGACATTCCGTTGGCGATCAGTGCATCATAAGCATCGTCAATATTTTGCCCTGCGCGGTAAGTCGCCGCCTCCGAAGCATAAATTCTTGCCATCATTTCCCCTAATTTGTGCTTAATTGCCCCAAACTCTGAAATTGACTTCCCAAACTGCTTGCGTTCCTGTGCATAGCCAAGAGCATTTTGAATCACGCCTTTAGATGCGCCAAGTGTTGCCGAGGCCAATTTGATCCGACCAATATTCAGAATGTTCAGTGCTATTTTAAAACCATTCTGGCGATCTGAAAGCATATTTTCGACAGGCACTTTACAGTCGTTGAAGAAAATCTGACGGGTGGATGACCCTTTGATCCCCATCTTCTTTTCTTCCTCATTCATGGTTACCCCACCAAAATCCTTTTCAATGATAAAGGCCGTCAGGTTTTTATCGTCTTCAATTTTGGCAAAGACAATAAAAATGTCTGCAAACCCCCCATTGGTAATCCACATTTTTTGTCCGTTCACCAGGTAGTGCTTGCCATCAGCGGTTAGCTCTGCTTTGGTTTTTCCTGAATTGGCATCGGAACCAGAGTCTGGCTCTGTCAGGCAATAAGAGGCTTTCCATTCTCCCGAAGCCAGTTTAGGAAGGTATTTGGCTTTTTGGTCTTCATTGCCATAATACAAAATCGGCAATGTACCGATACCTGTATGTGCGGATAAAGCCACGGCGAAGGAATAGCCTGCACCCACCTTTTCGGCGATCAGCATGGAGGTGTTAAAGTCCATTCCGAAGCCACCATACTGCTCAGGAATAGAGGTTCCCAAAAGGCCAAGCTCACCAGATTTATCCAATAAAGAAGGCATCAGGTTAGGGTCAGACATTGCATCCAAAGCCTCCACATGCGGATGTACCTCATGGTCCACAAAGTCAGTACAGGTCTGAGCAATCATCTTTTGCTCTTCATTCCACTCTTCGGGTGTAAAAACATCCTGAGGTTGAGTTTCCGAAATTAAGAACTCACCACCTTTTATCGCTTTCTTTTCTTGGTTTAGTGTTTCCATAGTAGGGTATAGTTTGTTTTGTTGTTCAATAGGGGTTTGAAATGGTAGGTGCAGGGCATTCCCTCCACCTACCAGCATTATTTCAGCAATTCATAAATACCGGCAACGCCTTGGCCGCCACCGACACAGGCTGTGACCATTCCGTATTTTTGATTTCTGCGACGCATTTCATTGAATAACTGTACCGACAATTTTGCTCCTGTACATCCCAGCGGGTGCCCAAGGGCAATGGCGCCACCATTCACATTCACAATGTCGGGGTTCAGCTCAGCACCCTTAATTACCCCTAATGACTGGGCAGCAAAGGCTTCATTCAATTCTATTTGTTCGATATCATTTAGTGACAATCCTGCCACTTTCAAAGCTTTAGGAATGGCCTCCACGGGGCCAATCCCCATCAGTTTAGGCTCAACACCTGCCACCGAATAACTTACCAGGCGGGCAATCGGCTCAAGGTTGTGTTCTTTGACCATTGCTTCAGACATGACCATCACGAAAGCGGCACCATCTGAGGTTTGGGAAGAGTTACCGGCAGTTACCTGCCCACCCATAGCGAAAGCAGGGCGTAATTTGCCCAAGCCATCCACGGTCGAAGGGCGAGGGCCTTCATCGGTATCCACCGTAAACGAACGGCTCTTGCGTTTCATGTTTTCATCCAGATAAACCTCTTCAACGGTTACCGGAACGATCTCATCTTTGAATTTCCCTTGCTTGATCGCCTCCACTGCTTTGGCGTGAGATTTCACGGCAAACTCATCCGCTTCGGCTCTGCTGATGCCATACTTCAGGGCTACCTGCTCGGCCGTCAGTCCCATAGAAGTATAGTAATCGGGAGTTTCTTCCGCAATTTTATAATTCAAGGCGGTTTTATAACCCATCATGGGTACCATCGACATGGACTCTGCACCACCAGCGATAATGCAATCCGCCTGCCCTGCATGAATTCTCGCACTGGCAATGGCAATAGCCTCCAGGCCTGATCCGCAGTAACGGTTCACAATAAAGCCTGGCGCATCAATACCCAAGGCCAAAAGGGAGATCATCCGCCCCATTTGCATGCCTTGTTCCGCTTCAGGAATGGCACATCCCACAATCAAATCATCGACTCTTTTGGTATCAAGACCTTCTACTTTACTGACCAAATGTTTAATCACATCCGCAGCAATATCATCGGGGCGGGTGAATCGAAAACCGCCCTTTTTTGCTTTTCCTACTGCCGAACGATAGCCGGCAACGATATATGCATTCATGGTTCTAAATTTTGCGTTTGGTAATGGATTAGTTGCGTAATGGTTTGCCACCATTGAGAATTGCCTGAATACGCTCAAGGGTCTTTTTCTCGCCTGTCAGCGACAGGAAGGCTTCCCTTTCGAGGTCAAGCAAATACTGTTCGGAAACAACTGTTGGTGCCGAGAGGTCACCACCACACATCACGTTGGCAATTTTCTTGGCAATCTTCACGTCGTGATCAGAGATATAATTCCCCATTCGCATACCGTTTACCCCAGCATAGAACATGGCCATACCTGACCGGCCCTGTACCTTAAATGTACGCTCAGCAGCCTGTGTATATCCTTGATCCGCAAGGCGAATTACAGCCGCCTTCGCATCGGCTATCTGTCGATCTTTATTGAGGGTAATGCTGTCTTTAGCCGTAATAATGCCCATATTTTTGGCTTCATAGGCGGAAGTGGCCACTTTAGCCATCGCAATATTCATGAAGGTTTCCTGTAAAGTATTGAGCTCTACATCTCCACTCATGGCACGATCAGCCGCGCGCATGGTCAGCTCTTTGGTTCCTCCCCCGGCAGGGATCAGCCCAACACCGACTTCCACTAATCCAATGTAGGTTTCCCCGGCCATCTGAACGTGATCGGCATGCAGGGTCAGTTCACAACCTCCACCTAAAGTCAGGGCATGCGGAGCAACCACCACAGGCACCGAAGAATATCGGGCACGCATCATGGTCTTCTGGAAAGCCGCAATCATGAAGTCAATCTCATCATACTCCTGTTCAATGGCATTCATAAATACCAAAGCGAGGTTGGCACCTGCGGAGAAGTTCTGCCCGTTATTGGCAATCACCAAACCGCGGTATTTTTCTTCTGCCAGACTGATCGCCTTATTGATCCCTTCAATCACTTCCCCACCAAGGGTATTCATTTTGGTATGGAACTCAAGGTTCAATACCCCATCGCCAATATCGAAAAGGGTAGTGCCTGAATTTTTCCAGACCACATTGCTTTCCCGCAAATTGTCCAGTATGATGTACTCTTCCGTACCAGGAACACCTTTATAGGATTTGGAAGGAATGTCATAGAAAGTCGTGGTTCCGCCTTCAGCCTTAAAGAAGGATTCATGACCAGCCTCCAACATTTCATAAACCCATCGGGCAGGCTTGTAACCTGCTTCTTCCATTTTGGCGACGGTCTTTTTCACACCCACCAATTCCCAGGTTTTGAATGGACCTACTTCCCAGCCAAAACCAGCACAGATCGCATCGTCTATTTTGTAAAGCTCATCGGTGATTTCAGGAATGCGGTTAGACACATATTGGAATAAGCCATAGAAAGAATCACGATAAAATTCACCCGCTTTGTCTTTACCGGAAAGCAATACCTTGAAACGTTCCTTCACGTCATCAATAGGCTTGGTCATTTCCAGAGTAGGGAAAGAGGCCTTCTGCTTTGGTTCATACTCCAGCGTTTCCAGATTCAAAGTCAAGATCACTTTGTTGCCATTCTCGTCTTTGGTCTTTTTATAGAAGCCTTGCTTGGTTTTATCCCCTAGCCATTGTTTTTCGATCATGGTGTTGATCACCGGAGGCAGATTAAAGGTCTCTCTTGACTCATCATTCTCCAAAGTAGCATAAAGGTTGTTGGAGACCTTCACAAGGGTATCCAGCCCTACGACATCAGAAGTACGGAAGGTTGCCGACTTCGGACGGCCGATCACCGGACCGGTTAATTTATCAATCTGGTCGATATTCAGCCCAAACTTCTGCATGGAATCCACGACCTTCAAAATCGCATAAATACCAACACGGTTGGCGATAAATGCAGGAGTATCTTTACAGCGTACAGTGGTTTTACCGAGGTATCGGTCTCCATAATGCATGAAGAAATCCACCACTTCCGGATCGGTATCAGGGGTAGGAATAACCTCGAGCAACTTCAGATAGCGAGGCGGGTTGAAAAAGTGCGTACCGCAGAAATACTTCTTGAAGTCTTCCGAACGGCCTTCGGTCATCAGGTGAATGGGAATTCCTGAGGTATTTGAGGTAATGAAAGTTCCCGGCGTACGGTATTTTTCCACCTGCTCAAACACCACCTTTTTGATGCCCAGATTTTCTACCACCACTTCCACAATCCAGTCTACCTCCTTAATTTTGGGCATATCATCATCGAAGTTACCCAGGGTAACTCTTTGCGCAAAAGCCGGATCATAAAGCGAGGCGGGCTTGGATTTTACTGCTGTGTTGAACATCTGGGTAACGATGCGGTTTTTCACAACAGCCATCTCCAGGCTCAAACCTTTCTTTTCCTCCTCGGGCGTCAGTTCTTTGGGAGCGATATCCAACAAAAGTACTTCTACGCCGATGTTTGCCAAATGGCAGGCAATTCTTGAGCCCATAATTCCAGAGCCAAGGATAGCCGCTTTTTTAATAGATCGATTCATGGTGTGGTAAAAAATTTAATTTGTTTTGGGTATTATTCACCTATTTGGTCGTCAGAGGGAAATCCTCCAACAAGTTTATTTGTTCTTTATTTGCTTGTTCTACAACACTGTTAACTTTCGAGGCAACACGGAAAAATACTTCCAGTTCCTGATCTTCTACCGCATTACGAACCGCCTCATTGAATGACCGCACAGTAACAATGGATACTTCACGTTTTTTTCGGCCCTTTTCTGTTAAATGGATTAAAACTGAACGCCGATCATACTTCGCTTTTTCGCGATATATCAGCTCCCGTTCTTCCATATTCTTGAGTAACCGCGATAAACTGCGACTTTCGAGCCCCATTAATGGTGCAATTTTGGTCGCAGGCGTACCTTCAGTTGGGTGGATATTCAACAACACATAGCCGATCGATGTGGTAATCTCTTGTGAGGAGGCGTAACGATTATACATTCGGGAAATCGCATGCCAACTCGCCTTGAAAATGTAATCGACAGTTTCTTCTTTCTTCATAGCTGTTTAGGTCTTAACTGAATATACAAAAAAAATGTTCGGCATGCCGACTATTATTGAAAAAAAACGATATTGTCTATTACTATTCAGTTCAACAAGATGTACTAAATTGTTCATAAACTGCCATTTAAACCTGTAATGAACGAGCAATTGAAGATTGACGACACTATATAATGCAACAGATTACAACAGGGGGAGCATAAAGGAAACCAGCAATGTACCTTTTGGTGCAAAAAGTAATCGCTTTAACATTATCATAAAATGGCGAATCTTTTTTAAACTGATTTTCTTGCATTTATAAAAAAACTTTAGAATTTTCAATAAACAAACATCAACCTCAAACTAAAAAACTATGGATTCAGGAAATTTCACCTTTACGATGATCAAGCCTGGGGCGGTCAATAACGAGTATATCGGCCCAATTTTGGCGAAAATTACAGACGCGGGTTTCCGCATCGCCGCTATGAAGATGATCAAGCTGAGGACCGCTCAAGCGGAAGTTTTCTACGGGATTCATAAAGAGCGCCCATTCTTCCGCTCGTTGGTTGAGTTCATGACCTCGGGCCCTATTGTTGTGGCGGTTCTTGAAAAAGAAAATGCTGTTCAGAGCTACCGTGAATTGATCGGCAGTACAAACCCTGAAGAAGCGAAATCAGGAACGATCCGCAAGTTATTTGCAGAATCCGTGAGTAAAAATGCCGTACATGGTTCTGACAGTGTAGAAAATGCTGCAAACGAAGCGCTGTTTTTCTTTTCCCGTTCAGAAATTTTCACTGAATCTGGAGAAGTGAAACTTCAGTTCGATGTGACTGTTCCACGCTAAGGAAGCAGACAAAAAACATGGCAAACACCTGAGACAACCTCAGGTGTTTTTTTGTTCCCTAAATTATAAATGACCTGCTTTTGCCCCATCATTAGTTGGATTTTCGGGTACCAAACGGGCACAAGTTTGGCAGGTGATGAATAAAAAGCCCTATAAAAGGTGCACTTTTCACGATTGATAAATTAGAAAGGTAAGCCGGAATAAATTATATTGGATCATCTTTAATCAGGTAAAAATCACACGGAAAGTTATGAACACCCTTAAAACGATACTTATTGCTATGATGGGGACAACTGTACTGTTCAGCTGTACAGAGTCTAAAAAACAAGAGCAAAAACAAAGTGCCTCCACTGAAGAGGTCAGTCAGGACGCTACAAGTGTCGCTTTTGATCAGTCTTTTGATTTTGATGGTCAGAAAATGGTGGTTCATATTCCCAATACTTCCACAGGCAACAAAATTACGATTACACCTGAGGGCTTTGAAAATATGAAAGAGCCTTATGAAGAGGCCATTGAAGGGATTGTTCGGGAAGGCTATGTGGCCGACCTCGACCAGGATGGCTACAAGGAATTGTATCTTTTTGAATACAGCCAGGGGAGTGGTGCCTATGGGCAGGTTCGTGCCTATGCCTCCTACAGTAATAAATCATTTGGCCCCATTTACATGCCCGAATTGAGCGCTGATTTAAAGCAAGGTTATATGGGGCATGATCGGTTTGTAATCGAGGGTGGGCAGCTGGTGCGTGAGTTCCCTATTTATAATGACAGCGACACCAACGCGAAGCCTACAGGTGGAATGCGCACGATAAAATACCGACTTGAAAAAGGCGAGGCAGGCATGATTTTAAAAGCCGAAAGCGGAAAAACAGGACTAAAAATTGGACTTTAATATAAAAATCGAAGGCGAATATAATTTGGTCTAAATTTTGCTGCATCGACATCACAATCGAATAGTAGAAATAACGATTTTATGGAAAGGAAGAGCGCTCAAGGGTTCTTCCTTTTTTTATTTTAGCCAAATCTTTTTGTTGATCAGGGAGACAATCCCTTCTTTTTCCATTTTTTTTATGGCCCTGATGACCGTCTCCACCCGCAAACCAAGACGATCTGCAACCTCTTGGCGGGTCAGTGAAATCAGAAATGGCCGCTCGGCCTGTTGTGCTTCGGCCATATATTTAAAAAGCTCGGCGATTCTGTGAACCACGTCGCCAGTACTTTCCCTTTGCATTACCGATTTATATAGTAGCCGCTTGGAAAGCACTTCGGAAAATTTAAAGTGTAGGGCAGGGCAAGAAGATAACAGCTCGAGAAATGCCGTTCGCTTGAGGCGCCAAATACTGCCTGCTGAAAGCATTTCCCCAGAAGAAGGATAGGGGAAATTGCCAAAAATTGCTGGCTCACCAAAACTTTCCCCTGCTTTGAAAATCCCCTGAACAAAGGTTCTCCCTTCCGTGGAATAGTGAATCATCTGCGCCTCACCTTGAGCGATCTGATAATAAAAAACAGGGGCGTCACCTTCGGTAAAAATCCGTTCCCGTGCCGAGAAGGGGATCTTTTGGGCACCATTTTTTCTTAATATTTCCTCGGGGATGATCGGGCTTATGACATCGGTCATATCATTCACAATTTTGGTCTATGGATCTTTACAGCAAAGATATAAAATAACGATTATGAACAATATTCAACACGTACACGAAGTAATTTTCATGGTTCAACAAAATGACGGTCAGTACACTGCGGAATCATTGGTGGAGGCGATCACTGAAAAATGGGGCGCAGATGTTCAGTTTATGGCATGTTCAGGCGTACCTTTCCCTAAAGAGGATGCTTTGGATTTTATTATCGGAAAAAACAAAGTGGAGCTTATTGATGGCAAAATCCGTATCGTAACAGCGATGTCGATTTGTAATGGCCACGAGAATTTTCAGGCGTAATTTATCACGATAAGTGATATAATCATATCAGTACGGACGTTGCATGCAACGTCCGTACATGTTATGAAAATATTTTTTTGCTTTAAAAATTACCCTCATCCTCAGTCGCAAGTACATCCATAAAATCACTGATCACATACTCGACCGTTTTTCCTTCTTTTACAGCCTGAGAAAAGGCAACAATGTCGGTAGAGATCAGCATCCCCAATAAAATTCCGAAGATAAAGCGATAACGTTTCAAAAAAGCTTTCATTTTACTCATGATTAGGTTGTTTTGGTTGAGTCGAAAAGTGAATATCTTTTTGGCTTATAGATGGAAATCTACGACCAGTAAATAAAGTAGATGTTCAAAATCTACAAAAAACACATCATATATAAAACACAATATTTTAATTTAAAATCAATAAAAAAAGGACATTGCGTACAATGTCCCTTCCGTAATGTTTTATGTATTTTGATTAGCACATCTTGACATAGCTGCCCAAGAATTTGATCTTATCTCTGTTGATCATCATCACAGCTTTAACGGCTTCGTCTTCTGCATGTCCTTCAAAATCAATAAAGAACCAATATTTGAAGTTCTTTCCTTCTTTGGCGGGACGGCTTTCAATTTTGGTCAGGTTAATACCTGCCTGATAGAACTCCTGAAGCATGTTCACCAAGGCGCCAGGGTTGTGCCCAATTTTTGCCAAAATGGTGGTTTTGTCTTTTCCGCTCTGCTTATTGAGAATGTCTTTACCCAAAATCAGGAAACGGGTGAAATTATCTTCAGAATCCTCCACATTATCATAAAGAATAGGCAGGTTCCCCTCACGGGCGGCGATATGCGAACAAAGTGCCGCGGCATTAGGGTCTTCTGAAGCCATGCGCACCGCCTTGGAGGTCGAGTTCACAGGAATCAGCTCCACACTTTTTTCTGGAAAGTACTCCTCCAAAAAATGTTTACACTGACGGAAGGCAATATCGCGAGAATAAACCCGTTTGATTTCCCTTACAGAATTTGCCTGACTCCCAAAAGCAAAATGAATTGGCATCGCCACCTCAGCCACAATATTTAAATCGTGCTTGCCGAGCAGATCAATGGTATCGGCAACAACACCTTCCTGATTATTCTCAATAGGTACAACCCCAAAACGTACTTTTCCTGTAGATACTGCTTCAAACACTTTCCCGATAGTACTCAGGGCGAGGTACTCAGAAAGAGCTCCAAAACGGCTTTCTGCCGCCTGGTGGGTAAAAGAATTTTGTGGGCCAAGAAAAGCAATGCGCTCGGGCAGCTCAAGATTTCGGCTAATGGCAAAAATCTGATGAAAAACTGCTTCAATAGCATCACGGTTAAAGGCACCCGTACTTTTACGTGCCAGCCGATCAATGATAGACTTTTCGCGTTCAGGGCGATAAATCACCGTTTTCTGTGCTGCTTTAAGCTCCCCGACTTGCTTCACAACCTCCATGCGGCTATTCAGCAGCGCTAACATCTCTTCATCGATGTTGTCTATTTTCTTTCGTAAATCATCTAAATTTTCCATTGCTTTATTTATCGATCTTTCTCAATCGTTTTAGCGCGTGTTTAAAAATTAACTTGCCTACTGCAAGTTCAGAATATTGGAATTGATTTTGAATTATTTTTCAATGAAAGCGATGCTATTCGCTCAAAAATAACCTTTCATCACTTCAGCAATATTTTAAATTTTCGTCATCAAATTTAAACACCCTCTTATTCCTTAATTTCTATTTTTCCTGCTCCGAGCACTTTCCGCCGAAGCATTTTGGGTCTTTGTTTACACAAAATTCCACCAATACCATTCACCTCTGCCTGTAGGCTGTCTGTCACATTCAGCATTGCCCCACCAATACCGTTCACGCTAACCCTGCCGTTATTCACTTCCAGCTTTGTTGCCTTCAAGCTTCCTGCCCCGTTCATCTCTGCAGAGAAATGCCTGGCACGACCTTCCAGCAATACATCTCCAGCCCCCTGCATTTCTACGGAAAGCCTGAGGGCATCCAGGACCAAATCCAGGCTTCCCCAACCTGTAAGGGTAACGGCAAGCTGACGAAAGATCAATGGCTGGGGGCTCTCCAAACTGGCTTTTCCTTTCAGTACAATACCATTAATGGATTGATAGTCCAGGCACACCTTCACAGGAAACAAAGGGTGGTAAGTTGGCGGAAAATAAATCAGCAGGGAATCTCCTCGCCAATCGATCTGCAGGGAATCAATGGCCTCCTGTGCTCCTATAAAATGGGCAGAAGGGGCATTGGCAGGCTGCAGTTCTACGGCAAAATTTCCATCAACTGATAATTTACAAAAAGGGGGCAATTCCTGAAGCAATTCAGCTTGCTTTCCCACGATTTGGGTTGAATTTTGCTCACAGGCAAAACAAATTCCTGCCAAACAAAGAAAAACAAAAACTTTAAAAATGCTGAATTTTTCCATCGTTGATAGCAATAATAGAATAATTCAATCGTAGTTCGAAGTTTTCGCCTTTATTTTGTATGTATTTTCACCAAAAATATTGTTATAAACCGCTTTCGAATTTACTGTAGGTATTTCTTCAGGGCTTCCGTTTCCGCAGGAATCTTCAGGCTGTGCTTTTCCTTGTCCAATATTTGCAATAAAGGAGTGGGAATTTCGGGCTGTTTCCCCACAGTGGCGGTAACCACCTCATGAAATTTAGCAGGGTGGGCAGTTTCAAGGAAAATACCAATTTCATCTGGTCGATCGCTCAGATAGTCGGCCAGGGCCAGATAACCTACGGCCCCATGCGGATCGAGCTGGTATTTTTGGTGCTTCAGCACCTCGACCATCGCCTGCCGTGTGGCATCATCATCAAAAGCATAGCCCGACACAGCGGAGGTCATGGCCTTCCAGTCTTTATTGAACAGGGCTTCCATGCGCTGAAAATTACTTGGCGCTCCCACATCCATGGCATTTGATATTGTTGCGATGGAAGGGCGAGGCTGATAATTCCCAGATTTCAGGTACTGCGGAACGATGTCATTCAGGTTGGTTGCAGCAATAAAATGCTTGATTGGCAAGCCCATTTTCTGCGCAAACAAGCCGCCTGTCAGGTTTCCAAAGTTACCCGAAGGAACACAAACATTCAATGGCTTGCCTTCTTTCTGCAACTGACCATATGCCCAGAAGTAATACAAAGATTGTGGAATCAGGCGGGCGATATTGATGGAGTTCGCGCTGCTCAGTCCACATTTTTCCGATAATTCCTGATCCAAAAAAGCCGCCTTCACCATGCGCTGGCAGTCATCAAAAGTACCTTCCACTTCCAGGGCAGTAATATTCTGCCCAGCGGTGGTCAACTGCTTTTCCTGCAATGGGCTCACTTTACCACTTGGGTATAAAATACTGACCTTGATATTTTCCACACCAAGAAAACCATGAGCAACCGCACTTCCTGTATCTCCCGAAGTCGCCACTAAAATGTGGATTTGCTCGCCACTTTTTTTCAGAAAATAACCCATTGCCCGAGCCATGAAGCGGGCACCAAAATCTTTGAAAGCATAAGTAGGGCCATGGAACAACTCAAGTGCATGAATCTGCTCCTCCACCTTTACCACGGGCACGTCGAAATTAAACGCATCATTACAAATTTCTTCGAGTACTTGCTCGGGGATTTCATCAGCAAGAAATGCCTTACTGACTTCAAATGCGATCTGAGGCAAGGTCAGTTCTGGCAATTGCGCAAAGAATGTTGCTGGCAGCTGTGGAATTTCCGAAGGCATATATAGACCATTGTCTGGCGGGAGCCCCTTGAAAAGTGCCTGTTCAAAATTGACTTGATGTTGGTTATTTTTGGTGCTGTAAAGTTTCATGGTGAATGATTTTTGAATGTTGAGGACAAGAGGGCAGGACTGTTAAAAGTACCACTGTTATGTCAGGCGGACTTCTTCAGGCAGAATAACAGGCCCCTGCGCATTGACTTTCGACACATATACCTGATAGGTAAAACCCAGTGCCTGAATTTCTTTTTCCATAGCGGCGGCTACCTGATCTGCGGTTGCTTTTCCTTCAGAAAAAGTAAATTGTGAGGGTCCCGAACCAGAGATCCCGAAGCCCAGGGCGCCTGCTGCCATAGCGGCTGTACGCACCTGTTCAAAACCAGGAATCAATGTAGAGCGTAATGGCTCCACGATCACATCCTGCATCGATCTTCCAATGAGGCCATAGTCGTTGCTCATCAGTCCGGCGATCAGTCCACCGACATTCCCCCATTGGGTAACGGCATCACGCAAAGGCACCTGCTCCTTCAGCAGTCGGCGTGCCTGTTTGGTGGGTACTTCCACATCAGGGTGAATTACTGTAATGTAAAGGTTTTCCGGAACAGGAATACGAACCACATCAAGCGGGGCGTAACTTCTGACCAAAATGAAGCCCCCCATTAAAGAGGCTGCGGCATTGTCGGCGTGGGCAAATCCGCAAGCGGCACGCTCGCCTTCGAGTGCAAAAGGCAGCAGCTCTTCCACCTTCAGGGGTTCGCCCATCAGTTTATTTATTGCATAAACACCACCCACGGCACTTGCGGCCGAGGAGCCTAAGCCACTTCCGAGCGGCATCTGTTTGTGCAAGCGAATATCAACTCCCTGACGGATGCCCAAATGCTCCAGGTACATTTGCACAGCCACACCTGCTGTATTGCGTTCGGTTTCTAAAGGTAAACGGCCTTCATCACCCGTAATTTCAACAATACGGACCTCTTTGGAATCCGTCAGTTTAAGCTCGAGGGTATCTCCTGGAGCGTCAATGGCAAATCCCATCACATCAAAACCACAGGTAACATTGGCCACGGTGGCGGGGGCAAATACAGTGATAGCGTTTGGTTTATCCATAGGTAATATTTGTTTGGTAGCGTTTGATTGATAGCACCTTAATGGTGGGCGTCATCCCTTTAAAGGACGAAAAGATTTTGGACAAAAAAAAAGAGGAAACTGTTCAATTTCCTCCTCTTTTCAATATTTCTTGTTCGTTTAAGACAAGTGATTAAAGATTCGGATGACTTCAGCAAATACACCTGCAGCAGTTACCTCAGCACCAGCGCCAGGTCCTTTGACTACCAATGGGCGCTCCAAATAGCGCGAGGTCGTGAAAGAGATAATATTATCGCTGCCTGAAAGGCTGAAGAATGGGTGCTCAGGACCTACCGCCTTCAAAGAAACGGTGGCTTTCCCTTTTTCCATACAGGCAATAAAGCGCAACACTTTACCGTCGGCTTCGGCCTCTTTCAGGATATTTTCAAAATGGTGGTCATGCTTGCCCAGCTCGGTGAAGAAATCATCCACCGTAGGTGCCTGCATACAGGAATCTGGCAGGATGCCCTCAATGGCTACATCGGAAATGTCCATCTGATAACCCGCCTCACGCGACAGGATCAGAATTTTACGGCGAACATCCATTCCGTTGAGGTCGTCACGAGGGTCAGGTTCTGTAAAACCTGCGGCCTGCGCTTGCTTCACAATTTCACTGAAAGAGGTTCCGACCTTAAAGGAGTTGAAAATATAGGACAAAGTCCCCGAGAGCACGCCTTCAATCCGCTGAATTTTGTCTCCAGAGTTCAGCAAGTCATTCAAAGTCGTGATCACAGGCAAGCCTGCTCCTACGGAAGTTTCATAGAAGAATTTCACCCCACGACGCATGGCTGTCTGCTTGATTTCCTGCAGTTTCATGAAATCGCCCGAACTTGCCAATTTGTTCGGGGTGGTAATCGAGATCGAGTTGTTAAGAATCCGCTGATAGTTCTCTACCACCAACTGACTTGAGGTGTTATCGACAAATACAGCGTTGGAGAGGTTCAAATCAACCATCTGATCTACAAAACCGTCGATATTTCCCTTGGTTCCTTTTTCCAGCAGTAATGCTTTCCAGTTATCAAGGTCAATGCCTTCAGGATCGAAATAGAATTGCTTACTGTTGGCAATCCCGACAATGTTTATTTTAAGGTGCTCTTTGAGCAAGTTTTCGTACTGTGCCTTCATCTGTGCCAATAGGGTAGAGCCAATCAGCCCCACACCCGCGATAAAGATATTCAGGCGGGTTTCATCAGAAAGGAAATAAATATCATGCAGACAGTTCAGTGTTTTGCCGAGGTCTTTTTTCTCAACGACTACGGAAATGTTCAGCTCTGATGTTCCCTGTGCAATCGACACCACATTGATACCATTTCGGCCCAGTGCCCCAAAAAGTTTTGCAGCAACCCCTGGCTGGTGGCGCATGTTCTCTCCGATGGTGGCAACGACCGAGAGGTCATGACGAATCTCAATCGCATCTACTTTGTGCAAAGACAACTCAGGGCTGAATTCTGCCTCCAATACCTGTTTGGTGCGCTGTGCATCTTCAGGAGAGATGGCAAAAGAAATCGACCGTTCAGAAGAGGCCTGCGTGATGAATATGACATTGATTTCGGCTTCAGAAAGGGCATTGAACAGGCGGTAAGGCACATTCGGTACCCCCATAATTCCACTGCCCTGAAAGTTGACCAGAGAAACCTCACTGATGGAAGAGATCCCCTTGACATCAAAATCCCAATTCGAGGATTGTGAAGAAATCAGGGTTCCTTCAAATTCGGGGTTGAAAGTGTTCCGAATACTGATAGGAATATTTTTGATCATGGCAGGAGCGATGGTCGGCGGGTAAATCACCTTGGCTCCGAAGTGCGACATTTCCATGGCTTCAGCATAAGAAAGCGAAGCGAGGGAATAGGTCTTTTTTACCTGCCGTGGGTCGGTGGTCATTACCCCGTCAACATCCGTCCAGATTTCAATCTTTTCGGCATTAAGCGCTGAGCCAAAAATGGCCGCGGTATAATCTGAACCTCCGCGCCCAAGGGTAGAGGTTACGCCCTCTTCCGTAGCGGCGATAAAGCCCGTGATGATCTGAATTTTACTGCTTGATGCAAAATGATTGACAATGTTCTTGTTCGTTTTATCGAAGAACACTCGGGCATTCCCAAAATTGGCATCAGTTACAATAATCTTTCGGGCATCAAGCACCTCGGTGGCCAAACCGTGCTGGTTGGCATAAGTACTGAGTAAGTAACTGGCCATGCGCTCGCCGAAGCTCAGCACAACATCGCCTGTTCTTTTGGAAAGTTCACGGATTAAAAACACCCCATGAAGGATATCTCTGAGTTGCTGAAGATAAGCCCCAATTTTTTCAAGAACCTGCGCCTGCGTCGCCGTAGCCATCGTTTCTTCAATCATCTGAATATGGCGACGTTCAATGGTGCTCAGTACGGTTTTGTACTGCTCATCACCTGCAGAAGCCAACTGCCCTGCTTCCACCAATAAATTCGTGATTCCCGACAAGGCAGAGTTTACCACTGCCACAGGAGTACCTTTCTCCTGATTGTCTTTCAAGATTCCCACTACTTGGGCCAAACTTTCTGCCGATCCTACGGAGGTTCCTCCAAACTTCAAGACTTTCATAGATCCCAAAAGCTATTTAAAATAAAAAATTATCAAAAAAAGGCTCTAATGAATACACTATATACAACAAAAGCTTATTGAAAATAAGAGATTGACAAGTAAAGAGCCTGAAATTATATCCCGACCAATATACACAACAAAATAGAAGTAATTCATTGAAAAGGCATTTTTCCTATAAATTTTCACTTCTGCACACACCCCTTCAAAAGAATATTGGGTAAAAGGCTGCAACTCAACCTATTTATTCGGCCACTGATCCTATGACCAAATTGATCATCAATAAAAGGCCTCAATTCCTCCTAATTTTAATGTAATGTTTATCACCTAATGCACACTTTTTAGATATAATAATGACAAAAGGAGTATCAACTCATTAATTATCAAGCGATTTAATGGGTCAAATTTGTAAAAAAGACGCTAAATTGTACGTTAAAATAAAATGAGGACACATGTAACTTTCGGTCCTGCGAGAGAGTAGTAAAAATCATGAACCAAAGAAACTTATATTATTATTTAAGTGTAAAATTATACATAAATTATCATATAGTTCATCGGAGGTTTGCATTTTATCGCAGACGGAATCAGCACCCTTTCGTCATTTCTAATACCCAATAATCAAACACAACATGACACCACATATCCTAGTCCCTACTGACTTTAGTTCCATTGCAACACAAGGCGCAAAACTGGCGCTTAAATTAGCCCGTGAAGCTGAAGGGCAAATCACTTTTCTGAACTGCTCCCAATTGCACCGTGCCCAAAGTGGTTACCTTTTGGGCTATGACTATATTGATGCAGAAGTAGAGGGTGTAGAAGAAGGCCTTGACACCAATACCCGCAGACAAATGAGAGAGTGGGTTTCAACGCTGGAAATTCACGATGTGATGATTCAAACCCGTATTGTTGAAGACTCCTTTGAACATGGGATTGACAACTTCTTCCGAAATAATCATGTGGACATGATTGTTATGGGAACGAGTGGCGAGCTTGACATGTCGGAATACCTGATCGGCAATCATGCGGATTATGTCATCCGCCATTCTGGCTGCCCAGTGATTACCACCAAAGAGGGAGAGAGCACTGATTTCAAAATCAATAATATATTGATGACCACCGATTTTGTCAACGAAGATGAAGTGGCCATCGAGAAGATCAAGAATTTTGCAACACAATTCAATGCCGTACTGCATGTTTTGTACATCTCGCAGGGCAAAGAGCGCACATTAGATGAGATCAATCTGAATCTTGAGCTTTTTGCAAGAAGGCACCGCCTCGACAATTACATCTTGCATAAAGAGATCAGTTCCAATATTTCTGAATCGATTATTGACACTGCCGAATGGTTCAACATTGATGTGATCACCATGCTGACCTCCGCACACGACGGAATTCTGAATATTTTCAAATCAAGTGTCGCCGAAAAGGTAGTGAAAGAATCTAAATGCCCTGTAATGCTATTTAACACCTATGTGCTTGCGCATAGTTAATCCAGAAGAACAGTATTTCCTTTGTAAATTTTCTATATGTTTTTTTGATTAAGAGCATGTTTAAGCTGAAAGACCACGACTAAGTTTGGCGTGGGCGGCAAGTTTCAGGTATGCGCTGAAGTAACGCTCAGATCATCGGGCGTTACTTTTTTTATGACCGAACTTACAGCTGATCTCGGGCCCACAATTCCTCGCCCTGCTCAAGTTTCCAGGCCTGCATCCACTGAAAATACCCATAAACACTCAGCCCTGCCAAAGTGCCCATCAGCAATACTATCGTATAGTTTCCGTAAAAGGCGTGCAGGGTAGTGCCGAGCGTACCAATAACCACCCAATAAACCCAGTGCCCCAAAACTCGCCTCGCAGACATCACGAGTGCCACCACAACCACCAGGGAAATAAATGCCGACAGGTAGCCTGTGGCGGAAAGGTTTTGGGCAACGGCATGTGCTACAAGGGCTAAGAGCACCAAACCGCCTGTACCCAAAAAGATACAATGTTCCTGAAAAGTCCATTTATCGCAGAGCTTTTGGGACTTCATCGATCTATATTGCCCATAAATGCACGCAAAAAAATACAAAACGGCCCAAAGTGCCTCTACCATAAAGCCATGTACAATATTGAAAAGCAGGTAAGAACAGGAAGCACCAATAGCCACCCACCAGGCGTGCGGTTTCAGTCGGGCAAATAACCATAAAAACCATAACCCCCCAAATATGGAGGCGGTCAGCCATAATTGGGCGATAATCGACATCTCCCAAACAGGATATGCCAAAGCGTACAAGGTATCGATTTGCATTGCCGTAAAATTAATAGTTCCCCACACCATCTTTGCCGAAGTAAAAACCTCCTAAACCATACAAAGGGCGACTTACAGAAGATAACTATATTTTAGCGAAAACATCCCTGATCTGACATAAAAAAAGCCTGACTATACATGATATAGTCAGGCTTTTTGTCGGTAACAAATTAATATGTTATGATATACTAATGCTCACGGTGATAAAGAGATACATTATTTTTGATGTACTCTTCAATATCTCGGATCGTTAACAAATTGTGAATTTCTTCTTCAGGCACTTTCAGGTCGTAGGCGGATTCTATACTGAAAATCAAATCCACAACATCTACGGATGAAAGCCCCAAGTCGTCAATCAAATCTGCATCAAGGTGGATCGTTTCCTCTGGCACCTTCAATCCAATAAGAATTGATTTAATTTTTTCGAAATAAGGACTCATATATCTATTTTATTCTATTCTCAACAGGTTATTATTCGCGCAAAAGTACGCAAATCAATCCGATCCCTCACTCAGAGGGCCTTACTATTAAAACTAAAAAGCACAATTTATGTTAAAAGTACCAAAAAAAAAAATCATATTTTAAATCATATCACCGATTTATTTCACCCTAAAACGCACAAAAAAATGGAAAGTAACTGGAAGCACAAAGACGATAAATTAACCCGTACCTTCGAATTTGAGGACTTTGTAAATGCCTTTGGCTTTATGAGCAAGGTGGCTTTGCTGGCCGAAAAACAGGAGCACCACCCCAACTGGTCGAATGTTTATAATGAGGTAACCATTGAGCTGACAAGCCACGATGCGGGCAATAAAGTTACTGAAAAAGACCACCGACTGGCCAATGCCATTGATGCCCTCTTAAAATAACTCCTCAAAATATGGGCAAACGCACTGTTTGCCCAATACCACACTTGCAGGCATAAACGACATTTTTTTTGATTCGCTGATGTTCAATTAAATAGGCTTTCTTACCTTCGTACTATCTATTATTTTGTGCCTGCTGGCACCTTATCTTTAAAAGCATCCATGGAAACTGGAAAGTTATATTTAATACCTACACCGATTGGTAATCTGGAGGACATGACCCTCCGTGCCATCCGTATTCTGAAAGAAGTTGACCTTGTATTGGCAGAAGATACCCGCACCACTGGCGGGCTGCTGAAACATTTCGAAATCTCCAAGCCACTGAAAAGCTTCCACATCCATAACGAGCACAAAATTGTGGAGTACTGGGCACAGCAAATATGCGAAGGGCAAAATATTGCGCTATGTTCCGATGCTGGAACACCTGCCATTTCTGACCCCGGTTTTTTGCTGGTAAGGGAATGTATCAGACAGGGTATTGCTGTGGAATGCCTCCCTGGTGCGACTGCCTTTGTGCCAGCACTGGTAAATTCGGGGCTGCCTAATGACCGATTTATTTTTGAAGGTTTTCTTCCTCATAAAAAAGGACGACAAACCAAAGTGATGGCACTCGCTGAAGAAGAGCGCACAATCGTTTTATATGAATCTCCGCACCGCCTGGTGAAATCATTGCAACAGCTTGCTGAGTTTATGGGAGAAGATCGTAACGCGAGTGTTTCCCGAGAGCTGACGAAGCTCCATGAGGAAAATGCCCGCGGAACACTAAAAGAGCTCATCACTCATTTTTCTGCCAAAGAAAAAGTAAAAGGGGAGATTGTAATTGTGATTGAAGGAAAGAAGAAGTAATCACTTTTTCATTGCTGATCATACCCTATTTTTAACGTTGGGCAACCTTACATTGCCCAACGAATCATCAATAACCATGAACAATCAACTTCGATACAAGAAAATTTTTCCGCTGTTGCTTTCTGGAGTCAGCGGTTTGTTTTTCTGGCTGGCTTGGCCTGATATGCCACTGACCTTCCTGCTGTTTTTTATCTTCGTTCCTGTTTTTGCAATCCGCCAAAACCTGATCGACCGAAAAGTAGAAAAAGTCGGTCGGAAATTTTTCGGCTGGGCATACCTGACCGTCTTACTTTGGAACATCACCACCACCTGGTGGGTAGGCTACGCCACAGCCGTTGGCGCAGGTGCCATGTTGCTGACCAACTCATTGCTGATGACCCTCCCTTTGATGGGCTATCACTTCGTTCGCAAACGCATGCCTGCATTTTTCAGCTACCTGTCGTTTGTCATCTTCTGGCTTACCTTCGAGAATATCCACTTAAACTGGGGACTTTCCTGGCCGTGGCTCAACCTCGGAAATGGCTTCGCCGATTATTATAAATGGATACAATGGTACTCAGTAACAGGAGTAGGAGGGGGGACACTTTGGATCCTCTTGCTTAACATAGCATTTTATCAAATCCTTTTTCAGTTCGATGCTATTTATAAAGGCATTTTTCGGTGGTTATCTTTAAGCTACCTGACGCTGTTTGGTATTGGCCTGCCTGTCGGGATTTCCTATTGGATGTACAACACCTACACTGAACAAGGCGAAGAGGTAGAATTTGTGGTGATGCAACCTAATATTGACCCCTACACCGAGAAGTTCGCCAATACGGAACATTTCATTCCTTTCGCTGAACAACTCAACAGGTTCATCACTTTATCAGAAGAAAAAATTACCGACAGCACCGCCTTTTTATTGTGGCCTGAAAGTGCGCTTGACAAGCTTTTCCTTCAAAAGGATTTCAATAATTATTCGGAAGGCCGACGCATCTTCCAGTTCAAAAAGTCACACCCTGATTTAAACTTACTCACCGGCCTGACCACCTACGTCCGCTATGAGCAAGCCAAGGAAAAACCGACCGTAACTGCACGCTTCCGTAAAGATGTCGGCTATTACGATGTGTATAACGCTGGCCTGTTTGTCAGCGACCAGATGAAGGAGTCCTTTTACCATAAATCCAAATTGGTGCCTGGTGTGGAGGCTACGCCTTATCCCTGGCTGTTCGACTTCCTGACCCAAACGGTATTCAATATGGGAGGAACAACGGGCAATTACGGGGTACAGAAAGAACGTACCGTCTTTTACAGTAAAGACAGTATCGGTATTGCGCCATCTATCTGCTACGAGTCCATTTACGGCGATTTCATGGCCTCCTATGTGCGAAATGGCGCCAACTTCATTACCATCATTACCAATGATGGCTGGTGGAAGGATACTCCTGGGCACCGACAGCACCTGGATTATGCCCGACTCAGGGCAATTGAAAACCGTCGTTCTGTTGCGCGGTCGGCCAATACAGGAACTTCAGCCTTTATTAACCAAAGGGGAGATGTTTCTCAGCCTACCAAATACTGGACACAGGCAGTAATCAAAGAAAAGCTTCATGCCAACAAGGCATTAACCTTCTACACCAAAAATGGCGACTATATCGGAAGAACGGCACAATGGCTGGCGATCTTTTTCCTTTTAAGCGCCTTCGTAAAAGGTAAGACCAAAGGGCTGATCGATGAAGAGCTTTAGCCTCAAAATAGAGATGTTGTTATCAGCATCTCTATTTTTTTTTGAGGCCACAGGCTGTTATCTTCCCAAAGTAAAATGGCCGATAAAATAGACGTGAACAGCCACAGGAAATCCGTCTGGTTTCCCCCCATCCCAGGGTCATGTTTCTTCGGTTTGTTGTGCACGCTTAAAATACTAACCTCAAAATATTATCGTATGAAAGACCTCCAAACCTTACGCAGGGAAGTAGAAATCCTGAGCCAGAAAGCGGGTGCATTCATGAAGTCTGAATGTCAGAAAATGGACAAAAACCGCATCGAGAAAAAAGGACGAAATGACCTTGTTTCTTATGTGGATAAAGAAACAGAGAAAATGCTGGTCAAGGAACTTTCCGCATTGTTCCCTGAAGCTGGATTTATTACCGAAGAGGGCACCACCGAACAAAGAAAATCCGCTTACACCTGGGTGATCGACCCACTGGACGGGACAACAAACTTCCTGCACCAACTGCCATTATACTGTACCAGTATCGGCTTACTGAAAGGTGACCAACCCATCCTCGGGGTAATATATGCACCCGAAACCGACGAACTATTCTCGGCGCACCAGGGTGGGGGAGCAACACGCAACGGGAAGCCTATTCACGTCAGTGAGGCGGAAACCATCGAGGACAGCCTGATCGCTACAGGATTCCCTTATCAACGATTCGATAAAATGGATGCCTACCTGCAAATTCTCGACCACCTGATGCACAACACACACGGCTTGCGCAGGCTCGGCAGCGCAGCCATAGACCTTGCGTATGTGGCTTGCGGACGCTTTGAGGCCTTTTACGAGTACAACTTAAAGCCTTGGGATGTGGCCGCAGGCATTATCATTGTACAGGAGGCCGGCGGAAAAGTCATTGACTTTGACGGGCAGGATAATTTCCTTTTTGGCAAACAACTCATTGCCGGTGGAGGCATTGTTGGCGACCTTCAGCAACTGATCGCCTCTTATTGGTACAAATAAACCCTTTCAGATCATTTTTTATTAAAGATCAATAAGGTAAATGCTAAGACTTCTTCGTTTATTGGGCGCTTTAAATATCCCCATTAATGAAGAAGTTTTATTTTATTCTCCCGTTTATTTTTGGCTTATTGAGCATCGTGCCCGCCAAAGCACAAAATCAGAATTTCAATCTTGTAGGTGGCATGGGAGCGACCTTTTTAAATCGGCCAGCAAAATTCCTTTTCAATGTAGAGGGGCAGTTCGGGCTATCGAAAATCGCTACTTTTACAGCTGGATTTCAGAGCTGGGAACAGAAAAGTCAGGCCACTTTCGGCGTTAGACTCTACCCGACAGATGGCTTATTTTTCCGTGCCCGAGGGTTGTTCTGGTCTTCTGCTGATGTGGCATTGGGGGGCGGATTTCAAAAATCCCTCGATAACCGATGGCTTGCTGAAATCAGTACCGACTATTATATGAACGCCGACAGGCTTGGGGTTCAACTCGGAATTGGGTATCGTTTTTAGTCGCCCATAACACCCCATTTCCGTATGCTTTTAAATTGATAAAAAATATAACCATTGACGATGATCAATACAAAAATTGCCTTATACCACAAGTGTGAAGCCTATGTGAATGATCGCATTGAACGGTCCAAGGCAGACATACAATCTGCACAGGAGGCTTCAAATAACGAAACCAAAAGTAGTGCAGGTGATAAGTATGAAACCGCCCGCGCAATGGCACAGATCGAGAAGGAAAAAGCACTGACACAACTTAGCGAAGCAGGAAAACTCCGACAGGCGCTGGATATGATTATTGCTGACAAACCGATGGCTATTGCCGAGTTAGGCAGCTTGGTGATTACCACCGCTGGTCAGTTTTACATGAGTATCAGTGCGGGAAAATTAATGCTCGACGGGCAGGTATTTTTCGCCATTTCCCCAGCCTCACCACTTGGTCAGCAACTGATCGGAAAACAAGCCGGTGAACAATATCAGATCAATGGTAAGCAATTTTCCATCAAAGAGATTTACTAAGCGTGTGTTTCAATTCTTAATATCAATTCAGATTACCGGAATTGGTTTTGAGTTGTTTATCAATAGTAGTAGTGCTATTCACCTGAAATAAGCCTTTTACCGCTTCTGCAATACGCAAATTTCAAATACACGCCAATGGCCAGCAGCGGGGGGTAAAATAATTGATCGGTGAGGAATAAAAGGCCTTTAATTCCTCACTGGCCAAACCCCCTCGGCTAAAAGGCCTCAGTCATGTTGAAGTAAAGTAAGTTCTGCTTATTAATCGGGTCTCGCCCAATATCCATTCGGAAATTCATTCGTGGCTGAACCTCAATCCGAAGTCCTGCGCCAAAATTCGGCAACCATCCTTCAACATCGAAGGGGGTTGGACCAACAGCTCCCATCCCTCCCCAGGTGGCAAAACCAAATTTAGAGAAGAATCGGCCCGCCCATCGGTCTTTATTGAAATTGAACATGTGGCGGTATTCAAGAATGGCGTAAGATGTGGACTGATCACGAAACTGCCCCAGATAATAGCCCCGAAGATCAAAAGGAGATCCCAGCATTGCCATGCTCGTCCATGGCACATCACCACTTACGGTAGTATTGGCCACTGTCCAGGCGAGGTTCCTCCGCTCTCCGAGAAAAGGTAATGCTTTGTATTGGCGGTACTCAAACTGATAGGACTGAAAGCGGTAATCACTTCCGTAGAAACGTTCGTAGAACAGGGCTGAAGCCGTAAAATAAAGGCCTTTGGTGGCATTGGCAGGGAAATCACGGGTATCATAACTCACCTGAAAGCCGAGTCCCACATTGGTAAATTCAGCCCCTGCTTCCGTTCCTCCCTGTGCAATATATAGTGAATCTGACTGCCAAAGGTCATTTGCTGGATCGGTAATGTTGGTTTTCGAAATATCAATCTGCGGGCCAATAAAGAAGTCACTTTCCTGCCAACGGAATAAAAACACCGGGTTGAAGTTCAGCGCTACGGAAGCATAAGCCGTGGTAGAATCTGAACGCACCTGGGATTTGTTGTTTTCGTAACCAACCCCATAATAATTCTCTACATTGTTCTTCAATACAAAAGAACCAAAAATACGGAAGCGGTCCTGATTGAAAAACAGCTGTGGACGGATTACCGTATTGAATCCGCCGTTGATGAGCCAGGCAAAAGCCACAGGAACATTCGAACGATTAATCAGGCTGTCGTCAGGATTTGTTTTGAACGTGAACAACATACTTCCGCCAATCAAAGGGCCAAAGTCGGGCGTATAGCCTGGGCCTCCGAGAATACTGAACTTGAGATTTTTTTCAGGTTTTTCCGATTGCTGATGCGTTAGACTATCGGAAGGGTTTGCTTCTTGGGCGAATCCGTGTATTGCACCAAAGGATAGCATGATCAATAGCGGAAGGACGATTTTGAGCAATCGCATAAAGGGTAGAGTAAATTGATGTTGTTAAAAGCTGACCTGGGCGAGCATGGTCAAAACAGTCACTTTTGAGGTCTTCTGTATTTTTTATCTTGCCCGATCAATCGATGCTGAAAGGTAAGCAAATGTCTGAAAAAATTTGAATAGCCCTGCTTAAAGTGTTTAAAATTTGACTTTCGGCGCTAAAAAGTATCGTTTCAGCGTATTTTTCACAAGCATTATTTTTCAGTGTAAAAAACAAAAACAGCGATAAGATCATCCTATCGCTGTTTTTGCTGCTAATTATCAATTAATATGTTAAATAGGTGCCCCTATTTGAGTTTCTCCCTTAAGTACGGCGCAGTATAACCGTCATTTATTTTGACCATTTCCTCAGGTGTTCCAGCAAAAACGACTTGCCCTCCACCAGCACCTCCTTCGGGCCCGAGGTCAATAATCCAGTCAGCACATTTGATCACCTCCATATTGTGCTCAATAATAATGGCTGAATTCCCCTGATCCACCAAAGCATTGATCGCCTTCATGAGTCGGTTAATGTCATGGAAATGCAAACCGGTGGTTGGTTCATCAAAAATAAACAAGGTATGTTCATGACTTTTTGATTTACCATGGCCGAGGAAGTAGGCTAATTTTACCCGTTGAGCTTCGCCGCCAGAAAGGGAGCTTGACGATTGCCCCAAACGAATATAACCGAGGCCTACATCGTAAAGTGGACGAAGTTTGTTAAGGATAGGCTTCTGATCCTCGAAAAAGGTCATCGAATCCTCCACGGTCATGTCCAAAATATCAGCAATATTTTTATCATTATAAGTAACCTCCAGAATTTCCTGCTTGAATCGTTGCCCTTTGCAGCTTTCACAAGTCAGGTGCAAATCCGCCATAAATTGCATTTCAATTTTTTGGGTACCTTCCCCCTGACAGGTTTCACATCGTCCGCCCTCTACATTAAAAGAAAAGTGTGCGGGCTTGTAAGCTCTCTGCTTCGCTAACGGCTGAACAGAAAACAGGCTTCGGATCGCATCATAAGCCTTTACATAAGTTACGGGATTGGAACGTGAAGATTTCCCGATCGGGTTTTGGTCTACAAATTCGAGGCGGGTTATGGCTTCCACATCACCACCAATAGACTTCATTTTTCCCGTTTCTTCATTCACCGTTCCGAGCCTTTTACCAAGGGCAGGGTAGAGGATCTTTTTAATCAAAGTGGATTTTCCTGAGCCCGACACCCCCGTTACGGTCGTCAGTACCCCCAAAGGGAATTCCACATCTATATTCTGCAGGTTGTTTTCCTGCGCCCCCCGCACCTTTACTGAACGTGTCCACGGTCTGCGGAATTCGGGTAATGGCACCTCAATTTTACCACTCAGGTACCTTGCCGTATGGGTGTCGGCATTATTCATTTCCTTCAAGCTTCCCTGATACATCAGCTCGCCACCATGCGAACCAGCATCGGGTCCAATATCAATAATCTGATCTGCGGAACGCATCACTTCCTCCTCATGTTCCACCACAATTACCGTATTGCCCATATCACGCAAAGACTCCAGTACACCAATCAGGCGCTGGGTATCACGGGGGTGCAGGCCAATACTTGGTTCATCGAGAATGTACATCGAGCCTACCAGCGCACTTCCGAGTGATGTGGCCAGTTTTATCCGCTGAAACTCCCCCCCCGAAAGGGTAGAGGTAAGCCTGTTCAGTGTAAGGTAACCGAGCCCAACCTGTTGGAGGTATTCCAGTCGGTTCGTTACTTCTTTCAGAATACGCTTTGCGATGCTCATCTCGTAATCTGTCAGCTGAAGGTTATTAAAGAATTCACTCGACGCTGAAATAGGCAGTAGCACCACATCAGTAATTGATTTGCCATTAATTTTCACATAGCTGGCATCCTTACGCAATCGGGTACCACGACAATCTGGGCAGCTGGTGCGCCCACGGTAACGGGAAAGCATTACGCGGTACTGAATTTTGTGGGTTTTGGACTGCAAGAAATCAAAGAACTTATTGAGCCCTTTAAAGTGTTTGTTGCCTGTCCATAGTAATTCCTGATGCGCAGGGTCCAAATCTTCGTATGGGCGATGAATTGGAAAGTCAAAATCCATTGCAGAACTGACCAAGGCATCTTTCCACTTTTTCATGGTCTCTGAACGCCAGGGCGCAATAGCATCTTCAAAAATCGACAACTCTTTATTCGGGATCACCAAATCGGGATCTACCCCCAAAACGGAGCCAAAACCTTCGCAACGGCGACAGGCACCATAAGGGTTATTGAAGGTAAAAAGGTTGGCTGAAGGCTCTTCAAACAGTATTCCATCGCGTTCAAAACGATCTGAAAAAGACTCCTCGCGCCCATCGGTGTAGGAAAGCAGACAGGTGCCTGCCCCTTCGAAATAGGCCGTCTGTACGGAATCCGCTATGCGGAATTGCAGTTCATCTTCCACCGTTTCAGGAATGGCAATACGGTCGATCAGTACCTGAACATCGGTATGCTTTTTCACCTTCTTGACGTTGGGTAACAGGTCTTCAATAAAAGCCACATCACCTTTCCAGCGTACCCTGGTGAAGCCTTTTGACAACAGCAATTGCAGTTCATCTTCAATAGAACGCTCTTCATGCTTGAGCATCGGTGCCAGCACCATCAGCCGTGTGCCTACTTCGTTTTTCAGAATTTGATCCACAACATCTTCCACTGCATCTTTCGTAACGACTTCATTACTGACAGGCGAATAGGTTACCCCGATACGGGCAAAGAGGAGCTTCAGATAATCATAAATTTCCGTAGAGGTCCCGACAGTAGATCTTGGGTTTCGGGTGTTCACTTTCTGCTCAATAGCGATAGCAGGAGCAACACCACGAATATAATCCACCTCAGGTTTCTCCATTCTGCCCAAAAACTGACGTGCGTAAGAACTCAGGCTTTCTACATACATGCGTTGCCCTTCGGCAAAAAGGGTATCAAAAGCCAAAGAACTTTTCCCTGACCCCGACAGCCCCGTTACCACGATCATCTTGTTGCGAGGAATGGCAACACTTAGATTTTTCAAGTTATTCACTCGGGCGCCTTTAATCACGATGTGCGATTTAGGGTCGAGTTGTTCAAAGTCTATATTTTGGCTTTCTTTCTTTTTACTCATAGAATCAAAGATAATGATTTTTGACCATTACAATAGATGAAAACTAAAGGAGGATTTTATTTATGGACAACAATTTTTAGCGTCGCCAATCATCTAAACCTCCTGAAATTGCGGTGAAGAAAAAGGGGATTGACGGTCTTTTTTCAGCAGACAAAAGGCCCCTTGTGTTTCCACGTGGAACATGGCCATGGGTCCCCACAAAAAAAGTGCGGCCACGGCATCAATCATCAACAGCACTTTCCTTTAAGCGTATAACTCCATAGAATGAAATAATCTTTACAGGCATAAAGTTTCTTCTAACATATTTTAACAACTTGCAATATGATATAAGGTCAAAATTTTCTGACCTTGAACCCAAAACCAATTCAGTACATTGAGAAAATACTTCCTCGTCCTTTTATTATTGCTGATGAGCTTTCAGTCGGCCTTCGCCCAGGTAACATTGAATGCTGCTCCGCACCCTACAAAAGAAACCGTCGATGACCGTAACTTCATTCAGCGCTTGCTCGGCATTCATAACGCCGTAAAGTGGTCCTATTATGACTCCAGCTTTATTACCGATTACTCCAAAGCCTGGACGTTCCGCTTCCTGATGGAAAATAAGTTCAATCAGTTTCTGGTCTTTAACCATGACCGTGAAAGCGATCAGTCTTTATTATATGAACCCACTCCGCACCTTAACCTCGGCTTTGGCTTCAATCATAACTGGCTTGGGGTGAATACCTCTTTCAGTGTTCCTTCCATTGACAGGGTGATGAACAACGAGAATGAAATCAACACCTCCATGTTTGATATTCAGGTCAATGTTTATGATGTTAAGCTCGTTGGGGAATTCAGGCTTCAACGCTACAAAGGGTATTATATTAATCATTTCGGCTGGAAGCTGCCCAACATTATCGGAGGGCATAACGGTGAAAATTTTCGGCTTGCCTATCCCAACCTCACCACCAATTCTTTCACGGGGAACCTGTCCTATATCTTTAACTGGAAGCAATTTTCCTATCGGGCAAGTTATATTCAAACGCAGCGGCAACTCAAAAGTGCGGGCTCCTGGATGGCGGGAATCAGTTATTTTGCCAACTCCATTTACAACGATGGCGACGGCATTCTTGGGGGGACGACCATTGATTTTCCAGAGATGAACTTTCAGAAATCCGTTACTTTCGGCATCGGACTCATGGGCGGTTATGGCTATACCTATGTGCTGAAGAAGAACTTCTATATAAGCCTGACCATGATGCCGGGTATTTCTTACAACTACACCAAACTCACCTATATTGAGGATGAGCCTACCATTGACGAATACCGGTTTGGGCTTGCGGGAGTGGGGCGTTTTTCGATCGGCTACAATAAGGCGTCCTATTTCTTTGGGCTGCATTCTGCCCTTCAGTGGAATGCCGTATTTTATGACACCGCAGGCCTGAATAATATTAACGGCTCATTTCGTTTCGTGGTGGGGAAGCGGTTCAACTGGCAACTGAAAGGGAAGTTCTTTCATGCCATAGGAATGGATTAGCAAACGTTCCACGTGGAACACTGATGTGAAAATTCCTTTAATTTTCATCACACCATCAGGCAACGTTTCACGTGGAACATCTATAAATCACAGAATAACAATTAATTAAAAGATTAAAACTGAGGATCATCGGTTTTATCTTCACGTTTCACGTGTTTTTCACGCTTGGATTTATCGGGTGTGTATAGCTTGATGGAGCAAATCACCTGCCCATGATCAGACATCCATACTGGAATTTTATCATTCGAAAGGGTTTGATCCACCAGATGGTCAGTAAATGTTTTGACGTATTCCACAGCCCCAAGTCGGTGCGGATTTTTGGGGTGCAATTCCTGAGAGACCAACAGGTGATCCAGGGCACCATAATAACCATTGTGAATATAGGTGTAATAGACATCCTGAGTGCTTTGCCTTGCCTGAATATCTTTGACCGCATAAAGCAGGACATCCCATATCTTTGATTTGACCTCGAAAGGAAACCGTCGGTGAGGCGGGGTTCCACTCATGATGTCGTTGGTAACAGCAAGCGCCGAATCGTTAAGATCGCCCACCACAACAACAGGTGAGGAATGATTTCCACGCATACGCTTGACCAGAATTTCACGCAAAGCTACCGATTCCAGCGAACGGATTAACAGTGCACGGGCTTTGCCTTTCGCCCTGTCGATTGGATCATGAGGATCTTCCCCGTCTTCCATTAAAGGTCTTTTGGATTTCAGGTGGGTAACATAAAAAGTCATCGGGATGGTTTCCACCAATATTTCCACCCGCAAGACAGCCCGACTGAAGGAGGTGAAAGGCATTTGATTGCCATCGATAGTTAGTGGGGCGGGGAAATCACAAATCACTTCAGACTCCAAAATAGGGTAGCGGGAGGCAATCCCAACTGTTGGACGTTGCCCATCGCAGGAGGCCGTAACATAATAGGCGTCTTTCATGAATTCACTTTTGGAGAGGGCGTCTTTCAATGCTTCATGATGAAACACCTCCTGAAAGGCAACAATCGAAGAGCGCATTTTATCGAGCTGATGCCCGATCCATTCACACTTTTTCCCATAGTCGGTATGGGAATATTTCCTGCTGCCGTAGTAATGGACGTTTGGTTTTACAAGGTTAAAAAGATTGAAATTCCCTATTTTGATTCGCATAGCATATAACGTTTAAAGGTCAGTGGGTTTACTGTTAATATAATATAAAATGGCCATTGCTCCATCTGTTTTGCCGCTCGGCGACAGCTCATTTTCAGCTTTGGCGGTCGCCTCGGTATGGAAAGGGTACTGCCAAATTCTTTCAGATAATGGAGGGCAGTGGCCAGCCTTGCTGCCTGGTGTTTCTGAAAGGCTTCAATTCTTAACCAATTTCGTTGTATCTTTGTCGTATGATGGACGAGAAATTATATTATTATTTGGTTTATAAGCCCTTCAATACGCTAACGCAGTTTAGGGGAGAAGGAGATACGCTGGCTGATCTTCATCCGTTCCCGAAGGAGGTTTACCCTGTCGGGAGGTTGGATAAAGACAGTGAGGGACTACTGATTTTAACCAATGATAAGAACATCAACCACCAGTTGCTGCACCCCAAATTCAAGCATAAAAAAGAATACTGGGTACAGGTAGAAGGGGAGATTACTGCTGAGGCACTGGAAAAGCTCGCTTCGGGAGTAGAGATTTCCGTCGAAAAAAAGAAGCACTTCACGGCTCCTGCCTGGGCCAAGAAAATCCCGGAACCCGTTTTGGAAGCCCGAAACCCACCGATCAGGGAACGAAAAAATATTCCTACTTCGTGGATTAGCCTGACCATTACCGAAGGAAAAAACCGACAAGTCCGAAAGATGGTTGCTTCAGTCGGTTTTCCTTGTCTTCGATTGGTTCGTGCAAAAATCGAACGATTGGATATTGAGGGAATGCGCATCGGGCAAGTGAAATCCATGACAGAAAAAGACATTTATGAAGCCCTTTTCAATGGCCGAACATTTGTACCCAAAGCCCGTGCAGAGCGAAGCGAGAAATCTTTCAGACCTCTGGAGAAGAAATCAAAAAGCGGCATTAAAAAAGTTGGTAAACGCCATAGTGCGCGCCCCAAGAATAAGGAGGAGCAGCCCAAAAAAAAGCCCGTTCGTCACCTGAACTTCCGACGGTTGCGCGATGACCGCAAAGACGATTAAATCACCTACTGACAACATCATACCATGAAAAAACAAATGGAGCAGGTTCGTGAGTTCCACGAAACTTTTGAGGTGGGCATTCAAAACACCCCTCAATTTCCTGATAAAAACACACAGGCACTTCGCAACCGACTATTACAGGAAGAGCTTGACGAACTTAAAGAAGCCGTTGCCAATAAAGACCTCACCGAGGTTGCTGATGCCCTGGTCGATATTCAATACCTGTTGCTCGGAACGGTATTGGAATATGGAATGCAGGATAAGTTTGAAGCACTTTTTGATGAAGTGCACCGATCAAATATGAGTAAGCTCGATGAGCAAGGGCTGCCTGTTCGCAGAGCCGATGGCAAAGTGATAAAATCCGAGCGTTACAGTCCGCCCGATTTACAGCCAATTCTTGAGCAAGAATAAAACCCCTACGCAAAAAGGCCACGACCTCATGTAATATATGAAGTCGTGGCCTTTCTTTTTAACAAAGGGGATCACCTTTTTTCTGATTTTATTACATCATCAGAGGGGTAAGGCTCCCTGCCTGATCCCTTTTTCAAGCTGCAAAAGCACTGCTTTTTTCTCCAGCCCCCAGGCATAACCCGTAAGCTGACCACTGCTCCCAATCACCCTGTGGCAAGGAATTAATATCGCAACAGGATTGCGCGCATTGGCATTTGCCACCGCACGCACCAGTTTTTCGTCCCCGAGTTTCAATGCAAGGGCTTTATAACTGATGACTGTCCCGTGGGGTACTTCCTGCAAGGCCGCCCATACTTTCTGCTGAAAGGGCGTACCCTCAGGCTGCAGTGGCAGACGGAACTGTTTCCGCTTCCCCTGAAAATATTGCGCAAGTTGCTGTACTGCCTCATGCAAAATAGGGTGCATCAAATTGGTCTTGGCTTCCTCCACGATGGTCAGTGCCGTAATGCCTTTTCCGTCTGATATTATTTTCAGTACCCCCAATGGCGATGGGTAGTAAACGATGAACTTCTTTTTCATGGGCTGATATTATTCTTTTTTGAGCATGCCTGAAGTGAGCCAGTTGGCCACAGCCTGCCGATTATCAGGTTCTACGATTCTGCGCTGATCGAATGGGTTGGAAATATTCCCCAACTCAAGAAAGGCGGAAGGTACCTCGAGGTTTCTCAGCATATACAAATCTCTTGTACCGAGTGAGCCCTCGTATCCGCGTCCGCTTCTTTTCTTTTTGTATTTAGCCTTGATCGTCTTATACAGTGAACTTGCAAAAAGCTTCGATTCCTCGTTATGATCCTGATAGTAAAAAAACATATCGATGCGCTTGGACTTCTTCCGACTGTCGATATGAATCATCACTGCCCGCTGATATTTATAGCCTTTGGCTTTATTGTATTTATATAAAGAGTTCACCACATCGGCCCGTTGCTTCAGGCGGTCGAGCTGATTCAAAGGAATCTCCTGATCTTCCCAGCAAACCTCCCGATGACTGGGTTCCAGAATGGCCTCATCACGAATGCCATCTTCTTTGTCGCGAATAATCACATACGCTTTGGCGCCTCGTGCTATCAGGTTTCTGGCAAGTCGCAAGGAAACATCATAGGCATATTCATCCTCATACAATTTATACTTGCCGTATTTACCGATCGCTCCGGGGTCGGGGCCTCCATGCCCACTAACGATATAATAGACACAACCTTTCAGGGCTTCATCCTTCATTTCTATTTTGGCATAATCATCTCCAAAAATCGGAAAAATGGTTTCCTGCTCTTCCAGTTGCGATTTTGCAGAAGCCAGCACAGGGTCCTGCGTCATGTGGTAAGGTACCCAGAGGTTCAGGTCTTTTCTGAAATCTTTTGCTTTCAGCTTCCCCTTGACCATGGCATCATTATAATCCGCAATGTCCTGCGCTATTGCCCAGCTGTCAATCCCCAGGGTCGAGCGAATACTCTTGCCATTGTATTTCACAAGATACATGGGCAACGAATACGCCACCCCCTCCTGCAGGTGTTTGTTGGGACCGAGCTGATTGAGGCCGTAGAAATAATCTATATTCTGACTGAAGTCCACCAACTGATACCTCCTCAGCAATGCAAATACACCTTCGCCTTTCAGTACCTTTGCCTTAACAAACTCGTGGCTGTTTTGGGAAAAAGCGATTTGGGGAAGGGTAAATAGTAGAAGAAAGAAAAGACAAGTGAAGAATCTGCTATGCTTGAGTGACATTATAAAAACCGTGCGGGACTAAATTTCAAGGAAAAAACAAAAAGGAAAATTAAGCAATCCGATGGGAATTCAAGAGGATTATTAAGAATAGTTAGCGAAAAAAACCATTGAAACAACCACAAAACCACCCTTCATTTTCCGGCTAAATAATATTGCAAAATTCATTCGTTTTCAGATATTTGCCCTTAGTTTTTCATTATTTTAAAATGAAAATGCTGATTTAAAAGATTGAATCATTAACAACACGATTAAATCAATATTCATTAGTCGAATATTACAAAACCACTCATTATGAAAAAATTTCTATTTGCTTCCTTATTCCTATTGGGCATGGCTGTTGTACCTGCCAAAGCTCAGATTGTACAGGGTTTCTTTGTTTATGGTTTTGATCAGTTCTCTAATCAGGGTGCTGACAAATCATTCAACACTTTTGGTGCTGAAGTGAATGTATTCATTCCAACAACAAAGTGGGGGATTAATGCGGGTTACAGTACGGGTTCTGTAAAACATGAAAACGCCATGTTTGAAGATGGCAAAGCACACAACTGGAATGTTGGTGTTGCTTATAAGCTGATCAAGTTACCATTGGTTTCTGTTGCGCCGATCGTTGGTTTGAATGGTTACAGCCAGCCAAATATTGAAAATGCCTCAGAGAACTTTACAAGAGATACCGAATTTGGTCTTGATCTCGGGCTAACTGCTCACGTTGCTTTTATTGCGGCAATTGCAAAATACGATCCAGTAAAAAACTACGGTGAAGTAGGTATCGGTTTCTCGTTCTAAAAGAACCAAGCGATTAAAAATACCGTTAGCCACATCAATCAGATGTGGCTTTTTTTATGCTCAAAATAGTGATAGCATGCGAATAAAGATTTCAACAAAAGTAGGTGCGCCATTGGATATTGTGAGGAATAATTTTGGCGAGGAGCTATTTCGGGCATTGAGTCCAGCTTTCCCGAAACTTACCGTCCATCAATATGATGGCAATAAGGTTGGTGGAAAGGTGGCCGTTGAACTTGATTTTTTTGCTTTCAAGGAGCAGTGGGTAAGTGAAATTACTGAAGTGCGCGAAGGAGATTTCCTCTATTATTTTAAGGACAAGGGGCGAAAGTTACCCTTTTTTTTAAGCACCTGGGAGCATCGCCATATTGTTGAGGCGCAAGATAGCGAACACACGCTCATCACGGATGATTTCAATTACAGCTGTGGCAACCGCCTTTTCGATGTACTGTGTTACCCGTTATTGTATGGGCAGTTTTACGCCCGTAAAAAAGGCTATCAACAATACTTTCACCACCTGTATCAGCGGATCAACCCATTATTGTAACAGTCGGTTATCGTCATATTTGGTCGCCATCACCGCAGGGCGATAGGAGGCCAGTACGGTAATTCCGATCAGGGAAGAGGCAACCATGAAAAAGTCTGACCAGATGATTTTTACAGGGTAGGCATCGAAAATCGCCGTTTGCATCCCCATTTTTATAAGTCCGTAAGTTTCTTGCATATAAAGAATCCCATATCCAAGTACAAGTCCTATCACGGCTCCCGTAACGGCAATCAGCATCCCTTCAAACAGAAATATCTTCTTGATCTCATCGCGCGTAGCACCGAGGGTGTATAAAACGGCAATATCTTTTTTCTTTTCTATGGCCAACATGGAAAGGGTAAAAAGAATGGTAAAAGAGGCCACCGCAATAATGAAGGCGAAAGCCAGAAACACAAAGAACTTCTCCAGCTTCAGCACGCGGATCATTTCGGCATGTTGCTCATCCTGATTTTGTACAATAAAATCTTTCCCTAAAAGCTTCTTCAATGCTTGTTCAACATCGGGCACGGCCCTTTTAGGAACCACCTGAATCTCCAGAGCCGTCCGTCGTTTACCGTATTCGAGCAAGTTGGCGGCAAAATTCAGTGGAACGAACACATAGTTGTAATCGAACTTCCGTTCAATCGCAAACACTCCCGCAGGGGCAATAATGAGTCGGTTGGTCAATTTTGTAGGATCAATGGAATTGACTTTCCCACGTTTAGGATAGAAAAACTGCAAAGGGTAGAAGTCATTCTTCAGCGATAACGAAAGGACGTTACGTACCCCCCGACCAATAACAGCATAATTTTTATGACCGTCCTGCAGCTTGAAACTCCCCTCAACGACCATAGAATCAAGTCGGTGCTGATCGACATAATTATCACTCACACCTTTCATCGTTACCACCACCTGCGCATTCCGATAACGGACAAACGCATTATCCTCGATCACCTCCGTAACAACCGACACCCCCTGAAGCGCATGAATTTGCTGCATGGTCAGGGAATCCAGCTCAAAAGATTTTCCGTGTGCAGGCACCACCTTCAATTCAGGATCAAAAGTATTATAGAGATCTTTGATCATCTCTGACATGCCATTGTAAACCGACAGCACGATAACCAATGCCATCGTTACCACCGCAACCTCGAACATGGAGAACATGGAAATCATACTGATGAAGCTGTTTTTCTTCTTGGATTTGAAGTATCGGCTTGCAATAAAAAAGGAGGTGTTCATTGGTGAAATGTTATAAGGGCGTTGCGCCCACCAAAAGGTGTATGTATTCTTTTACCAAGGTAGGAATGATTTTCGGCAAAAGTAACTCCGCGGTCCATCATTCAAAAAAAAGCACAAAAAACCACGAAATCTCCCGACCCCGTGGTTTATTTTATTGTTCAACAACGGCTGATCAGTCGTCGTCCTCTTCCAGTTTATCGAAATCATAATCGCCCAATTTGTAGCGATCATCACTTTCATCTTCAGGAATCTCAATACTATTCAACAACTGATTGATGCGGTCAGCATGGTCCAGACTTTCATCAAGGAAGAAAGCCAACGATGGAATAATACGAACGATTTTCCCGATACGCATGCCCAGGTGCTTACGAATTTCACTCTTGAGGTCTGTAATTTCTGCCAGCTTTCCTTTTTTATCTTCCACCATCATGAAGCTCAGGTAGATTTTTGCGAAGCTCAAATCAGGACTCATCTCTACATCCGTAACAGTAATGAATGAGTTGCCAAAATGGTGACGCATGTCTTTTTGGAAGATATCACTCAACTCCCGTTGGATCATTTTCGAGAATTTCTGTTGTCTTTTACTTTCCATATAATATTAATGATTTATTTTCTGATTCTGTTTTTAACACAAAAGCATTCTTTGCCTTTACTATTGGTCAAAAAGAATACTACTTTTGTGTAGGGTAGCCACCTGAAAATGAGCTCCCAAATTTATATTTCACAAAATTAACTTAAAAAGTAGAATTCTTTGCTAAGGTTTTTTAGAATCAACGATCCTTTTCGTCTTTTAATTATTGCAATCGTTCTGATTGCAGTGAGAATGCCCTTTCTTTTAGGCGGACACAGCCTGACGCACGATGAACTCCAATGGTTTGTAATTGGTGATCAGATGAGTCAGGGCAAATTACTTTATGGTGAAATTTTCAGCCATATCGGTCCTTTTTCTGCAGGAGTATATTGGTTCTTCAGTTCCCTTACAGGTAAAAGTGTCTTTTTACCTCGGCTGTTTGCCATCTTACTGACTTTGTTTCAGGCCACCTTTTTCAATAATATCCTCAATCGGTTTAAAATCTACGATGAGCATAATTACCTGCCAGCTTTTATCTACATTTTCGGTGGGCTTGCCTTCTTCGATCTTGGGGTGCTTTCCCCTCAACTGATGGGGATGACCTTCATCCTGCTGATGCTCCACTTGTGTATTGAGCACGTAACCTCCAGGCAACGAAATGATGAAATCGTGATCAGGATGGGAATCACCATGGGGATCGCCTGCCTGTTCTGGCCAATCTACTTCTTCCTGACTTTCGGTATTTTCCTGATGATGGTGATGTTCTCCAGTACCATTGTGCGAAGATACGCGGTAATTATGTATGGTTTACTATTGCCGATCGGTATTGTTGCGGTATATTATTACTGGCATGATGCTGGCGAGAATTTCTTCCACTTTTTTGTGGCCGCCAACCTGCGGGACCTTACGCCACATCTGAGTAACTTCCTGGAGTGGTTCAAGCTGTTGCCTTTCTTTGGGGTGTTGGCTGCCCTGTCGCTGTTAGGGCAATTTCGGGCATTAACGCACTGGCACTTCAATAACCGCCAGACGCTCGTAACCATCATGATCACCAGCTTGCTTGTCGTCTCCACAATCGTAACCTTTTTGTACAGCCCCAAACAGCCATATATTTTCCTGATCCTGATTCCGTGGCTCAGTTTTTATGTCCCTTTCTTTTTGCTGAAAGTCAATAAAAAATGGTTTGCTGAATTGATCATGTTCACCTTTGTGGTCAGTTCCATTTTAATTCATTTTGGGATCCCCAAAGGAATATTGCCCGATTTGGAAAGAGAGAGTGTAGATTATGTACTGAAAGCAGATACGCAAAACGTTTACTCGGGAAAAACAGTTTGGGTGATGGGTAACGACATGACTCCGTACCTGGGCGCCACAGCAGTGATGCCCTATGTTCGCTGGAAAGATTTAGAATATGACCTGAACAAGCCGACCGTTATGGCGCAACAACGGCTATTGCTCGGCTTTGGGCAACAGCCTCCACAAGTCATTATTGATCAAAAAAATGCGATGCCGAAGCTCCTGGCTCAGTTACCGTATCTTAGAAATCAATATCACGCGACCGCAAACCAAATTTGGATAAAAAATTAACACTTTTTAAAGAAGCCAAAAAAGATAAAAGACTATCTTTGCTTAGATGTAATCAATAATTGATCATGAAAAAAAACTGGATATTACTCCTTGCTACCTTGTTCCTTTCAGTTCAGGCCATGGCGCAAGACAATACAGATGCTAACCAAGCAGTAACAAACAATATTAATGTTACCCAAAAAACACCTCGCCCAAACCTACCAGGTTCTTTTTTGGTACAATTTGGTTTCAATAATACCGCTGGAGGCGACAACGCCTTCCGTCTTAATTGGTGGCAATCGAAATTTTTCAATACCTACTATATGTACCCAATGCCATTGACAGAGAAAATCTCTTTCAATGCTGGACTCGGAATCAGTATCAACAACTGGGCTTTTCAGGATCAGGTAGGAATCACTACTGACCGATCAAATACAGGAGAGCAGGTAACCGTTATTTCTGACAATGCGACTGATTTTCCATTCGCAAACATGTCGCAGATCAAAAAATCGAAACTAACGGTAACTTACCTTGATTTACCTTTAGAGTTCCGATATACTTCCAAAGGAGCTGACGGCAACCGTGGTTTCCGTTTTGCCGCTGGGGGAAAAGTAGGCTACCGCTTGGGCGGAGGAAATTCCAAGCAGACCCTCAAAATTGATGGCGACAAAAAAATCTATAAAGCCAAAGAAGATTTCTTCCTGAATGACTGGCGCTACGGGCTAACCTCAAGCATTGGTTACTCTTGGTTCAACGTTTCATTCTACTATGGTTTGAGTGATATCTTCCAATCCAATAAACTCAGAAGCAATGGCGATTTAACCCCTTCTGGCGCTATTGATACTGGAAATCCTTATGAGATTGGGATTACTTTGGATTTATTCTAATTTCATCCATTCCAAATAAAAAAATATATAATAGTGTATTTGCGAAATTTTATTTGCTAAATTTACCAAGTAAATAAATGATCATTCGTCAAAATAATTATATCATCACTGATTATGGCCTATCAACAAAAATTTGATAATATCGATCGTAAGATTTTAGAAATCTTGCAAAAAAGTGCCAAAATCACCAATGCTCAACTTTCGAAAGAAATTGGTTTATCGCCTGCGCCGACCTTGGAACGCGTAAAAAAACTTGAGCAATCTGGAATTATCAAGAGTTATCACGCCAAGCTGGATACTGAAAAAATCGGCCTGGGAGTGGCGACATTCCTGATTATTAATCTCAAAGGTCACAATAAAGAGACCTATAATAAGTTCATGGAACATATTAATGAGATCTGTGAGGTTGTAGAATGCCATCTGATTACTGGTTCAGGAGAGTTCCTCCTTAAGGTAATCACCAAAGATATCGCTTCTTATCAGTCATTGATGCTCGACAGAATCTCGGCGATTCCAGAGGTGGACAATATGCAGTCAATGGTCGTATTGTCAAGCTTAAAAGACAGTAAAGTGATGCCAATTCCTTGATCAAGGAACTGACACCAATAAATCAATCAGAAATTTACAATTGAATTTTTCAAGAGTAGATTTCTGATTTTTTATTTTATAGCCCTTTGTTGCTTATATTTGAAGGGCAAATATTGCCCAATTTCCCCCGAAAGTTGCGGGAGCACCTATCATAAAACCAATCGTTAAATTCATATACTCAAAAGATCATGGCTACTGCAAAGAACAAAATCCTGGATCGTCAACAAGTCCTTCAAAAAATCAAACGGATCGCTTTTGAAATTTACGAACAAAACTACCTCGAAGAGGCGATCTACCTTGCGGGAATCCCTCAGGACGGATATGCTTTTGCTGAAATGTTACGGACAGAGCTGAAAAACATCACTGACATCCCTGTAGAGCTGATCAAGATCAATGTCGATAAGAAAAACCTGATGAAGGAAATCACCCTCGACAAAGCCGCAGATTCCCTGACTGATAAAACAATTATCATAGTGGATGATGTTATGAATACGGGAAAGACTTTCTTTTATGCACTTCAGCCTTTTATGACAGTCCCATTGAAAAAACTACAAACCGCCGTATTGGTCAATAGAAGCCATACGGTTTATCCTGTAGCGGTAAATTTTTCAGGATATGAGTTATCGACGGTACTTTCTGAACATATTGAGGTAGATTTAACGAAAGACAAAGAATCGGTCTATTTATTTTAGATAAATTTTTTGTATCTTAACGTGATATACAAGTTGTGCCCACTTGGTTCGCCATTGCTACTTATTTTTATTTATGCCTTATTCTAATTTAAAGTTATCTTCTGGAACAAACTCTGAACCCTCGGAGGGTAATGATGAACCTGTGATTTCTATTAAGGCGAAAAGAAGTCTGTTACTCAAAGAAGCTGATTTGGCAAGAGTAACCTGCAGGCTCAGTACAGGAAACATCATCAGATACACCGATGTGTTCAGTAACATTGTAGGCACCGAGCCCTATGATGAAGGCAACCTGTTCAGCTTTTTTGCAAATACCGACGACATCAAGGACGTTAAGCAACTTCTGAGTAAAAACCTGCCTGTTTCTCAAAGGGAAATTCAGTTGGTTCGCCCCTCCAATGGGCAACTCGTATGGGTAAACCTAACGGCTGTGCCGTCAGCATCAAGCGATGTGTTTAATGTCATCCTTCGGGATATTTCCCAGCAACAGGAAAATCTGGCGGAATTACAGCGGGTAAATCAAGAACTTGACAACTTTGTTTATCATTCTTCTCATGATTTAAGATCTCCTTTGCGGTCTATCTTAGGATTGGTACAAATCTTGAAGTTAGATTCTGATCCAAAGGAACGTAATAAATGCCTCGATCTGATCGAGGACAGTGTGGATCGTCTGGATGTGATTGTCACCGAAATGTTGAGCCTGTCGAGGAATCGTAATATTAACGATCCAATACAGTCGATCAATACAATGGTGGAGATCAACAATGCCATCGAGCACTTCTACACAGAATACAAAGACCAAGGATTATTTTTTAAGACTGATATTCGCCAAGCGGTGCCGTTCTTTTCAGACATGGCGCGTGTAAGGATTATCATCAACAACCTCATTTCCAACGCAATCAAATTTAAAGACCCGCAAAAGGATGCACCGATTGTTTCGATAGCGGTTCGTTGCACGGCTCAGCAATTTACGCTGATCGTCAAAGATAACGGTATCGGCATTCCTGAAGACAAGCACGAATCAATATTCGAGATGTTTGTCCGAGTGAATGAACGCAGTGGCTCAGGCCTGGGGCTTTATACCGTAAAACATGTAATTGAAAAGTTGGAGGGTACCATTAACGTTCAATCTGCCGTTGGAGAAGGAACAACGATAACGGTGGAATTACCTAATGAATTGCTTAATTTGGCTCCCCAGATAAAATAGGTTCATTTAATCCTGATCCATTACAGGATCGGGGCAACTAAAGGATAACGACAATGTCGGTTCATAAAAAAGAAGTCAAGAAAAAAGTAACGACACACAGCTTACTTAAATTAAAGCAAAAAGGAGAGAAGATCTCTATGCTTACTGCCTACGATTACTCTATGGCAAAAATTATTGATGGTGCTGGTATTGACATCATTCTGGTGGGGGATTCTGCCTCCAATGTAATGGCAGGTAACGAAACAACTTTGCCGATCACGCTCGATCACATGATCTACCATGCAAGCTCAGTGGTGAAAGCCGTAGAAACAGCCTTGGTTGTGGTGGATATTCCTTTTGGTTCTTACCAGGGAGATTCCCATAAAGCGCTGGATTCTGCCATTCGCATTATGAAAGAAACTGGTGGGCATGCTGTCAAGATGGAAGGTGGTGCTGAAATCAAAAATTCTATTGAGCGTATTCTGAGTGCTGGTGTTCCTGTAATGGGGCATTTAGGACTAATGCCACAATCGATTTATAAATATGGTACCTATGCCGTGCGTGCCAAGCAAGAGGAAGAGGCCAACAAGCTGATTGAAGACGCCAAATTACTCGAAGAGCTGGGTTGTTTTGCTATGGTTTTAGAGAAAATCCCTGCAGAACTTGCCAAGCGTGTTGCTGAGGCGGTTTCTATCCCTGTAATTGGTATTGGTGCTGGGCAGGATGTTGACGGACAAGTATTGGTGATGCACGATATGCTCGGCATTAACAATGATTTTGCCCCTCGTTTCTTGCGTAAATATGCAAACCTTCACGAGATCATCACTGATGCGGTAGGCAGTTATATTGAAGATGTAAAAGGACGTGATTTCCCGAATGAGAAAGAATGTTACTAATTAAGTGCGTGTTTAAAGCTTAAATTCGAAACGAAAATTTGGAGCACTTCAGCAGTGTGAAGGAATATTCTGAAAAATAGCATCGCTATTGGTGATCAATAATTCAAAATCAATTCCAAAAATCTGAATTTGCAGTAGGATCTCAAGTTGCTAAACACCCGCAAAAATAAAACACAAAAAAGGCTTAACCTGTACTTCGGGTTAAGCCTTTTTTTTAGCTCCGATGAGCCGTAAACCGCCGAAAAATTAACTCAGCAACGATTCAATATCATGGGGCGTCAATTCTTTCACAAAGTGTTCCTCCGTGGTAATTAAAGCATCTGCGAGCTGTTTTTTATTCTGCTGAAGTGCCAAAATCTTTTCCTCCACCGTTCCCTTACCAATAAATTTGTAGGTAAAGACCTTGTTCTTTTGCCCAATACGGTGCGCCCTGTCAACGGCCTGCTGTTCTATTGCAGGGTTCCACCAGGGGTCAAGGATAAACACATAATCTGCCTTGGTCAGGTTCAGGCCTACACCTCCTGCCTTCAGAGAAATCAGGAATACCTGTATCTCCTCATTTTGCTGAAAATGATCTACCGCCTTTTGGCGATCCTTCGTGGTACCATCCAGGTAAGCGTAATCAATATTTTTGGCTTCGAGCTGATTTTTCACCAGGCTCAGGTGCTTCACATACTGGCTGAAAATCAAAATTTTGTGCCCTTCAGAAATACCATTCTCCAAAGTGGTCATCATATCGTTCATTTTCCCCGATTCCCCAGAAAAGTTGGGTTCCACCAGCGCAGGGTGATTGGCAATTTGCCGTAGCTTCGACAAGCCCTGCAAAAGGGTAAAGTGAGATTTCTTGATGCCCTCCATTTCTATTTGTCCCATGATCAGGTCACGGTAATAACTCTTCACCTGATCATAGCATTTCTTTTGCTCAGGCGACATGGTCGAGAACTTCACATTCACAATTTTCTCTGGCAACTCTTTAGCCACCTGCGATTTATGTCGTCGGAGAATAAAAGGCTTAATAAGACTGTTCAGCTTGAGCGTCTTGGCCTCATCCTTCTTCTTCTCAATAGGGTTGAGGTATTCGTTTTTGAAGAACGTCTGCCCGCCCAGCAAGCCAGGATTTACAAAGGACATCTGCGACCATAAATCCATTGTACTATTTTCCAGCGGTGTTCCCGTCAGGATCAGGCGATGCTTGGAATTCAATTGCTGAACAGCTTGGGTGATGTTCGAGCCTGGATTCTTAATGGCCTGCGATTCATCGAGAATCACATAGTTGAAATAGAATTTCGACAGCAAATCAATATCAAGACGGACAATTCCATAGGAGGTCAGGATTAAATCGTACTGACTGAACTTTGCGACATCCTTATCCCGATTTGTTCCTGTATAAATGAAAACCTTCAGGTCTGGGGTAAACTTCTTAGCTTCAATTTCCCAGTTATAAATCAGGGAAGTAGGCATGGCAAGTAGGGAAGTCCCTTGGCTGGCACCCTCTTTATTGGCTTGTAATAAAGCCAAAGTCTGAACGGTCTTCCCAAGCCCCATATCATCTGCAAGGCAACCACCGAAGTTGTATTGCGCTAAAAAGCGCATCCAGTTGTAACCTGCATGCTGGTATGGCCTAAGCTCTCCCTTAAAGCCCTCGGGCAGGGAATAATTTTCAATTTTATCAAAGTCTTTAAGTCGCTGCAGCTTTTCGTCCATGGCCACCTTGGCCGAATGTTCTTCTTCGAGAGCTTCAACGAGGGTCAGGTGATGCTTCTTCAGTATGAACCCTTCTTGATCATCAGGGTGCTCTTCGAGAAATCCGACAAGGTCTGCATATTTGGTGTACCATTCAGTAGGCACCAAAGCCAGTTCGCCATTGGGCAGGTTGATCATCCCATCTTTGCGCATGGCATGGCGAAGCTCCTTAATGCTGATTTTATACTTCCCAAAATAGATATTGGCATTGATATCAAACCAGTCAATGTTTTCATTGATCTCCAGCTCAAATTTGGATTCTCCAACAAAGAAGCTGCGGCCATTTTCCTGCGCTTCCTGAAGGAATACAAACTGTTTGTCTTCCAAATAGCTGTGGTTATTATTCAGCCACGCCATTCCTTCTGCCAGAGGCGCTACCCATTCGGTATGCTCTTCTCCAGAAAGTTCCCGAAGCTGTTTTTTAAAATTATTCTCCTGTGCTAAATTTCTTTTAATTCTGAAGAAAGTAAACTGCCCTTGTGCTTCCTGCATTTCCACCCCAAAAGGGTGAAACTCTCCGCCATCGAAAATATAGTCACCGTAAGCAAAATCAAGCTTCAACGAGATCATCGCCTCGGCTTTGCTTTCTGTAGATTCAGGCACAATTTCATGGTAACGCAGCAATGGCTTCGGACTTTTCTCTTCCGTAAAAACCTGAAAAACATCTGATTTTACATTGAAGGTCGCCACCATCGGCTTAACGAACTTTCTGAAATAATTCCCCTTGATGGCATCATCAATCTTGATGTAGTGCTTATTCAGGAATGGTTTCAGCTTACGGCCATCAACAGGAAGTTTGAAGTGATATACTGTTTTATTGGCCACCAGCCAGGCAGGGTCATCGCAGAGCAAAAAGGAGTTATTTTGCTTGAACTGTACCTGATCCCCTTCGCAATACACAATAGGGAAATAGCGGATGTGTCCAAAATTCTGATAGAAATGAAAGCGTAAGGTGGCTTTTTCGGGCGCCCACTGCAATTCTCCATCAGCGGGGTAGCCGTCTTTGCCCATTTCATAAATTGGCTTACCGACCAGCTTACTCAGGAGCAGGGCACGTTGCTTTTCCAGGTAGAGATCAATCTGTTCCTTGATTCCTCCTTTGTCCTCTTTGTACTGCTTTACAAAAAAATCGCTCAGGCTTGTATGCTTTTTGGAATACCTTCGCATGATGGCGTCCTGTTGCATAGAATCAATAATGTCTATCAATTCATAGTCACGGCGATCAAGTCCCTTGGCAAACTCAGGGGCATTTTGTGAGGATATATTTTGATAACTCAGGGTCAGCTGGTTTTTATGGTCTACTTGCACCACAAAAGACTCAAAAAGGTACCCGAGGTATTCATGTTCAAATAGGGAATAGATGAGCTTAAACGGCTGATCAATGGCTACTTTCATCAAAAATAATTTATTCGTGAATACGCAAAATAAGGGAATTTCTCAACTAATGAAATGAAAACTACTTTGTAAGCGTGTGGATTCAATCCATATTTTGAATATTTGCATTAATTAAAATATTCTCCTTTAGCGGTTAAAAAAAATAATGATATATGAATAGTGGGTGGTTACATAAATTAGCGTGGATTTTGGTGATCGGTGCGATGATCATGTTTTATGCCTCATTGCGTTTTGAGCAACATAAAGTGCTGCTGACCTTCTGTGCTGCAGGGGTGATCGGTGTGGCGTATTTGGTTGATTATTACGCCAAAAAGAAAAATAAAGAAAATTGAACTATCAGTAGGGGAAGTAATAGCTGTAAACAGGCTTAATTCCTCAAAAACAGCCCATTATAGCTTATTTCAGACTGATAAAAATCATGAATTCTCAGCGCTATTTTGTGGGTGATTTGCTTGCAAATAACGTTTTCAACAAATAAAGCCGACTTATCCACAGTAGTTATCCACACTGTGGATAAAAATAAAGCCTCAGCGAAAACTGAGGCTTTATTTATGGTATAATTTTAATAATTTACTTATAAAATTACAAAGAGAGTGTATTGTTGACTTGGCAGGTGTATGATTCCACCTGCGTCATCATTTTTTATCTATTCAATCGTACGGTTCAGGTACTCATCAAAATCAACGGCATCAGCGGCATATTCCGACTCAAAATACGGAGAGCTCAATAAGAAATCCGCAGAAGCAATATTACTTGCAACAGGAATATTATATACCACTGCAATACGCAATAAAGCTTTGATGTCTGGATCGTGAGGCTGTTGCTCCAATGGATCCCAGAAGAAAATCAAAAAATCTATTTCTCCTTCAGCAATCTTAGCACCAATCTGCTGGTCACCGCCTAAAGGTCCGCTGAAGAATCGGTTGACTTTAATATCGAGCGTCTCTTCGAGCAATTTTCCTGTTGTTCCAGTAGCAAAGATATTATGCTTACCCAATTTTTCTTTATGCTTTTTAGCCCAATCCATCATCGCTTTCTTGCGATTGTCATGCGCCACCAAGGCGATATTTTTATACTTACCTAATGTTGCCATAAAAAATTAAATCAAATTTATATCCTAACAAAGAAGCACAATGTCAAGGAAAAATCCTTGCAATGTCACATAAATTCAGCACTAAAAGCCATCATCTTCATCATCATAAAGGCTGTCTTCATCGTCCTGCTGTTCCTGCTGAGGTTCAGGTTTTACGACTTCTTCCTCTTTTTTCTTTTTCCCTTTCCGTTTGCGCCCTTTCTTTTCCTTCTTGGGCTTTTGCGCCTCCTCGTTTTTCAGTTCTTCCTCTCCGAAGCCATCGTCTTCAGTAACCTCATCTTGCTCTACAGACTCACTCACAGGGGCATTACTTTCATTTTCATCTTCCTCCACGGCATCATCATACAGGCTTTCATCATCGTCGCTGAAGATAATATTTTCCGTATTTTCATCTTCTTCAAGGCTACCCGCATCAAAGAACGGATCTCCTGAGTCTTCGGTGAGCGATGGTTCCGAGATCACAAACTCCTCTTCAATATCAAGATAAATCAGTCGGAATCTATTGACATAGTTCATCACTTCCTCCTTATCAGAAATCGCCATAATAAACTCTCCCATTTTCGCTTTGTCAACATTACTCTTCTTGATCACCGCCTCGTTGTAAACAGGGTCGGCAGAGTAGGTGGAGAAGCGATTTTCCGAATAATTGTAATTCAGATAATACCAGGCTTCTTGCCCTGCACTCAGGAAGAGATTGACAATATCGCCATCAACGGTTTTCTTCACCTCCAGATAGCCTTCGGTTTTGGCGTTGATATCAATACCCAAAATATTGGAGATACCGATATTTCCAACCGAGTACCAGGCCGTCTGATCCTGCGACCACTCCATGTCGAAGTTTGAAAGTACAATTCCCCGCTGCAATTTTCTCGACATCTTTACCAAAGGAGCATAATCTGTCGATAGCATGGTTTCGTAATTCTTCGTTGCCCGATCCCCAATAATTTCACTGACCTTATAGAATAGTTGCGTCAGGTCATCGTTGGCTTTGGCTAATCCTTTATCCTCTGCCGCCAAATTAATGGTATTGGCCATGGAGGTCAGGGAAGCACTCGGAAGGATGGTTTCTATGGTTGTAAAACCATTGAACTTAACCGTATTGTTGTTCAGGTTTCCAGAACCAATTGCAGAAGCATTCAGCCTGAATTTAAAGACCTTCGGGTTCAGGTTATTCATCAGATCCACTTTCCCCTCAAAGGTAATGTCTGAAGTTTCCTCGTTATAGGTATAGAACTTACCTGCAAAAGAATGCCCACGTGTTTTCATGGTATCCTCCACAATGTAGTGGCCTTTCTCCCGATCATAAGAAAGCAGGCCATTGGGAACGAAGAAATCCTGATCCGACATTTGGTGCTTTTCAAAAATAAAGGTGGTGTAAAGCTGATTGGTACCATCTTCAAAGTGAATTCCTGCAGTCAGAGGATCGCCTTCTTCGGTGATTGCTGAAGCAAAATCGAAAATGATTTCCTGCTGTTCTTCATCATTACTTTCGTACACAATCCAGGTATCGTAATCAGGGATATTTTTCAAATCGAGTTTGACAAAACCATTCAGCAAAAGTGGTTTACTGGTTGCGTACATGGTTGCGGTACCTTTAAAGTACATTCCCGGAGAAATCAGCAGGTTATCTTCCTCATGAATTTCACCATTGGACTCTGTATGAAGTTGCTTTTTACGGTCAGGCAATAATTCAAACTGATTAAATTTAATATTGAAAGTATCCTGCACCGCATTTACAAAGCGGTAGGAGGCATCGCCCTCAAATGCTTTACGCGAAAGGATATTGATATTTCCGTCGATCAGGTTATGGTAGCCATTGAGGGTATCAATAACCAGGCTCGCATTGGTCAGCTGTGGTAAAACAAAGTTCGGCTGAATGGTAATTCTGCTGGAATCTGGACTGATCAGGGCATCGGCCACTGTAATGTACGGAATACCTGTCACCTCCATTTCCTGTCGTGCAATATCATAAGAGGCACCTTCTGCTGAAAACACCAGACTGTCCATATCGGGTCGGGTGGAGTAGAAGTAGGAGTCCTTGATATCAACCTCTTTAGGCTTGTTCATCGTAATGATGTCCTTATCCAAATCCCAATTCGCTTCCGTAATCGAGGTCTTGGTCATCGCATAAGGGAATGAAATTGCAGCATCACCCTCGACCTCTGGAGATACCTTTGCCAGGTTTTCTTCGAGGTTGAAATCCACAGAAACATTATCGCCATAAAGGGTCGCCTTGGTGGAATCTTCCGAGTTAATATTAAACTGTGCTTCTTCAGCTTGCCACTTCAGTTCCTCATACCTGAACTTGTCGGAGGCGGTTTCTGAACCCCGAATATCAAAATTTCCTTTACCCCGCAATCCACTGTGCGTAAGTACTGTCGCCCCTGTCAAATCACCTTCCTCATAAATTTTGATCGGTGTTTCCGTAGTTTGCAGAAACAGGCTGTCCTCGCGTGGCAACCACAACAGTTCCAAGCCTTCGCCATCTACGGCAGGGTAGCTGATCCCTGCAAAATCTCCCGCCTCAATGGTTGAATGACTTGAAGACGCCCGCATGGAATCCTGATACATGGTGTATTTTGTGGCAAAGGTTTTACTGGAAAGCAACTCAAAGTGCCCCTTTCCTTGCAGCCCTTGTTTATCGAGTCTTACTTCATCATAAATAATACCGTCGGTATCATAAAGCGCATATCCTTCCTCAGGGACTTTATGCACAAAGCCCAGGGAATTATCTGGCATAATCGACAATTTCTCTTCAAAGTCAGGGAAAATTCCCCCACTGACAAAGCGCCCCTGAAAACCAATAGCGGAAGGATCGCCACCTGCCAGACTATCAATGGAGAAAGGAGGGATGATAAAATAAACCTGACGGTCATAGGCCTTATCAAGGTAACTGTGGTTATCAAAATACACCACCGCGCCGCGTTCTGCATCGAATCGAGGATAACTTGGATACTGCCTGATTCCCGACTTATTTTTTGGGTTGTTGATATAAAGTGTTCCGTTGGTCGCGCCCATATTGGAGTTCAGACTGGCCGTGAGTTGCTCTTCTGCTGATACCAGGGAGTTGTCTACCTGCCTGCGCTCACCACTTACGGAGTCAGGCAAATAGAACCTGATGGAGTCAATTTTATTAAGCTGAATCAAAAAGCTGTCGTAGCGAAAAACGAAATCCGTTCCGATGAACTCAAAATTCCCTGAAAACAGGTGACCGTTAAAGGTAAAGTCCCGCTTACCAATCAAATCTATCTGCTCAGATTCAGGCTGAATATACACATCGAGCTTTTCACTGATATAAAACTTATTGATCCCGCGTACAGTCATCTTTTTCTCATCGAGGTGCAAAGTCGCATTCGGAGCACTATTGGTTCGCGAAGGTATCGTCAGGTCGTCATAATCTTTTTTGTGACGGAAGGAGGCGTTGTAATGATTGGTTTTATCCTTTACCGTAATGATGGTCGTTTCTGGATCGTAGTCAATAAAACCACCCTCACGTGCCTTAAACATCGCCTGCTGTACAATCTTGGGGTCTTTTTTGATCGATTCAGCAAAATCGTACATCCCGAAAGATTTCGACCGTATCTTTTGACTATAATAGTTCAGGGCATTCAGTGGATGAAAGCCATAAATGGAGGTCAGGGACTGATAATTTTTCTTATTGAAATAATCTCTCGACTCAAAAAAAGCGGGACGGTGATCTCTGGCCTGAAAGATAGAAATGTCAAGAGAATCCTGATTCAGCTTCCAGCGCAGGTAATCTGCCTTAATGTCCATATCAAAAAAGGTGACCTGAAAGGGAGCCATTTCGTTTACGCCTTTTCGCTTGAGGGCGTGAAGGGTAGTATCTGCCTGGCGGTAATCAATTTCCATCTCTGGATGATAGAGAGAATCTCGGCCATATTTTATCGTCAGTGCACCATTATTAACATGGAATGCCGAGTCGGTATATTCTACCAAACCTGAAGCGATCCTGAACGAGCGGTTGCCTGTACCTGCATACTTGACTTCACTTCCGCCACCAAATATAGAATTGGAAGACGATCGCAATCCCCAAAGGGAGAAACCTCCCTGATAGCTGAAATTATTATCTATGAAAGTTTTAAGCTCAATGTCGCTTCCGTAGGAAGTAAACCTTGGATAGGAGGGAACCGCATTTTTCTTCTTGCGAACACTCTTAAAATCAAATACACCGAGGGTGGGCTGGCGAAGTTTTTCTGGGTAGTAAAGTGTTGCTTTTTCTACACCAAACTTGGGTTGCCTAACATTGAAGTGAAATTTTGTAAATGTACAGTAAGGGCTGTTTTCTTCCCATCCGCCCGTAGACGACCAATCCATTTTTCCTGAATAGGCGACAAAAATACCCTCTTTTAATAAAAAATCCCCTTGAACATCCATCACCACAACGGAATCAAAAGGCGTCTGAAATACCAGGTTTACCCGATCAAAATGAATATAAGGACCTTCGATCGCAGGAGCATCATCCTGAATAAAGCTATCAATCCGCTCCTCGAGCGTCATTTTATTCTCATCCTCCACAATTACATTGTCACCCCAATTGTCGGCAACATCATCGGCGGAACTCCAGCCTCCATCGTCATCGGTACTGCTGTCGTCGGTGGTACTATCGTCCGTGCTGTCGCCCCAGTCCCAGCTTCCCCAATTATCGTCACTTTCCTGCTCCGAACTATCGTTTTCTGTATCATCCGCAGGTTCAGTATTCCAGTCATCATCGCTGCTTTGCTGTTCTTCTTCACTGCTTTCCTCCGTTGGTACATAAGCCGCAACGCTCTCATACTTTAGCGAAAATTGTGCATCTTCCCCTATCAGTTTAAAGAAATTGGTATAATTAAGCGCCTGATTTGCCATGAAGGTATGCAGCGCCTCGGTCATCATAATAAAATCCTTGGGAGATAATTCGACGATCCCTTTTTCAAGCTGATCGAGTAGTGCATCGTACTGCACAACAGAAAGACCGGTAACGTATCGGGCCGATGTCAGGGTGGAAGTAACCTCGTACAGGAAGGGTTTCGCGCGCCACTGCTTCTCCACCATTTTACTGTACAATTTATAGATTCTATCTTTCTGACTTGATGACAGGCTTCCACCTGTCCAAAGGGAATCAAATTGCTGACCTGTTGATAAAAAACGGTCAGACTTGCCTGCTTTCATAACTTCAAGCACACGAATATTCAGCGAATCCATATGTTCCGCAGGCTTCATACGTTGTGCATAGCTGCTCGAAAAGCAGGAAATGAAGGCAATAAAAAATAATATTAACAGTCGATGCATATAGGCTTGCATTAGCAAATTTAAGCGATGTTCTTAGCAATATAAATATTAACGAACCCAACGAACTTTTTCAGACAATGGTGCTCTTTTATGTTTTAGGGGCCATTTTTCTGGTACTCCTAAATATAAAAATCCTAAGAGCTGATCTTCCTCTCCAAGATCAAAAAATGCCTTGGCCTCAGGAAAATAAGTTACGCCCCCCGATCCCCAATAACAGCCGATGCCATAGGCGGTAGCGGAAAGGTACATGTTCTGAACGGCCATAGCCACCGCAGCGACTTCCTCAACTTCAGGCACTAATTGCTTGGGATCTCTGCGCATTCCAATCGCAATGATATGGGAGGATTTCAATGGTTTATTCGCCAATTTCTGAAATTTTTCTTCCTTGAAAGTCCCCTGCTCCTCTGCTACTTTTTTGTAAAGTGTGGACTGAAAATCAGCCAGCTGTTGCAGGCCAGCACCAGTAAATACGGTAAATGCCCAAGGCTGCGTCAGTTTGTGCGTAGGTGCCCAACGGGCATTTTCAAGAAGCTGTTCAATAACTCCATCGTCAATCACTTCACCAGTGTATTGGTCGGGATAGATGGATCTGCGTTTGGCGATCAGCTGGTCGATATAGTCTGTTGGGAGGTTCATGATTTGTAATATTTCAATTTACACAACAAAAGAACAAAAAAGGAAGAAATATTATTCCTTCCTTTACATTTATTCTTTCGGTTAATTCGGAAAATCCCCCCGAAGGGCTCTAAACCGCTTTCGGGATTCATCGACATGAATACTTCCAGGGTAATTTTTCATTAGCAGCTCGTAAGTTTCCATTGCCGCCTGTTTTTCCTTCAGATAAATTTCATAGATTTTTGCCTTTTCAAACATGGCGTCATCAGCCTTAATATCAGCAGGGTTCAGGTCGATCACCTTCTGCAGATGCTCCAGTGCCAACGGAAAGCTTCCCTGCTTTTTGTAAACTTCAGCCATCAGGTAATGAATTTCATCCTGTAAACTGTGCCCCCGAAAATCGGTGAGCATTTTTTTCAGCCCCGCGAGCACTTGGTCGTTTTTGTGCTGAAACAGCAACAGATCAATTGCCGCATAGGTTTTCATGGCCGTTTCGGTACTGTCCAGTGCGGTGTTGTCTTTGATCAGTAAGCTCAACGACATGGCATCGTTGGCAATTTCCCTTGTCGTAGCGAGTTTCAGTACATCGAGATGGGCAGCGGCAAGCTTAAAGTCCCCCGTGTAATAGGATAATTTGGCGCTGCGCAACTTCGCATCATAACCAATCGGGGTTTCCCTCCCCTCCTTTTCTGCCTGTGCATACAGCAATCGAGATTCCCAGGGTTCATCTTTCAAAAGATAAATATCACCAAGGGCGATCTTGCATTCCAGCTTCAGTTGTTTTGAAACCTTTTGTTGCCCAACCACAGATTCCAGCAAATTAATCGCGATGTCGTATTCGCCCTTGTAGAGCGCGTGTAACATCGCCTTATTCTTTTTGGCCTCCAAGGTTGTCTGTGAGGTCGGAACCTCCGTGATGAGCTTCTCATAGCTACTGATGAGCTCATCAATAGAATTCATCTCTACAGGATAGGTATTTTTCACTTGTTCCTCCCTTGCCTTGATAATTGCATTGCGGGCCAGGAAATAATTCGGGCTTTTCTGATAATGCTCAATGACGTAATCGTAGGCCATGACGGCATGTTCATAATCCTGATGGCGCAATGCCATCTGCGCCACATTCATCAGGTAGTCGCCATTGCTCTTGCTTCGCTTATCCAAGCTGCGCGCCTGAACGAAGGCGCCGTAAAAATTCCGCTGTTGCATGTTTGCCCAAATGAGCATCTCGGGATAGAAGGCTTCCTTGCCGTCTTTTTGTATCCTGTCGATCAGGTAGCTTTCAAAGGCCTCCAGGTCCTCTTCGTCGGTTAAAGCTGACTGGAGTACATTTTTGACGTAGGATCGATTCTTGGGGTTCCTAACGGCCATCTGAACGTACTCATTGACCATCTTGTCTTTTTGGTTGGTCATGCGGTAGATATTTGCCAGCTCATGAGCAAACAACCCCTCATTCTTGGCCACCTTGCGACCTTTCAAAAAAGTAAGCTCAGCCCAGTCAAATTCCTGCGCTCTGTAAAACTCCTGCGCCAGGTTCCGCAGGTTGTTCAAGTCCTTAGCCTGATCGTCAATCAAATCATTGAAATATTTTTCCGCCTGGCTCATCTCCCCTTGCGATTCGTACAGCCGTCCCCGATCGACCTGGTAAATCATATCTTCTGGATTTTTCTTGATCGCCCTGTTGAGGTACTTTTCTGCCTGCTTGAAATTTTTAGTGCTGAACAGCAAATCGAGATAAGGTTTATGAATCAGCGGAAGGTTTTCATTGTTTCGCGCCAATTTTTCATAAATATCCTCAGCCTTCTCAATTTCTCCCCTTCCTAAGTATTCTTCAGCAATACTCACTTTTTGAAAATCTTGTGCTTGACTTGAAAGAATTCCAAAACTTAAAAAAGCAGTAAATCCAAGAATCTTAAAAGCGAGGGATGTTTTCCACATGATAGATAGTATTAGTTTATATATATTCTTTTTAAAAAGAGTTATTGTATTTATTACGGTGTGGATTAGTGGATAAGTTACTGATTATTTAAAAATCAGCGATTTTTGCACGATCAGTAAACCGATATCGGGACTTATCCACAGCCATTATCCACATGAAATTACTTGTTTTTAAGCTAATTAACATTGAATTTCGCAAAAACAATTATTTTGTGGATAACTTTTTTCCACACTGTCCACAAGTGGATAAAATGGGGGATTTTGGGGTGTATAAATCGAGCTTATGAACGTGGGTTTGGAATTTCGGGAAACGCCCAAGATAAGTGTGGGTAAGTGGGGATAACTTTTAGTGAAAACCGGACTTATTCCGGACTTTTCAACGGTTATCCACAGGGTTATCCTCCGGTAATAATTTGTACGTGAAAAATCGACAAAAAAAGCAGCAAAACGACCGATTAATGTGGGTAAGGCTGTTCAGAAATAAATCTTGAAACGGATTTTCAGAATGGTGAAAAAAGCATTGTGGAAAAAGGAGTTTCACGAGCAAAAAAAAGGCCGTCAATCATGAAATTGACGGCCTTTTTAATTTTCCACGTGAAAAAGAGGGCAAAAAAAATCGCCGACTCCATTAAGGAGTCGGCGATTTTTGAATGATTAATCGAGGGATTACATTTTGAAATCAATGTTGGTTAATTCCCAGTTGGCGCGTATTGCTACCTCATCCTGAAAGAAAAATACAGGTTCTGGGGCTTCATTTTTAAGGATATTACCAATATCCCACTGCCCATTGCCGTTTTCATCGATTAAAACTCGAATTTTGTAAGTGGCCGGCTTCAAATTATAAAAGCTATAATGGCCATTTTTATCAGCCGTTGTTGTTTTTACAACTTTAAAATCAGCGGTAACCAACTGAATTTGATAATTTTTATAGTCTGTCGTAATTGTTCCTTCGATACTTCCGAGATTTTCCTTATTCGCCAGGGTAAACTTCTCATCAATCGCCTGGGCAGTATCACTTTCAATGCTGATAAAAGCTCCATGTGGAATATGAAGCTTCATATCTGTAAAAGTTCGTGCTTCAGGCTGTTGAATATAAATACTATCCGCTTTCAGGCTGTCAAGAAACAGCGTATCTGCAGGAGGAAGGAAAATCGAGTCCAGCTTTATGGCTTTTTTGATGGTTACTTCATCAAAGCGTTTATTCCAGCTTAAATCTTTATCGATATCGAGGCGAATAAAGTTCAAGGAATCGTAAATCACCATCATAGAGTCAGGATGTACAACTCGTATTGGTTTTGAAAACTGAATTTTCTCAATTAAAGTATCCTGAATGGGGTTGTCGTTGGCATATTTCTGAACTTCTTGTTCAAGTACAGCATATTTACGCTTTGTCCCATCCGCAAATTTCACGTGGAAATTTTCTACTACCTTATTTCCTACTGTATCTGTGGCAATAATCTGCGTTGGAATACTGTCATTCTCTGGCATTTGTGTCGCATTAAAAAAGCGAACACCATTATGCTCAGGACTGAAAGTAGACAGCATCAGCTGATCGTCATTTTTAAATGACAACTGATAACTTTTCACATACTTATTGAACAGTACATCAAAGTACTTCCCATTTTCTTTGGCAGAATTCATTTTGAATGGCTGTGCATCCGCAAGAATTAAGTTGAAATGAAGGCTGTCGCGGTCGGTATCAAGGCTGAGTGTATCGGGATACAAGCCTGCGGGCTCACTTTTGGGCTCGTTGATCAGGTTGTTATTTTCGTCCAGATAAGCGTAAGCTTTAAACTTACCGTGACGGATATGACTCAGATTGTAATGGCCTTCCTCATCTGTTTTGGCAAAATATTCTGGCTTTCCAGTGTAAATGTCCAAGGTATCTTTGATGTCAAACAATGCGACTGTCGCCTCCTTTACAGGTGCTCCAGTGAGTACATCGCGCACCGTTCCATTGATTTTCAGGCTGTCGATATAATCCCCGGTACTGAATGCAAATACGGCATTTTTCCACGGATTATTCTCATTGATATCCTGAATGGCATCCTGGAAGTTGAAAGTATAGGTGGTATTTTCCTTCAGAGGTTCCTCGAATTCAATGATCAGGGATTTCTTTTTGGTACGGAACTGATAACGCACATCTGTTTGAGGCGTAATGAGTAGCTTGGTTTTCAGGTTTTTAGCCTGCGTGTACTCATCAAAAGTAAGCACGAACTTTTTCCCCCTGTAATTTACAGAGCCTACCTGAGGCACCGAATTTACCAGTGTCGGCGGAATAGTATCCCGAGGACCACCAGCGGGTTGTCTGACATTCGCACAGGAGGTTACAAATAGGGCAGAAATCCCCGATGCCAGTAAGAGGTTCGCTAATTTATTTACTTTCATGTTCCAAAATGTAGATTAAACTACTGTAATTATTGTCTTTTCGCGCAGCCAAATTTGATTTTAGCCCCGCCATGAAGGCTGGCAGGTAGTTTTGCTTGCCTGTCTTATATTCCTCACTCAGTAAACTTACATAAAAGGAATCCAATTTCATGGGTTTCTGCGCGCTGATTTTAAAGCCATGTTTTTTAGCCAGCAAAGCCATCGTTTGGGGCTCAAAATGATAGAGGTGTCTCGGCAGATCATAAGCCGCCCAGTGCTCCTGGTAAATTTTGGCATCCAGACTGGCCGCATTAGGTACTGCGAGGAGTAATTTTCCCGTGGAACAAAGTTTTTGGCGAAGCTTGTCAAGGGTTTCATTGAGTGCTTCAATATGTTCAAGCACGTGCCACAAGGTGATGATATCCACTTTTTCATCGCTTAGCAGGTCGATACTATTGACAATTTTTCCCTGCAAAAGTGGACCATGCTGACTCCGTGCCTGATCACTTGGCTCCAGGCCTTGAACCTGCCAGCCACTTTCAGCACACTTGTTCAGGAAATGACCTGTACCACAACCAAAATCAAGAATTTTTCGGCCATCAGAGAGCCCTGATACCATTTTTTCCTTTTGACCAAGCGTATATTTTCGGGCAATTTTGTAAATCCGTTGCGTTAAATTTTGCGCCTTGTTGGTGTGCGAAATATAACTTTCATCTTTATAATATGCCGCTAAATTCGCAGGATATGGATTGGTAAATTTGAAACCACAATCATCACAGGTAACAATATTGAACTGCTCCTGAGTGGTGGTGTGATCCGTACAATTTAAAAAATGCGTAAAATGATTGCCCTGACAAACAGGGCAATCTTTAAATTCTTTTAACATAAACCAGTAGACCGAAAAAGGTGTTTCATGTGGAACACTTGTTCCTACTTGCCAAGGTAAATCATTAATACCGAAATATCAGCAGGTGATACACCAGAAATTCTTGATGCTTGCCCTAATGTAGTTGGGCGTAACCTTGTCAGTTTTTCCCTTGCCTCAGAGGACAGTGCCTTTATTTCAGCAAAATCAATGCTGTCCTTGATGTAAAGGTTTTCAAGATTATCCATCTTCTCTGCCATCTTCTGCTCCTTCTCGATGTAGGTATCGTACTTGATCAGTATTTCTGCCTGCTCTTTTGCCAAAGGATCATACTGGGACATTTCCTGCTCAAACTCAGGCGTGATTACACCGACCTGTTGCATGGAAAGCTCGGGACGCTTCAGTAAACGGTAAGCCGACTGCGATTCTTTGATCTGTGCCGAATTCATGGTTTCAAGCTGAGGGTTTGCCTGTTTAGGCTTAAATTTGGATACCCTCAAGGTTTCAATCAGCTGATCTACGTTTTCTTTGCGCTTGATCATATTATCGAAACGCTCCTGACTCGCCAATCCAATCTTGTGTCCCTGCTCTGTAAGGCGGAGATCAGCATTATCCTGACGTAACAAGATTCGATATTCAGCACGTGAAGTAAACATGCGATAAGGCTCATCAGTCCCTTTGTTTACCAAATCATCAATCAGAACGCCAATATAGGCATCAGAACGTTTCAGGATCAGTGGATTTTCCTCTTTTACGCGCAAAGCGGCATTGATACCAGCCATCAGTCCCTGTGCGCCAGCTTCTTCATATCCTGTGGTGCCATTAATTTGGCCTGCAAAATATAAATTTTTGACTGTGCGGGTTTCCAATGACATCTGAAGTTGTGTCGGTGGGAAGAAATCATACTCAATCGCATAGCCTGGACGAAACATTTTCACCTGCTCAAATCCTTCAATTTTTCGCAAAGCCTTCATCTGAATGTCTTCAGGAAGCGATGAGGAAAAACCATTTACATAGATTTCACAAGTATTCCACCCTTCTGGCTCAACAAAAATCTGATGACGATCGCGTTCAGCAAATCGGTTGATTTTGTCTTCAATCGATGGGCAATAACGTGGACCAAGTCCCTGGATTCTACCATTGAACATTGGTGAACGGTCGAAACCTTCTTTCAATGTTTCATGCACCTCAGGGTTGGTGTAAGTGATGTAACAGCTTCTTTGCTCCTTGAGTGTGCTTGTTTCATCGCTGAAAGAAAATTTGTAAGGCTGCTCGTCGCCAGGTTGTTCGCTCATGGCCTCCCAGTTAAGGCTTCGGCCATCAACACGTGGAGGTGTGCCCGTTTTCATTCGGCCAGCTTCCATTCCAAGGTCAACGAGTTGTTCTGTGATTCCATTTGCCGCACCTTCTCCTGCACGTCCACCACCAAACTGTTTTTCTCCAATATGAATGGTACCATTAAGGAACGTTCCGTTTGTAAGAACAACAGTTTTGGAACGGATTTTCAATCCCAGACTGGTGATTACGCCTTTGGCCTCCCCTTTTTCAATGATTAAGCCCGTTACCATCTCTTGCCAGAAGTCAAGATTTTCTGTTTGTTCCAGGCGCATACGCCATTCTTCAGCAAACTTCATTCGGTCGCTTTGGGCTCTCGGGCTCCACATGGCAGGTCCTTTCGATCGGTTCAGCATTCTAAACTGAATCATCGATTTATCGGTAATGATTCCCATTTGTCCTCCAAGGGCATCAATTTCCCTTACGATCTGACCTTTTGCGACCCCACCCACAGCAGGGTTACATGACATCTGTGCGATCGTATTCATATTCATCGTTACCAATAGTGTTTGCATACCCATATTGGCAGCGGCAGCAGCAGCTTCACAGCCTGCATGGCCAGCTCCGACAACGATCACATCATATTCTGTAAACATAGGCTTTCCCTTTGTCTTATTTTCTTGGCGTGTAAAACAGTATTAAAGGTAAATGTTCCACGTGAAACGTGCTTACCTGTTAAAGGTGAAGTGTTTCACGTGGAACATTTTGATATTCAAATGCTTGCGCAAATTTAAGCAAAAGATTTTTCAAAAAGCGCAATTGCTTCATTTTCTTTTGTTCTCATCAGGGAAGCTTCCTGCTCAGATTTGTCTTTGTAGCCAAGCAAGTGCAAAACCCCATGAATAATGACCCTTTTGACCTCATGATCAAAAGACTGCTCATGGGTTTTGGCATTCTCGATGATTCTCTCAATACTGATAAAGATATCACTTTCAATAAATCCGGCCGTATCGCTGTTATCAAAAGTGATAACATCGGTATAGGTGTCGTGATCCAAATACTCCACATTTATTTTATGCAGGTATTCGTCACTACAAAAGATAAAATTGATTTCTTCAAGCTCAAACCCTTCATTTTCAATGACTTGATTAACCCACGCTTTGGTGTTGTTGATCTGTTCTGTATTGAAATCTACTTCCTCTGTGAAAAAATTAATTTGGTCTTCCATTAATTTAAATAAAATGATAACTCTAAAATACGGCCCTCATTTTTAAATTCGACTTCATCACAAAGGTGTTTAATCAGGAAGATTCCACGCCCATGTGGCTGATCGATATTCTCGGGTGCCGTAGGATCGGGCAAGTTATTAAAGTCAAAGCCGATTCCCTCGTCTTCGACCGTAAATTTTACTGCCTCCTCATTGTGGTGCACCGTAAGGGTTACGTTTTTATCTTTATCAAATTTGTTGCCATGTTGGATGGCATTGTTCACAGACTCAGTTATCGCAATCATGATATTGCCATAAATGTCATCGTTGAGTTGGTATTTTTCTTTGGTATTGTCGATAAAGCTTTCGACGATACGGATATTTTCACTCAATGACGGAATTTCAATTTTGATTGACTCCATTGTTATCACCGGATATTGTTGTTTTCTAATCTTTTGAAATATTGATTGACCTCTTTTTTATAATAAGGGTTGAGTTTTAGCGGAATAGTTTTGAACCGCTCGAGCTCTTTTTGTTTTTGTCGAATATATTCTTCGATTGCTTCAGGCACTTCCTGTTGATAGTTCTTTGCCGTCTCCGCTTCCCTTTTCTCATCCAGTTGGTCTTCCCGATCAGCTTTTTCAGACTCCAGGAGTCTGGTCATGATGTCCTTTTGACGGTTCATCATTTGATCACTGAGCTGTTTGTTTACCAAATCGAGTTCAGTCTTTTCCATTTCTTCAATGGCTTTTTGCAAATCTTTGCCGCCTTTGCCATTTTTACCTTCGGCTTCTTTTTCCGCTTCCTGCAAAGCACGACGAATTTGCTCTTGTTCTTGAGCTAATTTAGCAACTTCTTCAGACAATTGCCTTCCCGATTTGCCACTCTTTTTTAATTGATTGATTTTTTCATTGAGTTGTTGCTGTAATTCGCTCATACTCGGGCTTGGCATTGGCTTATTTTGAGGCTTCCCACCAGAGTTACCTTTCATTTCTGCCATTTGCTGTTGCATTTGTGAGAGCACATCATCGAGCAGTAAAGCCAGGTTATTCATTGAAGTCATGGAAAATTGCTGTTCGCTGAGCGCATTTCCTTTTTTGCGTTCCTTAATATACGAAGAAGAGCGGTTAAGATGGCTATTCATCTCATTGAGTTCTCGCGTTACGAAGGAAGAAATTTGAAAAACACGCTGAGCAAGTGCTTTCAGTGAATCCTGAACGATTTTCGAGTCAGCCTGTATTTTCAACTGTTGCTGACTTAAATCGAGAAAACGAGGATCACTTTGCCTTGTTTGCCTGAATTCCTTCATGGTGGCCTCCTGTTCAAAAGAGAGGTTAATGAGGTTATTCAAGATATGCCGCAGGTTTTCCATATTTTCCTGCACCATTTCCATTTCAGCACTCTGCTGCATCTGCTGCATTTTTTGCTTCATTTGCTGAAGGTTTTGGCTGATCTGTTCTTGAGCCTGCTTGGCTTTTTTCTTTTTCTTTTGTTCGGCAGCCTGATCGAACTGTTCTTGCCCCTGTTCAACTTTTTGCTCTTCCTTCGAAAGGTCAGGCATTGAGTTCGGTGCTTTCAGGTCGTTATTGGTTTTTTGTAATTCGGACATCTCTTTTTTGATGTCCTCAAAATCTTTATTGAGTTTTTGCTGTTCTTTTTTCAGCTCTTCGAGTTCACTTTTTGGGGCTTCGTCTGTTTTTTCATTCAGTTTTGCCTGCTTATCTTCCAGTTCTTCGATTTGTTTGGTAAGCTGATCGGCCTCGAGGTCAAACTTCATTCTTTTGAACAGCTCCATTGTTCTTTCTAGTTCCTCCTCAAGGTTCTGTTCTTTTTGGTCAATCTCTTTTAGCTTGTCCTGCACCTGATCCATATCCTGCGACTGCTCTTTCATCAGTTCTTGCAGTTCTTCATAAAGTTTTTTGGTTTCATCATCAAGAAGCTCATTCATCAGCTCTTGCAATTTTTCCACCTTTTCTTTAATGGATTTATTCTTCTGCTCTTCGAACCGTTCGCGCCGAGCCATTTCTTCCTGATGCTTTTTCTGCAATTCCTGAAGACCATCATTAAGTTCCTGTCTTTTTTTGATCAGGTCATCAATTTGTTGCTTATCCTGCCAACTGAGGGTCTTTTTAGATTTTAGTTTCTGTTCCAAATCCTTGAGTTCATTACGGACAGATTTGGCTTGCTCAAGGTTTTTATCAATATTTTTTTCATTGGCTTTATTGCCTTCCGCGACTTTTTCTTTCAGTGCTTGTTTGTCGGGGACATTAAAGCTGTAAATACCTGTTTTTGATGATTTTGGTCCGTTGATCTGGTCGTTGTCAGTTACCTGAAGAAAGTATTCAACCTTCTGGTCAGAGGCCAGTTCGAGGGTATCTAACGGCCAATTGAGGTAAAAACCCTGCTGTGTTTTTTGTCGGTCGATTTTAAAGCGGTGTGTTCTAAACTTCCCCTTGGGGTTGGTTCTGTATTTCAGACTAAGTGCGCGTAGCCCGTGGTCGTCGCTGATGTTTCCGCCGAGAATAATATAGTTGAACAAGACCGTATCCTGAAATTGCTCAAGCTGAATTTTGGGGTATTCGTCTTTAACAACGCTTACCTGATAAACCACAGGGTCGATATTTTTACCATACTGGTTATTCAGGTCAATTTCATATTGATCAGAGTTCATCACCTTTTTCTGAAGATTAAAGGCATCATTTTTTGAAGCAAGCGCATAGGTGCTGTCTTCATTTTTGAAATGGACAAGAAACTCCTCTGCATCAGGTGCCATGAATTTCCACGACACTTCCGTTCCTTCGGGAACCTCAAAATTCCCTGTATTGGCCATTTTATCGGTTGTTCGGCCAAGGTATTTGGGGTACTTTAAGGTCACTTCAAAGTTTTTGATCTGCGGGCGAGGGACTACTTTTATATGGTAGGTTTCGGAAAAAAAACCTGCGGCTTCAAACTGAAAGTCTTGATCCTGCTGAATTTTAGGGAAAGTATATTCAAAACTGTCTGCAGATTTTTGCTTCAGTTTGATACGTCGTTCGGCATTTTTTAAATAAACCTGTACAGGAATAGCCTCTCCTTGCAACGCAAGCTGAACATTGAAGTCTTCATTCCTGAAGGCGATCAGCTTTTTATTTTTAATGTTGAATTGAAATTGAGCTTTTGGCTTGAAGGATTTGTCGTACTGTACAATTCGCTTGGTGCTTTCCACAAAAAAGGAAGGCACGAACAAGAGGATAAGCACGATAAGCAATGAGGGGATATAAATGTATTTGAGGTATTTTTTATTTTTCTTGACAGGCTCTGCTTCTGTAAAATTGTATGGATCCAGCTGTGTAGCTTTCTGATTGATGGAGGCATGGATGAGGCCATCTTCTGTGGAAGCATTTTTTTTAAGCTGTACCAGGTTGAGCAGTCGATCTCCGATGGTAGGAAGAGAACTCCCAATTTTTTGGGCGGCTTCTTCATCAGATATCGGTTGGAGTATTCCCAATAATTGTAATAGTGGCTTGAGAATAAAGTAGGCGAAATTACCGATCAGTAATAGAATGAAACTGTAAAAAAATACTGCGCGGATTCCGCTGCCGAATCGGCTGGCGAATTCCACAGTGTTCAGTAATAGGAAGGCTGTGGCAATGATGGCAAATGAGAAGATCCCTCCTTTTAATAATTGGTTCAGGTAGTATCTTCTTTTAAATTGTTTGAGCTTGTTATTTAGCTCATTACGGTTGTCATTGGTCATATTATCCTACATTATCAGCTTTTTTTTTTAACGTAAGAAATTAATGAAAAGCTAAAAAATAATCATAAAATAGGGAGCAATTAATGCTCCTGAACGGCAGAAATCTGTTGATCGGTATGTGGTTTAAAATATACTTCACTAAAATCCCGAAACTGCATGGGGTTGTTCGGGAAGTTTTCGACTTCGGTTTTTACCAGTCGGTAGCCTTCATCGTACCATAGGGGAACAATCGGGGCCTGGGTCATGAGGTAGTTCTCCGCTTTTTTAAAGTATTTGTTGGCTTCGTCGATAGAGCTGGCATTAATGGCCTGATCGAACAAAGCGTCATATTTTTTATCTTTAAATCGGCCAATATTTGGGACCGACTGTGCGTTTGGACTGTCAGGGACATGGTCACCATAAAACTGCCAAAGGAAGTTTTCTGGGCTCGGGTAATCCGCCAGCCAGGCAGTTCGAACGAGACTAAAATCCCCACTGAAGCTTTTTTCCAACAATTGGGAGAAAGGCAAAATTTGCAGTTCGAGATTGATATTTAAATGATCTTTCAGCTCCTTTTGAATTTCCAGCGCCACGAAAGTATTCCGATCGCCTTCGGCATTCAGCATAATTTTAATGGTTGGAAATGGGTTTTTCCGATTGTAACCTGCCTTTTGCAAATAGTATTGTGCAGAATCCAAATTCAGTGTAAAACCATTGATATTATTGATTTTGTAGTTTTTAAATACTGGAGGAGTTACACCGTGCTCGGCAGGTGCGTAGCCTTCCCCATTAAGTACAAAATCTAAAATACGGTGGCGGTCAATGGCAAAATTGATGGCTTTACGAACATTGATATCTTTGAAAACACCCTGATCATTTCTGAAAGTCAGGTACTGGGAAATCATTTCAGGTACACGTTGTAAAACATAATCCTGTGGTACATTCATCCCTTTTTGCGCTGCTTCCTCAAGGATCTCAATAATGTATTCTGTAGGCAGTCGGTAAACCATATCAAGTTTACCTTTTTTAAACTCCAGTAACTCTGTTTTTTTGTCTTTGATAAAAGACATTGAGAGCGCATCGAGAAAAGGCAGTGGGTTACCGAACTGATCGTTACGATGATAATGAAGGTTCTTTTTCAGAATGACCGATACGTCTTCATCAATACTGCTCAGGAAAAACGGGCCTGTCCCCACAGGGTGAGTGCGTACATCCAGGCCATATTTTTCAACCGCTTCATGTGGGTAGATATAAGCGGCTGGCCTTGCCAAAGCCACCATAAACAGGGCATTTGGCTTTTGAAGTGTTACCTGAACGGTATATTTGTTCAATACATTCACCCCTTCGAGTGGCTGATTTGGTTTTTGGCCATTGGCAGAAGCGGCATAATATTCTTTGGCACCGAGAATCATGTCTTTAAAGGCGGCAAAGTTTTTATTCTGCAGGTTCTGTGTACATAGCTGAGTCAGGCAATAGCGAACATCTTCAGCAACGAGTTCGCGGCCTTTACCTCCAAAACAAGGGTCGTCGTGAAAAAACACCCCTTGCTTCAGGTGGAAGGTATAAACGGTACGGTCATCACTCAACTCATAGTGATCAACCAACAGCGGTTTAATATTGGAAATATCACTTTGATCGAAAGTAAACAACCCTTCAAAAATTGGATTTGCAACACGGTAAGAATAGGCGTCGGTAATTGAAGGAGGAAAAAGGGTTTTGATATTTTCGGTTTCGTTCAAACGAAATACCCCCCCGTAATTTCGCCCACCTTTCGCTTCTATGTGGTGGCTCATTTCGTCATTTTGACCTTCCTGCCCAATGCCACAGGCAGTCAGCAGTAAAAGGCTCAACAGCGGTAAAATGATGCTCTTGCAAATATTCATGATGTAGGGTTAGTTTTCTTATTCTATTTCTAAATACACAGGGCAATGATCTGAGTGCTTCACCTCTGGTAGAATCTTGCCATCTTTCATTCGGTCTTTCAAAGGTGTGGCAACCATAAGATAATCAATTCGCCAACCTTTGTTTCTCTCTCGGGAAGCCGCTCTGTAACTCCACCACGAATAATGGTGAGGTTCAGGTTGGAAAGCCCTGAAACTATCAACGAAACCACTTTCAATAAATTTAGTCACCCATTCTCTTTCTTCAGGTAAGAAACCAGAAGTTTTTTTATTTTTTTCAGGGTTATGAATATCTATTGAGGTATGGCAGATATTGTAATCCCCACAAATAATCAGGTGAGGTAACGTTTTTTTGAGCTCATCAGTGTATTGCTGAAAGTCAGCCAGCCATTCCATTTTGAACGCCTGGCGAAGATCGCCACTTGAACCTGAAGGCATATAGGTATTGATTACCGAGCAGTGCTCAAAATCTACACGAATAACGCGGCCTTCATTGTCATATTTTTCAATACCACAGCCATACTCCACATGCTTAGGGGTTACCTTTGTAAGGATGGCCACGCCACTGTACCCTTTTTTCTGTGCCGACATCCAGTAGACCTCATATCCGAGTGCTGACCAGGGTGTGGTATCAACTTGTTCCTGTTCAGCTTTCACCTCCTGCAGGCAAAGCACATCAGGCAGTTCGTCAGCCAGCCAGTCATTGAAGCCCTTCTTTATGGCAGCACGGATACCGTTGATATTGTATGAAATTATCTTCATCAGAAATTAATCAAATTTGTGGAGGATTTAAGTCAAAATCGAGTTCTTTTTCAAAATACTCAATGATGTGCATTTTTAGTAATTTTTCCTGTTCAAGGAGGTCAAATTGTGGCAAAGGTTTATTCACTTTCCAATGTGGCCACCCATCCTGATCGATACTTTCCAAAATGTAATAGTCCGAAAAGCTCAGCACCTTACAAATGGCAATGTGCATCAGGTCTTGCTTTTCTTCTTTGGTAAATCGGGCAAAGCCTTTGCCAAGCTCCTGTACACCAATAAGCAACAGCACTCCATTGAGGTCTTTTGGGCGGACATCAAGCCTGCTTTTCAACTCAGAAAGGAGTTTTGCCCAGGCGCGGGCAAGGTCAAGGTCTTTTTTTATCATTGGTCTTGGTTTTCAAGCAATTCCCAGTACTCTACCGCACGGCGCAGTTCAGGGATCACGATGGTACCACCAATCAGGTTGGCGATAGAAAAAATTTCAAACACCTCTTCTTTGTTCACGCCAAGTTTGTGAACAGTTTCAAGGTGATATTTAATACAGTCTTCACAGCGCAGCACCATGGAGCATGCCAGGCCGATCATTTCTTTGGTTTTTACATCAAGCGCACCTTCAGCGAAGGTATTGGTGTCTAAATTAAAAATACGCTTGATAATTTTATTATTTGCGCCCAAGATTTTTTCATTCATCTCGCCGCGATATTGGTTGAATTTTTCTATTTCGTTCATAGGATTTTGATTGTGATTGGCAAAGGTAAGAAATTGAATATAAAGAATGCAAAAGATGATGATTGCTGAAATGTTTCCCCTCACCATACGCTTAATATTATTATGGGGAAGCGCTAAATTCGTGAATGCTCAAGGTAAGCAGAAACGATATGAAGAACCTCTTTAATGGACTGATACAGCTCTTTTTTCCTCGATACTGTCTGTGTTGTGACAGATTTATACCTCATGAAAATATGTTTGTGTGTATTGACTGCCAAATGGACCTTGGAAAAAGTATGGTTCCCCTGGAGGCGGAGCGTGCGCGTATTTTTGGAGCCTACCCTCAGGTACAGTCTCTTGATATCGCTTATACCTATCTAAAATCTGCCAAAGTTCAAAAGCTGATTCACCATTTGAAATATTACGGGTACCCAGAAATAGGTAGGCTGATGGGCACTCGACTCGGAGGGCAGTTTCAGGACCGGGGACTTAAGGTGGATTATATTGTAGCGGTTCCCATTCATTGGAAAAAGAAAAAACAACGGGGCTATAATCAATCGGAAATTATTGCTCAGGGGGTTTCGGCTGTAACGGCGATACCTATTCACGGACAAGTGGTAAAAAAGGTAAAGCACAATACTTCCCAGACCCGAAAGAATATTGAACAACGCCGAAAGAATGTTCGGTCAGTTTTTCAGGTGAATCCAAAGCTGAACCTGAATGGAAAGTCCGTTTTACTGCTGGATGATGTGCTCACCACAGGAGCTACGCTTGAGGCCATCATTATTTTGCTGATTGAAGCATATCCAGAAATTAAGATTAGTGTTGCCGTATTGGCGATGGCTTAAAGTTCAGGGCAAAAAAAGAGGTGCACGAGGCACCTCTAAGTATTTTTTTATCTGCTGAAATTAGTAGTTAGAACCAGCTCGGATCATTGCACAACGGAAACCGATTGTAGCAGTTGCTGAATCTTGCTCTAAATAACGGCGCGTACCAGGGTTCAACCAATAGGCAACATCAGCCCAAGAACCACCCTTGTATACACGGGTATGGTCAGAGATTAAAGAGTTGGCATTAGCATAGTCGTATTTTTTCTCATCATCCAAGAATCCATCACGACGAACAGGGTTCAAATCTTCCATATCCTGGTAAGAAAGTGGACGATAAACATCCAATACCCATTCGTTAACATTACCTGCCATATTGTACAGACCGAAATCATTCGGTGGGTAATCGTAAATTGAAGCGGTAATCATGGCGCCATCATTTAGCTTACCTGCGATACCTGCATAATCTCCGCGACCTCTTTTGAAGTTGGCCAAGATCTGTCCCATTTGTTTTCCGTAAGGATTACGAACAGCGTGACCATCCCAAGGGTACTGACGGCGGTGTGTGTTGTTTTCATCCATCCACTGTGTACCAATCAAAGCTTGAGCGGCATATTCCCACTCTGCTTCTGTAGGTAGTCGGTAATCAGGCAATACAACACCCGACTCCAAAGGAATACGACCACCACCTTCAGGTAGGTCTTCCCCAGCATCTTCTGCCAATTTGTAATTGACAATCGCCGTTCTCCAAGTACAGTAATCCATTGCTTGCTCCCAGTTAATTCCCACAACAGGGAAGAAACGGAAACCAGGGTAACGGAAATAGTGATTCACATAGGAATCATTATAAGCTAAACGCTTTGCCCAAACGGTAGTATCCGGTAAGGCAGAACGATAAAATTCCTGAGAGGAATCCTGATTCACAAAGTGCGTATATTCCAACCAGTGAATATTGGCGATCTCGGTTTCATCCATATAAAAGGAAGCCACAGTAACGGTTCGCTCAAGGTTGTCCCGAGAGTTCATTACATCTTCCTCAAAAGAGCCCAGTACAGTTCGGCCTCCTTCGATAAAGACTAAGTTTGGACCATCTGGCTGACCACGGAAATCGTTCACTTTGAAACCGTCGTCGTCATTATATTCCAAGCCCGTAGCTGTGGAAATTCTTCCAGGACTGGAAGCGGTAGGTTGAGTGCTGGTATTACAGCTGACACACAAAAAAGCGAGTACCACTGCACATGCCACACCACTAAAGATTGACACAAAATTTTTCATAACCTGTTTTTGATCTTCGCATGATAGATTGCTAATATAATTATAAGGAATTTTGTTAACAAACCAAGTAAGTTATCCACTTATAATATTTCTATCGGGGCGTAAGTTAGCAATAATCAATTTATTATTAATGAAACTGTTATAATATTAATATGTTATTTAAATTTTAGGGGCAAAAAATTGCTTTCATAGTGTTATACGCAGCCTCTATGCTCTCAATAGGTTCAAAGCTGACCAATAATTTTTCTTTTATTTCTTTAATCTGACATTGTTTTGGGTGCTGACCAACATAGGCCAAGATTGCCCCAAAGAGCTCTGACTGGAAGTACTCCTGATTTTCCTGCCCAACGAGGTAGGCTTTCATTTTATGATTTTTAACGATCAGTTTTTCAAAGCCCAATGATTGTGCGTGGTCACGGAGTTTTACTGCTTGGATCAATGATGCCACGGCATCGGGAAGTGGTCCAAAACGGTCAGTGAGGTTAGTTACATATTCCGAAAGTTGTTCCGAAGGCAGCTTGTCCAGCTGACTGTAAATATTGAGTCTTTCGGCTGTATTGGCAATATATTGCTCAGGAATAATGATCTCAAGGTCAGTTTCTAGGATGCACTCTTTCGCGGGCTTTTGGGCCTGTGTGGGCTGGTCGGCAAAGAGCCCTTTATATTCGGGTGCTTGCTTAAGCTCATTCACTGCCTCGTCGAGAATTTTATGATAAAGCTCAAAGCCGAGATCGGTGATGAAACCACTTTGTTCGGCCCCGAGCAGGTTCCCCGCACCACGAATATCCAAATCACGCATAGCAACTTTAAACCCATCGCCTAAGTCTGTAAATTCTTCTAAAGTGCTTAATCTCTTACGTGCCTCAGCGGTTAGTGTACTTGTTGGCGGAGAAAGTAAGAAACAAAACGCTTTTTTATTTGATCGGCCAACCCTTCCCCGCATTTGGTGTAAGTCAGAAAGGCCAAACATGTGTGCTTGATTGATGATGATGGTGTTGGCGTTGGGAATGTCCAGGCCGGATTCAATGATGTTGGTAGAGATCAGGACGTCTTTTTCACCTTCAACAAAGGCGGTCATGATTTTTTCGAGTTTCGCTCCCTCCATTTGCCCGTGAGCAATGCTGATGCGCGCGTCTGGCACAAGCCTTTGAATGAGTCCGGCTATAGCCTCGATATCCCCCACCCGATTATGAACAAAGAATACCTGTCCACCACGACGCAATTCAAAATCTACAGCATCACGAATAACGCGGTCGTTGAAGGTATGTATTTCTGTGGTTACTGGTTGACGGTTGGGTGGAGGTGTTCCGATAACACTCAGGTCCCGGGCGCCCATCAGTGAGAAATGCAAAGTTCTCGGAATAGGTGTGGCAGTCAGGGTCAGCACATCAACATTCACACGGAACTGTTTGAGCTTGTCTTTGACCTTCACGCCAAATTTTTGCTCTTCGTCAATAATCAGCAAGCCAATGTCTTTAAATTCAACATCTTTATTAACGATGCGGTGGGTGCCGATAAGGATGTCCACCTTGCCCTCTTTAAGGTCAGCAAGTGTTTCCTTGATCTGCTTAGTGGTACGAAACCTGTTGATGTAATCCACCCGCACGGGCAGGTTGCCCAATCGCTCAACGAAGGTCTTGTGGTGCTGCATCGCCAAAATGGTGGTCGGTACCAACACGGCGACTTGCTTTCCATCGGCAACAGCCTTGAAAGCGGCACGGATCGCGACCTCCGTTTTACCGAAGCCCACATCACCGCAAACGAGCCTGTCCATAGGGTAAACGGCCTCCATGTCTTTTTTCACATCGGCGGTAGCTTTGGCCTGGTCGGGGGTGTCTTCATAAATAAAGGAAGATTCGAGCTCGGCCTGCATGAAAGAGTCCTCGCCGAAGGCATAACCTTCAACTTCTTTTCTTTTGGCATATAGGGCGATCAGGTCTTTGGCAATATCCTGTACCTTTTTCTTGACCCGAGCTTTTTTCTTCTCCCATTCCGACGAGCCCAATTTGCTCATTTGGGGGGCGGTCCCTTCTTTTCCAGTGTATTTGGCAATTTTGTGGAGGGAGTGAATGCCCACAAAAAGCATGTCATTGTCACGGTAGATCAATCGAACGGATTCCTGAGAGCGGCCCTTGACTTCTACTTTTTCCAGACCCGCAAAACGCCCTACGCCGTAATCAACATGCGTTACGTAATCTCCGGTTTTCAGGCTCCGAAGTTCTTTGAGCGTCAGTGCTTTAGATTTGGAGAACCCTTGCTTGACCTTGTATCGGTGGAACCTTTCGAAAATCTGATGATCGGTATAGCAAAGCAAGTTTCGGTGTGTATCGATGAAACCTGCACGTAAAGCAATCGGAGAAGCCTTAATGGGCAAAGCAGGCGCGAGTTCTTCAAGAATGCTGATCAGCCGATCCATCTGTTTGGGTACATCGGCAACCAACACACAGTCGAGGTGTTGTTCGTGATGCTTGGAAAGATCCTCGACAAGCAGGTTAAAATCTTTGTTGAAATGCGGCTGTGGCTTGATTTCAAAAGGGAATGATTTTTCTGCCAACTGACTGAACCGGTTGCCGAATTCAATGGCTGAAAAGTTGGTAAACTCTTTTTGAAATTGTGTGAAATTCAAGAACAGTTGCTCCGGAGGAGTGAGTATTGAGGTGCCCCCTGCAGCGGCGGTTTTTTCTTGATAGATTTCCTGAGCCTGTGCATAAATATTGTCGAGGGTATTTTCGAGCAGTTCAAAATCTTTGATCCAAAGCAGGGTTTCGGGAGGCAAAAAGGAAAGTAAGGAAATCCATTGTTCTGTTTCCTCAATATTACTTTTGATATTTGGGATCAAGCTGACGGACGCTACCTTGTCTACCGAAAGCTGTGTTTCTGGGTTGAAGGTCCGAATGCTGTCGATTTCATCTCCAAAAAGTTCCAGGCGGTAAGGCAATTCATTCCCAAAGGAGAAAACATCAATGATTCCCCCACGGATTGCAAACTGCCCCGCTTCGTAAACAAAATCGGTAATTTCAAAGCCAAATTCAAGCAACAGCGATCGGAGCGTTGCCACGTCCACCTCTTCGCCAATGTTGCACCGAAAGGTATGATCTTCCAGGCTTTCTTTGCTGATCACTTTTTCAGTAAGTGCTTCAGGGTAGGTTACAATAATGGGTTGTTTGGCCTGCTGATCATTAATCTTATTGAGGGTTTCTGCACGCAATAAAATGTTGGCATTCTCGGTATTTTCGGAATGGTACGGCTTTTTGAAGGAGGCAGGAAACAACATGATGTCCTGTGAAGCAGGAAGGATGCTTTGGAGATCGTTCTGAAAATAGGCAGCCTCTTCCCGATCGTGTAGAATAAACAACTGCGGTACTCCAGATAACTGACTTACCGCAGCGCTAACCAGGGCGTCTGTACTTCCGACAAGCCCTTTCAGTTCAATATTCGCGCGGTCATTTTCTTTGAGGTAAAGTTGTATGTGCTGTATGAGGCTGTCCTCGGTGTAATTTTTTAGCAATTCTTCCCTGCTAATCATGCTTTTTTTCTCAATAGGTAATAAAAAGAGGGGCTGCCGCACAACTCTTTTCTTAAGTCAGGACACCGATTTATGGATGTGCTGTTTTCCGTGAGAGAATTACCACGTCTGTTAAAAAAAGTCCTTTTGATGCTGATGTACCATGCGGACATTTTCAAACAGTTCGGGCTTCTACCCGATGAAAACAAACTCCAAAATAAAATTAGGTGATGAATTACGAAATGCTCAATGATGCAACAGCCCCTTTTGTTTTTTAAAGATTCAACAAATCTATTTCTTTCTCAATCATTATAGGAACTTTAATCGGTACCCCCATTGTTTTTACTTTGGCGTAGCCCGTAAACCTTCCTACGATAGGTTTGCCTCCCATAAAGTTAAGTAAAGCACCTTTGAATACTTTATCCTGAATGGTTTTTGTGGGTACCATCACTTCAATGGGGATATCGAATTCGCCTTCAGGAGGCATTGGGAGGTCATATTCCTTGTCGATTTGGCCCACTTGAGATTGGTCCAGCTCAAGGATCAGGTTGAGGGCCGTTAGGGTAATTTTATTTTTATTGGGGTTGTACAGCCGTACCTGAGCATTCATGGAAACCATGTCGTTTTCAGCAGGGCTAAATTCCATGTCGTGAATACCTTTAAAAACAGGTGGTTGGGGTTTACTACAGCTCATCCCCATTGCAATGATACAGCACAAAAGGAAAAAGGATAATCTAAAGGGATGCTTCATATTAATTTTTGTGTAGCTAAAATAAGCGTTACCGTTTTACTTACGAATCTGCTGAGTCAGGAATAAATAAAATGAATAATTTTTTAATCGGTGCAAGATAAAAAAAAAGCCAACGAAAATCGTTGGCTTTCAGGTATGATTAATGGGTAAAATTATTCTGATTTGGCAAAACCTACACGTCGGTTGGCTGCGCGACCTTCCTTAGTAGCGTTGGTTTTTATTGGGTTATCTTCCCCATAGCTTACCACCTCAAGCTGTGCTTTATCAACACCTTCTTTCAGAAGGAAATTGTAAACAGAGGTTGCACGGCGTTTGGCCAATCGGTCGTTATAGGCTTTTGGCCCTGTAATATCCGAGTAACCCTGAACTTCAATTTTCAGACTTGAATTATCTTTCAGTAAAGAAGCCAACGACTGAAGGTCATCTTTAAAGGAAGCTTTGATATTGTCGGCATTGAAGTCGAAATAAATCAAGGTGCTTAAAAGTTCCATATTTACTGGAGGAGCAACTTCGCCACTTGCAGCAATTGCCGTCGACGATTCCTCGCCACTTTCAAGTGGTGTCAGGGTAATAATTCTACTGAATTCACGGAAGTCTTTTTCTTTCATCACATCAATAGAATCGACACGGGTTTCGTACCCATCAGCCGTAACTTTATAAGTATAGGCAGCTCCGGTAGGCAATGAAATTTCATACTCTCCTGTTTTCGGATCAGCATTGGTAAAGCCTACCTCAGTGTCTTCTGGTAACAAGTTGTAAGAAATTTTCGCCATTACAGGCTCTTTGGTGGTTTTATCCAGGATAGATCCTTTCACCGTTACGACAGGCGACGGCTGATAGAATACTGGCATGGCAATCTGATGAATGTTGGTGTTGTCGCCGTCTTTTCCAGTCGAGTAAAAGGCGTACTGTCCAGATGGAGGCAAAGTAAAGAATTCATCATCTTCGCTGGTATTGATATCAGCACCCAAGTTTTCAGGTTCTGTCCAATTGGTCCAAGTGTCATCGAGTCGGCGACTGATGTAAATATCGGCACCACCAAAACCACTGAATCCTTTAGAGGAGAAGTACAGGGTTTCATTGTCAGCGGCCAAGTAAGGAGAATACTCATTCGCTGCTGTATTCAGGTCAGCGCCCAAGTTCATTGGCTCCGTCCATTTACCGTCATCCTGTAAGAAAGAAACATACATGTCTTTCCCGCCAATGGCATCGAATCGGTTGATGGCCATGATTAATGTTTTTCGGTTATTGCCCATAAAGTAATCACCATCGGTTCCATCAATGTAGGCATTGGTGATTTTAAGTTTTTCGGGCTTGCTCCACCCTTCCGAAGTTTTGGAAGCGATCGAGACCCCTGCTTTCATTTTGCCACCACGCTTGTATTCATTACCAAGCACGACGACCATGCCTTTCCCGTCAGGGGTGATGGAAGAGATAAAGTTATCCCCTTCATTATTGAGGCCTTCACCGAGGTTTTTAGCTTTATCCCAGCTTTTAGTTTTTTCATTATAGGTCGAGTACCAGATGTCTTCTGTATCGTTTTGGCCACCGATATTGTCAGGGTGATTCAAACGGGAGAAGTAAAGGGTTTTTCCGTCAGGGGCAATCAACGGACGTCGTTCCTGAAAATCAGAGTTGATTGTTGTATCAAGTTTGGTTGATTTCAGGTAAGGGTTTACGCCTTCTTTAAGGTTGGCCTCTACCTTGATAGGCGTTTCAGAGTCCGATACTCCGACAGCGTCAATGCCATAATAACCAGGTACAGCCGCACCATTGAACACCAATCGAATACCATGTACAGGATAGTCGGTCAGGTCAAAGAATACATTAAGCAAACGGCCCGTCAGGTCAATTTTTTTAGGCGTGAAAGTATTCAGTAATTCTGAATTCCCAACCGAATCGATTAAATAGATTTGGTATAAGGCCGAAGGATTGTAAGACTCCGCCACAGCGATTTGACGAATGGCTATTGGATCATCGAAACCTACCGTAATTTCTTCCATCTTATCCTGAGATTTTGGCAGCCATGCGGCAGGGTTATCACCGCCCTGTGGAAGGACGTTGGGTTTGCCGATGACTTGTTGTGCGGAATACTCAAAGGGGGATAGTTCAGATGAAAAATCAAGCACTTTGGTAGCCCACTTTACGTCCTGTGCATTGGTAGAAAATGCCAACAGGGAAAAAAGCAGAAAAGTAAAAAACTTGCGCATATTATATTAGGGTGATTATTACGGTAAATTTCTTTTGTTAAAATTTTAGAATCCTGACTTCAACGCGTCGGTTCTGAGCTCTGGCTTCCTCACTCGCCTGTCGTGTGATGGGCTTGGTGCCTCCAAAAGCTTTAATTTTGATATGGTTGGATTGTACATCGTGCTTCACGAGATAATCCTTAACGGCCTTCACCCTTTCTTCGGAGAGCCGCATATTCCCTTTGGCTGATCCACGAAAGTCGGTATGCCCTTCGAGTTGGATGATCATTGTGGGGTTATTACGAACCATCTGCGCGAGCTCATCGAGTTCGGAAAAAGAGGAATCCTTTATTTCAGCTTTGTTTTGGTCGAAGGTGAGATTGTTCAGTCGCAAAACATCTTTCTCCCCTTGCTTTTTAAGTTTAAATTCAATGAACAGGTGTTCATTAGCACCAATGCCTTTGAGTGTAATAATTTGACGACTTTTTTCATATCCCTCAGCAGTGGCAGTCAACTCATACTCGCCATTTTCAATGGCTTTGAAGGTGAATTCTCCATTGTTTTTATTGACACGCACAATGCCAACCTGGTTTCCGTAAGGCAGTGTTTGATAGTTCAGCGTAGCGGGAATAGGCTTTCCAGTGTCGCTATCGTTGATTCTGCCATCAATACTCATTAATTGCTGAGCGGTACTAAAAGAGATACTGCTAAAGGTCAGCAGCATAAATAGGGTAAATTTTCCTAAGGCCTGTTGGAGCATACGGGGTTGATTTAGGGTCGTCAATACACTTATAGAAATAACAACATATTATAGTTAATTTACTATTAAAGGTATTTTATATCTTGAGAAATCATACACACAGTAGTTGTGTATTGATGTAATATACTGGCTTGATTTCCTTTATAATACGCAATTTATGTAATAATATTCATATTTGCCTTTCTTTTTTATTGTTTATAGTGCTGAATCTGTCAACTTTGTCAATGATTTGATTTAGAAGGGAAAATCAAGCGATAATGTATGATGATTACCTCAACTTTGCTTCAAAAAAGATCATGACAAAACTGTATTTTAGAGATGAATTTCTGTGGATGAAAAAGTTAACCATCAGAAAACTGTTCAATGCCGCTTTGGTTAAAGTATCCTACTATTTATCGGGCTTTACAGGGCGGGTGATCCACTGGGGGAAGCCGCTGAGCCTGGCTATAGAGCCGACCACCTCGTGTAACCTTCGATGCCCAGAATGTCCGAGTGGATTGCGGAGCTTCAGTCGCCCCACGGGGATGTTGGGCCTTGAAAAATATCAGCAATGGCTTGAAGAAACCCATGCCCAATTACTTTATTTGATTTTCTATTTTCAGGGTGAGCCATTTTTAAATCCGCAGCTGCTGCCCATGATTCGGCAGGCCAGCGATAAAGGAATTTACACTGCCACATCAACAAATGCACACTATTTGGATGATACCAACGCCAGAGGAATTGTGGAGGCGGGTCTGGATCGGTTGATTATCAGTATCGATGGTACCTCGCAGGATACTTATGAGCAATACAGGATAGGCGGCCGTCTGGATAAAGTGATTACAGGCACCAAGCGCGTTTTGCACTGGCGCAAGCAATTGAAAAAAGCCCACCCCTATGTTATGCTACAGTTTTTGGTGGTACGCCCCAACGAGCATCAGATTGAAGAGGCCAAGGCATTGGCAAAATCTTTGGGAGTGGATCGGATCGTTTTTAAATCTGCACAGATTTATGATTATCAAAATGATCAGTCCCTGATTCCAAAGCAGGAAAAATACAGTCGGTATAAAAAAGGAGCTTCGGGCAAATACGAGCTTAAGCACCAAATGCGGAACCATTGTTGGCGCCTGTGGCATGCACCTGTAATTACCTGGGATGGCAGATTATTGGCTTGCTGTTTTGATAAAGACGCTGATTATGCCTTCGGAAAAGTAGCAGAAGAAGGTTTGGTGGCAAATTGGAAAAACAAAAAAGCCGATGCCTTCAAGCAACAAGTCCTGAAGGATCGGCAACAAATATCGATATGTAAGAACTGTACCGAAGGCGCCAAAGTTTGGCTATAAATTATCGGTTTTATAAAACTCCCACTGTCTTAATTCATTTCGGTACACATTGTATAAAGTGAACTTTTGCTGAGCAGCAGAATACATCAGCGCAATAGGCTCAGAGCTATCGATGGGCTGTCCGTTAAGCAATTCCCCCTTCTGATTATACAGGTAGGTGAAGTCCTGGGTCTTATCGGTATAGACAATGAACTGGCTGTTTTTCGAAAAATTATAATACTGAATATCCATCGCTTCGGGGTTCAGGTAATCCTTTTCAAACAGTAACCTTCCATTGTCATTCAGGAAACTTACCTGGTGAAGGTCGTGTCTGAGGATCAGGAAGTCGCTGCGCTGAAGATCAGGAATCAGTGTAAATCGAGATTCTTTCAGCGGTTTGTAGAGCTGGTTCTTCTTCAGTATTTTTCCCTCCAGGTCAAAGGTAATCAGTAGCCCCTCATTGGAGATCACAGATACTTTTGTGTTGCTCAGGCTGGTGCCTTCGTCAATGAAAATTTTCCCATCGAACTCCCTTCCCAAATCAAGAGGAAAACCTTTGTAAAACGCTCCGCGGCGGTTCATCAGAAACACCTTACCCGTTTTACTGGTCACCAGAATACAGTCGCGGGACCCGACCCTGAAGAACTGCGGCTTGCCCAATTCTGTTGCTCCCAGTTTTTTCGGCGCCCAGCCTTTCAATGGCTGAAGGTCCTTATCCGTAAGGTATAAATCGCCAGTTGTGGAGGTAAAGCAGAAACGGTATTTTTTATTCTGATCATAATCAAAAACAGAAAAATGCGCCACTTTGCTGTTTGCGGGATAAGCTTTAGGATAATCTTTCACCTCGTGGCCATTACGGTCGATGAGGTACAATTTATTTTTTGCAGGAATCAGGTATTGCAAGTACTGATTGTTGTAAAAATCTATCTGATATTGCTCATCGCAAATGGTGTCTTTGAGTTGGGTATTCCAAACCGAAGCCCCTTGCTGATTGATCAGTTCTACCCGCGAACTATCCTGGAGAAGCAATACTTCTGGGTTTTTTTTCTGCCAGTGTTTCACGACCAAAGGCTTTGCGATAGGCTTGTGCGATACCTTGAAACTGGAATGCAAACGGAGTTGCTGAGGTTTCGTGGTGCCGGTTGCCCCCATTTTTTGTTTCAGGAGCCAGTTGGCGGTAAAGCTGTTATTCTCCTGGCGCTGAAACTGAATGGCGCTGAGGTCCATCGGCATAAAGTCTATATAATGCTGATCGATAAATGTTTTCATCGGGTCAGATGCATTCGCTTTGATCAGCCCCCAGGCTTTTTTAAAGTCGATCATTAAACTCACTTGGCTGTGTTCGTTGGTTTGCCCGAGGAAGGGCTCGTGTCGAACCGATTTCCCCCAGGTATTTTCGAGCTGCTGGGCATTAATAAACTGATGCAAAGCCATCGTCGAATTTCCGATCACCAACAGCTTGTCGTAGAAAGTGTAGAATACCTTATCGAATCCTTCGAAAGGGGCGCCAAATAGCCTTTCGGGGAAGTTATTCCAGCTCAAAGCGTAGATCGGCTGCCCTTCAATAATGCTTGTAGGCGTAATTTGACCGGAAGAAGAAGCGTGTTGCTTTTCAAGCCATTCTATTTTTTCCTGGGCAATTTTGATGTCTTTGGCAGGTAATAATACGAGCTTATTGGGTGCTTCAGGCTTGTTGGAATCCAATGTCAGCAGGGTAATATTTCCCGTAGACCAGGAGAGCCAATCGGCTACGGTCATGTTCAGCCGAAAAGTCATCTGGTTTCTCAGGGCAGGATCAATCCTGTTTTGTTTCCAGTATTCAGCCATTTTTGATTGCCATAGCGCCATATTCCCCACCTGAATTTGATAGGCTACCGCCGTTTGCTTGGGAATATATCCATAAATATTGTTGGAGGTTAAGGCAGGCTGATCCCTGAAGGTGTTCAGGTACAATTGGTGATTTGTGGAATCCATGAACACCGTTCCGTTGCCAATAATTTCATCAGCAGGAAAATACAAATCCAAAAACAGGCCATTGAACAGTTTATTGAGTAACTGACCGCTTTGAGCCGAGAATTGATTATGGGCAAAGTTTTTGGCGGTCTGGCCACAGGTATTGAAATTCAGGTACAGGTTCCCCTGATCTTTGTTGAACTTGGGAATATCAAACAGGCCCCATTGGGATTTCTTGAATCCATTATCCTGACCATCAGTAAGGTGACGAACAACATCTTCTACCAGTACAGAAGACCGACTGGCGATCAGCACATTGTCCTGATGAAAAAAGGTCATCGACTTTCTTGTTTTTTTATTGGTCAGCTGCTCAATTTTTATTTGGTGGTACGCTCGAACCGTATAGCGATAATCCTGGTTGGTTTCATACTGCTTGAGCAATCGAAGTAGCTGCCCCGTTTGCTTTTCTTTTGGCTTAAAGTACATCACCCAATTGAGGTGATTTTTACTCGTAATATGGAAAGAAACCAAAAAATTCTGGCCGTGAGTGATCTTTTGAAGTGCTCCATTTTTTCCACTTAGGCTATCGAGTTCCGTGAGTGTTTCATTGAACTGGTTGATCTGCGGATTACTCTCCAGGCTCTTCCACAGGGGTTGCTGGGAAAACAGGTTCCAGTCTTCAACAATATGCTGAGATTCAAAGACTGCAATTGCGGAGGCAGGCACAAAATCCCAGGTGGTGAGATGTTGGTGCTGATAATTTTGATAGACCAAATAACCCCCTCCCACGAAAAGGAGGAGCAGTAAAGTAATAATGAATTTTTTCAAGACGACAAGAAGATTTGAACACGGTAACAAATGCCAAGCTCTCTTTTGTAGGTTAAAAAGGGCACTTCGGCATTAACGCCTCAATATCTGTAGTAATCAATTAAAAAACCATACGTTATGGCATTTTTCCATTGATTTCCAAGCGATAAACTGTTCGTAAGTCAAGGCAAGCTAAAATAAAACCAAAGATGATATCGATTTTGCAGTTTTTTGACCGTACACTGAGGCGGTTTTTTATGCCCTTCAGTATGGTGTGCCTATGCTATGGCACTTTGGAGGCACAACCTGTTGCAACCAAAAATTCAGCGGGTACCATCGTGTTTTATAATCTGGAAAATTTTTTTGACTGGCACGATGATGCAGACAAAAAGGATGAAGACTTTTTGCCAGAAAGTGGTCGCCGCTGGAATGCTTACCGCTATCAGCAAAAGCTGCAACGCATTCAGAAAGTACTGGCCAATATTGGCGGCTGGGAGCTTCCCCTACTGATGGGTTTTTGTGAGTTTGAACATCGGCAGATGCTGGAGGATCTGGCGAAATCGCCATTGCTTTGGCAGGGGAATTATGGGATTGCACACTTTGAATCTGTTGACCGCCGAGGAATCGATACTGGTATTTTGTATCAGCGAGGCTTTTTTAAATTATTGGATCAATGTGCCCATGCGGTGGTGTTTGATGATGGCAGGCAGGGACGCGAGATTTTGGAGGTGCAGGGGATCTTGCCTTCAGGGGATACGCTTCATGTATTGGTGAATCATTGGTCGTCCAGATGGTCGGGAGAGATGGCAACCGTTGGGAAGCGGAAGGTTTACGCAGAAAGGGTGTCGGAAATTTACAAAAACATCCGTCAGCAGTCGCCAGGGCACCTATTCTTATCAATGGGCGATTTTAATGATGAACCGTCCGATGCCTCTTTGCAATTGTTGGTTCAGCAAACAGAAGGTGCACTCCATTGCCTAATGGATGAGGCCGAGGAGCCTACCCATTATTTCCGTTCCGCCGTGGAGGCCTGGAGTTGTTTTGATCAGTTTTGGATCAATCGTGAATGTTGGCAGCATAGCGGTTGGCAGCTGTCAGCAGGCAAAGCTTTTCGGCCTTCCTGGTTACTGAATGATGACGGTACCCCTTTCCGAACGTTCAGGGGTTTTGCATACGAGGGCGGTTTCAGCGATCATCTGCCGATCTACCTGCGCATCAGTCCCAGTCCGATTGTGAAGGCTCCGCATTGAAATGTTCCACCTCACCTTCGTGAATACTGACACTGATTTCAATGGGGCGACAACACACCTCGCAGTCTTCAATGTAGCGCTGTGCTTCTACGGAAGGATCCACCAATACCGATATTTCGGCCAGGCAGTAGGGGCAAATAAACCATTGTTCGAGCATGAGTGGAGAACTTGGCGTGTGGGGAAAATGTTGAGCCGAGCCGCCTTTTTTAGTCGTTGGCCTGGATACGCTCTTCAAGATAACTGATATGGTTTTTCAGTTTGATGAGCTGCGCTGTTTGTTTTTCTATTAAGGCTGTTTTTTCTTCCAGCGCCATTTTTTGCTGATTGAATTTCTTCTGCCAGCGACTGTTATTTTCTTTGCGCTTTTCATCTGTTTCCCGCAGAAACTCACTGAGCAGCCGATCCTCTTTTTCCTTTACTTTGGCTTTGGTGCCTTCTTCTGTCTGGCGAATTTGTTGCGCCATTTGCTGTAATCGGATAATAAGGACAATCAGTAAAGCAGACAAAATGCCGATAAATGCTAAGGCGTGGGTCTGGAGAAAATTGAGGAAGTCAAATACGGGCATTCTGGTAATTTTTAAAATAAATAAGGTGACCGTGGGGTCACCTTAAAATTAGTATATTAATTACCTAAAATAAAATCCTATAACTCAACTTCTACCTGATTTCGAAGTAAATCTTCCATTGTTTCACGTTTTCTGATCAATTTTGCCTGTCCGTTATGTACAAGTACTTCGGCAGGTCTGAAACGCGAATTGTAGTTGGAGGCCATGGAGATGCCATAAGCGCCCGCATTTTTGATGGCCAGCACATCCCCTTCTCGGACTTCGCTCATTGGGCGATCCCAGCCGAAGGTATCGGTTTCACAAATATACCCTACCACAGAGTAGAGCCTTTGTGTTCCCCGAGGGTTGCTGACATTGAAAATCTCATGATAGGCATCGTACATCATCGGGCGAATCAGGTGGTTCATTCCTGAGTTTACTCCAACAAAAACAGTGGCAGGAGTGGTTTTGATGACGTTGGCGGATACCAAAAAGTAGCCCGCTTCACTGACCAGGTATTTGCCTGGCTCAAACCAGATTTCCAGTTCACGGCCATATTCTGCACAGAACTTTTTAAATGCGCCACCAAGTCTTTGCCCCAATTCGATCAGGTCGGTGGTATTGTCGTTTTCTTTGTATTTTACTTTGAACCCGCTTCCGAAATCAATGAAGCGTAAATCCTGAAACTCCATCGCCGACTCAAAAATGATATCCGCTCCCTGCAAAAACACTTCTGGATCAAGGATATCCGAGCCTGTGTGTACGTGAAGCCCAGAGATGTCCATGTTGTAAGTTTTGACAACACGAAGAATATGGCGAAGCTGATAAACCGAAATCCCAAATTTGGAATCGATATGTCCAGTAGAAATTTTATGGTTTCCGCCAGCCATAATGTGCGGATTCAGTCGGATACAGCAGGATTTGCTGTTACCATAGGTGTGTCCGAATTGCTCAAGAATCGAAATATTATCGATATTGATCACACAGCCAAACTCTACGGCTTCCTGAATTTCAGCGAAAGATACCGAGTTGGGCGTAAATAAAATTTCCTCAGCACTGTAGCCGGCAAGCATTGCAAGCTGTACTTCCTGAATAGAGACCGCATCAACCTCTGTTCCATTTTGTCGCATCAGCTTCAAAATAGACATATTGGTTAATGATTTTACAGCATATTTTATCTTCAGCGGAAGGCCAGTAAATGCCTCTTTCAGATGATTGATCTGCGAGACAATCTTGTCCGCATCATAAACATAGACAGGGGTACCGAATTGGGAAGCAATCTCCTGAACAGGAATTCCCTGAATGCTATAAACGTCGTCTTTTAATTCCATTTGTTTGTTGTTGTATTGGGCGTCGCCTTGTTTGCTATTTTTTTAATGCTTCTTCGAGTGCATCAATCAAAATGTGTGAAGTTGTCATGATGATACTCTGCGATTTTAAATCAAAATTCGGTTTATCCTCCTGATGATTTTTAATCATTTGCTCGACAAAAGCCAAAAGCTCTGTCTGTGAGTGTTCTGTGGCAATGTGTTGTCCTTCATGCTTCAGTTTGGCCATATAGGCGTTGGCGTTGTTCATGATCAGCGCTTCGCTGACAGGCTCAATGCTTCCCACTGCGTTTTTATAGGATAACCAAATGCTCGTTCCGAGTAATAATAGTAGCTCGAAATCATCTTCAAACTCCAGCTTTTCCTGCATCAGAAAAAGGTAAGTTAACAGGCTTCTTTGTTCAAGACTGAAGGCCGTCATGATTTTTTCCATATTTCCACTTTCGTGGATTTGGTCAAAGGCTTGCTGAATATGATTTTCGGTAACGATAATATTTGTATTGTTGCTCATTGCACTTGTGTAAAATTATGATCTTTTGTTGAAAAAATACCGTACGTTTTATATTTGGAACATCAGTTGTTATAAAATCGATATTTCGTAACAATGGCTCTCGTGGCTGTTATTTTACCTCGGTCTGCACGGTAATTTCCAGTGTTCTCTGTATTCCTAAAGCCATAAAATTACAGCTAAATTTTTCATTTGAAGCCATATCCTGAACAGGATTTTCAGTAGACGCAGAAAAATTTGTTAGTGATCAGGGTAGAAATGGGGTGTTAATGGGCTTCTGTGGCGTTTAAGAGCAAAGCTATGGGGTTTTATCTTCAACAATGGCAGTAATAAAGAATCAAATTTATATTTAATTCGGGGTTTTGTTGTTGATTTTTTAACCAAAATCAATTATTATTGACATGTGTTTAATTTAATGCGTTGTATTGGTCGATACTTCTCGATGGGAAGTGTTGGGGAAGCCACAGAAAGCTATTGAAATGCCTCGGAATAGTTTCAGTGTGCGGAAGGTTCGATTCCTTCACCAATATCATTCTCTACTTATGACTAAATTTAGAAGCTCCTTAGGGAGCTTTTTTCGTCGGTAGCAACATGGTATTGCTGCAAGAGGTTGCGAGCAAATTCAAGGGTATGGTGCTTTTCTGTTAAGTCCATGGTTTCCCAGCCTTCCAGTGCTTTGCCGTAAATTTTACGGGAGAGTAAAGGTTTGTTTTTATGAATGAACCGCCAATATAAACCATTGAAAGGGCAAGCTTTTTCCCCGTGATTGATGGCGGGATCGAAAGTACATTTGCTGCAGTCGTGAATATTCGATGCGATTTCCTGCCCTTTGAAAATACGTTGCTGAGGCTGATAAATAAAATCGAGTAATTCGCCTTGTTCGCTCCATGCCGTCGCATTAACCAGCTTATGCTGCACCCACTGCTCAAATAAATCAGGCTCGACCTTCGCCAAAAGTGCATAATTTTTCAGCACCATCAGCAAGCGTTTGGCACTGGTCTTCCCTTTGTTTTCAACTTCCTCGATGGTTTGCTGTATGCAGCGCATGGAGGTGCTGTTGCCTTCTTTGAAAAAGGAGGGCAAGGGCTTATGATGACCGAGTGGGTTGATCGCCTCTTCAGTGGCAAGCTGGCGATTGAAGCGAAAACGTTTATACTCCCGATCTCCGAGCAGTGCTTTCAGCAGTGCATTAACGGCCTGCTGAGTAATGGCAAAGGGGTGTTTTTCGGTAAAATCTGAAAGGGCTTCCAATAGTTCCAGCGGCTGAATCATTTTCATATTCAGTGCCCATGCCAACTGAGAAGGAATAGCATCAGCCCCTTCGGCAGATTTTTTTTGTGGCAATAAATGATGAAAATAATAGTTCACATATTGCCACGCTTGTGCCGAAGAGCATACCCACCGACAAGATTTAGCATTCACATGCCCGAAAGCGGGAATATCAAACTGCTCAATATCTTTGAGGATGGGACGGAGGTCATTTTTTATGGCAGGAGTTTCAACCTTGGGGAGTTTCAGGCGAACATTTTTGGCAGTATTTTTTTCAATATTGCCGATCAGTTTGCGGTATTTAACAGCCATATAGCTGTAAATATCTTCAGTGGTGGTTTCAATAGACTGGCTGAGGTCGCCTTCTTCCAACAAAAAATGGTGACTTTGATGCTGTTGAATATTGACCCCCAAAATATAGGCGAAATCTTTCAGCTGGCGAGCATTCCGCTTGTCGTCGGGCTGAAGGTATTCAAAGTTTTTTGCCTTGTTCTGATAAATCAGCCAGGCGATATTCTCCGGTAAAGACTGTCGGTTTTCGGGGGCGGTAAGGGTCAGGTAAAAGAAGTTATGCCCCTGACGGCGCATCTTGCGGGCAAAGTTTCGCATCGATGCAAAGGTCGCCAACGTTTTTTGCTGATGTTGTGGCTCGTAGTTGGTTTCCTGCAAAATTTCCATCATGACATAACAGACTGTTTCGTCGGTTTGCGCAAACCACGAATGGTGCTCATTGAGCTGATCACCCAAAATCAGTCTAACGGTTTCAATCATGAGGTTTTCAATAACAGATAATTAGCTAAAAATACAGAAGATCTGCTCAAAAATCACGGACTGAGTAAAAAATATATTTTTATGGGCAGAAAGGTGCCCTGAGTGAGCCTCCAAATACAGCGATTTAGAAGGAAATCGAGCCGTTCTCCCCTGCTTTCAGCTCAAAGCATTTGTATCAGCCTGTAATAATCGATCATGGTTTTTCGGAACAGGTCTTGCCCATCCTTACTGCCAAACAATGGCTCCTTTTTTTGATCGATATCGACCGTCAGGCTGGCCTCCTGCTGAAGCAACTGGTATAGCTTTGTCAGGAATATAGCCTGTTCCTGTGCATTCCCTACGGTATATTCCAAAATGCCCTGTTCGTTGGTTTGGGCTTTCTGCCAATTGACCTGAAACGGCTTGCTGACATCAATGCCATGTTTGGATTCCAGGAAAACGTAAGCTTTGCCGAGTGTCCATTGATGAATAATGGCCGTTTGCAGGTGTGTGGGCTGATCGAGGTCTTCCCAGTCCTGCAATCGAAAAATATGTGCCTTGGCATCTTGCCGATCTTCCATGGTGTAATAGGCTCGTCGTACATTTTTGAAAAACAGCACTGTGGCATCGTTGGTGTCAAACGCAAGTCGATCAATGTTTACTTCCCGAGTTTTGTGTTCACAGGAAAGCATGAAAAAGCAGAAAAAAAGAGCCAGGTATTTCATATCGAAAGAACGCTTTGGCGAACGGTTTGGTTAAAAAAAATCCTCAAAGGTGGCGCACCCTTGAGGAAGTAGGAAGGCTTATTGCCCGACCATAAATATTGCGTTGGCGACCATCAGTTTACCACTGTACCAAAATGACCTGAACAGGGGATCATCAGCAAAATAGATGATTGAGCCTTTGCCAATTTCTTCTTCACCAACAATGAGGCTTTGCGACAAGGTGGGTTGTACTCGGTAGCCTACAAAACCACCAACTTTATTCTCCATGCCGTCAATCGTACCGACATTCCAGCCTTTGTTCAGGATGGCATTTCTCTTGGTACTATTTTTTATGGTGAAATAAGTGTTGGTGTAACCATAAGCCAACGGGTGGGTATTGTCCATTTTTACCCTGAAAATGGCACCCTGAATAGCATCAGAAATCTGATTTCGGGAACGGTCTGCATAACTCATTTGCAGTGGTTCTCGGGGCGCATATTTTTCTTTGTTTTCTTCAGAGTTATAGGTTTTCAGCTGATAGCCTTCCTGATCCCTGAACAAGTTCAGTGCCCCTTCAATGGCAATGACTTTGCCGCCATTTTTTACCCATCGGTGTAATTTTTCCTTTTGTGCTTCGGTCATCCATTGGTAGCTGCCATCAGGTAAAATCAGGACATTGTATTTATTAAGACTGACGCTGCTGAAGCGGTTAGTGGAAATTGCCGAGAATGGATACTGTGCATCTTTATCCATAAAATCCCACAGGGAGCCGTAGCTTGTAGGGCTGATGTGGCGGCCACGAAGGATCGCAATTTTCTTGGGGAAAAGGTAACCAAAGTTGCCAGAACCCAGATCGGCACCCTGCTGGGCAAAGCCAGAATATACGGGGTCAGCCTTTACATTGTACTGTTCGCAAATCGACAAAACGAAATCGTCAAACTCATTTTGAATATGGCTGTTGGCTTGTCGTGGGATTAAAAGCGTACCTGCATCGTAGCTGAGTGCGCCTTGCTTGAAGCCTCGTCGGGCAAATTTCACGTGAATATCTTCCTGCAGAAGGGCACTTAGAAGGCTTACATCTTCGGTGCAATTCCAACGCACAGCATAGCTGACCGCCTTACGGATTGTATCTTTGGCATAAACGGTTCGGTCGGTGATCTGAAAATAATTCGATGTAAAAATCTTTTCCGTAGAAGCGTAAGCGGGGATATTGTAGGCATAAGGAATGCTCCATGCGGTGATATCATAAGTCAGTGAATCCGACAGGTAAGTTTTAGGCTCAAAAAGAGCGTTGGTTAAAGCGGATTTAGGCTGATAGGCCGAGATGATGATATCGGTAGGATCGAGCTTAAAGTTCTCATCTTTACCTGTTAGGTAATTGAAACCACGGTACGATTTATTCACCAGCGCACGGCCATACTGAATATCCTGATGGTCGAGTAGCTCCCGTACTTTCTCGAGGCGGTGCGGGTTGTTGCCCATTTTCAGGACATAACTTTTGTACTTTCCTTTCGGAGATTGCTTGCCATTGGTAAAATATCGGTGAAACTCACTGACAATTTCTTTGGAGTGTGCCGAGGCGACCTCAATGGCCGTCCACCCACTTTGGTAATGGTGGGCGATACGGTCTTTCAGCGACAGCGGACTATCTCCTTTTCTCTCGACCAATAGCCCAGCAATGCCATGCCCAGCTTGCTCCATCGTCATGCCGATACTCCCGTTAAAGGTCGGGTAAGTGTCGCCATAGCCAGGGTAGAGTAAATCGAAAAACTCTTTGGTGAAATAGAGCCAGCCCTGCTGATCAAAATGCTTGGCATTGGCTTCGCCGAAGGTATGCTGAAATTTCCGCTGCCAGTCGGTAACTCCTGCATGGAAAGGCTCCGCCGCAGGCGCAAAATAATAAGGTGAGTCGGGGTATTGTTCATGGAAATCAAGGTGCAGCTGTGGCATCCAGCTCAGGAACAATTTAACCCTTTCTTTGGATTCTTTTTGTGTCTGCCATACCCAGTCACGATTCAGGTCGTGCATATAATGATTGTATCGGCCAGTAGGCCAAGGCTCATGGTGCTCTTCAGCATCTCGGCTTGGGTTCGGAAACCTGCCAACAGTCGATTTATACCAACTTACATAATGCTCGCGGCCGTCGGGGTTGAGGCAAGGGTCAATGACGACAATTGTATTTTTTGACCATTCGGCTTTTTGTTGTTCAATGCTTTCCACTAAGCCGTGCACCATTTTCATGGCCACTTCGGAAGAGGAAGCCTCATTGCCATGTACATTGTAACTGAGCCATACCGTAACGGTGGAGTCGTTGGGTAAGGTCATGCCTTTTTCCAGCAAGGCATTGCGTCGGTTATTTACACGATAATATTCAAGGCTGTCAATTTTATGTTTTGAGCCTACAAAAGCGACGAAAAGCGGGCGTTGTTCCTCAGATTCACCATAATATTCAAGGTGAACATTGTCTGAATATTTCGCAATATAGCTGAAATACTCACTGATTCGCTGATAGGAAGTGAAGTGGGTACCGAGGGGGTAGCCCAGGAATTCAGCAGGAGATTTGATGCTTTCCTGCTCCTGCTGAGCATATGAAGCGAAAGCAAAAAACATGAAAAACAGTAAAAGACAATACTTTTTCATATAGGTGATCAAAACGTTAACTGTGAGGGGGAATTTTTTGTAAAAATACAATTAAAAAGGAATAATGTTGTGTATTTAAGAGGAAAGCTAAAAGGATTGTTTATAAATACGAAAAGCGACCCATAAGGTCGCTTCTGCATTTATTTTTGAACATTTTTAGTCTTTTTTCAGGAGCTCCCGAGCGCTTTTCATTGCACTTGCCGAAGGCTTGTCGCCACCGATCATCTTCGCAATTTCAGAGACGCGTTCCTGCTTATCGAGTACCTTCATTTTACTGATGGTTTTTTCTGCTGAATGGTCTTTGTACACAAAATAATGCTTGGCGCCTTTGGAGGCAATTTGTGGCAGGTGGGTAATGACCATCAGTTGGTGACCCGCCGACATCTGCTCCATCATTTTGACCATCTTCAGGGCTACTTCTCCAGAAATACCTGTGTCGATCTCATCAAAAATGATGGTCGGCAAGGCCATTTTGTCTGCCATCACATATTTTACGGCGAACATCAAACGGGAGAATTCCCCGCCAGAAGCGGTTGAACGCAGGTTCTGGTGAGGCATTCCTTTGTTGGCAGAGAACAGTAAATTGACCTCGTCGGTTCCTGAAGGTGTGGCCTGAACGGTTTGCTGATCGATTTTCATGCTGGCATTTTCCATCCCAAGCACACGAACCAAGCCAGTAATTTCTTCCGTGAAGCTGTCGATCACGGCAAGTCGGCTTTGGCTCAACGCGTCGGCATGCATCAGCATCAGTTTTTCCGCTTGTTGCATGGCTTGTTCGGCCATCATCAACTCCTCGTCAAGGTTTTCTACCGTACTGACTTTCTTTCTGAGGTCTTCCCGAATTTCAATCAGGGAATCCAGGGAGTCCACCCCATGTTTCTTTTGCAGCCTGAAAATAGAACTCAAGCGCTCCCGCGCCATTTCAGCTTCCTGTGGGTCAAAATCGACCCCCTCTTCTTCAGATTCCAGCTCCGACTGAATGTCGCGCAATTCAATAAAACAACTGTCCAAACGGTCTCGCAAGCTTTGATAATTGGTGGAGATGCCCGTGAGTTGCGTGAGCCAGTTGTTGGCCGTGGAGAGCTGGTCTTCGACACTGGCTTCCCCTCTGCTCAGAATTTGCAAAACACCGTTGAGCTTTGTTTTGATCTCCTCAGCATTGTCAACCAATTCTACCTGACCTTCAAGCTGATCCTGTTCCCCATCTTGCAGTTCCATTTCTTCAAGTTCATTGAACAAAAAGTGGTGGTAATCGGCTTCCTGACGGATTTTGGCCGCATTGCTCCGCAATTCTTCAAAGGACTTTTTAGCCTTCCGGTAAGCCTTGTAGTGCTTACGGTAGGTCAGGCGAAGTTCAAGGTTCTCGGCATAGGCATCGAGCAATTCGAGTTGGTAAGTATTGGCACCAAGCTGCAGGGTGTCGTGCTGAGAGTGAATATCGATCAAAACAGCACCAAGCTGCCGAATAATTTCGAGCGTTACAGGGGTGTCATTGATAAATGCCCGGGATTTCCCCGCAGGGCTAATTTCTCTGCGTAAGAAGGTCTGGTCAGCATAATCGAGCTCATATTGCTCAAAGAAAGGTTTGAGGTTATAGGCGGTAATATCAAAAGTACCTTCGACGATACATTTTTGCGCAGGATCATACAAAACTTTGGTGTCTGCTCTTTTGCCGATCAGCAAACCGAGTGCACCAAGCATAATGGACTTTCCTGCTCCTGTTTCACCAGTAACGATATTCAGCGCCTTTGAGGGCTCAATGGCCAGGTGCTGAATCAGTGCATAATTTTTGATTAATAAATGCGAAAGCATCGAAGTAAGGGTCTATGTCTTCTCTTGCAGAGCAAGATTAATTTGATAATATTTTCTTGTAGTCCTCAGCCCTTGAAGGGTCTATTTTCATCAGAATGTCGTGTGCCTCTTTGCGGGCGGTCATGTCTCCTTCAGAAAAGATATTGACCAGCTCGGAATTTTTGGTGTCGAGCCAGGTGCGTAGCGCAAGAGAGTTTGGACGGAGATTATGGATTTTTTCCAGTTCCTGAAGTACCCCAACGATCAGTTTTTGAGCGGCTACAGGATCTTTTTCAAACTGATCGAGTGCCTGTCGGTGATAAATATAATTCCCTTCCCGCAAGGCCACGAGTTGACCGTTCAGGTAATCGTCGATCAGGTTATAGCGGTTGATGTTCCCATCAAACTGATTCCAACCGACAGAGTTATTGGACTGGGCATTGCTGACAATCTGGTTGGCAGCATCGAAAAACTGCTGCCCGCCCTTCTCCTCGAAGGTGTCGTAATCTGTCCCGATAATGATGTTGGCATAAAAGGAAAGCAGAGAAACGATGTTGGAGGTAAAGTTGGTCGGGGAGTAATCCATCGGTTGCGACTCGTTGTACTCAAAAGACCAGTTGGGATCTGCATAAAACAGGAAGTCCACGGTTTCATAATTTGACCCGTACACAGGGCGTACCGCCTGAATAGAGGCGGTCCCTTTGAACTGCCCAATGGAGGGCATGGATTTCAGGTTGATCATTACACGACATCGGATTTTTTCTTCCGTCTTGAACTGGTCTTCCGTCCATTGGGTATTATTCATGAACTGCGTAAATGCCCGTTCCATATCTTGAAAAATTCTTTTGTCCTGCGTTTGAATGTTTTCCGCATTCACCACCACTTGACAATTTAATTCTTGGGCAAAAAGGCTTGGGGCAAAGCCCAAGAGGCAACCAATAATTAATAAAGCTTTAGGCATTATAGGAGATGATTTGTTTGACAATATCTTGGGCCACTTCCGTTTTTCGCTTCAGGGCGTGTGCGGCAGTCTGGCCACTTTTATGGATGAAGGTGACCTTGTTGGTGTCCCCACCAAAGCCAGCGCCTTTATCTTTAAGGGAGTTGAGTACAATCATGTCGAAGTTTTTACGTTCGAGCTTGGATTGCGCATTGGCGTTTTCATTTTCTGTTTCGAGCGCAAAGCCCACAATAAATTGCTTACTGGTTTTCTGCTGCCCAAGCTTCGCCGCAATATCGGTTGTTTTTTCACATTCGATGGTCATGGTTTCCCCTTGCTTTTTGATTTTCTCGGGTGCTACCATGGCTGGTCGGTAATCGGCTACTGCCGCAGAAAGGACGGTAATGTCAGTTGAAGGAAAGCATTGATCCGCAGCCTCAAACATTTGCTGTGCCGATGTTACAGGGACCACTTTAAGGTTCGGGTGTGTGAGCGAAAGTGCTGTGGGCCCCGTAACCAAAGTTACCTGTGCCCCCTGAGCGAGTAATTCCTCGGTAATCGCATAGCCCATTTTCCCTGAGGAATGGTTACCGATGAACCTTACGGGATCAATCGCCTCATAAGTTGGGCCCGCCGTTACAAGGCAGTGCTTCCCTTTGAGGGGTTTGTCCTGAGCAAAAAAACGACAGATTTCATCAACGATATGTTCAGGCTCTGCCATGCGCCCTTGCCCATAAAGCCCGCTGGCCAGTTCGCCATGTTCGGCTTCAATGAACAGGTTGCCATAGCTTTTGAGTGTTTTAATATTATTCAGGGTACTCGGGTGCTGATACATGTCAAGGTCCATCGCTGGAGCGACCAATACAGGGCACCTTGCCGAAAGGTAAGTTGCTCCAATAAGGTTGTCGGCATAGCCATTGGCCATTTGCGACATGGTTTTGGCGGTTGCAGGCGCGACAAGCATAACATCAGCCCAAAGGCCAAGCTCTACGTGGCTGTTCCACACCCCATTTTTCAGGTTGGCGTATTCACTCATGACAGGCTTGTTGGATAAAGTTGCCAACGTGAGCGGGGTGATAAATGCTTTGGCGGCTTCGGTCATTAAAACTTGCACTTCCGCACCTTGTTTTACAAATAAGCGAACCAAATGCGCCGCTTTATAGGCAGCAATACTGCCCGTAACAGCCAACAATATTTTTTTTCCTTGAAGATCAGTAATCTGTTCTGCCATAATTAAATATAAAGTAGGCCTGCGCCTTACAAGAGTTTCATTTTCAGTAAAAGTAATATTCGGTAAAATACATTTTTTTACTTCAAAAAAGCAGTTGAAGCCAGCGAAAATATCAGCATTCTGGCACCTTGCGTTCAAATTTAGCCGAAATTTTCACCTAAAACAAATAGAATTTACCGTCATTTTGAGCGGAGTTAAAAGTAAGCCGTTTAAACCTAAGGGCTTAGGGAAGTCGGGAAATGAAAAAAGGCTGTTTCTCGCTAAAGAAACAGCCTTTTTGTATGTCGTTATGGACAGAAGAATTAGTCGTCTTCTCTGTAACGGAAATTCAATTTCCCTTCCAAGAATTCCTCTGTAGCAACTACTGTAGGTTTTGGTTGGCGTTCGTAGAACTTAGAGATCTCGATCTGCTCACGGTTCTCCATTACCTCTTCCAAATTGTCAACAGTAGAAGCAAACTCAGCCAACTTTGTAGTCAACTCTTCTTTCTGACGAGCTGCCAACTGACGGGCACGTTTACCAATCACTGCAATTGATTTGTACAAGTTGCCGGTTGGCTCGATCATTTTATTTAGATCGCGGGTTACAATGCTAGACTTGATAACTTTTTTCATTATGAGTTTTTATTCTTGGCTATTTTTTCCAATTGAACTAAAGCATCTGAGTACAGCTTTTCAGCGGATTTCAAATACGTGCTTTCAGGATATTTATCAATAAAACCTTCATAAAGTTTGACGGTGGTTTGATAACGTTCTTCCTTCTTATTATAAGTACTTACATCGGCCAAAGTATGACTTGACTCCAGGCGAAGGTAAGCAATTTCTTCATTGTACTTAGAGTCAGGGTAATCCTTGCGGAAATTCTCGAAAGCAACCATAGCGGCTTTCCATCTTCTAAGCTGATAATATTGTTTGGCGATCAAATAAGACTTTGAAGCCAGTTTATCCTGAAGGTCATCAATAATTTTTGTGGCCTCAGGAGCGTATTTACTGTCAGGGTATCGGTTCAAAAAGCCTTGCAGGGCTGATATCGCTTCGCGGGTACTTGACTGGTCAAGTTCTTCCCGAGGCGATTCTTCTTTCAAAGAATAAGCCGACATATACATTGCTTCTTCTGCTTTATCACTCCTTGAATAGGTTTGATAAAAGTTTTTAAAGTAATGTGAGCTCATGGTATATTGCTTTTGGTTGTAACAACCATAAGCGTATTTAAACTGCATGTCTTCGGCCTCTTCAGTACCGCGCATTGCAGGCATAATTTGCTCAAAAAGGTTATTGGCCTTATACCATTTTTCATTTTGGTACAAATCCATGGCTACCTGATATTTGTATTCGTTATCAGTACTCTTTTGAGCCTTACGATATTCTGTTGCACAACTGCTCAGCAGAGGAATCATCATTACTCCGATCAGCAATTTGAGTTTGTTTTTATGCATAAGGGTGCAAATATACTCAGTATCAATAAATAAGACAAAAGGTAATGCAATAAAATTAAAAAATGCTACACTATCCTTACTCAAAAGTATAAAGACCCTTTATAATAAGAAAGAAATTTAACGTTGTACTACAATTTTTCGGGTGGATTTACTTTGCCCTTCGATGATCAGGCTATAAAAATAGACGCCTTCCTTATAATTTGTAGCGTCAATTTTCACTTTTCGGTCCAGTGGACTGAGTTTGATCTCATCGACAAAGTTGCCGAGGATATTATGGATGACAATTTTGGCATCGGTGTTTGTAATGACTTCGTAGGTGAGCCAGGCGTAATTTACAATTGGGTTGGGATAAATACCGCCGACAGTCAGGGATTCATCTTTAAAAATGAGGTTTGGGGCACTTGATTTGACATCCACGGAAATCTCTTCTTCGATGGCTTCCATGGTGGAAAGATCGGTAATGGTCAGGGTGAAAATCCTGTTTTCTGTCCCCCCTTTGCAGGTAATGCGCATGAGCAGGTCGCTGACTTTCTCATGTGCTTTAAGTTCGAGGGAAATTTTTCCTGTTTCGATGGCATGGTCACCGTGTAAGATCACGGAACGGTCTTGCATTTCAATCATCTCTGATTGCCACTCGACCAATACTTTGGTGGGGTAATCAAAATCGTTGTATAAAGTTACTGGAATTTCGAAGGGGGTGTCTTCAGATGCGGTGAAGCTGTATTCATCCATCTCAAGAATAATACCCTGTGCATGTCCCAGAAATTTAAGTGAAAAGAAGAAGATAAAAAGTAAAATATTTTTCATGCGGTAGTCATCAAGGAGTAAGCGGTCATCTCATATTTAATATACCGATGTTTGTGCTATATTGTTGAAAACCTGATCATTATTTTCTTTATTCTTGTCCCATATCGGAATGATCCTCCTGCTATTTTTTGAATTTCTCAATGTCAGGGTCAAAAAAAAGGGCTGTTACATGGTGCGATTCTTAATACCAGGACCACAAATACCATTTATTCACGGCTTATTTTCCGAGAAAAAAGCAATGGCATAAAAGCTGGTTGCCTGATACAGCAATGCCCATGGAGTAACCGCCCTTTTCTAAATATTTTTGGGCAATTGATTATGCCTTACTTTGGTGTAAGTGCACATCCATTTGTGGGAAAGGGATAGAGATACCTTTGGCGTTGAAAGTATCGTAAACTTTTTTGTTGATATCGAAGTGCACCGGCCAGTAATTTTCACTTTTCACCCAGGCGCGTACCACAATATTCACGGAGCTGTCCCCCATTTCACTTAGCGCAATAAAATGCTCAGGAGCAGGTAACAGGCGAGATTCTTCGGCGAGCACTTCTTTGAGTAAGTCCATCGCTTTTGCCAGGTCGTCGCCGTAGCCAATCCCGAAAGTCCAGTCGAGTCGTCGTGTTGATTCTGTGCTGTAATTGATCAGCGAATTGTTTGAAAGTGGACCATTGGGTACAAAAATGGTTTTGTTGTCGGGGGTTTTGAGGATGGTTACAAAGATCTGAATGGCTTTCACAGTTCCTGAATGTCCTTGTGCTTCAATGAAATCTCCAATTTTAAAAGGCTTGAAGATGAGCAGCATCACACCGCCAGCAAAATTTTGCAAGGTGCCACTGAGGGCCATGCCAATGGCTAAACCTGCGGCCCCTAAAATGGCGACAAAGGAGGTCATTTCTATTCCCAGTGTTCCCAGTGCAGAGAGCACAACGAGCACTTTTAAGATGGCATTGAACAAGGAAGAAAGAAAAGGCTGAAGGTTTTCATCAAACTTTTTCTTGTCCATCATCTTTTGGAAGAAGTGGGTAAGGTAGCTGGTCAGCCACAGGCCGATGATTAAAATAAATAGGGCTCCGATCAGTTTGGGGCCATAAGTGAGGATAAAGTCAATGATATGATCTTGATAAGAGGCTAAGTTTTCCATAAAGGTGAAATTCAAAGTAATGATTTAATGATAAAATTTTGTAAATGAATTTTTGGTATATTTCGTTGTGTTATCTTAACGAAAGTCCATTATTTTTAAAGTTAATTTTAGATAGATTATGAGAAATAAGTGTTATCAACTCTTTATAGCCCTCGGCTTAATGGCCATGATGGCCTCTTGTACGCAAGAAACACAGAACCGCATCGGGCGGTCTATTCAGAATTGGACAGGCACCAATGGGGTCTTGGAGGTTTACTCTGGAGGGAAACTGGTGCGCAGGTTTATTAAAATCGATAAACTGTCAACAGCAACAGGTACCAAAAGTAGCGACACCCATCGGCCGTACCGCTTTGGTTACGGTTACCTGGATCTGAATATGAACGGTAAGGTTGATAAGGGAGAGGAGAAAGTGTATTTTGAAATCAGTGATTACTCGACAGAATACCTTTTCTTTGAACAGCCTAAAGGTAATATTTAAACAGGATTAAGCATAGATTTTTTTTAGTCATGAAAAAAGTAATTGAAACTAAAGCTGCCCCCGCTCCTATTGGGCCTTATAATCAGGCCATTTTGGCGGGTAACACCCTGTATGTTTCGGGGCAAATTCCTATAAACCCCGAAAACGGGGAGGTTATCAGCACTTCTATTGAAGCGCAAACGCATCAGGTAATGAAAAACCTGAAAGCGATTTTGGCTGCTGCTGGGATGAACTTTGAGCATGTGGTCAAGTGCAGCATCTTTGTAAAGAATATGGCAGACTTTGCTAAAGTGAACGATGTTTATGGCACCTATTTCGACCTGATGGCCCCAGCCCGTGAAACCGTGGAGGTCGCTGAGCTGCCCAAAAGTGTCGATGTCGAAATTTCCTGTATTGCTGTCATATAAAACCACCTCCTCAATTCATGCCTGTCTTTCCTGTCTATAAAGAAACCATCGTGCTGCCTTTTTCGGCTTCTATAGCTGCGGCGATGCTTTACACTAAAGTGAGGCAAGACCGACAGCAGGAAAAACAGGAATTTAACGGAGTACTTTCTGATCATGGTTTTCGCATTTCCGAAAGCGGCCCGTTGATGGATAATTTCCGTCCGCTGGTAATTGGGGAGATCGTTCCCACCTCTATGGGCTGTATTGTCTTTGTGAAATACAGGTTGTTTCCTACCACTGTTGGTTTTATGTGGTTCTGGATGGTTTTCGGCATGTGCTGCACTGCTTTTTTACTTTTTCTGCATAAAGGCTGGATCGCTGCGTTGCCTGTGCTTGCCATCATGGTCAATTACTGGGTATGTGTAGAGAATTTTAACCGCAACACCCGAACCTCACGGGCAAAATTGCACCAAGTATGGGCGTATTGATCAGGGTAATTTTATAATCAACAAGGGATTAACATCAATTATTGTTAAATTTATACCTCTACCCGTTTTTCGGGATTAGAATAGTTTTAGAATTGATGAGCGGTGCTATTATTTTAGGCAGAATGTCCCATATTAAGGAGGACAATCTATGGGCTGAAGCACACAACTTCGTCATCAATTTTATTGGGCAGCAATTAATATTTACAGATAACTAACGAACAAAATGGGAATTAAAAAATGGGCCCCTTTCTTAGGGCTTGGCATGATGGCATTCGCCTGTAACAATGCTGATAACGCCACAACAGTACTTCAGGGTAAATTGACTGGGGAAAAGGTAGAAAATGTTGATTCTGTTTATCTTCTTAAGCGTGGGGAATCTTCTTATATCCGCGAAGCGGCAAGTGCAGTGAAAGATGGTGCTTTTGCCATTAAGGAAGCCAACCTTGCCAACGGGTCCTACTACATTCAGGCCCCAACAGACGGTACTTTTGGAACACGCAAGCCAACAGTGATGATGTTCTATAAAAAAGGTGACCTGGTAACTGCCGACATTAACCTGGATGCTTTTGCTGATGCAAAAATTACCGGTAATGAAGGTTCTGAGCAGGCGGTTTACAGCGCATTCCAAAATGGTGAAGAGGAATTTCAGACGAAAATGCGTGCAATGGGTGAGGAATACCGCCGTATTAGCTCTGAGGCCAAAGATGGTAAACTGACAGCAGAACAAGAGGCACAGCTGAAGAAAATTGAAACCGATTATGAAGCTTTAAATAAGCAGTATTCGGATTATACCATGAGCTTCATTAAGGAGCACAACACTTCTATTGTGTCTGCTGATCTTTTGGCGCAACAAGCTCCTGGACTGAAAACAGAACAATTGAAAAGTGGTTTGGACCTTTTACAGGGTGCGGCGACTGAAACAGAAGTTTATCAGCGAATGACTGAGCGCTACAATACCCTTAACGCAACTGCAGAAGGACAGCCTGTACTGAATTTTACAATGCAGACTCCTGAAGGCAAAGAATTCTCTACGGAGGCACTTCAGGGTAAGGTATTTATGATCGACTTCTGGGCGTCATGGTGTGGACCTTGCCGCAAGGAGAATCCAAATGTTGTGAAGATGTACAATGAATACCATAAGCAAGGCTTTGAGATTGTCGGTGTTTCTTTGGATAACAAAAAAGAAAACTGGGAGAAAGCCATTACTAAGGATAAACTGACTTGGCACCATGTTTCTGACCTTAAAGGCTGGAAAAATGAGGTAGCACAGAAATACGGCATCAACTCTATCCCTGCAACTGTATTGGTGGATGCGAGTGGTAAAATTGTCGCACGTAACCTTCGTGGTGAAGAACTCGAAGCGAAAGTGAAAGAATTGATGGCTGCGAAATAAGCCTGATAATATCTTATTTTAAGAAGTAAGCATGAAACCTCTGCCGTTATGGTGGGGGTTTTTTTATATTTTATTATATTATAATTATTTTTCACACCTAACTTTATTATAACCAACCAACTTACTACTCTGTACGCTCATTTGCTTGTTTTTATTTACCTCCTGTAAATTAGATAGCAGTCAAGAAGGTTCCCATACGGTTTCACAAAATGAAGTCGAAAGTTTGGCAGAAGAAATAATACAAGGTTTGAATTATACTCCACACCTTGGATCCAAAAATCTTAAAGCGCTAAAAAACATTCAACCATAATAAAATAAGAATGAATAATATAAATATTATATCAATAATTTTGATTTTTTTGCCTTTCGTCTTGTGATTCAGCATGTAACGAACAGCAGCAGTTTACCCAATTAGCTTTCAGTAATCCGTCCGATCAGCTGGTCAAGGTTCATTTGTATCCAAAACAGGAATTCATCCAAGGAAGCTTGTACCATTCAAGTGATTATATGTCTAAGTACAATGAAATGGAGATTGTACTATCGGCAAAATCATCGACCGTTGACAAAATTGTGGTTTTCAGTTCCTCAGATTTGTCATGGAGCCCAACAGAGCTGATCAGTGATGTTTTTGATAGTGTTACATTTTATGTAGAAGGTCAAAAGGAACGATCATTTGCTTTTGGAAGTAGTGAGGATACAGATATTTTCATGAATGAAGATCTTTGGATAAAGTCCGTCGAGCATTCAACGCTCCATACTAATGATTGTAATACGAAGATAGAAGCTACTCAATATATTTATGAAATCGAGTAATATATAGGTACGAAATAAGAAATTTGCGAAACCTCTGCCGTTATGGTGGGGGTTTTTTTGTGTTTTATAATGAATAAATATTCATGTCAGTTAATTTTTAATGTAGCCATGCTTTAAAACGGTTTTTTTTGCGATTATTTTTCTTAGAAACATTGAGGTAAAACAAGATATGTTAACATAGCTTTACCTCGGCAACTGATTGTTTGTTAGTGGGTTTTGATTTTTTGTTTATCTATATATTGTCTCTTTTTGGAGTATTGTTACCTAAAGATTAAGAAGTCGGTCATTTAATTGATTTTAGGGTAAAATTAAAGACACCTTAAATTCTTTTTTGGTCGTTTACTTTGCATCACAAAGAAATAGAAACGACTCAATAATTACGATGAAAAGGTTATTCGCATTTTGCTTTATATTCTCATACTTCGCATCCTTAGGTTTGGCAGAAGGACTTGACAAAGAAAAGAAGTCAGAGGAGAAAGGAACTCAGATAGTTTTGGGACATAAAGACAAAACGTTTTACTTCGATGCTCCATGGGATCACGAAGAAGAGGAGGCGGAGTCAGCAACAGGCTTACAATCATTGATCAATACCAGCCAGGCAGCAAGCTGGACGAATAAAATTAAGGTATCAGGTTATGCGCAGATGCGTTACAATGATCTTTACAAGACCAACCCTGATATGGAGTGTGAGCAGTGTGATGGCACTTATGGAGGGATGAAAGGAATGTCATTCCGTCGTATCCGTATCAAGTTTTCGGGTTATATCCATGAGCGTGTTTACTTCTATATTCAGCCGGATTTTGCGGGTGGAGACAGCAACACTGCCAATTTGAAAGATGCTTACTTCGATTTGATGTTCACTAAAGACCGTCGTTTCAGATTGCGTTTGGGGCAGTCAAAAGTGCCTTATGGTTTTGAAAACATGCAGTCTTCTCAGAACCGTCTTTCATTAGACCGTAATGATGCGATCAACTCGGCATTGAAAAACGAGCGTGATTTGATGGCAGTATTCTACTATACACCGGCAGTCGTTCAGCAGCGATTCAAGAAATTGAAAAATCAGCAATTGAAAGGTTCTGGTAACTACGGTATGTTGGCTTTGGGTGCTTTCCAGGGACAGACGGCCAACAATGCGGATCAGAACTCAAACAAACACATCGTTGCCCGTGCAACTTATCCATTTGAGTTGAAAAACGGACAGCTTTTCGAGGTAGGTTTGCAAGGATATAGCGGTAAATATGTGACTACAAAAGTTACTAAGGGTGTCATGGCCGAGGTGACTGGAGAGAACGGTAACAAAGAAATGATCTCAGCCAATGGTGTTGAGTGGGACGATAGCCGTGTGGCCGCATCATTTATCTGGTATGCGATGCCTTTCGGTTTTCAAACAGAATATAACGTGGGGGTAGGTCCAGAGTATGATCCTGCAACCAACACGATCAAAGAAAAAACATTGCACGGTGGTTACGCACAGATGTCTTACCGTGTAGAGGCAGGTAAACAATTGATTTTGCCATTCGCCCGCTACACACAATACAAAGGGGGTAAGAAATTCGAAACCGATGCCCGTGCTTACGATATGCAAGAATTGGAATTTGGCTTCGAGTGGCAGCCAAATCCAGCTTTCGAATTGGTAGCCTTGTATGCTTTCGCTGATCGTACTTATTTGGATTCAGAGAACAGAAACAACCACCAAAAAGGACAGTTGATTCGCCTTCAGGCACAGATCAACTTCTAAGAAATCAAACCTTACATCAACCAAAAACGGCGGCCTTCAAGCAGAAGGTCGCCGTTTTATTTTATGTTTGTATAATTCAAAAATGAACCATAAGAATTATCAGGGACTGTTGCACAACTCAGCGCTCTGCATTTAGTGCAAAATTAATTTACGGTTATGCAACGGCCCCCGATAGCTTGGAAGACATTAAGCATAACGTCTCTGCAAATTTATTTCAACATCACTTTTTTGAATACATCCCAAATCGTGATGCCCATACTTACCGAAATATTCAGCGAGTGTTTGGTGCCAAACTGAGGGATTTCCAAAACGCCGTCCACAGCTTCCACCACTTCCTCGTCCACACCAAAGACCTCGTTACCGTAAACCAAAGCATATTTCTTTCCTTCTTCGGCTTCGAAGTTCTGCAATTTGATGCTTTCATCAACTTGCTCAACCGCCAATACTGTGTAGCCATCAGCCTGTAATTGTTTGACCAGCGGCAGGGTTTCTGGCACGTGTGCCCAGACTACAGACTCCGTCGCTCCGAGTGCTGTTTTATTGATGTCGCGGTGTGGAGGTTGCCCCGTAATACCACAAAGGTAGAGCTTTTCAATGGCGAAAGCATCAGAAGTACGAAAGGCAGAGCCTACGTTGTTCAGGCTTCGGACATTATCCAGAACAATTACGATCGGGCTTTTTTCTGCCGATTTGAATTCCTCAACAGTTGGGCGCCCCAACTCTTCCATAGAAAGCTTTTTCATGCTTGATATATTTTCTTAGTCTTGTTATCTGATTTAAAGGCACAAAGCTAATGGCTTTGTTGTTGATCTGCAAAAAGGAGACCAAGGCACAAGTAGTGCGGCAGTATCCCCTTTCTGAAAATGATCAGGAAACCACGGGCTGTTTTTGCAGAATGGCTTTGGCCAGTCGAATTTTGTGGAAATCGAGTGCCCCATTAAGGTGGTCAAAAATTTCACGGATAGAAGCCCCAAAAGACCGCTCCTGAAATGCTTTTTTGGCCATCTCCAACTCCAGGTCACCTACATATTTTTCCAGGGGAATGTCATAACCAATCGCGTAAAGGTCTGCGAGGTGAGAATAGATCGTTACCACATTCAGCCCACGCGCCAGCGCAATCTCTTCAGGCTGCAAGCCTTTCTGGAAAGACTCCCAGGTGAGGATTTTGGTGTTGGTCGTCTTGGATTTGCCACCCTGCCCGAACGAGTGAATCTGCTTCAGAAATGCCTGCCCATATTGTGCGAGTTTACGCTCTCCCACTCCACTGATCTGCAAAAGCTGATCTTCATCCTGAGGCATCTCTTTTGCCATATCCAGTAAAGTCTTGTCAGAAAATACCAAATATGGAGGCAAATCGTTTTGTGTGGCAATCTGCTTACGCAGCAGGCGAAGGGCATCGAACAACTGCTGATTAACCACTGCATTGGTGGCGGGTTTCGGGCTGCTTTCCTGAACTTTTTGAGCCACACGGTGCTGGAGGGCTACTTTTTCCTGCTGAAAAAGCACCTGCTCACTTTTTGGGGTCAGCCGAAGCTGAAAATTAGCCTCATAGGCAATATCAAGGTAACCCATATTCATTAACTGGTGAACATAGCTGTGCCAGTGCGCAAAAGGGATCTCCTGCCCTATTCCAAAAGTTTTAAGCTGATGCCACCCTTGCTGCTGGATGGTAGTATTATTGTTCCCCCGCAGAATATCGACGATATCCTGTGCCGATGCCATTTGCTGACAACGATACACTGCCGAGAGGATCTTCTGTGCCGTAACAGTACCATCCACCGTTTTTGGAGGCGTTTTACAAACGTCGCACTGCCCGCAATCCTGCTGCAGTTCTTCACCAAAATAATTCAGCAGTACTTTCCTGCGGCAAATATGCGCTTCGGTAAAATGTTTCAAACGGTCGAGCTTCGCTTCCTGCAACTGTCGTCGGTCTTCAGGCAGGTTAAGTAACATTTGCTGCTGCCGGATTACATCGGCATAAGTATAAAAGAGCAATGCGTGTGCATTCAGGCCATCCCTTCCACCACGACCAATCTCCTGATAATAGCTTTCAATATTCTTCGGGAGGTTGTAATGTACCACCCATCGTACATTGGATTTATCGATGCCCATCCCAAACGCAATGGTAGCCACCACCACCTGAATTTTATCGCGGAGGAAATCGGCCTGTGTTTTTTGTCGCTCGGCATGCGGAATTTCAGCATGGTACGGGCGCGCAATAATTCCCTCTTTACGTAGCTTGTAAGCCAGGTCTTCTGTTGATTTCCGACTGAGGCAGTAGATAATCCCCGCCTGATTCGGGCGCTTTGAAAGAAAGGAAAGCAGCTGCTTTTTTCTGTTTTCAGCAGGCACCACCTGAAGAAAAATATTGGGGCGATCGAAGGAAGAAATGAAGGTTTTGGCCTCCTTTATGCGTAACTGGTGAAGAATATCCCGACGGGTGAGCTTGTCGGCCGTAGCGGTAAGGGCAATAATAGGCACCTCAGGGAAGACGTGTTTGAGTACGTACAACTTGCTGTATTCTGGTCGGAAATCATGCCCCCAAAAAGAAATACAGTGTGCTTCATCGATTGCAAACAGATTGATTTTTACATGCTTCAGGAAATCAAAAAACTGCTGGGAAAGTAACTTCTCAGGGGAAACGTAAAGCAAGTGCAATTGCCCCGAACGCGCCTGATCTTCAATGATTTTTTGCTCCTGAAAACCAACCCCACGATGCAAACAGGCTGCTGCTACCCCGTTACGTTTAAGCCCTTCCACCTGATCTTCCATCAGGGCGATCAATGGAGAGATGACAATACAGGTGCCTTCCATTACAATCGCAGGAACCTGAAAGCACATCGATTTTCCGCCACCAGTGGGCATCAGTACCATGCTGTCCTGTTGCTTGAGCACATTTGTGATGACCTCCTGCTGTAAAGGGCGGAAGCTTTCGTAACCAAAATAATTTTTTAATACGGTATGCGCTTGCGTTAGCGGATCTCCCACACGGTTCGTCATTGAATTATCGCTGTTGAATGCTTTGCTATAGAAAATAATACCGGCAAATTACTGGCATTGTGGGCATTTACCCATCACCAACAGACTGATTTCCTCAATGGAATAGTTGGGGGCAAGCTTAATGTCCGGTACTTCTGTTTCTTCCAAACATCGTACCTTTCCGCAGGAGGTACATTTAAAGTGCACATGATTGTGGTGGTGCTGTTGCTTTCCGCAGCCATCAGAACAAGTGGCATAACGCGCCGCGCCGCCATCATCAATAACCCGATGAATAAGCCCCGACTCCTCGAAAGTGCTGAGGGTGCGATACAGGGTTACCCGATCATAGTTGTCAGAGAGCATCGCCTCAATTTCCGGGTGCGACAAAGCCTCCGAGCTGCTTTTGAACAGTTTGAGCATATCCCGGCGACAGTCAGTATAGCGTAGCCCGTGTTTTTTAAGGGTGTCTTTGATCTCCTGCATTGTGATTGAAAAAGGACTTAAAATGGTCGTTCAGTGGCAATTTACCGATAATATTAGGCCTTTACAAATGGACAGGAATACAAAAGGCTGTTGCATAATAGGCACTTCTTCATTGATGACCAGCTTTTCTTTCTTTATTCTTATCAGGAAATTCCCAAATGAGGATTGAAAGAATTTTTAGTAACAGACCAGGCATGCACTCCATGGGAAAAATGAAGAATAGTCAATAATTACCTGGTCGTCTTCCATCAAAATAGTGCTCTAATACCTGAATACTGAACGATAATCTGTGGGCAATAAAAAAATCAGAAGGTATTTACGGGTCGGGTCAATAGTGTTATGCAACAGCCGATTATAATAGGGGTTGTTTAAGTGATCGTTATTTCAATGCACTGTCCAGGTCATCCAGTAAATCTTCAATATCCTCAATTCCAACGCTTAGCCGGATCAGGCTATTGACAATCCCTACCTTCTCCCGTTGCTCCTCAGGGATGGAGGCGTGGGTCATGGAGGCGGGGTGCCCAGCGAGCGATTCCACCCCTCCCAACGACTCCGCAAGGGCAAAGAACCGGAATTGCTGTAACACTTTGGTGGCGGCCTCTTGGGTGTTGTCTTTCAGGCTGAAGGAGATCATCCCGCCATAATCCCGCATCTGGGCATTGGCCACGGCATGGTTGGGGTGTTCCTGAAACCCTGGCCAGTAAACCTTATCCACCCTGGGGTGCTGTTTCAAAAACTGCGCAACCTGTTTGCCATTGTCGCAGTGCCGTTCCATCCGGAGTGCCAGGGTTTTAATGCCCCTGAGGATCAAAAAACAATCCTGAGGGCCCGGCACCGCACCGCAGGCATTTTGAATAAATGCGAGCCTTTCCGCGAGATCATCATCATTAACAACCACTGCCCCCATAATTACATCGGAATGGCCACCGAGATATTTGGTGGCAGAGTGCACGACAATATCGGCATGGTACTTCAATGGTTGCTGGAGGAAAGGAGTGGCAAAGGTATTGTCTACGGCCATCAGAAGGCCATTTTTTCGCGCCAATTGCCCCATGACCTTCAGGTCAATAATGTTCATCATCGGGTTGGTGGGGGTTTCCACCCAGATCATTTTGGTATTCGGGTTGATCATTTCTTCCACCTTGCTGATGTTCTGCATGGCTACAAAATGAAACTTGATCCCGAGCGGTTCAAAGATTTTTTTGAAGAGGCGATAACTGCCGCCATAAAGGTCGTCGGAAGAGATGACCTCATCGCCAGGTTGCAGGAGTTTAATGACGGCATCTATGGCGGCAAGGCCTGAGGCGAAGCACAATCCATGCTGGCCATTTTCCAGGGCCGCCAGGTTTTTCTGAAGGGCATCTCTTGTGGGGTTCTGACTTCTGGAGTATTCATAGCCCTGATGTTCCCCTGGTGCTGATTGCACATAAGTGGAGGTCTGATAGATCGGGGGCATGATTGCGCCAGTGCTTGGGTCAGGTTTTTGACCGCCGTGAATCGTTTTAGTGGCAAATTTCATGGGCGAAGGGAAGAAAAATTCGTATAAATCAATAAATGTTTAAATTGTATTACGTTGATCAGCGCATGTACTATATTTAAGCTAAATTTCTGCGGTGTCTTTTCTGAATACGAGTGTGTCGGATCAACCGTTGAAGGATCAAAAAAACATTAACCCTAATCAGCCTACACTTCCCTATGAAAAAGCATCTTTCCACTGTTCTTTTCAGCTGTTTACTTCTTTGCTTTTCAGCTTGTGCCCCAACAGTGATTATTGAAACAAAAACACCTGTTAAGTCCTCCCTGAAATCGCCACAAATGGTTGTGGTTTATGATGGGGAGCAATCGCTGGACTGGGTGGTTTCATTTGAGGAACGGATTGCCCGCGCTTTGCCTGGGCATCTTAATGCCATTTCGATGCGTAAAGTTTTGGTGGATCCCCACGCTACTGTTGATGAGCACGTGAAGTCGTTGCAGTCTAAAGGAATGACGACCGTACTGTTGGTGAAGCTGGTCAAAAAACCGCAGGATATGATCCTGAGCAATGATGAGGATGGTGGCAGTATCCGTGGTCGGCAGCATTTGGATGAATCCACGACCAAGACAATGGAAGATGCAGTGGTGCTTCGTGCGGAATTATACGATCTGGCTACGCGCCGCTTGATGTACAATTGCCTTTCGAAAACATCTCAAAAGCACCCAACACTGGCCACGGGCAGCAGTTTTGGCAAAGCGATTGGGAAAAACCTTAAAAAAGAAGGGCTCCTTTGATCGGTTAATGGTCAAAATCAGCAATAAGAATAATCAACCTAAAAATACCTTATTATGAAAATGAATTACGCTCTATTGCTCATGGCAATACTGTTCAGTGCGTGTACGAAAACACTTGTTACGCAATCTGATAAACTTACTGATGAAGGACTGGAGGGAAAGCAAAAGATGGCCATTGTATATATGGGTGATCGCGATCCTGCTATAGAATATCTTTTTGAAAACTCGGTAGCAAAGGGTTTGCCTTCAAGGTTCAAGGCAATTTCGGCGCGGGAGCTGATTAAGGACACGACGGGAACGGTGGCAGATAACCTGAAAATATTACAGGACAATGGGGTTACCTCTTTATTGGTGGTGCAATTGGTAGATTTTTCTGTGGATACAGTGCAGTCACAGGTGGCTCAAAGCAATACCCCGAGCTTGCTCGAAGATCACTCCATGGGCTTTTACGGACATCAGTATTACGGAGTAGACGGTAGCACACAGGTCCGTGAAAAGAGCATTTCAGAATCTTTCGATAAATCTCGTCCGTTTACGGTTTCTGTTAAACGTGTGGTGCGTTTGCAGGGAGATATTTATGATGTCGCTTCGAGGGACCGTATCTATAATTGCCGAACTTCTGTAGAGAACCCCCAAAGTGTGAAGGCACTCGGGAAGAGTTTTGGTAAAGCTGTTGGAAAAGATGCCAAAGAAAAACAAGCGTATTAAGGCATCATAAAAGAGGCTGTTAGTGCCTCTATATTTATTATGAGTGATTGATGAGCAGTGATGGACGATGGGCAGGTTTTATACTTCAGACCATCGATCACGGCTCATCCGTCACTTTTTTTGTTTTTCAGCGGATTTATGATGCCGCCTCAGCAGGTGTTTGGCTCCTTCGCTACGACTGCCTGTTCATGTTGATCATCTCCCCCAAATCCTTAATGCCTTTCCAGAATGGCGTATAAGGAACGCCCCTACGGTGATTCTCCCGGCTGATTTCCGCCATGACACGCCAGTGGTCAAACAAGTCCGTATAAGCCTGCTTAAGAGAATATCCAGGATGATAAATATGGGCGGGCTCAGCCTTGGCACCATTGAGTTCCATAATCTGAATATGCTGACCTGCATAAAGGTCCTCAAGTGAGGCACACCTCAAATCGAAACGGCCATAGTAAAAGCCATCGATTTGCAAGGCAATGGTATCGAACACCGCCTCCAGCTGTTTGTTGATCAGGTGATTTCCATTGATGAATTTGGTTCCGCGGCAGTGGTTACCGATGCTCTCCAATTCTATTAGTTGCCCTTGAGCCGGCACCTTTTCCAGTAGATAGGGTGCCTCGGTTTCAAATCGGGCCAGTTGCAAAAAAGCCCTCGGGTCGCTTTCCATTAATGCCCTGACGGATCGCTTTCCATCTCCTTTGATTTTCAGCATTTCTTTGATCACAACAGAACTGATGTTGCCTTTTGGTGATGCAGGAAAACGTGCGTAGAAAACACCAAGCTCCAATGGATAATCAATGTAAGGCTGCATGATGAATGGCAACCGAGCCTCCAGGCAGTAAGCCGTAAGGGCCTGCTCATCCTCAATTTTCTGAACCCCCTTCCCTCTCTCCCCATAGTCAGGCTTTAATATGAAGGGGTACTGAATAGCATGCTCTCGTAAGTAATTCAGCACTTCTTCGAGTGCCGTAGGACCTGCCTGAAACAACACAGTCAGCGGACGATAGGCCTTTGGTATTTTAGCGAGAATGTCAGATTTGGACTCGCTCATCAGGCCGCCATTTTTTATGGCTGGGTTGGAAGCACTGAAATAAAATGGGGAGCCTGATTTGATCGCATGGCCAATCGAATACAAGCCCACAGGTAAATACACCAATTGCCACGGCCAGTATTCCCATGACTTTAGCTTGATCATTAGTTTTCTGAAGGAAGTCATTATTACAGGGCTTTAAGGGCGTGAAATTCTCGGCTCAAAGGTGAGTTTTTTATGTTCGTTGGTTTTTCTGTCCCAATAATGAATGAAAAACCGACCTTTCTGTTGATGAACCATCGTGGTACTGACGGTCCCCACCTGTATTGACGGGCGATCCATCATCACATCAACAGCAGGGTCGCCTATACCTGCTTTTTCATGAAATATCTGCATGCTTGCGGCATTGTGCGGATATTTTGAAAGGTGCTCCTCGAACCACTGTCGGCGCATGGCCTGCATCTCAGGGGTGTAAAGTGTGCTCGACGACCAGATGTGCGGCTCGTTTGGAGGCAGTTTTTGGATATGAACCTTTTCGCCTGTCCAGACGAGTTCATGAATATGCTGACCTTTCACGGCAATTAAAGTAAAGGGCTCAATATTGTGGCAGTCGAGGCGGGCACTGAAGGACTCAAAGGTGGAGGCGCACAGTAAATTCTTGACCAAAATTCCACGGCTGTGGCGGTAAGGTGGAGCACTTTGGTGGAAATCAAAACCACCATTGAGTAAGCATACCACATCGAAATAAGGCGAAACACCAATCCAGGTGCCTTCACCCTGCGGGTCAATGGGCATCAAAACGGGCAGGTGCCCTTCAATCTGAATTTTTGGAGGAACAGCAGGCGTACGCAGGTAGCTGACATCTCGGTTGGAGGTAAAGACAAAACCATCCCGGCAAGGAACATAGCTTACGGTACACATAATATTACTCGCTTTTTTGGTGTGCCACAGTGGAGCTTGCTACTCCGAAGTTATCCGCAACTTTAACCTGCGGGAATGCGGAACGGAAAGCAACCCTTATCATGGCCATATGATGAACGGTATGTTCAATATTATAGGCGAGTTCGCGCTCAAAACAGGAGCTCAGGGAAAAGCTCAACGGATCGTTTTCATTCAAATATTCACCAGCGAGGGTAAGGGGGGTATTTTCAGCAGCATCAATAAAGGATTTGAGGTCTTCAATCACCGCCTGGCAGAAATCAAGATCTTCCTCAATACGGAGATCACGTGCTCGGGAGTCGTAGTTTACAGTTTGATTTTTGAGCCCACTTTGAAGGCAGATAAAAAATTCAAGTGTATGGCGCACATGTTGCCCGATGGTTGAGTTTCCCAGGATTTCAACAGGGAATTGGTATGTCCTGCGGTCAAGTTGTTCAAGGGCATCACTCAGTTGGTTCAATAGATTAATTGCAACAACTTTTATGGTCATAGGATTGGTCTTTTGGTTAAATTGTTGGAGCAGCCACGCTCCCTAAAATGCTTTAACGCTCATCAAATTACATAAATAACATCAATAATTATTCATAGAATTAAAAATCATGTTCAAAAATAAAACTGCGGTAGGGAAGATAGAAATTCATTCATAACGCATAGAAATAATACAACATCACACGATAGGGTTATATTTATTTGGAGCAAAGCCATTTATTCTTGACAGAAGATTGTTTTTTTATGCAGAACCCTTAAAATTAACCCTTCATTTTACATGTTATGGCCTGTTGGCAGGTAACCTAAAAATGTTTTTAAAAAATGATGTATAACTCTTTATAATGATATTCCGTTTATAAAGAACTTTTATCCTGTATGTAAGAATAATGGCAGTTGTTCATCATACTCATTCAAAGCAGTCATACATTTATCAAAATAGCCTACAAATGAAAGTAAACAATATTCTGCAAACCATTGGGCATACCCCATTGGTGAAAGTAAACCACCTTTTCGGTAAAGATGTGGAGGTTTGGATCAAATTAGAACGCGCCAACCCAGGCGGAAGCATCAAAGACCGTATCGCTTTGTCGATGATTGAAGATGCTGAAGAAAAAGGTCAGCTTAAAAAAGGCGGTGTGATCGTCGAGGGAACTTCAGGAAACACGGGTATCGGTTTGGCCATGGTCGCGGCGGTGAAAGGCTATCGCATTATCTTGACCATGCCAGAATCAATGAGTGTGGAGCGTCGTCGTATCTTGACCGCTTACGGTGCTGAATTGGTTTTGACCCCAAAAGAAAAAGGAATGAAAGGAGCCATTGCCAAAGCAGAGGAAATCCTTGAAACCACCGAAGGCGCCTGGATGCCCCGACAGTTCGACAACCCGGCGAACCCGAAAGTACATGCTGAAAAAACAGCCAAAGAGATCATCCATGACATGTCCGAAGGATTTGACTACATGATTACAGGTGTTGGTACAGGCGGACACATCACGGGCGTGGCGAATGCATTGCAGGAGCACCACCCAAAGATGAAGGTTTTCGCTGTTGAGCCAGATGGCAGTGCGATTTTCTCAGGCAATGAGCCAGGTCCACACCCATTGCAGGGTATCGGCCCAGGTTTCGTTCCAAAGGTAATGGACAAAGAAATGCTTACGGGAGCCATTGCTGTTTCCAAAGAAGAGGCTTTTGAGTACGCTCGTCGTGCGGCCAAAGAAGAAGGCATCCTTTTGGGTATTTCTTCGGGTGCATCCTTGGCAGCAATTGCCAAGAAATTGCCAGAGATTCCAGTAGGGTCAAAAGTCTTGACATTCTGCTACGATACCGGCGAAAGATATTTGTCGGCGGAAGGGTTGTTTTAAGACTTTTCTTCAGAAAAAAATATAAAGAACTCAGCGGTGTGGTGTCGCTGAGTTTTTTTGTGAAGATGCTTTTGTTCACCTTTTTGGCGCAATTTTCGCAACCCCTTGAATCCGAGTACAATCAATCGGGTGAAGGTCAGTGGGTTTATTGATCAAATAAATAAATAATTCTTGGAAAAACTCAGCCTATGGTGCTGATAATTCGGGAAATAAGCCCTACATTTGCACCTCAATTAATTAGAGGGACGTGTTCCTTCAATAACGTTTTACGTTTTTAAATTTAGAAAAATGGCTGTTAAAATCAGATTAGCGCGTCGTGGACGCAAGAGAAAACCAATTTACAACTTGGTAGTTGCTGATTCAAGATCACCACGTGATGGTAAATTCATCCAAAACTTGGGTATCTACAATCCTAACACAAACCCTGCAACTGTAGACTTCGACGAAGATGCAGCATTCGAATGGGTAATGAAAGGTGCTCAACCAACGGACACAGCTCGCACATTGTTGTCATACAAAGGTGTAATGTTCCGCAAACACCTTCAAATCGGTGTAGCTAAAGGTGCAATCACTCAAGAAGCTGCTGACGAGAAATTCAACGCATGGAAAGAAGCTAAATTGGCTAAAATCGAGGGTAAAATCGCTCGTTTGGCTGGTGATGCTGATAAAGCTGCTAAAGCGCGTTTCGATGCTGAAGCTAAGAAAAACCAAGATCGTGCTGACGCTATCGCAACTCGTAAAGCTGAAGCAGAAGCTGCTGCTCAGGTTGAAGAGGCTGCTACTGATGAGGCAGAGGGCGAAGCTCCTGCAGCAGAAGAAACTGAAGCATAAGATATTCATAGCCGATGCGTATAGATCAGTGTTTTGAATTAGGGTACATTACCAAGCGGCATGGCTTGCAGGGGGATGTGAATGTTGTCTTAGATGTTGACACTCCTTCCAACTATATCGATTTGGAAGCTGTATTCCTTGAACACGGAGGTAGTTTGGTGCCTTACATCGTGGAGGATATCCGCATGAAAGGTGATCAGGCGATATTTACTTTTGAGGGTGTGGAAACACCCGAAGACGCTGATGCATTGAAAGGGATAAAGCTGTTCTTGCCATTGGAGGTTTTACCTGATTTGGGCGAGGGCAAATTTTATTACCACGAAATTGTTGGCTTCCGAATGGTGGATGTCAATCACGGAGCATTCGGAACAGTGAAAACTGTTTACGATAATGATAAACAACCATTGATTGCCGTTGACGCCAATGGCAAGGAGGTTTTGGTTCCGATGGATGATGACATTTTAACCAAAGTAGATAAAGAAGCGAAGGTAATTGAAACCCAATTGCCGGATGGTTTATTGGAAGTATATTTAGAGGATTAGCAGGGTATGAGAATTGATATTATTTCCGTTGTACCGGAATTGGTTGAAAGTCCTTTGGGGCACTCAATCATGAAGCGTGCGCAGGATAAGGGGCTGATCACCGTTGAGTTACATAACTTGCGTGATTTTTCTACCAATAAATACCGCCAAATTGATGATTATCCCTTTGGTGGTGGGGCCGGAATGGTCATGATGGTAGAGCCGATTATTAAGTGCATAGATTCACTGAAGGCAGAACGGGAGTATGAAGAGATCATATACATGAGCCCTGACGGAGAGCTTTTCGAGCAGCGTATAGCGAACGAACTGGCCTTCAAGGGGGGGAACCTGATCATTCTCTGTGGACATTATAAAGGGGTGGATGAGCGTATTCGCGAACATTACATTACCCGTGAAATCAGCATCGGGGATTATGTCCTGTCAGGTGGTGAGTTGGGCGCTGCAGTCGTAACAGATGCAATTGCTCGATTAATTCCGGGTGTTTTGGGCGATGAAACCTCTGCACTGACCGATTCTTTTCAGGATGGTCTGGTTGCTCCACCGGTTTATACTCGACCTGCGGATTACAAAGGTTGGGAAGTGCCCAAGGTATTACTTTCCGGAGATCACAAGAAAATCGAGGCTTGGCGTTTTGAGGAATCCGTAAAGCGCACGCGCGAGCGTCGTCCGGCATTACTCAAGGATGCTGATTCAAAAAAATAAGAGCGGATCAGCCGCTCCTTTGCAGTTAAATAATTCAGACATGGTGTCCTGCGAGGGCACGATAAGATTACAATAATGAGCGATCTAATTAAATTCGTTGAAGCTGAGAACAGCGAGCGCCGTGCAGCGCTTCCTAAGTTCAAAGCCGGTGATACTGTAAATGTACACTGTAAAATTAAAGAGGGTAACAAAGAGCGTATCCAGCAATACCAAGGTACTGTAATGCAAATTCGCAACGCAGGATCTAACGGTGAGACTTTCACAGTTCGTAAAATCTCTTCAGGTATCGCAGTAGAGCGTATCTTCCCAATGCTTTCACCAAATGTCGATAAAATCGAAGTTGTTCGTTTAGGTAAAGTACGTCGCGCACGTCTTTTCTACCTACGTGGACGTCAAGGTAAAGCTGCTCGTATCAAAGAGCGTAGAGCAAACTAATTTTTCTCTTCGGAGAAATAAAAATACGAAGCCGATCCCTACAAGGGGTCGGCTTTTCGTGCGTTATCAGGTTTTTGTTAGTCTTGGCAGCACATTCCACTCTTCCCGAATGATCGATGCTCAAATCACCATTTCGATGCCATGCCGAAAAATGAGGGTATCGTCAGCTGTGTTGAATTTTCCCAAAGCAGCAAATGATTGACAAGAAAGCGAGGCAAGCCGAATTTGCGCGGATTTTTTTTACCGAAAAGTGACGGTTAACAATTTAATCACTAAGCTATAATTGTCAGAAGTAAATTACTTGGTGAATAATTCGGCTTAAAATCTGCAGGTTAAATACTTTCAGTGTCCATAAACTGATGGGCAGTATGGATGAGTGGAGCACCACAGCCACTTCCCTATTTCAGGAAACAATACCTCCCCTCCGCTTTGTTGAAAGAAAAGACAACAGTACCGTTCGTCGTTCAACAAAAGTAGTTTCACATGAAATCAGTTACATTTAATCCCTCAACAAATCAATTTGAATACCAAGCAACCACTGCAGCAACTCCCCCATTACAGGTTAATGATGTGCTGGTGGAAGTAGAAGCCTGTGCACTGAACCCTGTAGATGCCAAAATTATCGACTGGAAAGGGATGGTCGGCACCGAAATGAATGCACACTGGGTGGTAGGCCTGGATGTTTGTGGCCGCATAAAAGCATTGGGTGCGGCAGTTAAAGGCTGGAAAGTTGGCGACCGCGTGCTTTACCATGGCAATATGTTCAGACCCCACGGTGGCCTGGCCTCCTTGGCTGTGCACGATGCCGATACCCTACTTTCTGTTGCTGATGAAATACAGGCGCATATTGCTGCCGCCATGCCCTGTGCTGGCTGGACGGCCTGGCGGGCACTGGTGGATAAGCTCAAAGTAAATGCGCAGGATCGCCTATTGGTGATTGGAGGATCTGGAGGTGTCGGTTCGTTTGCTGTGCAGATTGCCAAAAATGTTTTGCAGTGCCCACAGGTAATCGCCGTTTGCTCCACCTCGAACATCGCATTTGTAAAAAGTCTTGGGGCTGATGTGGTGATTGATTACCGAAAGGAAGATATACTGGAACGGGTGAAAGCACTGACTGACGGTGAAGGCGTTACAAAAGCTTTTGATACCATCGGGGGAGATAATGATGTGGTGGCCGCCAATGCGCTGGCATTTGATGGTGAAATGCTTGAACTGGTAGATGTTGTTCGCCCACAGGATTATGATCAGCCTTTCCAAAGAGGGATGAGCTTTCATCAGCTGGCTTTGGGTGCAGGACATGGTTTTGGCGACAGGGGAAAAGCAAGCATTATTACGGCAGGGCAGGGATTTATGGCGGCTTATATCCGTGGACAAATCAGGCTGCCGCAGGTAAAAGTCATTCCGCTTTCTGCAGCCCCCCTACATTTACAGGCTTTTCATGACAAAAAAACGGTCGGAAAAGTAGTGGTGGATATGAAATTGTAACTAAAGGGAAAGGAAGCAAAAGGCAGAAATCAGCAGCCAAAAGATCCACTGAAACAGGCGAAAGATATTTCCCTTAACGGGTAATGTAAGGGCAACAGCAAACTGAGCGATGCCCAAGCCCAAATATAAAACCGCCCAAAGTAAAATAATGTCTTTGGGGTGTTCAAATCCCAAATGGTGCCCAAAACCAAAGCTCAGTAATAAAACCGCAGTGAGCACAAGGATGACTGACATATAATGAAAAAGACTTTGCATGACCTTGCGGGGAATAAGTGCAACATTGGCCTGCAGTATCGGGCGCAGGAAATCCTTCGTGCCCATTGTAAAATGACCAATACAGGCGAAGGTGGCGAGCAAGCCTGCGGTAATAGTGAAGTAGTTCATGGGAAAGTATGATGCTTTTCAAATGAACTATTTTTTATCACTTTTGATTTTAATGCAGTAAAGAGAAAAAGTGGGAAGCGGCGCTTTTTTGTGGTGTAACTATAATGATTTGTACACAAGCGCGGCGATTCCTTTTAGTAGATTGTTCCCATTCAACAACACACTTTTAGGTGTTCAATCTTCTTTATGCAAAGATTTTTTAATATGCGATTTCTCTTTTTTATAGGCCTATTATGCGCTGCCTTGCACTCATCTGCTCAGGGCATTCAGCAAGACTTATCCTTTGCCGGAGCTGCCATTTCGAGAACCATGTCTGCTTTAGCTGAAAGTAATTTGACTCCTGAGGCTAATCACAGAAAGATGAAAATCCTCTTTTTAGGGCAGTCCATTACCGCCGGACAGGGTAGCGATCAGTTTAAATGGACGAAAGACCTTCAGGAGTTTCTTCAGCAGCAGTACCCCTATCAGCCATTTGATTTTCAGGTAGAAGCTTATGGTGGGTTTACCGCGGACCTCCTTCGGCCAACACTCAAGTTCAATGCAATCCCTTTTCAGCCTGATTTAATTGTACTTCATGCTTATGGTACCGCCGAAGATTATGAGATGCTGCTCAATGATTTAAGGCGCAGTACTTTTGCGGAAATTATGGTGATGAATCACCATGTACAGCAGTATAATTTGGTAGAGGATGACCATTTCAGTACTGTCGAGCTTCCTGCACTTTGTATCAAGTATGGTGCGCAATTGATCGATATCCGTACGCCTTGGAAACAGTATCTGGAGATGCATCAATTATTACCGACGGATTTGCTTTCGGACTATATTCATCCAAATGATCGAGGCTACCGATTATTAGCTGAAATTATAAAACCCCACTTTACAATTTCGCCACACTTGAAGGTTGACCCATTGGAAGAACTAACAGAAATGGTGCTTGGTGAAGACTTGAATTTTGAAGATAGTATTTTGACTTTTTCATTTCACGGAAGTGCATTGGAACTGTTGGTTGATCGATCGATGAGCGGCGGCACATTCAAAGTGTGGATCGATCAGCAGCTTGTAGGGGATATTCCTGACACCTATGGGTGGACAAAGCCCGAACTGCCTCATTGGAGCTTCCCTTGGGGAGGAGGTTTTATTGGCTTGAATAGTGAATCGGCTTTACAACAAGAAGACTGGGCACTGGAAATTACAGCATGGCAAAGCGCCGAAGACTTCTCTTTTAAAGTTACAGGCAGCAAAACGGGAGATGATGGCACGGGAAATTGCAAAGAAACATTTATTTCAAATTCTAAGCGACTTGTGATCTCCCCTTCTGATTGGTTTATGGTAGCCCCTGTTTCCGCCGGGAGCCCCATAAATGTAGGGGATGTGATTCGGTGGAAAAGTAAATGTTTTGGGCAATCAGTAGTCAGGATAAATACTGATGAGGAAGGTGCAGCAGTGCCGATTGCTCAAGGTCTGAAAGATCAGGCTCATACGGTGCAAGTTCAGCATGTAGATGGCCAACAAGAGGTTATTAAAGCTTTTCGAGCTTATAGAACAGTATTCCCTGAAGTGCGATTTTCCTTAAATATTGATGACCAGGTGTTAGAATGTGCGGCAGACTTTGAGGGAGAAATATTTGTGGATGTGGAGGCTAATACGCCTTGGGTGGTTAGCACAATGGAGGATTGGATATCAGTAAAACGAATCGAACAGGACAAGTTGGCAATTGTGCTTGAGGGTGTAAATCATCAGCTGAATGCTCGAAAAGGGGAAATTAAAGTTCAGGCTTTTGGCCATGCGCCTGTTTTAATATCGCTTACCCAACTTGGGCTGCCATCTTCTTCATCGAGTACAAAACCCCATTGTACGGTGTCTCCAAATCCAGCATCTTCTACCCTTTCTGTTCAGAGTGCCAGGCCAATTATGGAGGTGAGAATGTTGAATTTGCAGGGGCGCCAGGTTTTAAAAAAAGCGGTAGGAAAAAAACAGGACACACTTGATGTCAGTGCGCTTGCGGATGGGCAGTATCTCGTGCAATTGGTTTTTAGGGACCATACACAAACCTCCAAACTGATGGTTTTTCATCAGTAAAAATATCATGGAGATTCACGGACACCAAGTTGGAATGTAAAGTAAATTTTATTTGAAAAATGAGTATTGCTGAAGGTATACAAGCATCATTATAAATGAAAAAATCACCTAATATGAAACCTATTTATTTTTTACTGACTTCGCTTCTGCTCCTTGTGAGCTGTACGTCAAAAACGGTCAGCCCATTAAGCTTACCAGAAATTATACAGGCGGGTGTTGTTTTTCAGCAGCAAGAGCCAATACGTATTTGGGGATGGGGCAGTGCAGGGGAAAAAGTTCATTTAAAAGCCTCCTGGATGCAGGAGGAGCAAATCAGCCATATAGCTGCTGATGGCCGGTGGGAAATAATACTGCCTGCACAACCTGTACGGCGCAATGAGTGGCTGAAAGTTTTCAGTCGTACAGATACCTTATTGGTTGATCCTGTAAATTTTGGGGAACTTTGGTGGATTGCTGGGCAGTCGAATGCAGAATTTTCTTTAGACAAAGCCGATAGTTATCCTGAATTACAGACCGAGGGGATGAATCCCGATGTTCATCTTTTTCAGGTACACAAAGTGATGAGCCCTCATGTACAGGAACGGGCAATGGGACAGTGGTGGAATGGAGATGTTCAACAGGCGGCTAACTTCAGTGCTATCGGGTATTACTTTGCTGATTCATTGCAAAATGCATTAAACTGCCCCGTAGGCATTATTCAAACGGCTTGGGGAGGTACACCAATTAAGGCTTGGCTGCCGACAGAGCAAGAGCATTTACTCGCTTCAACAACCGCCTGGCCGTTGAGGGAAAGCAGGTATTTAGACACAAAAATTCAGGCGTTACAGGACAGTATTATGAAGATCAGAAATGCACAGATGCTGCTTGATCAGCCCATGGCGGCCTTTGCGATTCCTGAAAAAACGGAGGGAACCATCAGGCTACCTGCCGATTGGGCGGAGACGACTGTAGGCGAAACGGAAGGGATTGTTTGGCTGGAAAAAGTTGTGGAAGTTCCGCAGGATTTTTGGGGAACTGAAGTAACGATCTCGCTGGGGCAAATTGATGAAATGGACATGACGTTTATAAATGGTAACGGGGTGGGGAGCCATCGAAAAATCGGAGACTGGAAGGTACACCGTAAATATAAAGTGGCTCCGGATTTTACCAATGGCCATAGTGCTACGGTGGCTGTAAGGCTTATTAACACCATGGGGGCAGGTGGATTACTCGGCCCTGCAGAAGAGATGTTCCTTAGCAATGGACGAGACAGCGTGCCTTTGAGTGGGAAATGGAATTACAAAAAAGAGACGGTTTTCCCTCCGCAACCGAATTTTTACCATACACAGCAGTCGGGGGTAATGTATAATGGAATGGTGGTTCCGATAATGCCAATGCCCGTCAAAGGAATGATTTGGTATCAGGGGGAGCAGGATGTGAGCGAACCTAAGGCCTATGGGCAAAGCCTCCAAAAGCTTATTGGACATTATCGCAAACTTCAGAAAAAGCCAGACCTTCCTTTTTTGGTAGTTGAAATTGCCCCTTTTGATTATGGGAGGCAGATTAATGCCGCAGAGTTCAGAAGTGAACAGTTGCGAGTGTGTGAATTATTGTCAGGTGTTACTTTAATTGGGACAGCAGATGCCGGTGCAGCAAATGATATTCATCCAAAGGATAAAAAGACCATCGGGTTTCGTGCAAGTCAACTTGCTTTGGGGGAGGTGTATCAACAGCCGGAGGCCGTAAAAAATAGGATGTTGGACACATTTGAATTTCAGGGACATAAAATCAGTGTTGCACTGAAAAATAGTGGAGACCTGAAAATGATACCTTTTTCAGGCTTGCAGCCATTTAAAGTATGGACGGCATCGGGGGGAGCGTACACCCCTAAGGTTACTGTGGAGGGAGGCAAAATTTTGCTTGAAGGCAGAAGGGGCGATCATCTTATTGGGGCGAGTTATGGTTGGGAAAACTACTATGTGCCTACTGTTTTCAGTACGAAAGGAATTCCTGTTCTACCCTTTAAAATTAGGGCAGCCACGGATTGATGTTATCCATTAAAAAGAAAGGGGCTGTTACCTAATTTTATCCTTAAATCAGCATACCAATAAGCGCACTCATTTCTCATTTTCGAGGGTGAAAAACCTTTTAGGCAGGTGTGCTTTAAAACCTGCCTCTAGCTTTCAGCCCAAGGAAAACAAAGCGTGACCATTTGGAGGTAAATCACGAAATACCAATTATGCAACAGCTCCTATGTGCGATTATTTTTATTCCGTCGGCAATTTAGCCTTTTTGGCAACGTCGAAACATTTCTGGAAGCAGGCCAAAGTCAGTTCAGCATCTTCAAGTGCATTGTGTAAATCCCCTTCCCGCTTAAGGTCAAAGAATTCAGCAATATGATTGAGGCTTCTGCGCTTGGGTACTTCAAGTCCGTTGTTTTTCATGATCATGAAGGCAAAAGTGCTGATGCTGAGCAGATCGATCAGCTTGTAAGCAAAAGGCCACTTCATGTTTTCACGATAATAGGCTTCCTGCAAAAAATTAATATCATTCATCACCCCTTGCCCACACAGGACAATGTCGTGGAAATTTTTGGTATTTGATCTTTTGAGGGTCGTCTTTACCCACTCCTCCAGGTTTTCAAGCACTTCGTACATGGCAGGTGCATCCAACAGGTCATATTTCGACAAACCATGGATTTCTTCCGCCTTTACCGAAATGGTATTGATATTTTCAGGGCATACATTGGATTCAAATTTAGCGATCTCATTCCAGTCGTTATCCACCAGCACCGCCCCCACTTGGATGATGTCATGAATTTCGGGATCAGGACCACTCATTTCTAAGTCAAATACTAAATATGGCATTTATTTTCTGTTGTTTTTATTATGGTCTATAGCAGTGCTAAAGGTAAAAATTAATTGCTTATAATAATATAACAGGATAAAGTTAAATTTATAGAGTGCACTATGACTTCACTGAAAATAAAAAAAGCGCAAAATTTTCATCTTGCGCTTTCAGTATATTTTTTAGGGTACATTATTAGCCAATGGCGCACTATCTCGCGATTGCGAAAAAGGGGCACTGGCATCGTTAGCGGATGCTCTCCATAGGAAAAGTTGGCTTTCCCTATGGTGTTGTACTCCGATTTTAAATGCTATTTATTGGGTTATTCTACCGTAACAGATTTTGCTAAATTACGAGGCTGATCGACATTACAGCCGCGTAGTACCGCAATATGATACGACAATAACTGAAGTGGAATAGAGGCTACCAATGGCATAAATGCCTCGTGGGTGTTAGGGACTTCAATCACATGATCAACCATTTTTGGAATCAACACATCTCCTTCCGACACAATGGCAATTACTTTCCCCTTACGTGCTTTTACCTCCTGAATATTGGAAACAACTTTGTCGTAAGAGCCATCGCGGGTGGCGATAAAACATACGGGCATTTCTTCGTCAATCAGTGCGATCGGCCCGTGTTTCATTTCAGCAGCAGGGTAACCTTCAGCATGGATATAGGAAATTTCTTTCAGTTTCAGAGCACCTTCCAAAGCCACTGGGAAGTTATAGCCACGGCCAAGGTATAGGAAGTTTGATGCATCTTTATACAGCCCCGAGATATTTTTAATTTCTTCTTCAGATTTCAGTGCCTTTTCTACTTTGGCTGGAATTTGCTCCAAATGTGCGAGCATTTCACGGAAACGGATATCAGAGATTGTTCCTTTTTGTTGTGCAACCTTCAGGGCGATCATAGAAAGTACCGACAATTGTGCGGTGAAGGCTTTAGTAGAGGCTACCCCAATTTCAGGGCCAGCATGGGTATAAACTCCAGCATCCGATACGCGGGAGATCGAAGAGCCCACCACATTACAAACGCCCAATACGGTGGCGCCCCGTGATTTTGCAATTTCCATTGCAGCCAAAGTATCGGCAGTTTCACCAGACTGCGAAATGGCAATCAGGATATCCCCTTCGTGAATAATCGGGTTGCGGTAACGGAATTCAGAAGCGTATTCAACTTCCACTGGAATACGGCAGAATTCTTCAAAAATATATTCCGCCACCAAACCAGCATGCCAGGAGGTGCCGCAAGCGGCAATGATAATGCGATCGGCCTGACGGAGTTTTCTGAGGTAATCACGAATTCCGCCCAGGGTCAGGCTGCCTTCGGCAGCATTCAAACGCCCACGCAAACAATCGGCGATAGAGCGGGGCTGTTCATTAATTTCCTTGAGCATGAAATGGTCATAGCCTCCTTTTTCAATCGCCTCAAGTTCCAGATCAAGCAGGGTAATTTCAGGAGTTGCCACAACATCATCGGTGTTTTTGATGTGCAACTCACTGCCATTCATAATGGCAATTTCATTATCGTTCAGGTAAATCACCTCGTTGGTATATTCAACAATAGGCGTAGCATCTGAAGCAAGGAAGAATTCATCTTTCCCAAGGCCAATCACCAATGGAGAACCTTTACGTGCGGCAATCATCAAATCTGGATCGTCTTTAGAGATGATGGCGATCGCATAAGCACCCACAACGCGTTTCAATGCCAGGCGAACGGCTTCTACCAAATCCACATGGTTACTTTCTTTGATGAACTCAATGAAATGAATCAGTACTTCGGTGTCGGTTTCTGAAGAAAATTCATGCCCCTGGGCAATCAGTTCTTTTTTGATTGAAGCATAGTTTTCAATGATACCATTATGGATAATGGCCAGATTTTTTGATTCTGAATAATGCGGATGCGCATTAACATCATTTGGCTCTCCGTGAGTGGCCCAACGGGTATGTCCGATACCAATGGTGGAAGAAGTGTTTTTATCAGCAATAAATTGCTGGAGTTCGGCCACTTTCCCTTTTTTCTTGAATACAGAAAGCTCGGGGTTAAGCAAGGCAATACCCGCACTGTCGTAACCGCGATACTCCAGTCGCTGGAGTCCTTTGATGATGATTTCGGCAGCTTGGCGATGTCCTTTGTAGGCTACAATTCCACACATATTGGCAGTAATTTATATCGTTAGTATTGGTTATATTTCAATTATTGAAGGTGAAATAACACCTTTTGCTTAAGAATTCAAAAACAGTGCTTTAGCACACCGAAGGCGTTATGATAGAGTTTGTAATAGATATTATTTATTAAGCCGCATTTTGGCTTTACTTTCTTTTTTTGAGGAAATAATTAGTATGGTGGTCTTTAAAATATGGTTAGAACGGTAAACAATTCTACCCTATTCGGGCTATTCGTATGGTATGATAGATTTAACAAGGAATAATTTTCGATAAATATTTTTTTTCACTACTTAGGGTAAAAATCATATTATGAATTACTAAAATCATATAATGTAATGTTTGGTATCGCTGCCGCATTTTTATTCGGCAGCAGGCATCCTTTTATATTGAAGGATAATTGTGCTATTTCGTATTCGGTCAAAACAGTAAAAAATAAACAATGGCTAAGGCAAAAATCAAAACGGCATATTTCTGTTCAAATTGTGGCTATGAGGCTCCGAAATGGTTAGGCAAATGCCCCTCCTGCCAAAAGTGGAATACATTCGCCGAGGAAGTGATTGAAAAATCTACCAAAACCCGCTTCGCTTCTGCAGATGCGGCTGCGGGTGGCAGCGCGTTCCGGAAAGCCGCGGCAAAGGCCGTAACGCTGAAAGATATTCAGGTACAGCAGGAGCACCGCTTTGATGCCCACGATCAGGAACTGAACAGGGTGCTGGGCAGTGGTATTGTACCTGGTTCGCTGGTACTGATCGGTGGAGAGCCTGGAATTGGTAAATCGACCCTGATGCTGCAGGTAGCTTTGAAGCTTATCGCTCATAAGGTGCTGTATGTTTCTGGGGAGGAAAGTGCACAGCAGATTAAAATGCGGGCTGATCGTATTGCCACTAAAAATAACAACCTGTTTGTCCTGACAGAAACCGATTTGGATAAGGTGTTTAATCAGGTGAAGGAAGTGAAGCCCGAAATTCTGGTGATCGATTCCATTCAGACTTTGGGCTCTGCAACGATCGATTCTGCTCCGGGAAGTATCTCGCAGGTGAAAGAATGTACTGGGGAACTGATGCGATTTGCCAAGGAAACCAACACCCCGACCTTCATTATTGGGCACATTAATAAAGACGGAAATATTGCGGGCCCCAAGGTGCTTGAGCATATGGTAGACACTGTTTTGCAGTTTGAAGGCGACCGACACCTGAGCTACCGTATTTTGCGGACCATCAAAAACCGTTTTGGATCTACAAGTGAGTTGGGTATCTATGAAATGCGCAGTGATGGACTTCGGGAGGTGAACAACCCTTCAGAAGTACTCATCTCTCAGCGTGAAGAAGAACTCAGCGGCGTAGCCATCGGTGCAACATTAGAGGGCAACCGACCTTTGCTCATCGAGACGCAGGCACTCGCCTCCCCTTCGACTTATGGAACACCACAGCGCGCGACCACAGGTTTCGATAATAAACGCTTACAAATGCTGATTGCCGTTTTGGAGCGTCGTGGAGGCTTCCGACTTGGCATGCGCGACATCTTCCTTAATATCGCTGGAGGCGTGAAAGTGCAAGACCCTGCCCTTGACCTGGCAGTGGCGGCAGCCTTGGTATCTTCTTTTGAGGAGGTCGCAATTCCACCGACCGTCTGCTTTGCGGCAGAGATTGGCCTTGGTGGGGAAATCCGTGCGGTAACGCATGTTGAAAGCCGAATTGCCGAAGCGGAAAAAATGGGCTTCCAGACGATTTATGTATCCAAGTTTGGGCTGAAAGGGATTGATTTCAACAAGTATGGCATTCAGATTCGTGCCTACGGAAAGCTGGAGGATATCTTTCAGGATTTATTCAATTGATATAAAAAATAAGACAAAAGTAAGAGGTTTCCTCGCTTTGGTAACCTATTTGTGCTATGGGAGTTAATCACTTACCATAAAAAAGATAGAAAATGCAAAACGGAACAGAAGTTGCCGCAGGCGGTTTGACCTCAATCGTAATGATTGTCCTGCTGGCCATTCAAATTATTGCCTATTGGAAGATTTTCACCAAAGCTGGTGTGGCTGGATGGAAAGCCCTTATCCCGATCTATAATCTTTATGTACATTTGGGGATTGTCCGAATGCCTCAGTGGATGATTATCTTGGCAATCATCCCACTCGCTAATATTTATCTTTTGGTTAAACTTGGCTTGGAGACCGCCAAAGCTTATGGTAGAGGAACAGGCTTTGCGCTGGGGTTGATCTTCCTGACACCTATCTTTACCTTAATTCTTGGCTTGGATGATTCGATTAAGTATCAATATGGCAAACAAAAGAAAGCCTACCGTGGTCCTCAAATTCGATAACTTAGATTAATCTTATTTGCTTTCAGAAGACCATACACCGCAATACAGAAAAAGCCCGAAGCAGATCCAATAGCAGACCTGTTTCGGGCTTTTTTATTTTTATTAAAGAGAAATTCTACTTTCTCAATAGCTTCCGCTTCTGCTCACTGAATTCTTGTTCAGTAAGAATCCCGCACTCCTTCAGTTCATGAAGCTTTCTCAATTCATCTGCAACGTTGGTAGAGGTCACAGGGCGAGCATGTTGCTGATGCGCTTGCTGATAAGTAAATCCTATGTTTTGGACACCACCATTGTATTTATCAGCAAACTCTCTGTCATTCATGATCAGTAATTGAATACCATCAATCAAACCGATCAGTGCAGGGATGTAAGTCCAACAAAAGACAATGGACAAAATGCCATAATGCGTCGGTCTTTTAAGGTAAAAATGCTGAATACCCAAAGCACCAAGGAAAAAGGCAAGCAGCGCTGCGATGAGTTTATCTTTCATGTCAAGTATTGTTTAGTAAATGAATAAGACGATGATTTCTGATGATGTTCTGCGTCTTTTTTGTTCTTGCAAAAAAAATGCAAGGCTGAACTCCAAGGATATAAATTAAAGCACTGCCGCTTTGAATCTATACTAAAAGCCTAAACACAAAAAAAAGTGCAAGAAGAAACTCCTGCACTTTTTTAGAAATCTATATTCGGCAATTTAGATTCGGATACCCAATGTTACATTGAAGGTTCTGTTCTTATAAGAGTTATGGTTAAAAGCTTCTGTTGCTTTGAAAGCGTCATTTAAGCCCCAACCGTAGTCAGCATCCAATGTGAAGAACAATACATCTACACCAAGACCTGCTTTTACCGACCACTGTGTAGATTCAGTATCAAAAGCACCCAATCCATGTGACAATGACCCTTTGTAGCCAAACCCTACCTGAGGACCTGCATACGCACGGAATTTGAACATGTCGGAGTTGATAAAGTTGTAACCCACTAACACAGGAATTTCCCAGCCTTTCTGATCGAAACTCACGCCTTCAAAAGCTTGTTTCGCCATAGCTGAATTTGGGACATCTACTTTGGCAGTATATTTTGCATAGAATAATCCTGGCTGAACGAAGAATTTATCTCCAATACGAACACTTGCACCAAAACGGTAACCTGCCTGCGCAGAGAACATATCATGGTTTGGTTTTGAAACCGTCATACCAACAGCAGGAATAACATGTATCTGTGCTTGAGCTTGCAGCCCAACGAACATCATTAATGCAACAAATAATACGGATAGTTTTTTCATGATCGTTAAGTTTTGTTTTTTCTTTTTTTAGGTAGTTGATCATGATGTTTCAAAAGTCATACCATTTGAGGAAATAAGAATAAAATAGCAGGCTGAGAATCTGAAGGTTATGGTGTTTTTATAAATAAAATGTATAATTTAAGCATAAGAAATAGCCCGTTCAGCCTTCCAAATCAGTTTTCAACCGAATAAATAAATCTAAATTTTTTTCAGGAAAATAAATTTTAGAGATCGAAAGCTGTTTTTAGCGGACAACCAGAGGGAGAGGTGTAGGGAACAAAAAAAGCACCTGAGCAATTGCCCAAGTGCTTTTTAATGGAAGTTATAGTGCCATAGTCCTTTATAGCCTTATCCCGAGTGTTAAGTTGAATGATCTGCTTTTGTAAGAGGTAGAATTTCCAGCTTCTGTAATTGTAAAGGAATCGCTGAGGCCCCAACCATATTCGGCATCAAGGGTAAAGAAAAGTACATCGATACCAAGGCCCGCTTTAAGGGTCCATTGGGTGGAATTGGTATCAATACCATCGAAGCCCTGCGAGATCGAGCCCGTATAGCCAAAGCCGAACTGTGGCCCAAGGTGCCCTCTGAATTTGAAAGCGTCAGAATTGATGATATGATAACCGATCATGACAGGAATTTCAAAGCCTTCATGGTCGTACTTGATATCGCCGGCATTATTGGAGAAAGCATCTTTATCCAACTCTGCACTGTTTTTGGTGTAAAAGAACCCTGGCTGTACATACAGCTCCTCACCTATTCTTACATTCAGCCCAAGCCGATACCCTGCTTTAGCGGTTTCGGCATCTTTATTAACCGACGAGACAGTTAATCCTGCAGAAGGAATCAGGTGAACTTGCGCCTGTGCCTGAAACCCAAGCAAACACAGGAGGACAACGATTAGGGAAGTAAACTTTTTCATAGTAGTTTTTCAGTTGTTTTGTTGTTAGAAGAGATGTTTGAGGGGATTGTTTAAGATTAACTCGACTTCTTTCTGCGTGGTGTTAATATGTGATGATAATTTATTATCTTGTCAGGATGCGCAAAGTGGTGTAATTCAAGTGCTTATTTTATGCGCGGTATTTAATGCTAAATATGGTGCTGTGATTTTATTAACGACGACGCATCGCATTTATTGAAGAATGATCCTTTTCTAAATGACCTTCAATTAAGCCCTCTTTTTTCAATCTTTTCTGCACACCAATAGTTGTTGCAATATGCTACAATCATATATTCCCTTATTTCCATTAGAGATTGTGATCTTCCCGACGGAGAAGGTTAATCTGCACATTTTTGAGCGCAGGTATAAGCAGATGATCCATGATTGTATGCGTGGTGATCGTGTGTTTGGTATTGTATCGAGCCTGAATGGTGAAATAAAATATGGAACGACGGTGCTGCTGAAGTCCATTAATAAAGTGTATAACGATGGCCGAATGGATATTCAGGTGGTGGGGCAGCGTGTTTTCGAGGTCGAGGAGTTTGAACAGGTCAAGCATTCAAGGGAATACCCCGCAGGGCTGATTCATTATTTGCCGAACGATATGGTCGTAAAAGAGGATCAGGTGATGGAGCTTAAAGAGCAGATCACCGAATTTTTTCAGGCGCTGGAAATGGTGGGGCGCGTAGGCTTCAATCAGCAACCACAGGCTTTTGGTATTGGGCACTACCTTGGGCTTTCGATTGATCAAAAATATGCCCTTTTACAGCTTCAGCAGGAAACCGAGCGTCAGGAGTTTTTGATCCACCACCTGCGCGAGACTATTCCTGTGGCACGGCAGTTTAATGAGTCCAAGCGACGGATCAAGATGAATGGGCATTATAAATATTTTGACCTCGGCGACGACTTCCGCCCGAACGAAGGTCAGCATGAAAATTGATTTAACATCCTTGTTCAAATTCGTTCCAAATTGAATATTATTGGTTTTCAGACGACATTTTCAGGCTTTTCAATCCTCGGAATTTCCTTTTTTGCTTACACTCCTTAGTTTTGTATAAATAAGTAGCTGATCACTTTTCACTTATTGGGTATGCTTTTTCAAATCGGAATGACCATATTTATAAATAGGTGATCGGTGGCTTGTGCTTAGTGATCGGTAAATACAATACCAGTCACCACCAAAGTGTATAATGATCAGTCTACAATACCAACCGTAATCTATTAATCTAACCGTATGATTGCCACCCAAGTCTCCGCTTTCGGGGAAGTCTTATTATATATTATCGGCTCAGCCCTGTTCGTTATGCTGACCTATTTTGGGTCGTGGCTCTTTCGCCCCGATCGTCCTAATGAGGAAAAAAACACCACTTACGAGTCTGGAGAAGATACCGTAGGCTCGGCGTGGGGGCAGTTCAACATGCGGTTTTATATTATCGCCCTGCTCTTTATTCTCTTTGAGGTGGAGATCGTCTTTCTGTTTCCGTGGGCGACCGTTTTTGGGGATAAGAACTTAATTGCCGAGACCAACGGTTTGTGGGGCTGGTTTGCCATTACCGAGATGATGCTTTTCATCTTCATCCTTGCCCTCGGTCTGGCTTATGTATGGGGAAAGGGTTTCCTTGACTGGGAAAAACCTGAAGTGAAGCTGCCCAAGGCCAACAGCCGCGTACCAGAAGAAATGTACGAGCGCCTCAACGATCAATATTAATACCACCACCAACACCTTTCTACTATGGGACTGTTAGATCAGGAATTTAATAAAGGGGGCGTGATTGTCTCCAAAGTCGATGACCTGCTGAATTGGGCACGGCTTTCCTCTCTTTGGCCAATGGGTTTTGGCTTGGCATGCTGTGCCATCGAAATGATGGGCGCCTATGCTGCCAACTACGATTTGGATCGTCTGGGGGTGTTTCCTCGAGGGACTCCCCGACAATCCGACGTGATGATCGTGGCTGGAACGGTTACCTTCAAAATGGCTGACCGTATTCGCCGACTGTATGAACAGATGGCCGAACCCAGATATGTGATTTCCATGGGCTCCTGCTCCAACTGTGGAGGCCCCTACTGGGAGCATGGCTACCATGTGGTGAAAGGTGTGGATCGCATCATCCCCGTCGATGTTTATGTACCTGGCTGCCCGCCACGGCCAGAGGCTTTAATCGGTGGATTCATTAAATTACAAGAGAAAATCCGCACCGAAACCCTGATGGCCCCGACAGCTGTTACCGATTTGCTCGCCGAGATGGATTGATCAATAATAACTTAGTTCAAGCGTCCCGCTTGGACTAATAAAAAGACACCAGGATTAATTATAAATTCCAAGGCATAAATAATCTGTGGACAATAAATCAAAATCATAACATCCAATTATAAACACCACCTCCTATGTCATTCGAAGAAATCGTTCAGCTGATTCAAAGCCAATTCGGTGAGGAAGTCATCAAAGATCAGGGTCTTAAAGATTCGCCTCTGTCGATTACCGTTGAGGTGGAAGCTATTTATGACCTGTGTTTTTTCCTGAAAGAGGATGACCGCCTTTTTTTCGATCAGCTTTCCTGTATTACAGGGATTGACTATGGGGAAAAAGAAGGAACAATGGGCGTGGTTTATAACCTTTATTCGATTCCTTTCAACCACCATCTGATGATTAAGGTGGTATTGCCCCGAAATACTGCGGAAGAAGCGGGGCCTGAAATCGCCTCCCTGGAACCACTTTGGAAAACCGCCGACTGGCATGAAAGGGAAGCTTATGATTTGTTCGGCATTCGGTTCTCGAATCACCCAGATTTGCGCAGAATCCTTCTGCCTGCCGACTGGGAAGGCCACCCGATGCGGAAGGACTATCAAGAACAGGCTTACTATCACGGTATCAAGGTAAAATATTAACCCCTCCGATTTTAGCGATTATGGCAAATCCAATCCAATATAAATACGATCCCAAACACCTGAATGTATCTGAACCGTCGAAGTATACGGAGAAGGATTTGAAGCATCAGGAGATGATCATCAATATCGGTCCTCAGCACCCTTCAACACATGGGGTTTTGCGCCTGGAGGTGGTTACCGATGGCGAGATTATTGTTGATGTGGTGCCTCATTTGGGTTACTTGCATCGCTGTTTCGAGAAACATACAGAAGCTTTGATGTACAATCAGATCATTCCTTATGTCGATCGGATGGATTATGTAACGGCGATGAATAACGAGCACATCTACTGTATGGGGGTAGAAAAAATGCTGGGGCTTACGGATCAAATTCCAAAGCGGACAGAGTACATTCGGGTGTTGGTGGCGGAGTTAAATCGGCTTGCCTCCCACTTTGTGGCCCTGGGAACCTACGGGCTTGATATTGGAGCAACGACCCCATTTATCTGGATGATGCGAGACCGTGAACACATCCTTCGTCTGTTGGAATGGCTTTGCGGGGCGCGTATGCTTTATAACTATATATGGGTTGGTGGGCTTTATTATGACCTTCCTGTGGGTTTTGAAGAACAGTGTACGGAGTTCATCAATTATCTGAAACCTAAACTGGTGGAGGTTGATAAGCTGTTGATCGAGAATAAAATTTATGTGGAACGTACGGCAAATGTCGGGGTGTTACCGCGCGATTTAGCCATTAATTATGGCGTTTCAGGTCCCATGCTACGGGCTTCGGGCTTGAAGTATGACCTTCGTCGGGTGGATGCCTATAGCGTTTACCCTGAACTGGAGTTTGATATTCCGATAGGCAAAGGCGAGATGGGTACCGTTGGCGATTGCTGGGACCGTTCGTGGGTTCGTGCGCAGGAATGTAAAGAATCAGTAAAAATTATTGAGCAGTGTTTAGCACGTTTGAAGGGCGACTACAAGCGCGATAAATCTTATGATCCTCAGGCATTGGTGCCTAAAAGGGTACGTCCGAAAGCACAGTCGATGTATTTTCGGGGGGAAAGCCCAAAAGGTGAGCTCGGTTTTTATTTTGATGCTGATGGGCGTGCCGATAAACCGCTCCGCTGTAAAGCCCGATCAAGTTCTTTCGTGAACCTTTCTATTTTGCCAGTACTTTCAAAAGGCGCAATGCTCGCCGACTTAATTGCGATTATGGGCTCTATTGATGTGGTGTTGGGCGAGGTCGATCGTTAGTTTGCTTATTCGTTGATGGTGTCTGGAAATGTATTTTGACACTTTTCAGTGATCTCATTGAAACACCCCATTTTTCAGCTTGTAATATAATGCTGCGCGGGAGTTTTTGCAGGTGCAGATAAATTGCACTTTCATTCATTTAATTGCATTGGAAAAAGGCATATACCCTATGGGATATTGTTAATGTGAATTTATTGAATTCAAACATTAAGTGATTCTGCTTAATTTGAATATTCGATATTAAAAAACAAATACTTTTTTCAATGAGCAAAACCAAGCGCACGATTTTTTGGGTTCTACTTATTCATGTTTTTGCTGTCGGCCTAACGGTTGTCGGGATTAAGATTTACAGGAGAACAAAGCCCAGCCACTTTGTAGGCACCAGTAACCGCGATCGGGGACAGTCCAATCATGCGGGCTATCTGTTCGGTATCGATGTTTCTCACCATCAGGGCAACATCAATTGGAAGAAGGTCAGAACCTCCAGGCATGAGATCAAATTTGTCTTTGTGCGTGCTTCTTATGGGGCCCTTAAGCGGGATGGTAAGTTCAAAAGAAATTGGCGGGCATTGCAAAAAGAGTCCTACCTTATAGGTGCTTATCATTATTTCAAATCGAACCAGTCAGGGGCATCTCAGTGGTATTTCTTTGATCATATTGTCGATTTAAAGCAAGGGGACTTCCCTCCTGTGCTCGATATTGAAGATGCACCCCGAATCTCCTCTGCCAAGGCGATCAAAAAATGGAAGAAAAACCTTAAGGTTTGGGCTGATCTCGCAGAGAAAAAGTACGGAAAAAAACCGATCATTTATTCAGGCCGAAAGTTTTACGAAACGCATTTGAAAACCCTCTTCCCTGCCGATCAGTACCCTTTATGGGTCGCACAGTACCCTTCAAAAAAGGCGGTGATCAGCTACAGCCCTAAAAGTAAAATTCGGCATTTGAACTGGACCTTGCACCAGTTCTCTGACCATATTGGCGTAAAAGGAATTCCTGTGGGCTCTTATGCTGACGGCAATGATTTCAATGGCACCATGGCGGCACTCAAAGCACTGACTTTATAAAGGGAGCTGCAAAAGGTAGATCAAAAAAAAGCACCACCTGAAGGAGCTCAGATGGTGCTTTTTTATATTTACTGATCAAAAGATTATTTCGCAAGGCGCTCTCCTGAGTGTGTTACCAAATATTTCTTTTGAAAGATGATGATCAGTGCCACGCCAATAAATATCGCTGAGTCAGCAATATTGAAGATGGGCCAAAAGGCCATATATTTTCCACCCCATAATGGGATCCATTTAGGCAGAAATCCCTCCCAAAGGTCAAAGTAAAACATATCAATCACCTGCCCATGGAACCATGGTGTGGAAGCCGTGTAGGGGGCATTATCCAGCAAAACCCCATAAAAGATACTGTCGACGAGGTTACCGATTGCACCACCTAAAATAAGGGAGATACATACCAGTAAGCCATTTTTTGCACCTTTTTTGGTTAAATGAACCAAATACCAGCCAATGCCAAACATGGCAAAAAGGCGGAAAGTGGTCAGGATCAATTTCCCATAGGAAGAACCCAGTTGCATCCCGAAAGCCATACCAGGGTTCAGGGTATAGTGCAGTTTGAACCAGTCACCAAAGACTTTAATTTGTCCTGCAGTTCCAAGTGGCATATTGAAATGTACTGCCATCTTGACTGCCTGGTCAATGATGATTACGAGTAGCGCAATCAGAAAATATTTTCCGTATTTCATTGTTGAATAGGATTATCTCACCGAGGTTTGAGGGCTCGGTTAAAAAAAAATCATGAAGATGTGCTCGCCCTTAAAGAAAAATATTAAAAGCAAAGAAGGAGGAATCTGTTCCTCCTTCTATAACAATATTATTTAGAGACGGTCAGCTCAACCACCAATCCGTCGATATCAAGGCTTGTGGCATCCGCAAGCTTATCAACAACCGTCAAGGATGTCGCCTGTGTTTCTGTTGTGATATAGTCTTCATTCGAAGCAACCGCCTTAGCGATTGTTTCCTCATTCTGAATGCTGATCTGGATTTTGTCCTGGATTTCCAAGCCCATATCCTTACGGATATTCTGGATACGGTTCACCAAGTCACGCGCCAAACCTTCTTCTTTCAATGCATCGTTCAAATTGATGTCCAACGCGACGGTCAAAGCACCTTCGTTGGCTACCAACCAGCCAGGAATATCCTGAGAAGTGATCAACACATCTTCCAAAGTCAAGGTAACATCTCCGCCTTCGATCGCCAATACATATTTACCGTCCGCTTCGATTTTAGCAATGTCCTCTTGCTCAAAAGCACTGATCGCCTTGGCGATGTCTTTCATGCGAGGGCCATAAGCTTTACCCAACGTCTTGAAGTTTGGCTTGATGTTCTTCACCAAGATACCTGATGTATCATCAATCACCTCTACTTCTTTCACGTTCACCTCATTCTTGATGATTTCCTCAACCGCCGCAATGTGCGCTTTGAAAGTATCATTCAAGGCAGGGATCATCACACGTTGCAATGGCTGACGCACCTTGATTTTTTCCTTCTTACGAAGTGAGTGAACCAATGATGACGCTTGTTGTGCCAAAGTCATGCGAGCTTCCAAATCTGCATCGATGTCTGCTTCCACTGCTGTTGGGAAGTTAGTCAAGTGAACAGAAGCCGCTGCGCCTTCGATACCTGCTGTCAGGTTCTGATACAAAGTATCCATATAGAACGGTGCGAATGGCGCACTGATCTGAGCGATCGTAGTCAAACACTCATGAAGTGTCTGGTAAGCCGCTTTTTTATCTTCGTTGAATTCGCCTTTCCAGAAACGTTTACGGTTCAGACGAACATACCAGTTCGACATATCATCCGTTACGAAGTCCTGAATAGCACGTGCCGCACGTGTTGGCTCGTATGCGTTCAAGTTTTCATCAACAACTTTGATTAATGAGTTCAGACGGGAGATAATCCAACGGTCTGACTCTGTGCGCTGTGCTACTGGAATTACTTCGCCATTGTTCACGAAGCCGTCCAGGTTGGCGTAAAGCGCAAAGAAGTTGTAAGTGTTCTGAAGTGTACCGAACAATTTACGTTTCACTTCCATCACCCCGTCAATATCGAACTTCAGGTTATCCCATGGGTTCGCATTCGAGATCATATACCAACGCGTAGCATCTGGTCCGTGGGTATCAATGGTTTCAAATGGATTCACACCGTTGCCCAAGCGCTTGGACATCTTGTTACCATTCTTATCCAATACCAAACCGTTTGCAATCACGTTTTTGAACGCTACTTTATCATAAAGCATCGTGCTCAAAGCGTGCAAAGTAAAGAACCATCCACGAGTTTGATCCACACCCTCAGCAATGAAGTCTGCCGTATAGATTGGGTTGTTTGCATCAACAGCATCCGCCAATACACCCCACTGAGCATAAGGCATTGCCCCTGAATCAAACCAAACGTCAATCAAATCTGGCTCACGGAACATCTTTTTACCTGATGCCGACACCAAGAATACATCATCCACATAAGGACGGTGCAAGTCGAAGTCCTCAGGAAGAGAAGCATCCATGAATCCTGCAGCTTTCGCCTTTTCTACCTCGGCAGCCAATTCAGCGATCGATCCGATACAGATCTCTTCTTCGCCATCCTCAGTTCTCCAGATAGGAAGCGGCGTACCCCAGTAGCGCGAACGCGAAAGGTTCCAGTCCACCAAGTTCTCCAACCAGTTACCGAAACGTCCTGAACCCGTAGATCCTGGCTTCCAGTTGATGGTTTTGTTCAAGGCTACCAATTGCTCCTTGTATTCAGTCGTTTTGATGAACCAAGAATCCAATGGATAGTAAAGAATTGGCTTGTCTGTTCTCCAACAGTGAGGGTAGCTGTGCTCATATTTCTCTACTTTGAAAGCTCTGTTTTCTTCTTTCAGTTTAATAGAGATCAACACATCAATGCTTTTGTAGCCTTTGTCAGCAGTTACCTCCGCAGGCTCATATTCAGCCTTCACGAATTTACCACCGAACTCGCCCATTTCTTTTACAAAACGGCCCGTCTTGTCCACCAATGGCAACTCATTGCCTTTTTCGTCCAACACCGTAATCGCAGGAACACCCGCCAAGAAAGCAACACGCTGGTCATCCGCACCAAAGGTTGGCGCAATGTGTACGATACCCGTACCGTCCTCAGTGGTTACGAAGTCGCCTTCGATCACATGGAACGCCTTGTCCGCATTCTTCACCGGCTGAACGTATGGCATCAACTGCTCATAAGCACGTCCTACCAATTCTGATCCTTTGAAAGTATCTACTACTTCATAAGGAATCCCCTTGTCGCCTGCATTGTAATCCTCAATTTTAAGGTCTGCATGCTTAGGGTTGAAATAAGCATTGAAACGATTTTTCGCCAAAATCACGAAAATCGGCTCGAATGTATAAGGGTTGAAGGTGCGTACCTTCACATAATCAATGTTTTTACCTACGGCAAGGGCAGCATTCGAAGAAAGTGTCCATGGCGTAGTGGTCCAGGCCAAGAAGAACTCGTTTTCAGTTCCTTTGATCTTGAATTGTGCAGTGATCGAAGTATCTTTCACATCACGGTAAGTACCAGGCTGGTTCAACTCGTGAGAAGAAAGACCCGTACCTGCAGCTGGAGAGAAAGGTTGAATAGTGTAACCTTTGTATAACAATCCTTTGTCATACAATTTCTTCAACAAACTCCACAACGTCTGCATGTAGTTGCGATCGAAAGTAATGTATGGATCATCCAAGTCCACCCAGTACCCCATCTTCTCAGTAAGCTCGTCCCACTCGTCTTTGAATTTCATCACCGACTCACGACAACGCTGGTTGTACTCTTCTACCGAAATGGTCTTACCAATATCCTCTTTCGTAATGCCTAATTCTTTCTCCACCTGAAGCTCAACAGGCAGACCGTGGGTGTCCCATCCCCCTTTACGCTTTACCTGAAAGCCCTTTAGGGTTTTGTAGCGGCAGAAAATGTCTTTTACTGTACGGGCCATCACGTGGTGAATACCCGGTGTACCGTTTGCTGAAGGAGGACCTTCAAAAAAAACAAATTCAGGAGCTCCTTCACGAAGTTTTACGGAGCTGTCGAAAGTGGATTTATCTTTCCATTCTTGAAGTACATCTCGCCCTACTTGAGCGAAATCTACCTGTTTGTATTCTTTATACTGCATGAATATATATTGGCATTAAGAATTAGGCGCATTGCAATAGAAAAGTCTCAAGTGGACTTCCCCAAATAAACTTGCGCTAAGTTAAGCAATAGTTTTTAAATTGATAAATTTGAGTGCTTTAGCTTGCGGAAAAATACCGCAACTTTAGGGGTATTTGTCAGGTATTTTTTTATTTTTGATATTCGGGCAGCTTATCAGCTGACGATCTGTAGTGGTTACAGCTACATTCCCCCCAACAAATTAACCTGTTATGAATCTTTCTTTACCGCAAAAGTGGTTAAATATTGAACCACTGTTTCCCTATGTAAGCAGGGAGTATCTTGATTACGGCAAGATCATGAAGGCCTCCTGTGTGCTTGGTGCTGTGGTGCACCTGTGCTTTGTGTTGGTGTTTTCGATTTTCGATGTCCGTGAGATGGTCATGGTAAATGTGTTCTTCAGCCTTCCTGCTTATGCTGTTGGTTATTATTTCAGCCACAGAAAACGCTTCGATTTTGTTGCCTACTGGATTTTGTGCGAAGTGATCGCCCATGCGGGTTTTGCAACCTATTACCTGGGACTTGACGCAGGTTTTCACTTTTATTTGCTGTTGCCTGGCGTGATGAGCTTTTTGTATTATCGCCATCCGATTTATGAGCGAGTACTGATCAGTTTCTGTTTTTTTATTGTCTATGCTTTTGGTTATGTGCATATGGGTGACCATGTGCCGGCATGGAGCCTGGTGGACTCCTGGGTAGTGAAGGCTATTTATCTTTTCAACATTTCTTTTCTTGCAGGCTCATGCTGTATGATCGTTTATGTATTTGTACAGGAATATTTACGCATGGAAACAACCATCATCAACTCCAATAAAGCATTAAAAGCCCAGCAGGATAGAATCTCGAAGAGCATCAATTATGCGCATCGTATTCAGCAGGCGGTAATGCCTTCGCTGGACATTGTAAAGCGAGAAGTAACGGATTGTTTTTTACTTGGGCAGGCTTGTAATGTGGTGAGCGGAGACTGGTACTGGGCCAAGGAGCAAGATGGGAAATTACTGGTAATGATTGGGGACTGTACTGGGCATGGGGTGCCTGGGGCTTTTATGAGCATGTTGGCCATAAAATTACTGGAACGGGTGGTGGATGATTTAGGCTTTGTGTCCCCAGACAGGATACTGAACGAGCTCCGAAAGGCCATGAAACAGGCGCTTCGAGAAGGCAAGCAGCTGGATGTTGGGCATGATGGTATGGATGGCGCTTTGATTTTACTGAACACCAAAACGGCGCAGGTACAGTTTGCGGGGGCGTATAATCCTTTGTGGATTGTGAACAAGGAAGGGGAACTGATGGAGGTGAAGGCCGATCGGCAGCCGATCGGTCATTTTGTGCAAGAGAAGCCCTTTTCTGCCAAGACGATCCAGCTGAATGAAGGCGACCGTCTTTATTTGTTTACCGATGGCTATTGCGACCAAATCAGGGAGTCTGATCAGCAAAAAATGAAAATTCACCGTTTTCGAGCCAAATTATTGAATATCGCACAAGAGCCTTTTGATGTTCAGGAAAGGATTCTTGCGCAGTATTTTAAAGATTGGCAGGAAGGTGAAGACCAGCTCGACGATTATTTGATATTGGGCATAGAGGTTCCTGTGGGTGTTCAAAAGCATATTTTTGAACAGCAGGAGCAATTTAGTGTTCAGTAAGCGGCCGTTCGCCAATTGATGTATCGCCTTGTCGCGACCTGATCATTTTTTCTGCTGAAAGCTTTCAAAGAATAATTCGAGTAGCGCGGGTTGCTCAGCAAGCCCCCGTTGTGCGGTGGTGGAAAACTGATGCATCCATTGGTTGAGTTTCAGGAAGGCTTTATTTTTTTTGTCCGCAAGTTTTTGTTCCTCTTTTAAAGCGTAGCAATAATTTTCCTGAGCGTTTTCCACTCGAAAAATAATCCTTTCCACCTCTTCAAGGTCAGCCTCTCCAGTATTGTACAGCCATAAATGGTTTTTGATCAGCGGATCTGTACTGATCACAAAATAGAAGGTTTTAATTTTCCTGATCCACTTGGCGTAGTTGTTCGGCAGTATGGTCGCAAACTCAAGTGGCGTAACGACCGTGCTATTCTGCAGGGCAATAGCCTTGATTTTTTTGCAGTGTATTTGATAGATAGACATCATCAGGTCGCTGGTGTTCTCGAACTTGTGGAGGGCATCCTGCTTGTTTTTTTCATGCAGATCATAAGTGTCAAAACATTGCGCCGTACTTTCCAGAAGTGCCAGGCCTTCGGCCATTTTCTCATTATTATACCCAAGCCGATGCATCGCAGCGGAGATTTCGGGCTTCTTCATTACATTTTTTAAGGCAAGTCCGTAACGGTGAATTTTTTGGTTGTTAATTAAATTTGAGCACATGATATATTGGTTTGCGTTGTTATGTGCTGATGTAAGAGTGGGCGGGCTTAGTTTGTTTTTTGGTGGGTATGTAACATTTATTGTCTTGATAAATCAAAAATAATTGGTGACTTCCTGCGGTTAGTGATGTAAGAAATATAGGGAAACTTTCCAATTGACATTGGTGGGGCGTTAAAGTGGAAAAGTACAGTAATGCGCTTATTCGAACGAAAACCCTGTAAAATGAGGAAATTCCGTCATCTCTAATAAATTATTTTAATTATATTAATTAAAAATTGTACTTTAATCAATTCTATTTTCATTACATCATGCCTATATTTGTTTATATTCAACTTAAATAGGCCCGCTTAGTGGTTTGGAAGGGTGAACGTATGCACTGTTACGCTATTTAATTGGTTGACCGATTTTTCACCCCTGTTTTCTGAGGATCATTCCGATGAATGAATTGTTTAAGTCGTGAACAAAAAAAGTGTTTTTTGCATGATTTTCTTCAGTGCAGTTACAGTGCTTTTAGCGATGCGATATTTACTTCAGGTGTATGAATTAGCGATAAATCAGTTCAGAGGCTATTGTTTTTTTATCGAACTTACCTGAAGAGACATGGATTGCTGTAGGTGTCCGAAGCCAAATTTACCTGGTCATCGCGAATACAATATGAATGGTCAAGGAATTAAATCAGTGAAACATGACAAGATCTTATAGTAGAAAAATACTGATGCTCCTTTTGGGCTCAGTGGTGTTTTTTGCATGCGATTCGCATAAAAAGCAGGTCATGGAAGAGCTGAAATCGGCGCTGGAGTGTTATGGCAATAATCGGCAAGTGGAGGTTTATCATGAGCAGGATTTGTTGGTGGTGAAACTGCTGCCAAAGCAGGGCGAGCCACCAGAACCCGAAGGTATTGTGCGGCTGACGGTCGGTTTTGTAGACCTGATGGCCAGTAAGATCAATCAGCGGGGGATTCCAAAGGAATATAAAAGTCAGATGGTGGATCAGCTTCAGGTGCTTCAGAAGGTGCGTTCCGCAGGCTTTGAGCGGCTGGCGTTGGAGTTGCCCTCCGATCAAGGCTACATTCGCAGTGAATGCCCCATAAATGTAACACAGTTGGTGTCCTCGATAGAGAAAGCAGCGCATACGCCCTCTATTGCCGTAAAGTGAAATTGTATAGGTTGTTGATATAGATTGTAAAAAAGGCACTCCATCATTGGAGTGCCTTTTGACTTTTAAGCTTGGTGCATCTTATCGATACTGATGGAGATGCCTTAATTTTCTTCTGGGTCGTCTTTCTTTTTCAGTGCGTCAATATCAATTTCTTCATCATCATTTTCATGGTAGAAATCGACTTCGTCAATGAGCAATGGCTCAATATCACGGCTCTTTTTCCCTTTGTCAAAAACCATCAACAATGAAGGCAGGATGATCAGGTTGGTGAACATAGCACACAACAGGGTTAATGAGGTGAGCAAACCAAGGGCTTTTGTTCCGCCAAATTCCGAGAATCCGAAAATGATAAAGCCGAAGAACAGTACAATCGAGGTGTACATCATACTTGCGCCCACTTCATGAATCGACCTACTGATCGCCTTGGGGACGAAGAAATTATCTTCCATTAAATCCTGTCGGTATTTGGCCAGGTAGTGAATGGAGTCATCGACAGATATACCAAAGGCAATACTGAATACCAATGCTGTACTTGGCTTTAATGCGACACCGACAAAGCCCATGATTCCTGCGGTAATCAGCAGTGGAATCATGTTCGGGATCAGGGAAATCAGGATAATTCTGAAACGGCCAAAAAGCACTGCCATGATGATCGAGATGATCACGAAAGCCAAAAGCATGGAGGTTTTCAGGTTATTGATCAGGAAGCTGTTCCCTTTAACAAACAGTAAGGTTGTGCCCGTAGGGGTAACCGTAATTTTGCTGTTATTGCCAAAAATCTCTTCTACATTGGGCTTCACAACATTGTCCACCAGCTCATGCAACTCATGGGAACCAATATCAGCAACCTTAAAGGAAATCCTCATTTTTCGACCATCTTCGGTAACAAAGCTGTTCAGAAAACCAGAGTTGTCGTCCTGCCCTTTAAAATAGCGAAGGATGAAATTTTTATCGCGGTTGGGGAGTCCGTAGTAATCGGGATTACCATTATAGAATGACTGCCGAGCCATTTTGATAAACTCTACAATAGAGATTGGGTGCGAGATATGTGGATCTTTTTCCAGTGCCCGTTCCAGTTGATCTACTTTTTTCCAGATCGACTCCTTCATCACACCTTTCTTTTTACCAGTGTCTACCACAATTTCAAGGGGCATAATACCAGCAAAGTTGTCCTCTAGCCAGCGCAACCCTTGTTTGACTTCACTGTGTTCTGGCACATCATCTACCATAAATGAAACAGCCTTGATTTTATATAGACCAATCGAAGAAATGATGATCAGTACAGCACCAACACCCAAAACGGTATAGCGGTGGCGATGCACGAGCAGGTCGATGGTGTCGAGCACTTTGTTCAGCCCCTTTTTATTCAGGTGGCCGAGTCTTTTGAGTTCAGGTTTTGGCAGGTAACTGAATACCGCAGGGATGAATATGATGCTGACAAAGAAGGTCGCCACGATGTTAATACTCGCAACAGTACCGAATTCTTTCAGCATCTGAATATCAGTAAAAGATAATACACCGAAACCGACCGCGGTGGTGAAGTTGGTCAGGAAGGTGACGACCCCAATTTTACCGATCACGGCCTGAAGGGCTTTGTATTTATTGCCTGTGCGCTGAATTTCCTGATGGTACTTGTTCAGCAGGTAAATACTGTTCGGAATCCCGATGACGACAATAATCGGTGGGATAACACCTGTCAGGATAGTGATTTTATAGCCCAGGATCCCGAGGGTTCCTGTTACCCATACCACGATCACGCCAATCATGATCATTGGGAACAATACAGCATCCCAGGATCGGAAGAAGTAGAGCATGATGAGCGCCGTAACAAGTACGGAGAGAATCAGGAACATGACCATCTCGCGCTGAACGAGGCGGGCATTCTCTGTTCTTACAAAGGGTAATCCAGCATAATGCAGCTTGACGCCCGTGGCTTCGGAGAACTGGTCGCAAGCCATGCGGATATCATCCATGAGCTGAAACCTTTTCTTCGAGTTCAGGATGTCTTTATTGATGGTCAGGATCAACAGGTTTGCCCCGTTCTTGAGGTTGATCATCTGGCCAGTGTATAGTTTTTCGTGCGCTACGATGCCGAGCAGGCTATCGAGTTGCGGCTGAGTTTGTGGGAAATTCTCAAAGATTTTCCGCGCTTCAAATTTTTTCTCTTTGGTATTTTTTACCAACTGAATCATCCGCGGGATAGACATTACTTCATTGACTCCCCGAATTTTATTGAGCTCTTCACCGAGGTATTTTAATCGGCGAAAATTTTCCAATTGATAAACAGCACTGTCTTTCATTCCGATGGCCAGCAAATTGCCGTCCTCTCCGAAGTCCTGTTTGAATTGTTGAAAATGAACCATTTCTGGGTCAGTCAGGGGCACCGTGCTACCAAAATTGTAGCTCATTTCGATGTCTTTCCCTTTATAGTACATAAAGACCGTGATCACCCCGATCACCATGATCAGCGCAAGCCGATACCTAAGTACAAATTGGGCAAAGCGATTCCACATTGTTGAAAAAAGATATAATTAATGATTTATGATTAAAAACAGCGGTAGCTGTTTAAGGAGTGCATGGGCAGGACAAGCCTACTGTCGTAGCGTACACAAATGTAAGGAAATTTGCCACAGTTCATAACCCGAAAGCGTTCCGTTTGGGTCGAAATAGGACAATACAAAGATGGCTAACCTTGGAATGTTGCCAAAAAGTTTGATTTCCACAAGATTCTTACTTATATTCAATATATACCAAACCACTTAACTATACTCATGGGACTAACTATTCTTGCCAAGCGCATGATTATTGTGTCGCTGATGCCACCCTTGTTATGGTGCCTTGATTTCGCTTGCGATCATGGCAGTCAGGTTGCAGGTATCATTAGCAGTGGAGCAGTGATTTTGTTCATAGGCTTGCTCCTATTTTTTGTGCATTCGATTCGCTTAGAAGAGGAATCTGATGCCAAGCGGTACAGACGTACATCCTGAGATTTTTTAAACAGGATGAAAAGAGGTAGCCCTTTAAGCGTTACCTCTTTTTTATGCGCTGAAGATTCATCCGCAGGTTTATTTTTTCCAGAAAGGGTTGGGGAAATTGTCGCAACCGTTGGTCTTGTGGCTAAGGGCATGGCCTATGGCTTCAAGTTGCTGATCGCTGAGGTGCTCCTGAAGAAAAGGGAATAATTGTCGTTCCTCGAAGCGGATGTGTTGATTGAGCTTCTCGCTGAATGCCCTGGCGATTTTTTCAAAATCGGGACTGTCGGTACCAAGCTGGCGAATGTATTCGCGGATGGCTTTATGGTCTTCCGTAAAATGAACGATCAGTTCATGCTGAGGGTCCACTACAGAAAGAAAGCAGCCTTCCTCTTCTTTAAAATGGTTTTTCATCACACTTTCCCAATGGTGAAGAATATATTGTTGCATGATTTTATGGTCGACTTTTGTTATGTACTTCTTGATGCGTAGGGCAAAAACGAGCGAATCGTGATGGTCGTGGGAAAGTGGAACGAGGTTAGGGTGGCGCTTCAGAGGGGGATTGGATGGTTTTTGTGGCATGGGAGTAGGTTTTTGTTACTGTGGTACAAACAGTAAGTTAATGTTAATCCACAGCGTTTTACTTAATCACTGTATCTGCCCCAATTAGTTCCATATTGAATGAATTAGGTACACACACAGGTGTATCCGTACAGCTATGAAGGGGTATTTAAACGATAAGAATCAGGGTGTGTACCCGCCCAAAAGTTGTGATTGCTATGATTAATATGATGGAATATAATCAATATTTGTCAATCGATTTATTGGAGCATAAAAAAAGCAAGACTTCGGAAGCCTTGCTTTTTGTATATGCTGAAAATATCTTCGAATTAAAATTCTGCTGAACCTGGGAAACGTGGGAAAGGAATCACGTCACGGATGTTGGTCATGCCTGTTACAAACAGGATCAAACGCTCAAAGCCCAAACCGAAACCTGCGTGTGGCGCTGTTCCGAATTTACGGGTATCCAAGTACCACCAAACGTGCTCCTCAGGAATGCCCATCGCTTTTACTTTCTCTACCAATACTTCATAACGTTCTTCACGCTGCGAACCGCCAACGATCTCACCAATGCCAGGGAACAGAATGTCCATTGCAGCAACCGTTTTACCGTCTTCATTCAAACGCATATAGAATGCCTTGATATTGGCTGGGTAATCCGTAAGGATAACAGGCTTCTTGAAGTGTTTTTCCACCAAGAAACGCTCGTGCTCCGACTGCAAGTCAGCACCCCACTCTTCGATCTTGTACTGGAAGCGACCTTTTTTGTTCGGCTTCGAGTTTTTCAAAATATCGATAGCCTCTGTATAGGTCAAACGCTGGAAGTCGTTATTTGCTACAAACTCCAAACGCTCAATCAAGTTCATTTCGTTCTTTTTATCGGCAGGCAGGTTTTTCTCTTCCTGCAACGCACGATCTTTCAAGAACTCCAAGTCCTCGCGGCAATTGTCCAAAGCATACTTGGCCAAGAATTTCAAGAAATCTTCCGCCAGGTCCATATTGTCTTCCAAATCATTGAAAGCCACCTCAGGCTCAATCATCCAGAACTCTGCCAAGTGGCGAGTAGTATTTGAATTCTCGGCACGGAAAGTTGGGCCGAAAGTATAAACTTCACCCAGTGCCATTGCCCCAAGTTCTGCCTCCAACTGCCCAGAAACGGTCAGGTTGGTTTCTTTTCCGAAGAAATCTTGTTTGTAGTCGATTTCCCCATCTTCGGTGGTTGGAAGATTCTTCTGATCCAAAGTGGTTACACGGAACATCTCTCCAGCACCTTCGGCATCCGAACCTGTAATGATCGGCGTATGCACGTTCACAAACCCTTTTTGGTTGAAGAATTGGTGAACAGCGAAGATCATCGCATGGCGTACACGCATAATGGCGCCAAAAGTATTGGAACGCGGACGCAAGTGAGCGATCTCACGCATGAACTCCAAGGAGTGTCGTTTTGGCTGTAATGGATATGATTCAGGGTCTGCTTCTCCTAATACCTCAATGGCAGAAGCGACCAACTCTACTTTTTGACCTGCCCCTTGTGAAGCTACTAATTTACCTTCTGCGGAAATACAGGCACCTGTGCTGATGCGCTTAAGAATATCCTCAGTGATATTATTAGGGTCAGCAACAATCTGAAGGTTTGCAAGACACGATCCGTCGTTAAGGGCGATGAATGAAACGCTTTTATTGCCACGTTTTGTTCGTACCCATCCTTTAACGCGAACGTCCACATCTACCTGCTCACCACGAAGCAGGGATTTTATTTTAGTCCTTTTTGATTCTGCCACTTTACACAAAGTTTATTCGTTCAAATTACATGATTTGCTCGCTTATACTCACCGCAAACCAATGAACAAAAGAAATACTTTCAATGCGTTTTATCAATCAGATAGCTTGATATTTTGCCGATTTGTAAGAAAGATCAATGAAATCGGGTGATAAATTCTTCTTCAGGATAAATTTTCCAAGAATTAATTTGATATCAAACACCATGGCAGGCAGCCCTTTACCGTCGTTAATGTAAAAAAGGTGTAATATTTAAAAGCGAAATGAGGTGAAAATCAAGGGTTGTCGGCCACTTATCAAAAATCTCACCAAAATTGAGCCGTCAGTTTTTTTTCATCATAAATACTGAACTTTTAGAGGCTCTTGTGTGTATAAATAGGTATCAAAGGTAAAAAACCGATTAGAAAACATCGAGATTTTATTTAAATTGAATAAAAATATGAGGGTGGATGCACGCCTTAACAAAAATCTTGCCTTAATTTGATTACTTGAGGTAAAACCATAGACGAATATGCAAAAATTAGGACTAACGCAATCGTTATCACAGAAGCTATCTCCGCAACAAATCCAGTTTATTAAGTTGTTGCAGGTGCCGACAGCAGAGCTCGAAGCTCGTGTGGAAGAGGAATTGGAGGCGAATCCAGCTTTGGAAGAGGGTCGCGATGAAGCCGATGAACTTTATGCGCAGGACGACTATGAAGCACCTGAAAGCGGCGACGAATATATGGACAATGAAATCAGTGTGGAGGAATACCTTCATGATGATTTCAGTGGTTATAAAATGTATGGCGATGGCAATGGCGACGAAGAGGATAAGGATATCCCGATCTCTTCGATGACCACCCTTCAGGAGCAACTGAAAGATCAGCTGAGCTTTTTGAGGCTTTCGGATCATCAGCGGCTTTTGGGCGAACAGCTCATTGGCAGTATAGAAAATGACGGCTACATTCGTCGTGATCTGGAGATGATTGTGAATGATTTGGCCTTCTCAAGAAATATCGAAACCTCCCTTGAAGAACTCGAGGAAGTTTTGGTACAGATTCAGTCCTTTGACCCTGCCGGCATTGCGGCGCGGGATCTTCAGGAATGTCTGTTGATTCAGCTTAAAAGAAGACAGGAGCCTGATGAGGCCACACAGGACGCCATCCGTATTATTGAAGAATCCTTCAATGATTTTACCAAAAAGCATTACGAGAAAATTATGCGACGGCTGAACATCAAGGAGGAAGATCGCCTTCGTGATGCCATGGAGACCATCGTGCGGTTGAATCCCAAGCCAGGCGGTATTACCGATGGGCTGGTGAAGAACCAATACCTGATTCCCGATTTTATCCTGACCAACGACAACGGTAAGCTTGACCTGACGCTGAATTCCAAAAATGCCCCTGACCTGAAGGTGAGTCGTTCGTATGCTGAAATGATGGACGCCTACGATAAGAGCGATAAGAAGGACAAGAAACTCCGCGATACGGTGATGTTTGTGAAGCAGAAACTTGATGCGGCCAAGTGGTTTATTGATGCCATTCGCCAACGACAAGAAACGCTCCTGAACACCATGGGCTGCATTATGGTTCATCAGCATGATTTTTTCCTGACGGGTGATGAGGCAAAACTCAGACCAATGATCCTGAAAGATATTGCCGATAAGATTGAAATGGATATCTCGACAGTTTCGCGTGTTGCCAACAGTAAGGCTATTCAGACAGAGTTTGGCATTTTCCCACTGAAGTATTTCTTCTCCGAAGGGATCACGACAGATACCGGTGAGGATGTTTCGAGCCGTGAGGTGAAGCATGTACTCAAAGGGATGATTGAAAAAGAAGATAAAAAGAAACCGCTTTCTGATGACAAGCTGGAGAAGCTGTTGAAAGAGCGTGGTTACAAAATTGCCCGACGTACAGTGGCAAAATATCGGGAGCAGTTGAATATTCCTGTTGCACGACTCCGCAAGCAGTTGTAATTTAACGCCTCAAATTATAGATGAATACCCTACTCGCTTTCTTTCTACTTTCGTTGATGAAGGGAAAGAAAGCGATTTATTTTTATTAAGAAAGCAAATCTTGTTGTACCAAGTGGACACTCTGCCAAACAGTAAGCCTAAAGGCATTTCGATAGCGCACCTTTTTGCGCAATTTATTTCTATATTGACTCACCCGCTATTGATGTGTACCTATTTTACGGCGATTGTCATTCGGTATTACCCATTTTTAGTGGAACTCCCTCCGCAGGTTTTGAACATTAAATTTGTCGGGATCATCTTTGTCATTACTTTCCTGTTGCCATTGGCCGCCATTATCGTCATGAAGTGGTCACGAAAACTGGTCAAGGCTTTACAAATGGAAAGCAAGGAAGAACGGGTTATGCCCTTTTTCTTCATGACCCTGTTTTATGGCCTGACCGTCTATATGCTCAACAGCCAATGGGGGCTTTCAGGTGCTTTTTGGCTCTCAATCGTGATGATGGCCATCCTGCTACTATTATTGTCCTGCATCACGATTTTTTTCAAAATCAGTGCACACAGTGCTGGATGGGGTGGTTTGCTCGGTTTTATCTTCACCTTTCAGTACATTACCCCTGCAGTGGGCGGATTGCATGCCCTCATTTTTATTTTCCTGTGTACAGGCCTTGCCATGACGGCACGGTTATTTCTTGGGGCGCACAGTCCAAAGGAAATTTACAGTGGCTGGCTGTTAGGCTTCATTGTATGTGCTGGCGGAGTGATGGTCTTCATTTAGCAGGTGTTCACTCATCAGGTTGTTCAGGTTGGCAAAATAGCGGTGGCGCTTTGGTTCCGTTTCTGCAAGTGCCAAAAAGCGGTCAATAGCCTGTAGGTAAAGCTGCTGTTGCGAAGAGGGTGCTTTCATGTAAACCAAATCCATGCAGGCATGCTGCATATTGTTAGGCTGAAGGAGCTTCGGTAAAATATGCATATCTCCCCAAATATTCGGAAGGCTGTCGGTGAAAGAACTTTGAATGGTTTTTACTGAAAACAGATCGTCCCATACGAATCGCTCATCAGTATTAACCGCCTCGATCAGGTGAAAAATGCTGCGGGATTTCTGGGTGTCGTTAAAAGCCTGACCATCCAAAAATAAATGGATGCCCTCCCCTTCCTCTTGCGCCATAAAGTCAATAAAACCTGCCGTGCCCGTTTTTTCAAGCAAAGTACTGCTTTGGTAATTTACCTGATGCGATATGCCTGCATTCGAGGCCAGCAGGTGTAAATTTTCAAGTCCACATTCATGGAACTGATTGTTCGGATAGCTGAGGCCAGCCGTTAATATCTGCTGAATACCCAGCTCCCGAAGGGTGGGAAGCATTTCTTCCTGAAAAAGCTGTGCAGGCCCGCAATAAGTATTGGCACTGACGTGGAACAGCGATTTTATCAGTTGCTGATGTTTGATGACCTGCGCACGGAGCTCTTCCGCAGAAAGTAAGTAGGTCAGTCCGAAATAATACGGCCCTGTGGTGAGGGTTACTGCCTGAGCTTCCACCGCCAGTTTTAATGCACTGATCGCTTCAGGGCACCATTGCTGCCATTGTTCGAGCGTTATTCCAGAGACGTTTAATGCGATATGAAAAGCACCACTTTCTTTCAGCAGTTTGATTTGCTGAAAAAACCACTGCCCGTCATTTTTCCACCATGTTTTCAGATGCTGTTCAGCCTGCGCCTCCTCAAAGATTTTGGCTGATTTTCCCCAGGTGAAAAAGTTGCTTTCACGGAGAGGAAGTGGTTGGTGAATTTGCCAGTGGAGGACGATCTTTTTGGGTGCTTCAAAGTACATTGGCCGTGGGTTTGTGGGTGGAACTTGACGAATAAACCGAAGGGAGCGGTGCGGCCTGTTGCTTAGGCAATACCTGTTCATAAAGTTTCAGCACTTTTCGGGCCGCTTCTCCCCAGGTGCTGTTTTTCAGGGCCATAAAATTCTGCGTAACAACATGGTCGGCATAGGCCTGATCCTGCAATAAATGAACGACTGCATTGGCCATGCTTTCTGCCGCATTAATGGGCACGGTGGGCGTGTCTTTCAGAATTTCGCTAATCCCCGACCGAGCAGTTAAAACCACAGGAATGCCTGTTTTTGCCGCTTCAAGAGCCGTGAGCCCGAAAGGTTCTGAATTGGACGTCAGGCAATATACCTGAGCACTTGCGTAGGCTTCCAACACTTTTTCATGAGGGAGCTGACCCGTGAAAATGCACCGCCCAATCAGTTCAGGTACAGCAGCCTGCTCAATGGTTTCCTGCCACAAATCGCCATCGCCAATCATCATAAACCGAACGTTCGGAATTGCTGCCAGCACCTGCTTGGCCATGCGCAGGAACATTAGCGGGTTTTTCTGTTGTGTGATACGCCCAGCGAAGAGCACCAAAGGGAAGGGAAAAGGCCGTTTTTCGATGATTTTTTTGTTCCACGAAATGCCATTGTGGATATGCTTGATTTTACGGACATCACAGTTATATTCCTGAATGAGTTTGCCTGCGGTATATTTGCTGACGGTAATGATGCGATCAGCATGTTGGCAAATTCGGCGTTCAATATCTGTGATGAAGTCCTGCTGAGTAAGTCCGCTACGGTCATATTGAAGAGAATGAATATGCGCCACCAAAGGCTTGCCTGTCTTCTCTTTCAGGGCCATTCCCGCTAAGAAGGTCATCCAGTCATGGGCATGAATGACGTCAAATTCAAACGAATCAGAGATCACATCAATGTAAGCGGTATAAGCTTTAACTTTCTGAAGGAGGTTATTGCCATACACTGGCCCCACCTGAAAAACATTTTGAAGATCGGGGGATGCTATTGGATTAATGGCCAAAGGCACCAGTTTTTCAACCGTTTTGGGCGGCAAGGTGATGGTGCTGCTGCGGTACCTGATGTGTGTTTTACGCCGTGTTCGCTGGTGCTGAATGGCCTGCTCGTAGGCTACGGGGATCGTTTTTACGATACCACTGTAAGGGTCGAGTTCGGTATCAACATAATGGATTTTTTTGACAAACTCCGTGTATTGTTCCTGCTCTTCTACCTCGAAATACTCCTTGATATTGACTTCATCAAGTCCATAGATTTTCATTTTTTCAATCTGATGAACTTCATTTGCTCTTGGCAGAATTAAACTGATTTGTGCATACTGGCTCAGTGCTTTGCATAGCCCAAGCGAAGCGATGCCCAATCCTCCGTTGAGTATCGGTGGGAATTCCCATCCGAGCATGAGAATTTTAGTATTGTCCATGGCAAGTATTGATTAAGTCAAAAAATCCTGATTGTGGCGGGGAAAAATTGTTGTTGATATTAATAAATATTCGGCTGAATTTCAGTCTTTTCCCTAAAATTTTGTCGTATTTCTATGATTTTCGGCAATAAATCTGGCGTTTGCTCCAGGCTGTTGCCCATCACAATAATATCTGCGCCAGCCTGCCATGCACGCTGTGCTTTTTCAGCATTATTAATGCCTCCCCCAACAATCAATGGTACATCAAGCTGTTGTTTGCTCAGGCTGATGACCTCTTCGGTAACGGCTTGCAGTGCCCCGCTGCCTGCTTCAAGGTAAATGAGTTTCATGCCCAAAAGCGTTCCTGCAAGTGCCGTGGAGGTGATCAGTTCCGCCTGATCTGCTGGCAGTGGAATGGTTTGAGATACCGCAGCTACGGAGGTGATTCTTCCTCCATCAATGAGTAAATAGCCTGTCGGGATGGTTTCCATCTGCCATTTCCTGAGTGTCTGGGCGGCTTTGATGTGGTGACCGATCAGGAATTCGGGGTTCCTGCCCGAGATCAGGGAAAGAAATAAAAGCGCATCGGCTTGTTCACAAATCTGGTTGGAATGCCCGGGAAACAGCAATACTGGAATTTTGGTGTTTTCTTTGATGAACTGAACGGTTTGGGAGGTATGCCCTTTTTGTACGGTGCTGCCTCCCACAAAAATAAAATCTACCTGATGCTGATTGCAATGCTGGATCAGCGGGCGCAGTGCTTCTTGATCCTGTGCCTTGTCAGGGTCGATTAATACCGCAAGCATGGGGTGTTGTGCCTGGCTTTGCTGCTGAATTTGTTTTAATATCGGGAAATCCATATCAGTCAGGTCGGTCACTCATTTCATTTTGCATTTTTTTCCGAGCCAGACTTACCAGAAAAAACATGAAGTTCTCGGCAATGGACCTTTTGATGGACTCACCGATAATATTATTGGTTTTTTCGCTTTCAGAAGCGGCCACTGGTGGCGCAGTATAAACCACCTTGGGTTCTTTTTTCTTCTTGCTGCCACCGAGGCTTCTGCCTAAAAACGAGAGCACCTTGATGCCCGCATAAGCGCCAACAACCATTACGGAGGTTTTTACCACTTTTTTACCCACTGCAACTGAGTGGTCTTTTACCGCATTGAGGTCGTGGGTAATGGCCATCAGCTCTACCTTATTTTTAGCTTTCAGGGCTTCTTTGCGCTTGTTGAATTTGGTTTTGAGCGTATTATCCATCGATTTCGTCCTCCATGGTTTCGATAAATTTATAGAAATAGTTCATCAGTGTAGCAGAGATGGCTTTTTGCTTCCATATCAGTATCACTCCAAACAGCAAATAGGTTCCTGCAATAATCACAAAGCCAAGATATCTACTGTCGAGTAAGGCATTGAGGAAATAGCCGAGGGCAATGGTGGCAAACAGGAAAAACAAGGAAAGGATGGCAATAAGCGCGATGAAGATCAGGGCTTTTGAAATGATATATGCAGCCTGTTCACCTACTTGTAATTTGGCCAATTCCACGCGTGTTTCTACGAAACTCGTCAGGTTATGCACCAGGCTCTCAATATGGTTAGGTTCTTTTTTTGTCATGAAATTTATGCTTCTTAAACCGCTTAACAAAAATGCGAACTAAGCGATATTCCGATAAACACGAATTTAATTTTTTTATGCTGAAAGTCATTAGTATTAGCGCAATTAAGCGAAATAATTGAACGAAGTCTTGATGCACGACGGGATTGGTCATTTTTTAATGGGGCTGAATATCAAATCAGTGCATCAGCTTGGCTGCGCAATAATATTTCCTCTTTAGCAGGGAACTGTTCAACTATTCCCTCCGAAACAGGTCATGCGCTCAAGTGAAACGGAAGACCACCTGCAAGTGCTTTTCAGTGGATAACCATAAAAATAACAAGGGCAACCATTAAAATATAGCGGATAAAAAGAGGGCTTTTTGTACCTTGTTCTTCTGCCTTTGATGGTGGTGTAAAAGAGCAACATTTTATGAAGTTTAGTCAATTATCCAAAGTGGTTGGAGGGCAGGTGCTGCAATTATCAGCAGACAGACCTGTAGAAGCGTTATTGATCGACAGCCGGAAACCGGTCATCAGTCAGGGGGCAATATTTTTTGCATTGGCAGGGCCGCGGCATAACGGTCATGATTATCTGGAAGAGTTGTACCAGGCGGGTGTTCGCCAGCTGGTGATACAAAAAGGTTTTAACCTTGACCCTGCTTTGTTTCCTCAAGCTAATATTTTGGCGGTTGAAAATACCCTGCGGGCGTTGCAGTCGTTGGTCAGTTACCACCGATCCCTGTTCACCATTCCTGTGGTGGGAATTACGGGCAGTAATGGCAAGACGATCGTTAAAGAATGGCTGCAATCGGCCTTATCCCAAAAATATGTGGTGTGTGCCAATCCGAAGAGTTATAACTCCCAGGTGGGGGTTCCTTTATCTGTTTGGGGGCTGCAGACGCGTCATGAAGTGGGTGTTTTTGAAGCAGGCATTTCAGAGCGGAAAGAGATGGCGCATCTTGAAAAAATGATCCAGCCTACGGTAGGGATTTTCACCAATATTGGCAGCGCACATGCGGAGGGTTTTGTGAGCCAGGAGGAAAAGGTCCGTGAAAAATTACGATTGTTCAGGAATACCGAAACGCTGGTTTATTGTGCGGATCATGTTGTGGTTCGGGAAGAAATACAGAAGGTCTACCCAGAGAAAAAGCATTTAAGCTGGTCGTTGAATGGAGCGGGGAAATGTGGCTATCGGTTGCTGAAAAAAAGCACGGACAGCTGCGAGGTTCAATTGACGGACCAGTCGGTGATCTGTCTACCCTTTGGTCATGAGGCTTCTATTGAGAACGCCCTTCACGTCGTTACCTGCCTCCTGCACTGGGGGTTTCATCCGACTGAAATTCAGCAGGCAGTGAAGCACCTCAAAGCACCTTCGATGCGGCTGGAACTCAAGCGGGGAAGTCATGACAACTATTTGATTGACGACACTTATAATAACGATTTGCTCGGTCTGGAGATTGCGCTTGACCATTTGGTACAGTTGCATCAGAAGGAAACCAAGCGTGTCATTTTGTCGGATATTGCACAATCAGGGTTGTCTGACGAAGCACTGTATCAGGAGGTTGCCAAGATGCTCGCAAGCAGGGGGCTTTATGATTTTATTGCCGTAGGGCCCAGTATTGTGGCTCATCAGTCTGTTTTTAAGGGATTCAATGCCCAGTTTTTTCAGTCCACCACGCAATTGCTGGAGCACTTCGATCCGCACCAATGGCAGTCCTCCCTCATCTTGATAAAAGGGGCACGTAAATTTGGTTTTGAGCGGGTAGTACGTTCTTTGGAAGCCAAAGTGCATGGAACTCGCCTGGAGCTTGATCTGGATGTGATGGCTGAAAATCTGAACTTTTATCGATCAAAGCTGACAGGAAATACCAAAATGATGGTGATGGTAAAAGCTTTCGCTTATGGCAGCGGAAACCTTGAGGTGGCGCAGCTGCTGCAGTATCATCAGGTGGATTACCTTGGGGTGGCCTTCCCGGATGAAGGGGTCGAATTGCGGGAAAATGGGATTCACCTGCCGATTATGGTGATGAACTCCCACCCCGATGCTTTCGAAGCCCTGATAAAACATGGGCTTGAACCAGAGATTTTTGAATTTTCCCAGCTGAAAGCCTTCGGGCAGTACCTTCAGGCACAGCAAAAAGAAGCGAAAATTCATTTGAAAATTGACACCGGAATGCACCGGTTGGGCTTTGTTCCTGAGGAACTCCCTGAGGTCATCGCACTGTTGAAATCGTATCCGCAGATGAGGGTGCAGGGTATATTTAGTCATTTTGTTGGGGCGGATGAAGCAGAGTTTAATGATTTCTCACATGAACAGGCCAATCGCTTCCAGCAGGCAGTAAAGGTGCTTAAAAACAGTCTTCAGATCAATCCTATCGCCTATCTGTGTAATTCCGCAGGGATCATTCGCTTCCCAGAATACCACTTTGATATGGTTCGGCTGGGTATTGGTTTACACGGTATTGAAGTAAGTGGAATCGCGCCTGAGGCGGTTAAATTGCCGGCAAAGCTAAAAACATTTATATCTCAGATAAAACATATTTCTGCACAAGAAACAGTAGGCTATTCTCGTCGGGGAAAAGTGAAAAAACCGACCACTATTGCCACTATTGCCATAGGTTATGCCGATGGTTTCTTGCGGGCCTTGGGCAACGGAAAGTGCAGGGTGAAAATCAATGGAGAGGAAGTACCCATTATTGGAAATATTTGTATGGATATGGCGATGGTAGATTTAGGATCGCTGAAAGCGGAGGTGGGTGATGAGGTCATTATTTTTGATGACCGTGAACGCCTTCTTGCTTTGGCTGAACAGGCCAACACAATTCCCTATGAACTCCTGAGTTTAATCAGCTCACGGGTAAAACGCGTATATTATCAGCAATAGTGTGAAACGTCGTGAAACATTTTTAAAGGGTTGAAAATCCCTGAAATAAAAAAACCAACTGATCGTGAAACTACGTGGAACAGTTGGTTTTTTTTTATGCTTTTTACTGGGGTCAGGCTCGTACTTTTCGATAAATGAACAGAACGACGATCCCTCCAAATATAGCAATGAGGAAAGAACCAATATTGAAACCATCTACCCCACCAAAGCCAAGTAATGAACCAATAAAACCACCTACCACTGCGCCTACAATTCCAATGATGATGGTAACGATGAATCCTCCTGGATCGGCACCCGGCATAATAACTTTAGCAAGGATCCCTGCAATTAGTCCGAAAATAATCCAACTAAGTATTCCCATGATATTTATATATTTGGTTCTCCTGTAATACTCCTGAGTAGGTAGAAGGTTTTTGAAAATAATACAATTATTAGATATTTATAATGATTGTGGATATGTTGATAATGAAGTGGGTAACTTATCCGGCAGTGGATAAGCCGCCTGCTTGTTTTGATTTTCGCCCTTTTGAAAATAGCAATAAACATTACTTATCAACACAACATCCCCTATCTTTGAATTTTCGGAAATTCAAGGAGGAAAAATAAATTAATTGATCAGCTTATCCACAAAACAAAGCATTATGAAAACATTGACATTAACGGCGGGACAAGGGGAATTCTTTGATAAATTCAAAGCATTTGTGAAGTCAAAAAATGTTGATGTCATGATTTTGCGCGGATATGCTGGAACAGGGAAAACCTTTTTAGTACAACATTTGCTCGAGTGGCTGGACGATCAGGATCGGGAGTATCGACTGATGGCCCCCACTGGCCGGGCCTCCAAGGTGCTCAGCTCCAAAGCCAAGCAATCTGCCTACACGATTCATAAATCGATTTACTCTTTCTCAGAAATGGAGGAACAGCGAGGCGGAAAAAAGAACAAGCGACTGGGCAATGTGAAGTACCATTATAAGATCCGCTTTAATGACGATGTGGGTAATGCGATTTATATTGTTGATGAAGCCTCGATGGTCAATGATTTGCCTTCTGAAGGCGAGATGTATCAGTTTGGTTCAGGGAGTTTACTGAAAGACCTGGTGAAATTCGCACATCAGAGTCCTGAAGAAGCTAAATGTCGCCGAAAAATCCTTTTTGTGGGCGATCCCGGGCAGTTGCCGCCTGTGGGCGCAGGGATTTCTTATGCCTTGGTGGAGGATTACCTGAAGGAGAAATACGACCTCAACTGCGAGAGTTTTCAGCTGACAGAGGTGGTGCGGCAGGGTAAAGACAGCGGAATCCTTGAATATGCCACCAATCTGCGGAATTCAATGCTGAAAGATCAGCCAATGCCTTATTTTAATTTCGATAAGGCGGATATTCACCGCGCACGAAAAGAACGACTTGTGGAATATTTTGAACGGGCGGTCAATAAAGCAGGCCTTGAAGAGGTCATTGTGGTGACTTTTTCGAATCGCTTAGCGATGCATTATAATCAGCAGATAAGACAACGGTTATTTCCTGGCGCTACCGAATTGCAAGTTGGTGACCGACTGATGTTTTCCTCCAATAATTATTCGCATGAGGTGGAGCTGCTCAACGGGGATTTTGCAACGGTATTGTCCATTGAGGATGAAACGGAATTTCCCATTGATCCCGTAGTGGTTGATGTCTATGAGGCCAAATCCAAGCAATGGAGCAAGGAAAAAGTCCCCTTACAGTTCAGGGATGTGGTGATTGAGGTGCAGGATAACGATGGCGATAAGGTGGAAATTGAATGTAAAATGATGGAAAGTTTACTCAATAGCCCCCATCGCGACATCACTTCCAATGAACGTAAAGCGCTATATCAGTACTTTAGAAATCGTCACCCGAAACTCAAACCGGGAACAAAAAAATTCAATGAAATGCTTGCCGAAGACCCCTATTTCAATGCCCTCAGGCTCAAATATGGCTATGCCATTACAGGGCACAAAGCCCAGGGGGGCGAATGGGAATTCGTCTTTGTGGACTTTCAGGGCTCCACCTATATGCAAGAGGTGCAAGACATTATGCGGTGGCGATACACCGCCGTAACGCGTGCAAAAGGGCATTTGCTGGTCCTTCAGTAAGTCCGTTTAATTTGTTTGTACAATATAAACGCCCACAACCATAATCATCACACCAATGATCTTCATCCAGCTGATGGGTTGCTGGTGCATACCGAGCCAGCCGAAATGATCGAGGATCATCGCTAAAATAATCTGCCCTGCAATAACGAGGGTAAGTGTGGAGGTCATGCCAATTTTCGGGGCGATGATCACAAGGCTTGTAACAAACGAAGCGCCGAGCAATCCACCAACGAGCTTCCATTTGTCCGCAGAAAGAATGGTGCCGAAAACCATTCCCAGGTTTCCTTTGGATTCAATCAGTACCAAAATAAAAACGGCAATCCAGCCTACCGTAAAGTTGGTAAAGGTGGCATAAAGGGCATTGCCGGTAGTCAGTTTCAGCGAACTGTTTACACCCACTTGAATAGAAGCAATGGCTCCAATAAGTACGGCGACGATATAATAGATCAAATTCATATTCAGTTATGTTTATTCCACCACTTCAGGGCTTCTCTTTTAGACAAAGGCGATAAGCCTGGTGTTTGTTCTATAAATTGAAGCACCCATTCATGATTTGTTTTTGAAATTTCCCGCAACGACCAGCCTATTGCTTTATTAATAAAGAATGAGCTACTGCCCAGGTTTTTGCGCAGGATATCGGCCTGCAAGTCCAGGTCGACGACCTTTTTGTATTTCAGCTGAAACAGGATGGTGGCCCGCCTGACCCAAAGGTTGGAATCCTCAACCCACTGTGGCAGCTGCTGTTTTTGCTGTTCAGGAAAACGGCTCCATTGCGCGCCCAACCCATGTGATGCCAGATGGTCTACGGTGTCCCACCACGACTTATGGGTAATCATCCAATAAAGTTGATCGATAAATCCGGCCGCCCACCGCTTTTTCATCCGCAGCATCATATCCAAACCAAAATACTGCCATTCTCTTTCCGGTTGTTGCCAAAGGTAGGTCAGTATCGCAGCGTCGTCTTCGGGCTTGGGAAAACCAGCCTCCAGCAAAAATTGCTTTTGCAAAGCTTTCCGCACAGGCGAGGGCAATCCGTAAAACTCAAAATGCCCCTGCATATACTTGGCCATTTTTTCGGCCTGTACCGGATCTGCCAAAGCGATTAATCCCGACCGAAATGGCATAAAGTACTCTTCTATTGCGTCATGGTTTTTCATTAATGCACAAGTTATAAGCTGATTCTCCGCAATCTACGAAGAAGCATGATCTATGTCTTTTGATGTTTTATACATTTATATTTTATTTCAATTAAAATTCTATGGGAATTCAGCATTTACGACTGCCTTTTTGTCATATTTCGGTTGCTTTGTATCATCTTTGCAGATAAGGCAGTAGTTTCGAGTGGTCTGTAATTTGTTGAATCAAGTCCAATAGCTGGATATCGGACGATGCAACCATGGGCATTTACTCTATTTGACCTTCCAATATTTTAGTTTGTTTATCAGAAATGACAACAGTAGATTTTTATAAATATCAGGGAACAGGTAATGACTTTGTGATGGTGGATAATCGCCAGCAAGTGATCGACCCCAATGATATCCCTTCTGTTCAGCGGTTGTGCGACCGCAAGTTTGGCATTGGTGCCGACGGATTAATCCTGATTCAGGAGCACCCTGATTATGACTTCGAAATGGTCTATTTCAATTCAGATGGAAGTAAAAGCCTTTGTGGCAACGGAAGCCGTTGCGCTGTTCGCTTTGCTGAATTTTTGGGTATCGTGAGCAAAAGTACCCACTTTCTGACCATCGATGGCGGACTGTACGCTGAAATTACGCCAGCCGTGATTCGCCTGAAAATGCCAGATGTTACAACAACAGAACGTATCGGTGAGGATTTCTTCATCAATACAGGCTCTCCGCATTATGTGCAGTTTGTCGATAAAGTGGAGGCCACAGAGGTTTTCGATGCCGGCCGTGCTATTCGCTATAATGAGCGCTTTAAGGCGGAAGGTACAAACGTTAATTTTGTGCAACAGCTTGAAGCACAGTCCATCTTTGTTCGTACCTACGAAAGGGGGGTAGAAGATGAAACCCTCTCTTGTGGAACAGGAGTTACCGCCTGTGCACTTGCCTGCTCACTCAATGAGATGGAAAGCCCCGTAAAAATTAAAACCCTTGGAGGGCTGTTGGAGGTTAGTTTTGAGAAAAATAGCTCGGAAGGCTTCCAGAATATCTTCCTGACAGGCCCTGCAGAGCAGGTCTTCAGTGGAAAAATAAATATATAAAGATGAATTGAAGGCTTTTTGACAAAAACAGCGTACAATTGTCGATCGTTTTTGTTATTAGTTTTTCATATTTCATTTACCTTTGATAATAAGTGTGACACTCCTGAAAATTCATGAAGGCAGACTGAACACACTGCAGATTGATATTTGCAAATAAAATTCGCCATGTTAGATAAAATAACCAAAGGCTTTGCCAAGCTGTTCGGAACCAAATCCGATCGAGACATTAAGGTAATCTTGCCGATCGTTAAGCAAATTAACGAAGAATTCGATAAACTGAGCTCCATCACTGACGATGACTTGCGTAAGGCATCAGCGGGTTTAATGGCGCAAATTCAAGAGGAACTCAAACACCTCGATCAGGAAATCGAAGCGTTGAAATCAAAAGCAGATGCTACGGAAACAGACGTTTTTGAAAAAGAAGCACTGTACGCTAAAATTGATAAGTTGGATGACCAACGCAATGAAGAACTTGAGGTGGTACTGAACAACATCCTCCCTCAGGCCTTTGCGATCATGAAAGAAACGGCGCGCCGTTTGAAAGATCAAAAAGAACTGCGCGTTTCCGCCAATGTTCATGACAGAACGATTTCAGCAAAAAGCGACTGCGTTTCCATTGAAGGGGAAACGGCGGTTTGGCATAACTCCTGGACTGCCGGAGGGCATTTGCTAACATGGGAAATGGTACATTACGATGTGCAGTTGATTGGTGGTGTGGTCCTTCACCAAGGTAAAATCGGTGAGATGGCTACCGGTGAAGGTAAAACGTTGGTGGCAACACTTCCAGCCTTCCTGAATGCTTTGGCTCGCCGTGGTGTTCACGTGGTAACGGTCAATGATTATTTGGCTAAACGTGACTCCGAATGGATGGCGCCTTTGTTCCAGTTCCACGGATTGGACATCGACTGTATCGATAAGTGGCCGGCAAACTCTGAGGAGCGCCGTAACGCCTACCGTGCAGACATCACTTACGGTACCAACAACGAATTCGGTTTTGATTACCTTCGTGACAATATGGCACGTGGAACCGATGAGCTGGTACAGCGCAAGCACCACTATGCCATGGTCGATGAGGTCGATTCGGTATTGATTGATGATGCCCGTACCCCATTGATTATCTCGGGTCCTGTACCTAAAGGCGATCAGCATGAATTCCATATGCTGAAGCCAAGAATTGAGTCACTGGTAGGAGACCAGAAGAAATTGGCGCAGGGGTTCCTGACCGACGCCAAACGTTTGATTTCCGAAGACCCTAAAAGTGATGAGGGAGGAACAGCCCTGTTCCGTGCTTACCGCGCATTCCCGAAATACAAACCATTGATTAAATATTTGTCTGAGGACGGTATTCGCCAGATCCTGCAAAAGACAGAAAACTATTATATGGCGGACAACAACCGCGAAATGCCGAAGGCAGATGAGCCATTGTTGTTTGTAATTGATGAAAAACAAAACTCGGTAGACCTTACAGAAAAAGGGATCGACCATATTACGGGTAAAGGTGAGGATCCTCAATTCTTTATCTTGCCAGATATTGGGGTGGAAATTGCCAACCTCGAAAACGACGAGGCGGTTTCTGATGAAGATAAAATCGTTAAGAAAGAGCAGCTGTTACAGGATTACGCCGTAAAAGCAGAACGTATTCACTCGGTGAATCAGCTTTTGAAAGCGTACTCATTGTTCGAAAAAGATACGGAGTATATCCTTGACGACGGTAAAGTGAAAATCGTCGATGAGCAAACAGGTCGTGTAATGGACGGGCGCCGTTACTCTGATGGTTTGCACCAGGCACTGGAAGCCAAAGAAAATGTGAAGGTAGAAGATGCCACACAAACTTATGCTACCATTACGCTTCAGAACTACTTCCGTATGTACCACAAATTAGGTGGTATGACGGGTACCGCAGAGACGGAAGCAGGCGAGCTTTGGGATATCTATGAATTGGATGTAGTGGTTATTCCTACCAACCGCCCAATTCAGCGTCAGGATCACGAAGATAAAGTCTTCAAAACAATCCGTGAGAAATTCCGCGCAGTAGCCGAAGAGGTGATTCAGTTGCGTGAAGCTGGCCGTCCAGTATTGGTTGGTACAACATCAGTAGATATGTCGGAATTACTTTCGCGTATGCTGAGTATGCAACAAATTCCTCATCAGGTACTGAATGCCAAGCAGCACTCGCGTGAAGCAGAGGTTGTAGCACAGGCAGGGCAGCCAGGAATGGTAACCATCGCTACCAACATGGCAGGTCGTGGTACGGATATTAAACTTACCCCTGAGTCGAAAGCAGCAGGTGGTTTGGCCATTATCGGTACTGAACGCCATGAGTCACGTCGTGTCGATCGCCAGTTGCGTGGTCGTGCAGGTCGTCAGGGAGATGTCGGTTCTTCGCAGTTCTTTGTATCTCTTGAAGATAGCCTGATGCGTATGTTCGGTTCTGAGCGTATCGCTAAGGTAATGGACCGTATGGGCTTGGAAGAGGGCGAAGTAATTCAGCACTCTATGATTACCAAGTCTATCGAACGTGCACAGCGCAAGGTGGAAGAAAACAACTTCGGTATTCGTAAGCGTTTGCTGGAATATGATGATGTGATGAACCAGCAACGTGAAGTAATCTACGATCGTCGTCGCAATGCCCTATTCGGTGAGCGTTTGTCGATCGATATCATGAACCAGCTTTATGATGTGGTAGAAACGATCGTGATTGCTTACAAAGAGTCGTTGGATTTGGATGGCTTCAAATTGGAGGTACTGAACACTTTGGGTGTGGATTACCATATTGCTGAAGACAAATTCAATGCAAGTTCTGTGGATGATATCGCCAATGAGCTGTTTGATGAGGCTTACGATCAGTATAAAAAGAAAAATGAAATCATCGGTGAGCGTGCAATGCCTGTATTGGAGCATGTAAATGCGGAACGTGGCGCGATGGTTGAAAATATTATGGTACCATTCACGGATGGTAAAAAGCAACTCGGCATTGTAACCAACTTGTCGAAAAATATCGAAGATCGTGGTAAAACATTGATGACCGATATGGAGAAAAGTGCTGCTTTGGCCATTATCGATAACAAGTGGAAAGAACACTTGCGTGAGATGGATGACCTGAAGCAATCGGTACAGAATGCCGCTTATGAGCAAAAAGATCCTTTGATGATCTATAAGTTTGAAGCTTTTGAACTATTCAAGAAGTTCCTTTCTGAAGTAAACAACGAAGCGATCTCATTCTTGATGAAAGCCTCTATTCCAATTGCTGAGCCAGAAAAGGTGCAGGAAGCGAGAGAAGAGCGCCCAAAGCAAGAATATAACACTTCTAAAGCGGAAACAGGTTCTGCTTTGAGCCAGGACACCCCTCGCCCTGAGGCTCCTGAAGCACCAAAGGAGAAAACAATGCCGATCCGTAAAGAGGTTACGCATGGCCGAAACGATTTGGTATCGGTACGTTACAATGACGGTTCTGTAAAAGAGAATGTAAAATTCAAGAAGGTAGAAAACGATTTGGCAGCCAACAAATGTGTGTTGATTGACTAATTTGAACCTTTTTGTTTAATATATATAATGGGGTTGCGTTCTTAGGATCGTAACCCCATTTTTGTTGGGTCGAAAATGTCCATCAACAAAGGTCAGTAATAGAGCTGCCTGCCCAACAGACGATATATTAAACAATGGCTAAAATTTTGTAAATTGAGCGCCAATAGGCAAAACCGAAATTTAAATAAACCCATTACTATGAAAAATATCTATGTCCTGTTTGGCATGTTCTTGCTGGCAACGGCGTGTTCTCCGAAAGTAGCGAAGACCACCACCACCAATTATCAAGAAGATATTTCGACGAACCGAGAAGATTTTGTTCAGCTTAAAGCGCAGCAAGAAGCGAAACAGGCCGAACAGCAAAAAGAAAATCAGTTAACAAAAGAACAGGATTTTTCTGAGTCATCAGCAATCACTACAGGAGTAGATGCGCAATTGCAGGCTTTTGCAGCCGCAAATGCAGGCAGTTATGCCACCAAATACACCATTCAGGTATATTCAGGAACAAGCCGCGACCGTGCCAACGAAATTAAATCGGAGGTTTATGAATTGCTCCCTGAAGCCAAGCCAAAGGTAACTTATGTACAGCCGACCTATCGGGTGCGTATTGGGGAGTATTACAGCCGTGTCGATGCTTACGGACTTTACAAAAAAGCCAAGAGTAATTTCGGACGTGCGATCATTATTCCTTTCAAAGTGAAACTGGGAGATCAATCCCCAGCAGAGACGACACAGGATTAGCCATAATTTATCAGTCATGAAATCAACCATTCAGCAATTAGCCAAAGAAATAAAGCAGCAGGTGATCGATTACCGACAATACCTGCATCAGCACCCAGAATTATCTTTTCAGGAACACCATACCGTAAAGTATGTTGCTGATCAGCTCACCGCCATGGGAATCACGCGGCAGGAAACCAAGGCCGAAACAGGATTGGTGGCACTGATTGAAGGCAAGAACCCCACGAAAAAAGTCATCGCTTTACGTGCTGATCTTGATGCCCTGCCAATTGTTGAAGAGAATGATCAACCGTACAAATCACAAAATGATGGGGTGATGCACGCCTGCGGGCACGATGCACACACGGCCTCTTTGTTGGGGGCGGCCTATATACTGAACCAGGTTAAAGATCAGTTCGAAGGGACTGTCAAGCTGGTATTTCAGCCTGGTGAAGAGCAGCTTCCTGGTGGTGCTTCGTTGATGATCAAAGATGGCGCACTGGAAAATCCAAAGCCTGAAGCCATCATCGGGCAGCACGTGATGCCTTTTATTCCTGTCGGGAAAGTAGGCTTCCGCCCAGGGATGTACATGGCTTCTTGCGATGAGCTACATATCACCGTTCGTGGAAAAGGCGGACATGCGGCCTTGCCTGAAAACAATATTGATCCTATTGTGATTGCGGCCAACATGATCGTCTCCTTGCAGCAAATTGTCAGTCGTTTTGCGCCACCAAAAATCCCCTGTGTACTTTCCTTCGGAGATATTCGTGCTTTTGGCGCAACCAATATTATTCCTGATCAAGTCAAGATCAAAGGAACCTTCAGAACCATGAATGAGCCTTGGCGCGCCGAGGCACATGAGCGAATCGTGAAAATGGCCAAAGGGATTGTAGAAGGCATGGGCGGAACGGTAGATTTCGATATTCGCAAAGGCTACCCTTATCTGGAAAATGATGAAGCCTTGACCTTGCGCAACCGTGCCGTGGCAGAGGAATATTTAGGTGAAGAGAATGTCGTTGATTTGGATATTTGGTTGGGTGCCGAAGATTTTTCTTATTACACCCAAGAAATGAAAGCCTGTTTTTATCGATTAGGAACAAGGAATGAAGCCAAGGGAATCACTTCGGCCGTTCATACGCCTACTTTCGATATTGATCATGATGCTTTGGAAATCGGATCAGGATTGATGGCGTTTATGGCGTTTAAAGAATTACAAGGTTGATTTTGGGAGGTGTTATAGACCATGATTTATTTTAACTGATATTTGACAAAATTTAATCGCTGTAGGGGCTGATCCAATGTCATTAAGATGCTGTAGAGATGTTATTTTTAACGTCTAACACAATGCTGACCCTAATAATGACCCTTATATTCAAATTGTTACGTGAGACATAATGAATTATGCCTTTACAGGAAAATCAAAATCACGGAAATCCTGTAAATCAAGGTAATCATGGTCAAAAAATAAAGACCAATCGAACAACACATAAGCTGCCTTCTGAAATCATTCGGAAGGCATTTTTGTTTTCTGTTCAACCCTTTGTTATTTGCAGAAAAAAAGAAATACCATGCCGAAAATAGATCCTCCAAAAGATACCAAAAGAGCGGAGAAATTAGCCGCTTTTGATCGCCTGCTGACCATCATGGACGAGTTGCGATTGAACTGCCCATGGGACAAGAAACAAACGACGGAGTCTTTGCGTCATTTGACGATCGAAGAAGTGTATGAACTTTCAGACGCCATAATGGAGGGTGCTGCTGAAGAGGTACGCAAGGAGTTGGGTGACCTGATGTTGCATTTGGTGTTTTATGCCAAGATCGGGGAAGAAAATGCGCAATTCGATATTACCGACGTGCTCAATGGTATTTGTGATAAATTGATCCACCGCCATCCGCATATTTATAGCGATACGGTGGCGGATGATGAAGAAGCTGTTAAGCAGAATTGGGAGAAGATCAAGCTGAAAGAGAAAGGCAATGTTTCTGTTTTGGGAGGCGTTCCGAAAACCCTCCCCGCTTTGGTCAAGGCCATGCGCATTCAGGAAAAAGCCCGAGGCGTAGGTTTCGACTGGGACGATAAAACACAGGTTTGGGAGAAAGTCGAAGAGGAATTGGGTGAGTTTAAAGCCGAATTCAACATCGCCGATGGTAGCGAAATCGATCATGAAAAAGCACAGGACGAATTCGGAGATGTGTTATTTTCCCTGATCAATTATTCCCGATTTCTGGACATCAATGCCGAAGAAGCATTGGAGCGCACCAACCGAAAATTTATCTACCGTTTTCAGTACTTGGAGCAAGCCGCCGCTGCAGATGGTAAAAATCTGTCGGACATGAGCCTTGAGGAAATGGATTATTATTGGAACGAAGCGAAGAAGGGAAAGTAGTTTAAAGCATACGCTATTGCGATCTTCCTCCTCGTTGATTGTCAATGATTGATCATCACGAGAGGGATGCTCGCGATAGTTTGACGCCCTAATTTTACGCCCAAAAGGAATGCTGATATTTTAGTTCAAACGTCCTGCGATTACTAACCATTGTTTTTTAACCATGATTTTAAAATAATCTGTGGACAAAATAAAACATAAAAAATCCCGACCAGTCATCTGATCGGGATTTGCATTTTCAAGCCTCAGGCTTTCTTATTTTTTGAATTTCTTTTGCTCAGGGTTTGTATATACGTGATCGTAATACTCCTGTGCCATACGGTCAGCATCGAAATAAGGCGTAACGTCTTTCATCGATGTTTTCACAATCTCAGTCCACTTCTTAGGCTCATCATAATAAGTCGGCAAGATTTCGTTCTCCAGGATGTAGAACATCGCTTCCATATCTTCATGATCCTGCATATGATGCGGCTTGCGGTGATCCGTAGCAGGAATGATAAATCCATTTTCGCCATGGCGGGTGAATTCACAAATCCATCCATCGTAAGTCGAGAAGTTTACCCCAGCGTTCATGGCTGCCGTCATGCCTGAAGTACCAGAAGCCTCACGGGTAACACGTGGGTTGTTCAACCATACATCAGAACCATATTTTAGCATGCGCGAAAGTTGTAGCTCGTAACCTACCAGTACCGCAGCATTTTTGTTATGCTTCGTCATGTGTACCAAAGAGTTGAAAGTACCCACTGCACCGTAATCCATTGGATAAGGCTTTCCTGCCCAGATAATCTGTACTGGGTACTTGCTGTTGCTCAATAATTTTTGGAAACGTTCCATATCGCGTGTGATCAAATCTGCACGTTTGTATCCAGCGTAACGGCGCGCCCATACGATCGTGAAAACGTTCGGGTCAAACCACTTTCCTGTTTGGTCGGCAACAATCTGGAAAAGGTTTTTCTTCAGCTTTTTCTTACGGTCGGTCAGTTGCGCATCATCTCCTTTTACCAAAGCAGCTTTCAGCTCAGGATCTTGCCAGTAGCGGGCATTTTGTGCGTTGGTAACGTGCGTGATTGGGCAAATACCCGTTTGGTTTTTCCACATCTCGCGAGATACTTCCCCATGTAGTTTTGATACCCCATTGGCAAAATGCGCAAAGCGTAAAGCAACCAGCGAGTGGTTGAAAGTATCATCATGAATGCCTGTAAGCTCACGAACTTGATCCAAAGGAACACCATTGAAAAAGCCGAGTTTATCCAACAAGTGGATGTTATGCTTTTCATTTCCAGCTTCTTCAGGAGTGTGCGTAGTGAAAACCATACGCTTTTTCACCTCCTCGATAGAGCCGTGTTTTTTATACAAGTGGAAAGCCGAAGAAAGGGCGTGTGCCTCATTCAAGTGATAAATATCTGGCTCCCAGTTTAATTCATCTAAAAGTTTAGCACCACCCAGGCCTAAAAGGATAGACTGAGCGACTTTCCCTTCTGTATTGGATTCGTACAGGCGGTGAGTAATTGTTTGTGCTAAATAATCATTCTCTGGTAAATCAGTAGAAAGGAAGAACATCGGTACAGTACCGAATTGCTCTGGATCAAGATAGAAAGCCTTTACCCAAACATCATGATTGTTCACTCGAATCGAGAACTTGATGCCTGTGTCCTGAAGGAAAGAATAGGTTTTCTCCTGAAAAAGAACATCCATTGACTGATCTTTCGCACGGATTTGGTCATAATATCCGTACTTCCATAGTAGTCCAATACCGACCATATTTTGCTTTAGGTCGTAGGCACTGCGCATATGTGAACCCGCAAGGAACCCTAATCCACCTGAGTAGATTTTGAAGGATTGATCGATCGCAAACTCCATACAGAAGTAAGCGGTTTTCTTGCTGTATTTAGGATCAAATTTATAAGGATGCTGAAATTTCGTTGGTAAACTCATTGTCTGAAAAATTAGGTTTGAACAATTAAGATGGTATTAATAATAAAAGGTGTATTAAAACCCAAAATGGGAATTTAACGGGTTTTATCAAATAAAATGTAATGGATTAGCGAGATTATGGCGTTTGAATTGCACAAACGATTCCAGTGATTATTATGGATGGAGGTTCATCGAAAGAGGGAACAGCTAACGGTTTTGTATTAGTCAATCTTTGTTTTTTTAAATATAATACAATCTGAATAAATGACTATTTAAAAATTTATCTGATTTGTAAGAATATTCAAATAATAGCCTGTTTAGGATAAATTGAATTAATCCTGGCATTTATCACATCCGCCACCGGAACATTTTTTTCGGCTGTTTGCAGTAATTTTTTTATAAAAATGCCAGCACAACCAACCCACAGCAGCAGCTACCATGAGCGTTACGATCACGCCTTGTACGGTTAAGTTAACCATGTCTTTTCGTTATTCTTTAAACAAATGGGGTCTTTGATGATTCTAAAATAATTATTTCAGCGGAGAAATAGACCGCTTTAACCGAAAATATTCGTACAACAGATTAAGCCTGAAAAGGCTCAAATTGAAAAGGAGTACCTTTTTTCGCCACTTTAAGGAGTACGCATATAAAACCAACTATGAATTCAGCATTAAGCCCTTCGAACATCCCTCCGTCCTTTTTGGATCAGCTCCCCATTCCTGTATTGGTACAAGAGAAAGGAGGCGCATTGATTTACTATAATCAGGAGATGAAAGAGCAGTTTGATGATTTTCCTGAGGCCAAGGAGGCGCAGCAGGATTTATTCAAGTCGGTCAGTATTTGGGAGCAGGGCGCGCAATGCACTTTGAGCACTTCGAAGACTCCCCTGAAAGAATGGGAATTAAGCAAGCTCAGTGAGGATGACCAGCAAACCGTCTGGTGCCTGAAAAAATCCCGCCCCTCCCCTTTCGAAGACCCCACCTTTTTATCCGTTGTGGCGCATGAGCTAAGGACGCCCCTGAATGCGGTTTTGGGTTTGGCACAACTGCTTGAGATGGAAAATGAACAGGAAAATTTGCATAACTCCTTCAAAACCATGCAATACTCCGCAGAGCACCTGTTAGGGTTAATCAACGATGTGCTTGATTTCAGCAAAATTCTTGGCGGTAAACTGGAACTCGACCAAACGAGGTTTTCTCCAAAACAACTGGCCACCGATATTAAAGCGATGCTGCAACAGCGTGCCGATGCCCGATCCATCAGCCTTAAAGTTTTGGTAGGAGATGAGATCCCCGAACAGTTGCTTGGCGATGCCCACCGCCTGAAACAAGTATTGATCAACCTGATTACCAATGCCATTAAGTTCACTGAAAAAGGAGCGGTAACCATCCGCCTGGAGCGATTGCCCAAAGCGACCAACAGGGCTTGGCTGCGCTTTGTGATTGAAGATACGGGCATTGGAATTCCTGAAGACCGCCTCAAACGGATCTTTGAGCCATTTACGCAGGCCGAAAAATCGACCACCCGCAAGTTTGGTGGTACAGGACTTGGCCTGAGTATCAGTAAACTGTTGGTAGAAAGTATGGGAGGCAATATTCGCGTGGAAAGCAAAGAAGGCAAAGGCACGCGGTTTTTGATCTCCATGCCTTTCGATCGCAATGAGCAACTCACTTCCAAATTTGTGCAGCGCACACGTAAGGATTTCAGTGCAAGTAAAGTTTTGCTGGTAGAAGATGATGTGGTAAATCAGGTGATTACGAAAAAGTACTTGAAGAAATTTGGGATCAATCCAGAGATTGCCGCAACGGGAAAAGCCACCCTTGAGTGGGTAAAGCAAGAACAGTTTGATTTGATATTGATGGACTTGCACCTTCCTGATGCTCATGGGGAAGACCTTACGCAAACGATCCGACATCAGGACAAGCATTACTATGAGATCCCCATTATCGCACTGAGCGCAACACGATTTGACCGATGGGAAGAAAATGCCAAGCTCGCACAGATGAACGGCTACCTGACCAAACCACTGAATCCGATAGTGATGCAGCGGACATTAGAGGAATTTTTTAAGTTTTAGATGTTTTTTTTCCTTGCTTTCTTTTGACTTTTACCTTCATAACTATCGAAAAAGGCTTAGTTTTGTATGTCAATAACTTTAAGATAGGCTAACAGCAAAACAACATGGCATTTTCATTATTTCAAGGCGTTAAATTGGGCATTCTTGGCGGTGGACAGTTGGGACGGATGTTGATTCAATCATCCTTAGATTTTAATTTGGATATCGCCATTTTGGATCCAGACCCACAGGCTCCCTGTGCCCGTATCAGCAGTAATTTCACCAATGGTTCACTGAAAGATTATACGGATGTATATGAATTCGGGAAGCAGTGTGATGTGATTACCGTTGAAATTGAGAACGTTAATACCGAAGCTTTGCGTCAGTTAGAGCTTGAAGGGAAAAAAGTTTTCCCTCAGCCACGGGTCATTGAACTGATTCAGGACAAGCGGGTTCAGAAACAATTCTATCAGGATAATAACATTCCAACCTCGCCATTTATTCTTACCCAAGACCGTAACGAAGTGATGCGTCATGCTGACTTCCTGCCTGCGGTTCATAAACTGGGAAAAGAAGGCTATGATGGCCGTGGGGTACAGATGTTACGCCAGGTGGAGGATCTCTCCAAAGCTTTTGACAAGCCAGGTGTTTTGGAAAAACTGATTGATTTTGAAACCGAAATCTCGGTGATTGTCGCTCGAAATGAGGACGGACAGGTAAGAACATTCCCTGCAGTGGAGCTGATTTATCATCCTGAAGCCAATTTGGTAGAATACCTTTTTGCGCCAGCAAATATTTCTGAGGCCGTAGCTAAAAAAGCGGATGATATTGCCCGGGATGTGATCACTAAACTGGACATGGTCGGTCTGTTGGCTGTTGAGATGTTTGCAACCAAATCGGGCGATGTGCTGGTTAATGAGGTAGCGCCACGTCCGCACAACAGTGGCCACCAAACCATTGAGGCCAATCAGACTTCACAGTACGAACAACATCTCCGCGCTATTCTGAACACTCCCTTGGGGTCTACCGAGGCGCTTCAGCCTTCCGCAATGGTGAACCTCTTAGGGGAAGAAGGCTTCGAAGGAATGGCCAAGTATGAAGGTACCGACGAGGTTATGGCCGTTGATGGTGCACATGTTCACCTTTATGGCAAAAGCTACACCAAGCCTTTTCGTAAAATGGGGCACGTTACGATCGTCGATGCCGACCTGGAAAGACTGAAAGAGAAAGCAACATACATCAAAAATACTTTAAAAATAAAAGCATGAGTAAGGTGCAAGTAGGTATTATCATGGGCAGTAATTCTGACCTGCCCGTGATGAAACAAGCCGCAGAGGTTTTAGAAGAGTTAGGGGTTACTTTTGAGGTAACGATTGTTTCCGCACACCGCACACCTGAACGCATGGTGACTTACGCTCAGGAGGCACGTGCACGGGGAATTAAAGCGATTATTGCTGGCGCTGGTGGTGCCGCTCACCTGCCAGGGATGGTGGCTTCGATGACGAGCCTTCCAGTGATTGGAGTGCCTGTAAAATCATCGAATTCCATTGATGGCTGGGATTCTGTATTGTCGATTCTGCAAATGCCTGGAGGCGTGCCAGTAGCGACAGTGGCACTGAATGGCGCAAAAAATGCAGGAATTCTTGCTGCGCAGATCGTTGGGGCTTATGAGGAGCAAATCGCTCAAAACCTTGACACCTTCAAGCAAGAAATGAAAGACAAAGTATTGTCGGCCGCTGCTGATCTGGAAGAAAAGGGCTATCAGGCTTTTTAACTTCCCACATTATTTTCAATAGGGAGACGGCTGTTTCCCGTACAAATATTTAAGCCATTCAGCTTACTGGATGGCTTATCACGATTTTTTTTCTTAGATGTATGGTCAAAAAGTGGATTTATAAATCGGCAGCTCCGCAGGAGGATGTAGATCGATTGATGGCGGAAGTGGGGGTTTCTGAAACCGTAGCCTCTTTGCTTGCCCAGCGCTCGATTCGTAATTACGAAGAAGCCAAAGCGTTTTTTCGTCCTTCCTTAGCGCATTTGCACGATCCCTTCCTGATGAAAGGGATGGATATTGCCGTAAATAGATTGCAGGAGGCTTTTCAGCAAAGAGAAAAAATCATGATCTATGGTGATTATGATGTCGATGGAACCACCTCCGTGGCCTTGGTTTATGGATTTATCAAAACCCTTTACCCGAATGTGGCCTTTTATGTGCCAGACCGCTACAAGGAAGGTTATGGCGTATCGACCAAAGGGATGGAATACGCCCGCGATAATAATTTCAAGCTGATTATCTCCCTTGACTGTGGGATAAAAGCCGTAGACCGTATTCAGCAGGCCAAAGATTACGGCATCGATTTTATTATCTGTGATCATCACCGCCCAGGGGAAATCCTCCCTCCTGCCATTGCTATTCTTGACCCCAAACAACAGGATTGCCCTTACCCATTCACTGAGCTTTCAGGCTGTGGGGTTGGCTTCAAGTTTATGCAAGGGTATTGTCAGCGATTCGATATTCCTGAGCGCAAATTATTTGCCTTCCTGGATCTTGTTGCGGTGAGTATTGCCGCAGATATTGTCCCAGTATCCGATGAAAATCGTGTGCTGGCGCATTTTGGACTGAAACTCCTGAACAAGAAACCCTCACATGGACTTAAAGCCTTGATGAACTTGGGGGGAGGCATGAATAAAATGTCGATCTCTGCGATCGTGTTTGGTATTGGTCCGCGAATTAATGCTGCTGGAAGAATGGCACATGCCTCGGGAGCCGTGGATTTGCTATTGGCTAAAGATGAGGTGGAGGCCGAGCAACTTGCAAAACAGATTGAATCCAAGAATGAAATCCGACGGAATTTCGACAGCAATATTACTGCGGAAGCCATCGAGATGATAGAATCGCAGGGGGATGACAATGCCAAATCGACCGTGCTCTTTAAAAGTGACTGGCACAAAGGCGTGATTGGCATTGTTGCCTCACGTTGTATTGATAAATTTTACCGCCCGACCATCATCATGACCGAATCCAACCGCAAAGCCACAGGCTCTGCCAGATCCGTGAATGGTTTTGATGTTTACGAGGCGATCAGTGAGTGTGCAGAATTGCTCGACCAATTTGGTGGGCACAGATATGCCGCCGGCCTGACGATGGACATTGATAAAGTGGACGCTTTCCGGGAGAAGTTCAACAGAATTGTCGCTGAGCGAATTACAGAGGATCAGCTGACTCCACAACTGAATGTCGACAGAAGAATTGCGCTGAATGAGGTCAATTATAAATTGTACAATATTTTAAAGCAAATGGCGCCTTTTGGCCCGGAAAACATGACGCCCATCTTTGTGAGTGAAAACCTCAAGGTGGTCGATCGCCCTCGCCTGCTGAAAGGGGAGCATTTAAAGTTTAAAGTAACACAGGATGGTAATGAAGAGCCCATCGAAGCCATTGGCTTTGGTTTTGGGCAGTATTATGACCTTGTGAGCAGTGGCATGCGCTTCCGTATGGCTTATTCCGTAGAGGAAAATACTTATATGGGAAGAAAAAATCTTCAGCTTTATGTGAAAGATATCAAATTTGAAGAATAATCTCTTTTAATTTGTTTAATTATGAGTTGGTCGATGACCGAGTACTGTTTGAATCGTAGAAAGATTAGTATATGAAATTGCGTTCTGAAAAGCTGGTAAAGAAATATAAAAAGCGTACGGTAGTGAATCAGGTTTCCGTAGAGGTAAACCAGGGAGAGATTGTGGGACTTTTGGGCCCAAACGGAGCAGGGAAAACCACTTCTTTTTATATGACCGTTGGCTTGATTAAGCCTAACGCCGGCCGAATCTTTTTGGATGATGAGGACATTACTGCCTTGCCCATGTATCGTAGGGCTCAAAAAGGAATTGGCTACCTTGCGCAGGAGGCTTCCGTATTCCGGTCCCTGACGGTGGAGGAAAACCTGCTCGCGGTGCTGGAAATGACCAAGCTGTCTAAACCAGAACAAAAAGCCAAAATGGAAGAACTCCTTGAAGAGTTCAGCCTTACCCACGTTCGGAAGAACCTCGGGATGGTGCTTTCAGGAGGAGAACGACGCAGAACAGAGATTGCCCGTGCTTTGGCTGTTGATCCCAACTTTGTGTTGCTGGATGAGCCTTTTGCTGGGGTAGACCCCATTGCCGTGGAAGAAATTCAGGGCATTGTGGCGAAGCTAAAAAACAAGAATATCGGTATATTGATTTCCGACCACAACGTAAACGAGACCCTGGCCATTACCGACCGGGCTTACCTGATGGTGGAAGGAAAGCTCTTTAGAGCAGGTACAGCAGAAGATTTGGCAAATGATCCAGAGGTGCGCAGGGTTTATTTAGGGGAGTATTTTGAGCTGAAAAGAAAGATATAAGCTGTAGCTGTTTGTTTATCAAAACTGCTATATGACATTCATCAACACCATAATTACCTGGGTAATGCAACAGCGCATTCACCAGATCGAACTTTTTATGAAGCACCCTCATGAGGTGCAACATGACATTTTTCAGCGTTTGATTGAAATGGGTGCCGAGGCCGAATTTGGCCGCAAATACCATTTCAAAGATCTTACCACTCAAAAAGCCTTCAGGGAACGGGTACCTATTGCCCGTTATGAAGACCTGTACCCTTATATCCAGCGAATGATGAAAGGGGAACAAGGCGTGCTGTGGCCTACCGAAATCAAGTGGTTTTCCAAGTCTTCAGGAACCACCAATGCCCGCAGTAAGTTCATTCCTGTTTCCAAAGAGGCTGTTGATGACTGCCACATGAAAGGAGGAAAAGACCTTTACTCCTTTTATACCAATAACTACCCCGACACCAAGATATTTTCTGGAAAAGGGCTGGGGATAGGCGGTAGTCTGCAGGTGAATGAATTCGATATCAATGAAAACTCCCACTACGGTGATGTGTCGGCTGTGATTATGGCCAACCTGCCATTCTATGCGCAGATGTATCGAACCCCAAGCCTGGATATCGCCCTGATGGACGAATGGGAAGCCAAAATCGAACAAATGGCACAAACGACGATCCATGAGAATGTTACCCACTTTTTAGGGGTGCCCACCTGGACCCTCGTCCTTTTGCAACGCATTCTTGAAATTACGGGCAAATCACACATCAAAGAAGTGTGGCCCAATTTGGAGGCTTTCGTACATGGTGCTGTCGCCTTTGAGCCCTACCAAAGCTCTTTCGATGCGCTGATCCCCCGGGAGAATATGCGCTACATGGAAACTTACAATGCGTCCGAGGGTTTTTTCGGAATTCAGGATCAGAAAGACAGTAAGGACATGTTGCTGATGCTCGATTATGGCGTGTTCTATGAGTTTATCCCGATGGATGAATGGGATAAAGAACACCCGACCACGCTCGGACTTGAAGAGGTGGAAATAGGAAAAAATTATGCGATTGTCATTACCACCAACGCCGGGCTGTGGCGCTACCTGATCGGGGATACCGTCCGTTTTACTTCACTGATCCCCTACCGCATCCGAATCTCCGGAAGAACCAAGCATTTTATTAATGCTTTTGGGGAAGAAGTGATTGTCGAAAATGCAGATCAGGCCATGACAGAAGCCTGTCAGGCGACAGGTGCAATCATGAGTAATTATACGGCCGCCCCACGATTTCTTGAGGTGGGTGTGAAAGGTGGGCACGAATGGATTGTCGAGTTTGATAAAGCGCCTGCGGATCATGCCAAGTTTGCAGAAACACTTGATGCCTCCCTCCGGAAAATCAATTCGGACTATGATGCCAAACGGTATAAGGATATCGCCCTTGAAATGCCTAAAGTACATTTTGCGCCAAAGCACACTTTTTATGAGTGGATGCGCCAAAGAGGAAAACTCGGAGGCCAACATAAGGTGCCGAGATTGTCCAACGACCGATCGTATATTGAAGGAATATTGCCCCTTTTATAGCTTTTTAATTCCATTGAGAACCCTGCATGAATTAACTGTAATGGATATGTTAATCGCGCAGGGTTTTTGCTGATTTGACCCCAGGGCGAGATATTCAGGTAATCTGATTATCAAAATAAACTAAGCTTCTTTTAGAATCACTCTAATTAATTGATCGACAAAATGCGTAATTCATTCAATTTTAGCGTTTTTTATTCTGAATGGAGTGATTTTAGCTTTTGGTAACAAATAATTAACATGAAAATTAACTGCGAACCCGTTTTAATGTATCATTTTTGAACTCGAAAAATAGTTGGCACGAATGCCTAATTCTCTATAGAAATGGAATACGGAATAATTGATTTTCTGGAGCTGATTGGAGCTCTTGGTTTCTTCATCTACGGGATGAAAGTAATGTCTGAAGGAATTCAGAAAGTTGCAGGAAACAAGATGAGAGAGGTTTTGGGTAAAATGACCCAAAATAGATTCATGGGAATGATGACAGGTTTTGTTACCACCAGTTTGGTACAGTCATCCTCCGCAACCACTGTGATGGTAGTGAGTTTTGTAAATGCAGGACTATTATCCCTGGTACAGGCAGTAAGTGTGATTATGGGGGCCAATATTGGTACTACCATGACCGGCGTTCTACTGACCGTCTTTGGGTTCTCAAAAGTAAGTATCTCCGCCTATGCGTTGGTCATTATTGCTTTAGGATTCCCAATGTTGTTTATGAGTAACAATAAAGCCAAGAGCCTGGGAGAATTCCTGATCGGTTTTGCCTTATTGTTCATGGGATTGGATGCGCTGAAAGGTGCCGTTCCTGACCTAAAAGCAAACCCAGAGATTTTATCCTTTGTAAAAGGATTGACAGGAATAGGGCCCGGAGGCATTATTTCGACCATCATTTTCATTGGTTTAGGTACCCTGCTGACCATCATTGTGCAATCCTCCAGTGCGGCCATGGCCATTACACTGGTGCTCTGTAACAAAGGCCTGATCCCTTTTGAAGCCGCTGCGGCGATCATCCTTGGGGAGAACATCGGGACAACGGTAACAGCAAACTTGGCGGCTATGATTGCGAACGTACATGCCAAACGCGCCGCTTTTGCACACTTTATCTTCAACATTTTTGGGGTGGTATGGATGCTGATCGTATTTCATTACTTCACCATGGGTATTGGTTACACGATGGATCATTTCCTCGGATTGGGCGACCCATTCACTGAAGTTGAGTCGATTAAGTGGGGACTGACATTGTTCCACATCACATTTAACCTGATCAATACCTTTGTGATGATCTGGTTTGTGAATTTCATTGCAGATACCGTAACCCGTTTGTTACCTGCAAAAGAAGAGGACAATGATGATTTCCGCCTGGAGTACATCACAACAGGTTTGATGAGCACACCGGAGTCAAGCATTCTTTCAGCACAGCAAGAAGCGGTGCGTTTTGCGGAATACACCGAGAAAATGCTGAACAATCTGCGTAAGCTGATTGAGGAAGAGAAGCCAAAGAAACAAAAGAAATTCATCGATAAAATTCGTAAATACGAATCCACTACGGATGAAATTCATGAGGAAATTGCGAAGTACTTGTTGAAAATCTCTGCCAATGATCTGAGTAAAAACTCTATCGAGGTGATCTCTGATTTGCACTACGTGATCAATGATTTGGAACGTATCGGTGATGTTTTCAGTCACGCAGCAAAGGTATTCACCAAAAAGAATGAGCAAGAGCTTTTATTCACCTCTAAGCAAAAGCAGTCTTTGATCGACCTTTCAGATAAGCTGAAAGAAGGGTTTAAGATTATGAAAGAGAACTTGCAGGTGGCGAACAACCCAACAAGAGTTGATTTCGAGAAAGCAAGCAACGCACAGCGCTCTGTTTATTTGGGTGTGAAGCAATTGAATAAAAAATTATTGACGGCCTCTGAGGCGGAGAACTACGACATTAAATCGGGTATTCTTTATTCTGATTTGGTGATGGTTTATTCACGTGTGAATGACCACGTATTTAATATCTCCCGTGACGTGATCGGTCATAACAGATAAGGTTCTTTTAAATTTCAAAAGGACCAAAAGAGGTAAGCCAGTATTGGTTTACCTCTTTTTTTTAAAGCGTAGCTGATAGGCCACCGACCATTCCACAAATTCGGCTACAGAAGCATGAGCCTTCAGGGCCACCTGAACCCACAGCGGATCAATAATCCGGTATCTGGCACCCAGCCTCCAGTATATGGATTCTTCCTGAGCACTGTTTCCGTGATATGCATAAGCGCCAATGCCCAATACAAAACTCACCTGATTAAGGATCAATTCATTTTCTGCATAAATCCCTACGCTCAGCAATTGCTCAAACTGGGTCTGTGACTGCTGAAAAGGATGAAGCAAAAGTCGGTAAGCCTCATTGTAAAAAACATCACTACCGATGGTTACGGCATACACCGGGCTTAATTGGTAGCTGTAATACAGGCCAAGATCATGAACGTTATAAAAGCGGAAAGTTTCATCTGAAGAACGTACCCCGTAACCGTATCGCATCACAATGCTGTGGTTGGCCGTGAAAGGTTCGTAAGTCGTTTGGTAAGCATTATTTTTGGGGTCAAAATATTGTTTTCTATTGAAATAATAATTGAAGCCGATGCTGCCACCACGGGTATTGAGCCCCAGGTTGGGGGAACGGGTGTTTCCATTGGAGAAGTGGGTGTAGTCCAATGAAAGATCCAAATCCCATTGAGGTGCCAAATACAGCTGCGTGGCAATCCGAAGCCGCAGGTAAGCATTTTCAGCCGACCCAATAGCGATGTTTTCAGGATTAGTGACAGGATCATATGCCTTGAACGAGAAGGCAAAACCAATAGAAGGCTCCAGGGAAATACGCAGCTTTTGTGCCCTGAATACCGGAAAATCCACAAAGCCGTAAAGGGCATTGGGTAAACCGTAAATTTTATTGTAGCCGAGGCTGCCCTTGGAATAGCCCACCCCAAAGGCGGGATAGTTCAGCAAGGCATGGAACTGCTGCTGGCCAAGGGTTTGCAGCCCAACTTTAACATCCACAAAGTGGTAGGGTTGATTGGTGATGGCCTCCATGTTTTTTCTATGGGCAATCACATCACCATATCCATAGCGAAGGCTGAAAAACAACTGCTTTTCAGGCTTGGCTGTTGGCGGGAAATTTTGACCCAGAGCAAAAATGTACCCACTCAAGAACAATGATAAGAGCAAGAGCTTTTTCATAGTGCTTGGGGGTTTGAGTACTGATAGGGGGTGTTCTGGTAATGGTAATTTTAGGAAATAGGAACTCGGTTTAAAGTGAAAGGAATAAAGTAAAAGAGTATTGAGAAATTAAATTTTCAATTTTTTGCGCTTGGCAGGTACATTTTGTCTAATGTCTAAAAACATTACATAAGCGAAGAGTTCATTATTTCCGCAATTTTTTCATCAACAGCGGTTTCTCCTTTTAACCAATGGATATTAATGCCATGTTTTTCCATGCGTCGGAAGTAGGTCATTTGGCGTTTGGCATAAGCGTGAATTGCCGCATTGAGCTTTTGGAACAGATCGTTGCTGTTGAGCTCTCCCATAATATGCTGTGTAACAAACCGGTACTCTAAGCCATAAAATTTAAGTTGCTCCGCAGTAAATCCTGCATCCAAAAGGCCTTGCACCTCCTCAATCATCCCCTCTTTTAAGCGGGCTTTTAGTCGGCTTGTAATGCGCTCTTTAAGCACGCCCCGCTCCCACTGTATGCCAAATACATGGTGGTCCATTGTGGGCAGTGGTTGTTTATGATCTGGGTTTTGCTGCTCAAAAGTCTGAATTTCTATCGCCCTGACGAGTCGTTTTCTGTCGGTGATGTCGGTGGTATTGTGGAGTTTCTTCAAGCTTTTGAGGCGCTCAATAAGGTCGTTGGTTTCCATCATGGAAAGCTCTGCCCGCAATGGTAAATTTTCGGGCACCTGCACCAAATGGTAACCTTTGAGAATGGCATCGATATACATCCCCGTTCCGCCGCATAGCACAGGCTGCCGGTCCTTGACCTGGATGTTTGCATAGGCTTGCAGGAAATCTCGCTGAAATTCAAAAACATTATATTCATATCCTGGAGGGTGAATATCGATGAGCTGATAGGGAATCTGCTGCCCATTTACGTTAAACTCCTCCAAATCCTTACCTGTGCCAATATCCATTCCCTGGTACACTTGTCGGGAGTCAGCACTGATGATTTCCCCCTTAATTAATGCCGCCAGATGCACGGCCAAATGTGTTTTTCCTGAAGCGGTAGGGCCAAGTATTGTAATTAATGATTGCTTTTTTGTCATTTCAATAGCGCTTACTTTATTATTGAAGTGTTTTTACGAGCGACAGTTTTTGGTCTTTTTAGATTTCCCTATATTTAAAACTGCATTTGTCGATAGAAAACATTTGCAATAGCAAAGGTATTAATTTTTTGAGGGCATGGCATCTATCACTTGGCTTTTGTCTTTCAGAAAGTAAAAAGAAGAAGTTACTGTTATGAATATTGAGTATGTAAAGTCAGTGATTAGGAATGTACCTGACTTCCCGAAGCCGGGCATTCAGTTTAAGGACATCACCACGGCGCTAAAGGATCCCAAGGCATTGTCTTTTATGATCGATCACCTTTATGAATATTATAAAGATAAAGGCATCACGAAGGTCGCAGGAATTGAGTCGAGGGGCTTTATTATTGGTCCCGCTTTGGCGGCTCGTCTGGGAGCGGGTTTCGTTATGATTCGCAAACCAGGAAAGTTACCTGCGGATACCATTCAGAAGTCTTATGCCCTTGAATATGGCGAAGACACGATCGAGATGCATAAAGATGCTATTGGGGAGAACGATGTGGTATTGGTGCACGACGATCTGTTGGCAACTGGAGGAACAGCTTTGGCTGCTTTGGAATTAGTGCAGGAGGTTGGTGCAAAAAGTGTGTTGGTCAATTTCCTGATAGAGCTTGCTTTCCTCGATGGTACAGCTCGTTTGTCATCTGCTGAAGATGTTTACGCGATGATCAAGTATTAATTTTTAATTCAAGTACAACCCATGAAAATTTTTCATAACCCACGATGCAGCAAGTCGCGCCAGACTTTGGCACTGATTGAGGAAAAAGAACAAGCGGTAGAAATCGTTGAATATTTAAAAACACCTCCTACCGCAGCGGAATTGAAGGAAATCTTGGCTTTGCTTCAAATACCGGCATCATCGCTGATCCGCAAAGGAGAGGCCATTTTTAAAGAGGAATTTAAAGGTAAAGAGTTGTCGGAAGAAGCCTGGATTGAAGCGATGGTAACCTACCCCAAGCTGATCGAAAGGCCGATAGTTATTACAGATAAAACCGCTGTAATCGGTCGTCCACCAGAAAAAGTACTCGAACTTTTGTAAGTCATAAACAGATTGAAAGCCTGCCCTTTTCGGCAGGCTTTTTTTATTAAAAGAGGGGGTTTTTCGTGATTTATAACTTTTGATTTATTGAGGAATGACAATTGTCATGAAGTAAAAATCTATTTTATTTGAAATCATAAATGGCAAGTATTCATTCTTTGATCCCAACAGAATTATAACTGCGATCTTCTACATTCGGCTGTATTTAATATTTTTTGATATGCTTGAGAAAAGAAGAATTTATTTGCCACCCTTGAGTTTGGTAGGCCCACATGTTACAGAAGATTTAGTGGAAGAAATCAAGGAAAGAGGGTTCAGAAAAGTCCTTGTTGTTACCGACAGGGTTTTGAATGAATTGGGTATGGTGGCTGCCGTAACGGATAAAATGACTGAAGGCCAGATTGATTTTACAATTTTTGATCAGGTGCAGCCTAATCCAACATGTAAAAATGTGGAGGATGGTTTAGCGGTTTTTACACAACAGCATTGTGATTTTATATTGACAATTGGCGGTGGCTCTCCACAGGATTGTGGTAAGGCGATTGGTATTCTGGCGACGAACGGTGGTGACATTCGGGATTACGAAGGCATTCACATGTCGAAACACCCTGCGGTGCCTACTGCGGCGATAAACACTACCGCTGGAACAGCCAGTGAGGTAACGATCAATTATGTGATTACCGATGAGAAGCGCAAGGTGAAAATGGTGATGGTCGATAAAAATTGCTTGGTGTCTATTGCCGTTAACGACCCAACGCTCATGATCAACAAGCCCGCGGCGCTTACCGCTGCTACGGGTATGGACGCCCTTACCCATGCCATTGAGGCTTATGTTACCAAAGGCGCTTTCCCGTGGTCGGATGAGCTGGCGCTGTATGCCATTCGTTTGATTAGTGAAAGTTTGGAAACGGCAGTGAAAGATGGTGCAAACCTTGAGGCGAGAAGTAAAATGGCCTGGGCGCAATTTATCGCTGGGCAGTCATTTTCTAACTGTGGCCTGGGATTTGTACATTCTGCGGCTCATCAGCTGGGAGGCGAATATGATTTGCCACACGGGGTATGTAATGCGATTCTTCTGCCGCATGTGGAACGATTCAATATTAGTGCCTGCCCAGAGAAATTCGGTAAAATAGCCCAGGCAATGGGCGTTGATATTTCTGCAATGAGTACCGCCGAGGCCGCCGATGCCGCATTGGAAGCCATCGCAAAATTATCCACCGCAGTTGGGATTCCTTCAGGCCTTGAAGCATTGGGGGTAAAAAAGGATGACTTCGAAAAAATGGCCATCAACGCTTTGGCAGATGTCTGTACGGGCGGAAACCCCAAAGAAGTTGCCCTCGAAGATGCGATCGGTATATATGAAGCGGCTTATTGATTGGAGTGCATAACAGACTGAGGGTGAAAAGCGGTCTTGTGATCGTGAAAATCAGAGAACCTTTCAGTGCCGTCTGTAATTGATATCAGTACGTATTATACAGCAGCCCCCTATTTAATGAAAATAGGGGGCTTTCTGTGGGCATTAATTTTAGCCAGTGTATTTATGGGTTGGTGGGAGCTTGTTTTTGCGCACGCCGCTTGGCCATTCGTGCCTTCTGGTCGGCCTTCCATCGCTCAAATTGTTCAGGCGTCAAGATTTCTTTCATCTGTTGGTGGTAAGCCTGACGGTACGCCCGCCCCGATTTTCTCCGACTTTCCTGGTCGTCGCCAGACGTCTCTTTCAGCCTTCGCATATTACCGACAAAGGCCTCATTGATTGGCAGTGCCTGCGCCGATTGCGCCTCGGATAAATCATATTTTTCAGTCATTTTATTTGTTAACTGTTGCGCCTGTTCCTGAGGAGTGCGCTGAGATTGTTGTTGTGCCGCAGCAGGCTGATAGCCCAGCAAAGCGATGGTCAGTCCAATAAATATGAGGTGTTTTTTCATCACGTAATTTTTATCAGTAGGATGAAAACTTCGGTGCAGGGTTTAATTCAGACCAAAAAAAACATCGCCCAAATTAATGAACGATGTCTTAAGATTTTTATTCAGCAGGTGTTGTAGTGGCGTCCTCTTGCTGGCTTGCCTCCTCCTTTTGCTGTTTATCGTGTTTTTTCTTTTTCTTCTTTTTGTGCTTCTTCTTTTTCTTGCCGCCATTTTTCCAGCGTTCAAGTTGCTTTTCATTAAGCAGGCCTTCTACTTTTGTTTTGTAGTTTTCCTGAAGTGCCTTGTATTCATCTTTTAAGTCCTGAGGGTCAGCCGTGCCCGCCATCGCTTCTGCACGCATCTTAAAAATTTTGTCGTAATGATCATGATTCAGAACGTTTATATTCAGCTCTTGATCCAGACTTAATTTCAGGTCCTTTTTCATTTGTGCCGTGGCCTTTTCAGCAAGCTCAGAAGCCGTTGGCTCTTTTGGCTTGGTGCCCTCTCCTGCTTGGGGTAAACGCTGGCGATTCATGCCACCACCGTAACCATAGCCACCATACCCTCCGTAGCCACCATAACCATACTGTGCAAAGCAGTCAGCCGTGCCCAGTCCGGCAGTCAGAATACCAATGAGTAATACAATGCGGTAAAAAAAATGCTTATCAATCATAATGTGTTAAATTCCTTTCAACAAGCAATAAAATCAAATCTGTTTGGATCTGAAAATATTTTGATTCCAAACCGCAATAAAAAAGGCTATTGACTGAAATAAATGAGTAAAAATGGGGTGATGAAGAACATGCCGATCAAATACAGTAAGCCGATCACTCGGTATTTTACCGTCATGATGCCCAGCCAAATACACAGCGAAACAATGCTGTGGCGTATTTTTCGGAATGGCATCAGCATCACTACGCCAGTCAGGTTAAACAGGAAGTGAACAATGCCAATGGCCAGAGCTGTTGGCGACATAAAAATTCCCACCACCAATGCCGTAATGGTTGTTCCTAAATTACAGCCAATAATAAACGGAAATGCCTTGCTGAGTTGCACCTTTCGGGTAGCTGAAAGGGGTACAATGAGCGAAGTGGTCAGGGAGGACGACTGCACCAGCATGGTGAGCAAAGTGCCCGTACTCAGTGCTTTCCACTCGGTTTGAAAGAGGCTTTCAAAAGTACTTTTCAGTTCATAATCCAAATAGCGGTAGATAATTTTTGCCAACAACTTGATAGACGCAAAAAGTAATACCATGGAGATCACCACCACTACTGTACCGTTATTGATGATATTAACGAGCCAAAAAACCAAGGGGTCCAACGAGAGCCATTTGGCAGAAAAGAGATTATCCAAATTGATGATCGGGATATATTGTGCCAGTGCGGTTGCCGTATGGGTGTATATCTGGAAGAAATATTCAAGCGGAAGGACGATCAGCACCGTGAAAATATTGAAGAAATCGTGCATGGATGCAGAGGAAATCGCCCGCTGAAAAGTTTTTCGGTTACTGATAAACCCAAAGGAGACCAGCGTACTGGTAAGTGTGGTCCCAATATTTGCTCCAAGAATAATGGGCACCGCATTGGCCAGTGAAATACTGCCCGAGGCCACCACAGCCACCAATGCCGCCGTAACGGTGGAACTACTCTGAAGAATAGCCGTGCAAAGCAACCCGACAAACAGCCCGACAAATGGGCCAAGTTCATAGGTCAGCATCATATCTGTTGCCCGCGAGCCTACCAAAGCCAATGCCTTCACCATTAATTCAAGCGAAAAGGCGAATAAAAGTAATGTCAGCGCAAATGAAATAATACCCTTAAACAGGTTTTTCCTTCGGTTAGGTTGATCTACCGGAGAGGATACTGGTTCGCTATATGATGTCAAATTTTCTTTCATTAAGTGGTCCCCTTATTTTATAGGGACTGCAAATTTATAAACCATTTTGTGTTAGCGGTCATCTCTAATGTAAAATGATTGTTAAATAATTCATGCCTGCTGTGACCTTTGGTTAATAATTCAGTGGTAGAAAAGAAAGGCGTTATATTTTTTAATCTTAATTTGTAATTAGTCTAAATAAGATTTATTCTTGTGATGAGATTCTAATTACGCTTAATTCATTATGAAAAACATCTACACCTATTTAACTTTTGTACTGGCATTTTTTGCTATGAGCCAAGTGGCTATGGCGCAGGGGAAAATCTCTGGTCAGGTTTTAAGTCATCAACAGCAAACACTCGAAGGGGTAACAATTGGCATTGAAGGAACAACTGCTGGTGCAGTTACCGATGCTGAAGGAAAATTCATCATTGATCATGTGCCTTCGGGAAAAACAGTGCTGGTGAGCCGATCAGTTGGCTTTTCAGAAAACCGCATTCAGGTAATGGTTAAGAATGGAAAATCCTATCATTACCGAATTGTACTGAAACCTGCGGTAACAGACCTTGAAAATGTAACGATTAATGGTGGGTCTTTGACACGCTCTGGTGCCGGAATTGAGGCGATACCAGGTGCTAATCATTACATCTCTCCTGAGGAGTTGGCGGTTTTTAACTATCGGGATGTTAATAGTGTGTTGGCTTTTGTTCCAGGAATGAACCTGGTTCAGGAAGACGGATGGGGACTTCGCCCTAATGTGGGGATCAGAGGTACAGGCTCTGAGCGTAGCTCCAAGGTAACATTGATGGAAGACGGGATTTTGATTGCTCCAGCGCCGTATGTGGCTCCTGCAGCTTATTACTTTCCTTCCGCAGGACGTATGGAAGCCTTTGAGATTCTAAAAGGTGCCAGCCAGATAAAATATGGCCCAAATACTACTGGGGGGGCTCTGAATTTGGTTTCTACAGCGATCCCACAATCAACAACGGCTTTGGTAGACCTTAACGCAGGAAGTTACGGACAAAAAAATGCCCATGTTTATGCGGGAACTTCTGGCGAGCAGTACGGAATTTTGGTAGAAACATTTCAGCAGTTTGCAGATGGATTCAAAACACTGCCGAATAACGACAATACTGGTTTTGCTAAACAGGATTATATGATTAAAGGGCAGCTAAATACCAAAGCAGATGCGAAGGTATTTCAGTCTTTGCAATTTAAAGTGGGCTACAATAAGGAAACATCCCAGGAAACGTACCTCGGACTTACTGAGGAGGATTTTCAATTGGACCCTTATCAGCGATATATTGCCTCTCAGAAGGATGAAATGACTTCTGAGCAAAAAAATTACTCCTTGCAGCATGTCATTGAGCCTACAGATTTTATGTCCGTTGTAACTTCGGTTTACCGTACCGATTTCGCTCGGAACTGGTACAAACTCAGCAAAGTGGGCGGGGTAAGTATTGGTAAAATACTTGACGACCCTTCGGCTTATCCAACAGAGTACGGCTACATGACAGGCGCTACAGAAGTGCCTGCCGATGGACTCGAAGTGAAGGCGAATAACAGGGCCTATTACTCTCAAGGAGTACAGACGCGTATTAACGCTGTATTCAATACTGGAAAATTCAAGCATATGCCTGAGGTAGGTTTCAGATATCATGAAGATGGTATGGATCGTTTTCAGTGGTCAGATAAATACAGCATGACCAATATGGAAATGACCAAAACAACTGCAGGTGTTCAGGGTGTTGGCAGCGGTAATAACCGCCTGGAAAATGCCTATGCTTTTGCCACTTACCTTCAGTACAGCATGGAATATGGTGCCTTGTCGGTGATTCCTGGCGTACGCTACGAGTCCATTTATCAGGTTAGGAATGATTACGGTGCTGATGATCCAGACCGTACAGGCAAAGACCTTTCAGAAAAGTCGAATCAAGTGAGTGTAATATTACCTGGTGTAGGTGTTGAGTATGGTATTGGGCAGTATTGGGCGACTTTTGCAGGTGTGCACAAGGGCTTCTCCCCTCCTGGCTCTAAAGAGGAGACCAATCCTGAGGAAAGCGTTAACTATGAGGTGGGCTTACGTACCAACAGACCGATGTGGAGCGCTTCAGCGACTTATTATTTCAATGATTATCAAAACCTGCTGACCAGCGATAATGAAGGTAGCGGTGGCGCTGGATCAGGAGATATGTTCAATGGTGGGCGTGTTCACTCAAAGGGAGTAGAGTTGGAGGCCAATGGTAATTTGCTCTATGGCAGAACGACAAAGTACCAGCTTCCTGTTAATTTTTCTTACAGCTATACTGTGGCCAATTTCCAAAACACTTTTGCTTCTGAATTTGAGCCATGGGGCGATGTTGAAAAAGGAGATTTCCTACCTTATGTAGCTCCTCACCAATGGGCGCTGGGTGCTGGTTTTGCCGCACCAAAATTTGCCGTGAACACCGTTGCCAAATATCAGGCAGCTATGAGAACCGTTGCAGGCATTGGAGAGATTCCTGCAGGAGAAGGCACTGATAATATCTTCACCATGGACCTCAGTGTGCGTTATTATCCTCATGCCAAAGTAGAGATTTACGGGAATTGGAATAATATTATGAATCAAACTTATTTGGTAAGCCGTAGACCTGACGGATTAAGACCTAACATGCCGACGTCAGTGGTGCTTGGGGTGAAATTTCGCTGGAAATAAGTAAGATTTAAGGCAATTAATACCGCTATTAATGAGGATTATTTAGTAATAGAATCCCTTATCGAAAAGTCAGTTATTCAGTCAATAGAATAGCTGACTTTTTATTTTTATAAGTTATTTATTGGGGTTTCGCCAAATAAAATTGTTTCTTCATGTAAATTTCATCTCTGCTGTACTTTTTATGGATGCTTTCAAGGGCATTTGAAGGGGGAAACGGTGACTGTATTTTGTTTTTGAGAAACTAAGGGTGTAAACATCAGAAAGAAAGATGAGAAGATTGTTATCGATTATTGCAATTAGTCCGATTGTGTTTTTGAGCTTATCATGTGAATCCGTTGATTTTAAAGATCATCGGCCGACCCATGATGTCGAACTTTTCGAACAGCTCGCTCAGGAAGTGGCAGATACCCTTGCTGTTCCCAATGCCAAAACCTTCAGACAGGATATGCGCACACTTGATATCGCCACCCAAGACCTTTTGAGATCACAGAGCTTGCAGGCTTTAAATACCATGCGCCTGGCATGGAAACAGGCCTATTTTACCTGGCAGGCAATTTCGCTACTGCATTTTGGTCCTGCTGAACAGTTGATGCTTTCCGAACTGATCGGTAAGTACCCTATTAACCCTGAAGGGATACTGCCCGCAGCTAATGGTCGCTATAAAGTGGCAGAAGAGGTGGGCTTGATGGCTGTAGAATACATGATTTTTGCTAAAGATAACGACGAGACGTTACAGCTGATCCGAAGCTCTGCGGCCTTCCGAATGGCATTAATAGATAAAGTGAAGGCCATGGAAGACATTGGCGTAAAGTACGATCAGTTATGGAACGATTACAAAGGTCAGTTTACCAGTAATACAGGTGTGGAAGCAGGGGAAGCGGTACCGATGTTGGTCAGTTCTGCCATAAAAACGATAGATTTGATGAATGGCAAGCGTCTCGCCTTGCCGTTAGGAATAAACAATGGCGATCAGGTGAATTTTGAGCTTATTCAGGGTGCCTACTCAGGAGAGTCATTACGGGCACTCCGATTGCAGTGGGTTTTCTGGAAGGGGCTATGGGATGGATCAATAAGTGTAGGAGAAGAGCAATTACACTTTAAAGGCCTGGAGGCACTGTTGGAGGGCAAGCAAGAACTCGAGGAGCTTCATGAGCAAGTGCAGCTTGTTGATGCTGTTTTTGATCAGGTGCAACTTAAAGATATGGAGCAGGCAATCAGGTTATACCCTAACCAAATGCGGGCGTTGCAGCGTGCATTGGCTGATATGGAGGTGCTCACTCGTTCTCTGCCAAAAGTGATAGGGGTGGAGGTTTCTGCTGTGGAAGCTAAGAATTAACGGCCTTTTAAATTTTTCCCGATCTTCGCTGACTCACCATCGTTGGGTTGGCGATTTGCTTTCTTACTAATTCGATGGTTTCAATGCCAAACTGAAGGTCGTTGGCGCATTGCTGATAGTGCCGAATAATTTGCAGTTGGGAGTCGCCATTGCTTTTACTTTCAATCAAAAGCTTCACATTGGATTTGATCTCCTCTTGCTGAACAAGCAAAGTATGAATAATGGGGTAATTGGGATATGCAGGAATAAGCTGTTGATCAAGCCACTGTGGGAATCGCTCATCATAAATTAATTCCTCTAAACGGGTAGGCGACTCGTTTTTGTTGGCGACATAGGAGCGCAGGGCTTCAATCCATTGATCATAGTAAAAAATAACCTGATTTAAGCCGTCACGGTATTTCTCCGTTTCAAACTTGTAACTTTTTTGTTGGCGGTAGTTTAGCATAACAGCGTTGATTGCTTCTAATTTACTAACTCCTATTTTATATTTTTGTAATTAAAATTTCATCAAATAAGTAGTTGTTGTACCATTTAAAGATAAATTATATCATTACAGCGGCTATATTGCGCTAATTATTAATATGGCATATTCTTTGTTTTATAGGATTTGATATTGACGTAATACGGATTTATAGAATGAAGAAATATTTGATCATCGCTTCCATGCTTTTGTTGGTAGGGCTGACCTATAAGGGGCATCCTGGCACGGCAGGGGAAGTAACAGTAACTTTTTTAGCAGACAGCCAATATCTGAATATCCGGAACCTCAAAACGGATATTATAGGTGATTCCTCGGTTGTTCAGCTGGGGCACACTTATCATGTTCATGAAGGAAGTTACAGTGTCAAATATGATGTGCTTACGCCAGGAAAAGGCTGGGTCAGTAAGCGGGAGAAAATCAGCCTGAAGTCTGATAAAGGCCGTGACGGTAGTGCGTGGCGCTTTAATGAGAAAGGCTCTGACATTGATTATGTCTTTTATATTGACCAGGAGTTGCGGGTGAGGAAAAGCATACGAAATTTTCGTAAAGTGATCCGAAGTACGGGAGCGGATCAAAAAAATGCCTGACGTTTTTGCGTCAGGCATTTTTTTTATTTTTTAGTATTTCTCTTTTGGGCTTTGGTGGAAGCCTTCTTTTTTTTCTTTTTCTTAAATACCAGGCAGGTTCTGTTGGTCATGTAAATACTCAGCTTCTGGTCTTCATCGGTGTGGTAGGTCATCGAGGTGTCCACACGGTCAAAGCCCCCAAAGTCGGCACTGTCTGAAGAAAGAATGCACTCATACTCCCCTTCTGCAGGTACCCAGAACTTGTAATCTGGAATAGCATTGGTTGGGTGGAAGTTGAAAGCAAAAATCAGCTCTCCGCGCTGGAATATGATCGTATTGTTGGTATCATCCATATTTAGCTGAGAAGCCCCATTGGCCTGCAGCGTATGGTGCTGGCTTAAAGTCTTGACCATCGCCTTGTCAAAATCTTTCAGGAAGTGGTACTTCAGGAAATCAGCATCGGCAAGGCTCCATTGTCGGCGGGCATGCTGGTAGCTCCAGTCATTTCCTTCACGAGGGAAGTCAATCCATTCTGGGTGACCAAACTCATTTCCCATAAAGTTCAGATAACCCTCGCCACCCAGTGCCATGGTGAAAATACGGATCATTTTATGCAGAGCAATACCGCGATCAATCACCAAATTGTCGCTGTCTTTGCTCATGTGCCAGTACATCTCTTTGTCCATCAGCCAAAAAGCAACTGTTTTGTCACCAACAATGGCTTGGTCATGAGATTCCGCATAGGCAATAGAACGCTCGTTGGCTCTGCGGTTGGTCATCACACTCCAAAGTTCATGAATATTCCACTCCTCGTCTTTTTTGTGCTTCAGGTATTTAATCCAGAAATCAGGGATGCCCATTTGCAGGCGGAAATCAAAGCCAAGGCCTCCATCAAGAATTGGTCGGCAAAGACCAGGCATACCACTCATGTCTTCAGCAATAGAAATGGCCTCAGGGTTGAGTTCGTGGATCAGCGCATTGGCCAGTTGTAAATAGGTCAGCGCATCCCAGTCTACCTGATCGAGGAAATATTTATCATAGTGATCAAAGGAAATATTGTCGCCGTGGTGCAAGTACATCAGGGAGGTTACGCCATCGAAGCGGTAGCCGTCCACATGATACTCCTCCATCCAATAGCGGACATTGGAAAGCAAAAATTGTTGTACTTCTTTTTTGCCGTAATTGAAAAGCATGGAATCCCAGGCGCTGTGCTCTCCCCTGCCTCCAGGGTGAAAGTACTGATCGTCGGAACCATCAAGCTTGTTAAGCCCTTCGCCGAGATTTTTTACCGCGTGTGAGTGTACCAGGTCAATGATAATCGCCAGGTCCAGTTTATGGGCTTTGTTGACTAAATATTTGAAATCTTCGGGTGTCCCAAAACGACACGAAGGCGCAAAGAAATTCGATACATGGTAGCCGAAGGAGCCATAATAAGGGTGTTCGGCGATGGCCATCAACTGAATGGTATTGTAGCCAAGTTTTTTGATGCGCGGCAGCACATCGTCCGCAAATTCACGGTAAGTACCTACCTTCGCTTCCTCGCAACCCATACCGATATGCCCTTCATAGATAATCGGGCTGGCTTTTTGTGCTGCGGAGGAGAATTTTTTATCGGTCCATCGGAAAGAAGGCGCTTTATAAGCCACGCCAGAATATCCATGGGTTTCAGGATCCTGCTGTACCAAATTAATGTAAGCAGGGATGCGGTCCAAAGTACCGTTGTCGCCCTTCACCTGAACCTTAATCAATGATCCTTCCTGAATGGCTTCCTGCGGAAGACTGATCTCCCAGATGCCATCGGTTCCTTTGGTCAGTGGGTGACTGTTGCGGTCCCACTGATTGAAATCCCCGATAAGGTGTAGCGCCTGCGCTTTTGGAGCCCACTCACGGTAAGTCCATCTTTTTTTCTTTTTATCGAGCTGCAGCCCCATTTCTTTGTAGGCGCCTGCAAAGGCCGTGAGGCTATCTGCAAGGGATTCAATTTCCTTTTTGGCTGAGATAAATGACTCAATTCTTCGGTTAATTTCGTCTGTGTAAGGGGCTAACCATTGGTCGTCCTGAACCAGTTGAGGTAATTTCAACGCTGTTTTTGACATAGTAAAAAGCTAATATGAGCGGGTGAAAAAGAATGATGGTCAGTGAGGTTTGATGAATTATACATGACCGATCACTCCCAATTTATAATGTAGGAATGGTAATGCGAAAAAAGTCATAAATTATTACATAAAAAAAAGTTTTCATGAACCATTTTCCTGGGCGATGATAGAAAAAATCCAGAAAGTGCCCTGAGGCCGTCAGTTTGAGATATTTCCCCTAATAAATTTTTAAGACCATCATTTTTTTTTAATAAAATGTCCCGAAACGGAATATTAAATTAATTCAATTAAAGCATTGTCATAACCCTCTTTAGGTTGATATAATCCTAAAATTAATATAAGTAAAGAATGAAACTGATGTAAGGTTTATGCCTCAAGTGACAAATGTCATGTTTTGGGGCGATCCATCTCTTTAAATTCGGGAGAATCGAACTATTGTTTTTTTAGCTATGCATTTAGAGAAGTTTCGTTATGACAACAAGATAGTAAAGTATTTTGCTATCGCCACCGTCATCTGGGGTATCGTCGGCATGTTGGTGGGGCTGATCGTCGCATTGCAACTTTTTATTCCAGCACTCAACTTTGATACGGCGTTTTTAACCTTCGGCCGTATCCGTCCATTACACACCAATGCGGTGATTTTCGCATTTGTGGGGAACGGAATTTTTGCGGGAGTTTATTATTCACTTCAGCGTTTATTGAAAGCGCGGATGTTCAATGATATCCTTTCGTGGGTTCACTTTTGGGGCTGGCAACTGATTATTGTTGCGGCTGCGATCACATTGCCTTTGGGGATCACGACCTCCAAAGAGTATGCAGAATTGGAATGGCCAATTGATATTGCCATTACCTTAATTTGGGTGGTGTTCGGAGCCAATTTGCTCGGAACCATCTTCAAACGTCGTGAACGCCATATGTATGTGGCGGTATGGTTTTACATCGCAACTTTTGTAACAGTGGCGGTCTTGCATATTGTCAACTCTTTCGAGTTGCCAGTAACTTTCTGGAAGTCGTACTCGATGTACGCAGGGGTGCAAGATGCTTTGGTACAGTGGTGGTATGGGCATAATGCGGTAGCATTCTTCCTGACAACCCCTTATTTGGGCTTGATGTACTACTTCTTGCCGAAGGCGGCCAATCGTCCTGTTTACTCTTATAAGCTGTCCATTATTCACTATTGGGCACTGATCTTTATTTACATCTGGGCAGGTCCACACCATTTGCTTTACACTTCTTTGCCAGATTGGGCACAGACGTTGGGTACGGTGTTTTCAATCATGCTGATTGCACCATCTTGGGGTGGTATGCTGAATGGCCTTCTGACACTTCGTGGCGCATGGGACCGTGTGCGTGAAGATGCCGTACTGAAATTTATGGTAGTAGCCGTAACCTGTTATGGTATGGCGACTTTCGAAGGGCCAATGTTATCGCTGAAAAGTGTCAATGGTTTTGTACACTTTACCGACTGGATTATTGCTCACGTACACGTTGGTGCCCTGGGCTGGAACGGATTCCTGACCTTCGGGATGTTGTATTATTTGATTCCTAAAATGTGGAACACCAAATTATACTCCAGCAAATTGGCCAATGTACACTTCTGGGTGGGAACTCTCGGGATTGTATTCTATGCCATTCCAATGTATGTTTCAGGAGTTACGCAAGGCCTGATGTGGCGTCAGTTCACCATCGATGGGGTATTGCAGTACGGTAACTTCCTCGATACAGTAACGCAGATTATTCCATTTTATGCATTGCGTGCCTTTGGTGGAGCCCTTTATTTGGGTGGTGCCTTTGTAATGGCCTATAACCTTTACAAAACGGCAGCGCAAGGAGTATTCCAGGAGGAAGAAGAGGCCGAAGCTCCCGCTTTGGAGAAAAAGAAAATTATTGGAGAATACTGGCACTCGAAACTGGAGCGCAAATCTATCGTGTTCTCTGGTCTTTCAATTGTAGCGATTGCCATTGGTGGTGCCGTAGAAATGGTGCCGACCTTCCTGGTGGATTCAAATATCCCGACGATTGAAAGCGTTAAGCCTTATAGCCCGCTTGAATTGCAGGGACGTGATCTTTACATCCGTGAAGGTTGTGTGGGCTGTCACTCTCAGATGGTTCGCCCTTTCCGATTTGAAACCGAGCGTTTTGATGAGTATTCCAAAGCTGGGGAGTTTGTTTACGATCACCCATTCCTTTGGGGATCCAAGCGTACTGGTCCAGATTTGGCCCGCCTTGGTGGCCGATATTCAGATTCATGGCATTATAACCACATGATGGACCCAACAAGTACATCGGCAGGTTCTATTATGCCTCCTTACCCATGGTTGTTTGAGCAAGCCTACGATGCCGAATCAATTGTGCCAAAGGTAACAGCAATGCGCAAGCTTGGTGTTCCGTATGCGGAAGGATATGAAACGCAGGTGGTGGCTGATGTACAGGCACAGGCAAAACAAATTGCGGGTAACCTGAAAGCACAAATAAATGTGGAGGTACAACCTGAGGCAGAGATCATTGCTTTGATTTCGTACTTGCAACGTTTAGGAACAGACATTAAAGTGAAGCCAGAACAAGTGGCTGTCGCAAAATAATCATCTCAGGGTCCCTGGTTTCCGGGGATGCTGAACAATTTTTTTAAATATGTTTAAGCATTATTTCGAGCGAGTATATAATGTAGAGGTATGGCCCATCATTTCTTTGGTGATCTTCTTTACATTTTTTGTGGGGTTGTTGTGGTATGTCTGGAAGATGTCTTCCTCGCATGTCGATAAGATGAAGAATATGCCGCTGGAAGAAGACCCTAACGATGATTTTGAGGATAATTAGATCAAGATATAACTCCTATCAAATGAAATCAAAAGCACTAAAATACATGAGTATAATGTGTGTGGCCTTGGTTTTAGGTATGCTTCCCGAAACGGCATTCGCGCAGGCGGCTGGCGGCACGGATCAGATGAGCATCCTGAAGATCGTGCTGGGGCTGACCACCATTGTCTCTATTGCAGTATTGCTGGTCACCTTGTTTACGCTGAAGGTGGTGAAATCAGTAATGGACAATGAGGCCAAGAAAAAAGCGGAGGCTGAAGGTGTGCCGCATGTGAAGCAAGACTGGTGGTGGAACATTGCCAACGATGCTGTCCCTATTGAGGAAGAGAAAAATATTTTGCTCGACCATAATTATGACGGCATTCAGGAACTTGACAACCACTTGCCACCATGGTGGAAAGGGCTATTTGCCGCAACGGTGGTTTTCGCAGTGGTTTATGTCGGTATCTTCCATGTTTTTAAAGTAGCACCACTTTCTGGTGAGGCCTATGACATTGAAGTGGCACAGGCAGCATTGAAAGCGGCTTCGGTAGATGAAACCAATGTTACTTTACTGACCGACGACAAGGCGATTGACCACGGGTCGGAAATTTTCGCCAAGAAATGTGTGGCTTGTCACGCTGCCGATGGCGGTGGAGGGATTGGTCCTAACCTAACGGATGAATACTGGATTCACGGCGGAGACATTAAAGATGTGTTCAAAGTAGTGAAAGACGGTGGACGCCCAGGCAAAGGGATGATCTCCTGGAAAAAACAACTCTCACCAAAGGATATTCAGAGTGTCGCCTCTTATATCCTGACACTCCAGGGTACTACGCCTGCCAAGGCGAAAGCACCAGAGGGAGATTTGTATAGCGCTAAGTAATAAAACTTTATATCAAAATATAAAAATCGGGAGGACTTCAGTTCTCCCGCTTTTTGGTTTATAAGGATCAACGATTTTTTAAGACTGAGGGAAGGTATGGAACCAGAAAACAATATTTATGAATACGATGCCGAGTTTCGGGACGTCATTTCTACCGTAGATGCCGAGGGCAAGCGTGTTTGGGTGTACCCTAAAAAGCCCAAAGGCTATTTCCACCGTGCGCGGGCAGTAGTGGCGGTTTTTCTGCTTTCATTGTTCTTTTTGGTGCCGTTCATCAAAGTAGATGGCCACCCCTTTTTCCTTTTCAATGTTTTTGAGCGAAAGTTCATCATCTTTGGTGCTGCTTTCTGGCCCCAGGATTTTATCCTTTTTGCTTTGGCATTTATTGCCTTTGTGGTTTTTATCGTCCTGTTTACCGTCATCTTTGGGCGCTTCTGGTGTGGCTGGGCTTGCCCGCAGACGGTCTTTATGGAGATGGTTTTCCGAAAAATAGAATACTGGATTGAAGGCGATGCCCCACAGCAACGCAAACTCGACAAAGCCCCATGGACACAGGAGAAAATCCTCAAGAAAACCAGTAAGCACATCATTTTCTTGCTGATTTCCCTGCTGATCGCCCATACGGCAATGGCTTACCTGATCGGGATTGATGAAGTCAGGGAGATTGTTACCAAATCACCGATGGAAAACTTGTCGGGCTTCATTGGCCTGTTGGCTTTCACCGCTATCTTCTATGGCGTATTTGCCAGATTCAGAGAACAAGCCTGCACCACAGTTTGCCCTTACGGGCGATTTCAGGGGGTTTTTCTGGATAAAAAATCCATTGTTGTTGCCTATGACTGGCTTCGTGGTGAAAAGCGTGGGAAACTCAAGAAGAATGCCACGCCTCCCGCCGATCAGGGAGATTGTATCGACTGTAAACTGTGTGTGCATGTTTGCCCTACGGGGATAGATATTCGGAATGGTACCCAGCTCGAATGCGTGAATTGTACCGCCTGTATAGATGTTTGTGATGAGGTAATGGACAAGGTCAACAAACCCAAAGGCCTGATTCGCTATACTTCTGAAGAACAAATTCAGCATGGCCACAGCAAAATTTTCAATACCCGTTCCGTGGCTTACAGTGTGGTGCTGGTGGTGATCCTCGGATTGCTCACAACCCTGCTGGCTACACGTACCGATGTGGAGGCCACCATGCTTCGTGTACCTGGTATGTTGTATCAGAAAACCGACAATGGCGAAATTCAGAACTTGTACAATGTCAAGTTTATCAATAAAACCTTTTCGGACGTAAGCCTGGAACTGAAACTGGAAAACTTTTCCGATGGCACCATTGAGCGCGTTGGAGGGGAACCGATAAAAATTGGGCCCAATGATCTTACGGATGCCATGTTTTTTGTCCGCATACCGCAAGCTGAAATCCACGCAACCAAAACGGAACTTGAAGTGGGGGTTTATCACGACGGCGAGCTGATGGTGGTCGAAAAAACGAATTTTTTAGGACCGATTGTATTAAAAAAATAGCCCATCGCTGACGATGGATAAAAAAGAAATTTTATGAACTGGGGAAAAGGAATAATACTCGTAACAGGTGCTTTTATGGTCTTCATCATCTCGTTGGTGGTCATGATGTGCCGTACAGATCAGTTTTTGGTCGCAGAAGATTATTACAAGCAGGAGTTGGCTTATCAGGATCAGATTGATCGCATAAAGAATGTACAGGGACTCGATGGCGTGGTTACTGTGGAGCTTTCATCAGATCGGAAAACCGCCTTTGTGGCTTTGCCTTCAGAAATGATCGGCAAAATTAAAGAGGGGCAAATCCATTGGTTTCGTCCCGACAATGCCCGCCTGGATGTTGCGCAGCCGATAGAAGACAATGAAATTGGCCGATGGGTTTGTGACCTCTCGCAAATGAAAAAAGGACGTTGGCGAGTGCGCACCACCTGGACTGATGGGCAAAAAGAATATTTTGACGAGAAGGTGATCACGCTCTAAATTTCATCCGTCAGAAAAAAATACCCGACCAGCACTTTATTTCAGGCCTTGCCCTGATCTTATCTTAAAAAAATGGACTATGCTTTTTTCCGTCGCATTCATGATCGGCCTAATGGGCAGCCTGCATTGCATGGGCATGTGCGGGCCAATCAGTATGGCATTGCCTGTTCCCAACCGTACCCCTGTTCGGGTATTGCAGGCGGCAATACTTTATAACATCAGCCGAACATTGGTTTATATGCTTTTGGGGGCAATTATTGGTTTGCTGGGCGTGAGTATCAGCTTTGCCGCCCCGCAGCAAAATCTGTCGGTGGCAATGGGGCTTCTGATGCTCCTGTTTGTTATCATGCCCAAAGCCTGGACTATGGCCATGGAAAAACGTGTGGGTAGCCAATGGGCGGCCAAGCTGAAAAAAGGCTTCGGTTATTTCTTCAGAAAACGAAGCCTGTGGTCCTTTGCGGGTGTCGGCTTATTGAACGGCCTGTTGCCCTGTGGCCTGGTTTACCTTGCCCTTGCAGGTGCGCTGGCTATTGGCGACTGGCAAAAGTCAGCCTTATATATGGGGGCTTTTGGGCTCGGAACATTCCCCATGATGCTGTCGGTAAATCTGTTGGGGAACTGGATCAAAGGGAAGTCTTTTTACCGTAATTTCTATCGCCTTGTTCCTGTTTTTACCCTCCTGATTGCCCTGATGTTTATCCTTCGCGGACTCAATTTGGGCATCCCCTACCTGAGCCCTCAGCTCAGAACAGCGGCAGGCACGCAGGTGGTTCAATGCGATTGATCCACAGCTTCCAAACCCATCATCAACAAGCTCATTGCTGTTAAATTTAGCGCCCTAAAATTGCCCTTTTGTGTTATATAAATCCCAATGGCTTCAATGGGGGCCTTCTTATGGAATTTTAACGCAGATTCGGTAAATTTAGGATGATTATTTTATACATTGATATCGATCCAATTCGGACTCATTGCACGAATGATGTTTGTCATTTATCTTGCTAATGAAGATCATGAAGTGTATTTTTGAGAACTTTAATTAACCTAAACCACAGATCTCGGTCATGACAAGAGATAACGTAATCTTTGACTTAATTGGCAAAGAGCAACAAAGACAAGAAGAAGGCATCGAGTTGATTGCCTCAGAGAACTTTACTTCGCGCCAGGTGATGGAGGCGATGGGAAGCGTTTTGACAAATAAATACGCAGAAGGCTTGCCGAAGCGTCGTTATTACGGAGGCTGCCAGGTCGTCGATGAGATTGAGCAGTTGGCGATTGATCGAGCAAAGCAATTGTTCAATGCGGACTGGGCTAATGTTCAGCCGCACTCAGGAGCACAAGCAAATGCCGCTGTAATGTTGGCCGTGCTGAACCCTGGCGATGCCATTTTGGGCTTTGATCTTTCTCATGGTGGACACCTGACTCACGGCTCGCCTGTGAACTTCTCGGGTAAAACCTACCAGCCGAATTTCTACGGTGTGGAAAAAGAAACAGGAATCATTGACATGGACAAAGTTGCTGCCAAGGCAAAAGAAGTTCAGCCGAAACTGATTATCTGTGGTGCTTCTGCTTACAGCCGCGATTGGGATTATGCCCGTTTCCGTGAAATTGCTGATGAAGTAGGTGCTGTGCTATTGGCGGATGTTTCCCACCCTGCAGGTTTGATTGCTGCTGGTTTACTCAAAGATCCTTTGGCGCACTGTCATATTGTAACCACAACAACCCACAAAACCCTTCGTGGACCTCGTGGTGGTTTGATCATGACTCGCGGTGAAATGCCAAACCCTAAAGGTGATAAAACGCCTAAAGGAGAAGTTCGCTCTTTGAATGCGCAACTGGATATGGCGGTATTCCCTGGTACGCAAGGTGGTCCGTTGGAGCACGTAATTGCCGCCAAGGCAGTCGCTTTTGAAGAGGCTTTGAGCGATGAGTACAAAGTTTACGCCAAGCAGGTGATTAAAAATGCAGCAGCGATGGCCAAAGCTTTCGTGGATCGTGGTTATGAAATTATCTCTGGAGGTACCGACAACCACTGTATGTTAATTGACCTTCGTTCGAAAGGATTGACAGGGAAATTAGCGGAGAACACTTTGGTAAAAGCGGATATCACCATCAATAAAAATATGGTGCCATTTGATGATAAATCTCCTTTCGTTACTTCAGGGATGCGCGTAGGTACTGCGGCGGTTACTTCCCGAAATATGAAAGAAGCTGATATGGAAACTATCGTTTCGTTCATCGATGCGGTATTGAGCAACCCTGAGGATGAGGCAAAATTGGCCAAAGTGAAAAGTGAAATTAATGCGTGGATGAAAAATTTCCCACTTTACGCATAATCAGAAAATATAAATACATTGCTAAAGGATAGCGACAAATGATACTTTAAGGTGTTATTTGCGCTATCCTTTTTTATTTTTGACGTGGATTAACATTTATTTTGCGCGAATGGGCTAAATTTGTTTTTCGAATTTTTAACTGATTATTAATCGCTAACTTTTAGCACCATATATCTCATCTTTTATGTCTATTAAGCAGGAGCAGGATATGACCTTTTTGGATCATCTGGAAGAATTGCGGTGGCACCTGATTCGGGCGTTTGCCTCTATTTTTGTTTTTACCGTTGTGGCCTTCCTCTCAAAAACGATCCTTTTTCACGATATCATTTTGGCCCCTTCCCGATCCGACTTTTGGACCTATCGCATGTTTTGCGAATTCGGTAAGCTGGTAGGTTCCGATGCGCTGTGCATTGAAAAGCTACCGTTCATCTTGCAGTCAAGGCAAGTTACTGGGCAGTTTATGATGCACATTCAGTCCTCTTTTGTCGTCGGGATCATCTTGGCCTTCCCCTATGCTTTTTGGGAAATCTGGCGGTTTATTAAACCAGGCTTGCATAAAACAGAGCAGCGCGCAGCAAGAGGAGCGGTATTTTTTGTCAGTATTTTATTTTTGACTGGCGTTATGTTCGGCTATTTTGTCGTAACACCAATCTCTTTGAACTTCCTGGCCAATTATCAGATCGACCCAAGTATTCTTAATGAGTTTGATATTGTCAGTTATGTAGGTACCATCACCATGATCATTCTGGCATGTGCCTTGTTGTTTCAGCTACCCGTCGTGATTTACTTCCTGACGCAGGCAGGTGTGGTGAATTCACAAATGTTGATTGCCTACCGAAAGCACGCCCTGATTGTGTTCCTGATCATAGCAGCAATCATGACGCCTCCAGATGTCATGAGTCAGATTATGCTGACCATCCCGCTGGGTTTCTTGTATGAAATCAGTATTGTGATTGCCAAAAGAATTGATAAGCGCAAACAGCTTGAAGAGCTCTCACTGATTGCCGAAGAGGAAGAATACCGTCAGCAACAAGCTGCTGAGCGCAAAAATATTTCGGGTCCTTTAGATCAAATGGAGGATTAACCTGTTAAGGATAAAAGAGAATTTCAGTAAAAACAGCATATTAAGATGTCCAAGAAAATAGCAATCGGTGGTGACCACGCTTCACCAGAATACAAAGCAGCGATCATTAAACAATTGGAAGAAAAAGGCTACGAAGTGAAAAACTTCGGTACCGATACTTTCGATTCTGTGGATTACCCAGACTTCGCCCACCCAGTAGCCAAAGGGGTAAATGATGGTGAGTTTGACTTTGGTATTTTGATCTGTGGCTCCGCAAATGGGGTAGCCATGACGGCCAATAAATACCCTAACGTGCGTGCTGGACTTTGCTGGAACAAGGAAATCGTTTCTTTGGTTCGCCAGCATAACAATGCCAATATTTTGGCCATTCCTGCGCGTTTCACCGCAAAAGAACAAGCTTTGGAAATGGTGGAGGTTTTCTTCGGTACTGATTTTGAAGGCGGACGCCACGAAGGCCGTGTGAGCAAAATCGCTTGTAGCTAAGCAAAGATTTTAAAATGAGAAAAGCCCCCGCCGGATTCGTTCTGGCGGGGGCTTTTGTGTTTAAGAAGTAAGTTATATACTTAAAGAGAATACGTCTGCTCTTTTGCCTTTTGCGTCAAATACTTTCTTTGCAAGGTCAAATCCATATGCTTCCACGGTTACCCCTGTTTTAGTGTCGCGAATATTAAAACCGTCGAGCTTGTCCCATTGCAGACTTTTATCCGCATCGAAAATAATCGTCTTTATGCCTTTATTATCGGGGTATTTAGGGTCATCGTTAATGACCATTTTAATAGCCGTAGGCTTGAATAGCCAAGCGGAACCATCATGGTATAAAATTTTAAATTCTATTGGATTCGTGTTCTGAATTCCCTCAACAGGTACATCCATTTGAATCGTGAAGTGGTAACTCCCTGATGCCGTTGGAGCAGTCACATTCGATTCATTTTTAACAGGCTGCTCTTTATTTTCCTCTGTCGATGGTTTATCGGTCGTTGAATTTGGTGAGGTACCTTGCACTTTTTGATGTGCTGCTTTGTGAGCAACAGGCTTGGGATCATCATTAGATTTACTGCATGAGCACAATACGATAGCGCCCATTGCCAAGCTAAGTAGGTTTGTTTTGATTTTTTTCATGGTAAAATGGTTTTATTCTGATTTTGCAGAAAGTGTGCCCAATGACCATAAGGGATAAATATTGAATTCAAAGTAATGTTTATGATAATGAAGTTCGCTTGTTTTCAGATAGAAAGGAGACGCTTTGCCATGCATTTGGCCCCCTGACAAATTGTTGTTACTTTCCAGGATTGGAAACCACTATTTGTAGATAAGATGAAATTGACCGAAGGGATTTATGAGCAGCTAATCACTTGTACTTTAGAGGAAAAGTTGCAGGAGGCAGATCAATATTTTATTGAACAAACGGAGATTGAACCCGCTGACGCAGCACGGATTTTATCAGAATATCTGCTGAAATTACTTCAATATGTACTCAATGAATTCAAAGGGAAACCGGCTGAAAGGCTACAGGCTCAACTGAATTTCACCAATCAACTCATTACAGACCTTGCTCAAAAGCTAAAGGATCAGGATCATTTTATTGATGAAAATCTTGTCGCTACAAAAGGGAACTTGCTGAAGCTTGTCCATTCGAAATTGGGGCATTCTGATACACAATTGAAGGGCAAATTAGCAGAATATTTTCCGGTGTCGGGTTTGCAGAAAAGTAGCTTATTTACCGGTAGCCATGCAGACCTGAACATGGATACAGAACTGATCAAGGATATTTTATCCGCTGATCGGATCTATTGGGTGGTTTCATTTATCCGTTGGTCAGGAGTCCGGATTTACGAAGAAGCATTAAGGCGATTTTTGGCGAACGGAGGACAGCTACAAGTTATCACAACAACTTACGTTGGTGCTACGGAGGCCAAAGCCGTTCAGTTTTTGGCTGATTTGCCCAATACCGAGGTCAAGGTTTCTTATAATACACAGCAGGAAAGGTTACATGCCAAATCTTATATATTTGAGCGAAATACGGGCTATGATACCGCTTATATTGGATCTTCAAACCTGTCGTATTCAGCCATGACCCGAGGGCTTGAGTGGAACATGAGGGTAACATCAGTAGAAAATACCCACATCATTCGTAAAGCCAAAGGAACATTTGAAACCTATTGGTCAAGTCCCGATTTTGAGGATTTCCGTCTCGGAGGTATAGAAAAGCTACAACAGGCACTGAGCTTCGGAAAAAGTAAAGGGGATAAAAAGGGCTTGATTTTGCCTATCTTCAAAATTCACCCCTACCCTTATCAGCAACAAATCCTGGATCGATTGGAGGCTGAAAGAAGCATTCATCATCGGTATCGAAATTTGGTCGTAGCAGCCACGGGAACGGGGAAAACAGTTATTTCTGCATTTGATTTTTTAAGGTATAAGAAGAAAAATCCGTCGGCCAAGCTGTTGTTTGTAGCGCATAGAAAAGAGATCCTCGAACAATCTCAACGGACTTTTGCGGCTTTACTCAAAGATGCCAATTTTGGCGAGTTGTGGGTGGGTGAACATCAACCCGAATATGGTCATGAACAACTCTTCGTTTCCGTTCAAACGCTCAACAATCAAAGAGCATTTTTTGAAGAGCGTTTGGGAGCACATTATTACGATTTCATTATCGTTGATGAGGCACACCACGGTCAGGCGAGTTCTTACCGTTTTGTGTTTGATTATTTTGAGCCTGAAATTCTTTTGGGACTTACGGCTACTCCTGAACGGATGGATGGGCGCGATATTCGGGAAGATTTTGATCATCGCATCAGTGCAGAGATCCGATTGCCTGACGCCATGCATTTGCAATTGCTGACTCCTTTTCAATATTTTGTGGTAACAGATGACAGCGTTGATTTGTCGCGGGTTGCTTGGAAAAATGGAGGCTATGACAAAGCTGAATTGAGCAGAGTTTATACCGGAAATGATCAGCGTGTACAATTGATTTTGGATAAGTTGGCACACTACCTCAATGATTATCAACAATGTTGTGCACTTGGTTTTTGTACCACTAAAGAGCATGCACAATACATGTCGGGGAAATTTCAGATTGCGGGATTGGCAGCTGATTATCTGACAAGCGATCAATCAAGAGAACATCGTCAGCAGGTAGTCGCCAAGCTTCGTTCGGGAAAAATCAATTATCTTTTTGTGGTGGATTTATTCAATGAAGGAGTAGATATTCCGGAGGTGGATACGGTACTTTTTCTTCGACCTACGGAAAGCTTAACCGTATTTTTGCAGCAGCTTGGGCGTGGCTTGCGCTTGCAGGAAAACAAGGAATGTTTGACCGTTCTGGATTTTGTGGGGCAGGTACATCAGGCTTATGATTTTACTAAAAAGTTCCGTGCTTTGGTGGGAAAAGCACCTTATGGCTTAACCAAAGAAATCACGCAGGGCTTTCCTCATGTGACTTTTGGTTGCTCGATTATAATGGAACAGAAAGCGCAGCAGGTCGTCTTGGAGCATATTCGGGCAGCTGTCGTCAATCGACGTTCTTTGGTCTCCAAACTTGAAAATTGGCATTCCGAAACCACTCAGCAACTGACACTATCCAACTTCTTGTCCTTTCATGATTTGGATATACGGGCGGTGTATAAAGTGGGATGTTGGACACAGCTTAAGCTTTGGGCAGGCATGATTGACCTTGATGATAATGACAACTATTTCAAGAAGATCGTAGCCGGACTCAAAAGATTAATTACGGCTAATGATCAGGCGTATCTACAATATTTACGTGCTTATGTGGCAGGTAAATCAGCCACTCAAAAGGAAGCACTCAACCGGATGTTCCACTATCTCATTTGGGATGATGCAGGAAAGAAACTGAACTTTGAAAATGAGCAGCAGGCGGTAAATAAATTGAAAGATTTTCCTGATCTCTTGCAGGAGTTTAATGAGATCATTGAACAACGACTGGATCAGATTGATTACGTGATACCGACTTCATCTTTTGCATTTCCCTGTCAGTTAACCTTACATGCTCAATACAGCAGAACAGAGATTTTGGCCGCTTTTGGTGACAGTACGTTTGAGAAAAAATCCTCTTCAAGGGAAGGGGTATTGAGTATCAAAAAGGACAATATCGATCTGTTGTTTGTTACTTTGGATAAATCTGAACGAGACTTTTCCACTTCGACAATGTATGAGGATTATGCCATAAGTGATACCTTATTTCATTGGCAATCGCAAAATAGTGCCACCCCTTTGCGCGGCGTAGGCCTTTCTTATATCGAACAAAAACGAAATAAGAAAAACATTCTACTATTTGTCCGAGAAAAGAAACGGGATGAATACGGCCTGACAATGCCATTTACCTTTTTAGGACCTGTGGCTTATAGAAAACATCGTGGCGAAAAGCCGATGAGTATCGAATGGGCATTAGATGTACCGATGCCGGCAAGTTTGGTCTCAGTAAGTAAAAAGATGGGGTAAGGGATATCGAGGCTATTAGAGCTATCACGAGAGGGACTCTCGCGATAGACAGGGTAAAATAAAAATCATGGTAATCCTTTTCATCAAGGTCCTTTTCAACACTTGCTAATGTTTCATTTTTCATGGAATAAATCTCATGCCTATTACGAAAAGCCTTTGTCATGGCTCTTGTGCCGAAGGAGCATTGAGTAATAGCTTCGGGTTTTAACCCGATGAAAATAAAGATTAAGATTTGAGATTCTCACCACTCCACCTCCTTCAACCCCTTTTCCTTCAAATATTTATTCGTTTTACTGAAGTGCTCATTGCCCAAAAAACCGCGGTGTGCTGATAGTGGCGAAGGGTGTGCGGAGGTTAAAATACAATGTTTACTTTCATCAATTAAGCTCGCCTTCTTTTGTGCATAAGCGCCCCAAAGGATGAAAACGACATGCTCCTTTTCATCTGCAATTTTTTGAATTACCGCATCAGTAAATGTTTCCCAACCTTGCTTTTGGTGGCTTCCTGCTTTCCCATTCTCTACCGTTAGCGTGGCATTCAACAGCAAAACTCCTTGGTCGGCCCAACGTTCCAAATTACCGCTGAAGGGAGGGTCAATGTCCAGATCACGCTTCAGTTCTTTGAAAATATTGCGTAATGAAGGTGGGAAGGCGACCCCATCCATCACCGAAAAACTCAATCCATGTGCTTGGCCCATGCCGTGGTAAGGGTCCTGTCCCAATATTACAACTCGGGTATTTTGAAATATCGACCGCTCAAAAGCATTGAATACCATGGGTTTTGGCGGGTAAACGATACTGTTTTTATAGGCTTCGTCCACAAATTTTTCCAGTGATTTAAAATAGGGCTGAGCGGTTTCATGAGCCAGTATTGTCTGCCAGTCGGCAGGGAGTTGGAGGGAGTTCATATCAATCGTATGGTTTAAAAGGAAGTCCAAAATTAACAATTTTTACCGAGAAGCGTTATGCCTCCGAACAGTTAGTGAGCAAATACAGAAATATAGAAAATTGTATATTTGATTAAAAAAATTACCTACTAACTTACAGCTTTTACGACATGTTGCTTAGTTAATGAAAAAAAAGGGATTGATTTTGATGCTATTGTGTACTGCGTTTATTTCCGCATTTGCACAGGATGTAGTAGAAGGGCAGGATAATTTTGAGAAAGGATCCATGGAATTTGTGGAGCAAGTAATGGACTTGATCACTATTGACCGTCCAAAATATACACTTTCATTTTATCCTCTGCTGGATTACAGTGAGCAGGTTGGCCTGGATGTGGGCATCATGCCTGTGATCGTTTTTAAATCTCATCTGCAGGAAGTTCAGAAAAGTAAGTACAGCCGCCCAACTTCTATTGTCCCCTCTTTTTCTTACTCTACAAAAGGACAACTGCACCTTGATGCCGATTTAATTTATTATAATCCAAATGGGTGGCTGGTGACCTCTCGAATGTTATGGACACGTATTCCCGATACTTTTTTTGGAATTGGTGGACCGACAGGCGAAGAAACGAGTTTTTTCGCCAATACCTTTGGCCTTGAAGGCGTAGTGTTGCACCCTATCACGGACAAGTTCTTTCTGGGAGGTTCTTATGACCTTTCCTGGGTAAGCAATTCAGGCTTCTCGAATGGTGGACTGAATGAAAATATAAATGGGTATGAAGGAGGTTTTTTAACGGGAATAGGGCTTGATGCGCGTTTCGACACGAGAAATGACATTCTCTATCCTACCAAAGGTGAGATTTTTACTTTTGATTACCGCTATTATTTCGGTGATTTTACTTTTCAGCATTTTGAGCTTGATTTGGCCTCCTTTTGGTCGATTGGTTCGCCCAAAAATGTGATCGGTGTGCAAGGGTATTATGAGTTTGTGGTGGGAGACGATGTGCCATTTTACAAATTACCCTCCTTGGGTGGCAGTCGATTGCTGCGTTCAATAGGCCACCCAAACAAGTATATCGATAATCATATCTATTATTTGCAGACAGAATATCGCCGTCATATTTATGGCCGATTTGGTGCCGCTTTTTTCGGTGGTTGGGGTAACCGTCGGGAAGATTGGTCGGCCTCCCTGACCCGAGATGGCAAGTGGATGTACGGTGCGGGGCTTCGGTTTCAGTTATTGCCTAAAGATCACATCAATTTCAGGCTTGATATCGGGAAGAGTCCTGGGGAAGAAGTGGCTATTTTCTTTACCATGCGGGAATCTTTTTAAGCTGTTAAGTGTTCAGTCAATACATCGCCTGAGTAAATGCTTAAACTAATGGTGTAGCTCCTGCATTATTGCACGGCGTCATATTGTCAACAGATGTTCATAGATTTTTTATTTGGTAAATCGAATATCACCAACCTCAAATCATCTTCATTATCAACTGACGGCTACTGATTCGGCTTTATTCACATTTAATCAGCTTGGGCAGTTTTTTATCCAAATCTGAAATACGATATTGAGTATTTTATACCTGAAAGCACATTTCGATCGAATTAGCATGACCCGAAAAGAAAGATACGAAGGCATATTAAGTTATTTTGCCGAAGCGCAACCCGAAGTAGAAACGGAGCTGCATTACTCCAACCCTTTTGAACTCATTGTGGCGGTGGCACTTTCTGCCCAATGCACCGACAAGCGGGTGAATATGGTAACCCCTGCCCTGTTTCAGGATTTTCCTACGCCAGCGCATTTGGCCAACGCTCATTTTGATGAGCTATTTCCATATATTCGAAGCATCAGTTACCCCAACAATAAGACTAAACACCTGATTGGAATGGGTAAAATGCTTGTAGAGGATTTCAATAGCGAGGTGCCTTCAACGATCAAAGAGCTGGTAAAATTGCCTGGGGTTGGTCGGAAAACGGCCAATGTAATCGTATCGGTGGTTTATGATCAGCCTGCAATGGCCGTGGACACGCATGTGTATCGGGTTTCTAAACGTATTGGTTTGGTCAACATGACCTCCTCAACTCCTTTGGAAGTCGAAAAACAATTGATGCGGCATATTCCTACGGAGGTGGTGCCCAAAGCACACCATTGGCTGATTTTGCATGGGCGATATGTTTGTCTGGCGCGCCGTCCTAAATGTGAAGATTGCAAGATCACGGCTTTTTGTAAGGCTTATGATAAGCAAGTATTTACCTTTTAAATTTATCACTGAGGAGCATTTTATATGACTCCTTTTTTATTGATTATCCATTTCCAAAAAATCGATCTTCTTTATGTCTGCAATACACCTCATCTGGGACAAGCAAAATCAAAACGGCGAAGCACTGATCAACAAAATGCTTGGTGCATGTGAACACATGGGAAACCAGCCGTTGAGTTATCAACAAATACCTTTATCAATAGGAACAATTTACCTTGCGGTGAATAATTTGCTGATCGGTGAACTGGAGAAAGCGACACTTCAGCCGCTCAGTGATAAAGAAAGCACTTGTTTTGCAGCAATGGAAGGCGATTTATTTAACTATCATGATATTAAGAATAACTTAATGGATAGTGGGGTGCATTTCAGCTCTCTTTCCGATGCTGAAGTGTGGATGGAATGGTGCAAAAATGACGAATTTGAAGCCTTTTCTAACCTAAACGGGGATTTTGTGGGCTTTTTTGTGGATAAGTCTGTTGATAAGTTGATAATTGTGGATAACTCGAAGAGTGGTCGGTCGGTTTATCATTATGAAGACAAGAATTATTTGGTATTATCCTCCGCTTTTCAGGCAATTTCAGCGACAGCGTTACCTGTTAAATCCATTGATAATTTGGTAGTTAGTCAAATTTTGGCGCAGGGTTTTGCTTCAGGTAATCAAACTTTGTTTAAAAACATTCAAAAGCTTACATCATTAAAAGTATATAAATATGACTGTGGAGATCTGTCTGATAACTTATCCACAATCGTGGGTAAGTCCGTGGATAAAGTTTCTCAAGGTGAAAATATCACCAATTTAGATGCTTTGGAGGAAGCTCTGGTCGATGCCTTATTCATGGAAACTACTGCTGAAAAGAACATCGGTTTATTGTTTACCGGAGGGCAAATTTCTACCTCTTTGGCTACTGCAGGGCGTGTTGGAGGGGTAAGGGCAGCCTTGACTTACAGCTTGGCTAATGCCCCCAAAGAAGGTGATAAACGCTACGGTGATTTCCGCTTTGCTGAAGATACGTCCTATGAGGAGGGATTAGCATTATATCAAGAAGTCCTCTCTGATAAATCTTTGGAGTTGTGGGATGAATTTATTCAGAAAATGGAAAGCCCGGTATTGACAGCATCAGCCTTTGTCCATTTTGTTTTGAGTAAATTTGTTGGTGAGCGGTCGCACATTTTATTGTCAGGCTTTGGTGCCGATGCCCTGGCCTTGTCAGATTTAAAAACTTATGCCTATTATCAGTATATCAAATATTATGACAGCCTGAAGCCGTGGATTCCCATGCTGAAAAAAATGAAAGGCTTACTGCCTGAAAAAAGTATGCTGCCAGTGAAGAAGCACCTCGATTTGCTGAATATACTCGGGCAGCATATTGATGAAGACCCTAAGGAGGTAAAACGAAAGCTGTTCAGTATTTTGGAGGAGTTTACTGAGGGAACTGCTGCGATGCCATTGGAAGAGATGAAGTATGAAAATTGCTTTGAAAAGGTTGGCGACCACCTGAATGCGGAAGTGCGGCAGATTTTCAGGGCAAATCAGCAACAAGTCAGAATGCCTTTTCTGAATGACCTTGTGGTTGGGCAGTTTGTTAATTCATCGGTAGAGGATTTGCTGGAGAATGGGCGGAATGCACATTTAAAGGCGATGCTCAGGGCATGGGGAAAAGAGACCGTGGCTTCCCGACCGAAGTATCAGACTAAATTGCCGTGGATTTCATGGCTGAAAGCAGGTGGCGCAATACCCGTGAAAACACAGCTTGCACGTCGGGAATCGGCTATTTATGAGTTTGTGGATTTTGAGCAAACGCAACAATACCTCGACGAGGCTTTGCAGGGGAAGTCAGATCAGCATGAGCGACTCTGGGCCATTGCCGTGATGGGCGCCTGGCTGGATAAGCATGGTGCTATCGCCTGAGGGCAGCCATTGAGATCGTAGCCCCCCTCCCCTGATCTCATTTGATGGCGTATACTGACTCAAAACTATCGCCCACCCCTGACCGATAAGTGCATTTATCCATCACGAGTTAGTGGGACTTCTGCACGCCACTCATTTTTGTTATCCTTTGTATTTCGATTTGGCCAACACTGCGGGTGCACTGTCAGTTTTCAGGAAGTCCTGAATGTGGGTGTGTTTTCGCGCCTGCATGTATTTTTCCACGATTTCCCAACCTACCCATTGACCGATTCTCCCAGGGCATTTTTCTCCCATTTCGATGGTTTTTGGTCGCTCTCCAATAAATTTCTTTTTCATCTCGTGGCCTGTTTCATAGAGCATCTTGTTTTTTACAAGGTTTGCCCAGATAATTTGGCTGTGGTCTTTGGATTCTTGGAGCTCTTCGGCGGTGTATCCGATAATGACCGAATCTGGTGTACAGGGCGCCATGGTTTTGGTAAAGTAAAATGCCTTGCCAAAGAAAATCATATCGGCGAGTAAGCTGTGGTCTTTTGGGTTGTTACCAATATATTTATTGGCCATCTGATTCAGTACCGAGGGCACAATATAGGTGGGAGTATATCTTTTTAGAATGTATTCAGGAATACCAATGGGGCGGTATTTAGATTGTGGCCCAAGGAAATAATCAAGGCCGATGACGATCAGGGAATCCGAAACATAAAGGTCATCATCCAAGCCCTGAAAGTTGGTGTCAAAGCCTGTAATTCCAGTGATAATTCTCGGTGCTTGAAATGCAGGGTAATAAAATTTTATATTCCTGAAAGCTTGTTCAAACTGCCCTTTTAAATCTACCTGATTGAAGGTGGAATCGGTGAGTTTCTTCAGTTCCAAAAACGAGGGGTGGTTGATTCTGTGATAAAGGTCATTTACTAAAATGGAATCGTGAGGCTGTTGCCCGCGCTTTAAAAACAAGGTGGCAAAAGCAGGATGCTCTTCGAGAAATTTTTGAATGCCCGCTTTGCTGCGATCCTGCATTAGGGCAGTTTCTGTTTGCTCAAACTGAAGGTCTATATTGATGTTTGACGTGTCGGGTTGTTTTGCGCATCGGTCGTCTTGTGGGGAACAACTGAAGATTAAAAGCAGTGCGCTGAAGGCTAATAAATAGCTGGATATTTTTTTCATCGGTGTAAATCTTTCCACAAAATTAAGCAAGTCCACTAAACCACAAAATTTCTGTCCTACGATTCCATTTTCCAAAACCTGGCAGGCGGTAATTGCAAGCGGAACGTTGGCCAGGTACCGTGTAGGATTTTAGTTGGTTATTCATCAATATCGAGTCACTTTCCCATCGTTTTATGAAGCGATAAATAAAAGTATAATATTTTTTCTCCTGATCACTGATATTTATAATGATATAATTATGATTTATATCTCTTGATCGGCTGATGAATTATCATTATTTCAATGAAGCTAATAGATTTTTAATACAATGTCATTATATGATAATTGTCAGCTGCGCACCTTTCGATTGTCTGATTAATACCTTTACATAATCTCGAAATTAGACCAAAATCAAGAAAAAATATGGGAAAGATTTTCAAATTTTTCGTGCCGCCGAAGCAATGGCGACTCCCGGTAACCATACTTCTTGGGGTATTTTTTGGGTTAGCAACCTATACTGTTTACGTTTCTAAGGCGTGGGTTTATCTGTCAGATGATCCTGCGGCATGTGTGAATTGCCATATTATGGCACCACAATATGCAACGTGGCAACATAGTGCGCATAGGGAACAGGCAACTTGTAATGACTGCCACGTTCCGCATGATTCAGCTCTGAGAAAGTATTATTTCAAGGCAATGGATGGTTTGCGTCACGCAACGATGTTCACCTTGAGAATGGAACCTCAAGTGATAAAAATCCATGAGGCCGGTGCTGGAGTTGTTCAGGAAAACTGTCAGCGTTGTCATGATCACCTAACAGAGACCAACAAGAATTTACAAGTCTCTTACCAAGAAGCCGAGCATGGCAAAGGAAAGTTATGCTGGGATTGCCACAGGGAAGTACCCCATGGGCGAGTGAACAGTTTATCTTCTACACCAAATGCTCGTGTGCCATTACCGTCGTCGGTCGTGCCAGAGTGGTTAAGAAAAATCAAAAAGTAAAAAGTTAAATTAATAATTTTCGATATGTCAAATATTTCCAAAAGTGTAAACAACAAACCATGGCTTGGTTGGTTGTTATTTGGCCTTTCGCTGGTCGCAGTGTTTTGTTTAGGGCTATTGGCCTCTTCAATTACTGAGCGTCGTGTGGAAGCACAGATGGTCAACAAACCAATGACTGCGCTTGGCAAGACAGAAGCAAAAAATGAATTATGGGGTAAGAATTACCCAAGAGAATACCAATCATGGGAAGCGACTAAAGAAATGGACTTCTCCTCGAAATACAACGGTAATGTGATGCGTGATATGTTGGAGGAAGATCCAAACTTGCCAATTCTTTGGGCAGGTTACGGTTTCTCTAAAGATTACAATGCTCCACGTGGCCACATGTATGCGATTGAGGATATTCAGAATACTTTGCGTACAGGTGCTCCTACTGGTCCGGATGACGGCCCAATGCCAGCAACATGTTGGTCATGTAAATCACCAGATGTACCACGTATGATGGAAGAGCATGGTGTAGCGGAATTCTACAAAGGAAAATGGGCAGGTAAAGGTGCTGAGATCGTGAACCCAATCGGTTGTGCGGATTGTCACGATTCAGAAACGATGAACTTGCAGATCAGTCGCCCGGCATTGAAAGAGGCTTTCGAGCGTCAGGGTAAAGATATCGAGAAAGCTTCCCATCAGGAGATGCGTTCTTTGGTTTGTGCGCAGTGTCACGTAGAGTATTATTTCGACAAGTCGGAAGGAAAACAAAACTACCTGACTTTCCCATGGGATAAAGGAACAACGGTTGAAGATATGGAAGCATATTACGATGCCATTGACTTCAAAGACTGGACACACAAAATCTCTAAGGCTCCAATGTTGAAAGCTCAGCACCCAGGTTATGAAACTTGGAAAATGGGTATTCACGGTCAGCGTGGGGTATCTTGTGCAGATTGTCACATGCCATATAAAACGGAAGGTGGACAAAAATTCACCGATCACCATATTCAGTCGCCATTGAACAATGTAGCGAACTCTTGTCAGGTTTGTCACCGCGAGGAGGAAAAAACATTGATCAGCAATGTTTACGAACGTCAGGATGCCATCAAAGAAACACGTGATAAAGTAGAGCGCGAATTGTCGATTGCTCACTTGGAAGCAGGTTTCGCATGGGAAAAAGGCGCAACTGAAAAGCAAATGAAAAAAGCATTGACTTTGATTCGCCATGCTGGATGGAGATGGGATTTTGCTGTAGCATCTCACGGTGCCGCATTCCACGCACCAATCGAAATCGGTCGTATTTTGGGTAGTGCATTGGAGAAATCTTACCAAGCAAGAATGGAAATCAAGAAGGTGTTGATCGAGTTGGGTTACACTGGCGAGGTACCACTTCCTGATTACTCTACAAAAGAGAAAGCTCAAAAAGTAGCAGGCTTGGATATGGACAAACTGAACAAAGATAAAGAGACCTTCAAGCAAAATTTATTGCCGGAGTGGATCAAAGAAGCAAAGGCCAAAGGGAAATTGCTTTAAATTAATAATTGATTAATTTTACAAAATATTTAAAGCGAGGGACTTATTTTTCCCTCGCTTTTTAAGTTTTTTAATCATTAAGTCAGATGGAGAATAGTAGGAAAAGGAAGTTGTGGACGGGCCCAATGGGTTACGCCGAAGCAACCGTGGTGGCGGCAGGCCTATGGGGTATCGGAGCAGTATTGCAGTGGATGAATGGGCCACTTCCTGAGATCGCCATGCAATGGCCGTCAAATATCATCTGTGGAAGTGCGCTGTTTTTCGGCATTGTGGTGCTGTATTTACTCAACAGAAAAAAAGCCTGGGTGAAGTGGATTTCCGGTGTTCCGGCAGCGATCGTCAGTCTGGTGTTTTTTGGCTTGCTCTCTACGATCATGGCCCTTACGCCTCAGCAACCACACCTTGATCCACACTGGATCATGACCTTGGGCTGGAACCAAATGACCGGTTCTTACCCTTTCATTCTTTCCTATATATTCCTGTTAGTGACTTTAGGATTTGCGACGATGAAGCGATGCTTCCCGTGGCGAAATAAAAACTGGGGATTTTTTGCCAATCATGCCGGTTTATGGATTGCCCTTTGGGCGGCAGGTTTTGGTGCTTACGATGTGCAGCGATTGTCAATGGACCTATATACAGGGCAGGCAGAATGGCGTGCATACGATGCCCAGGATCGTGTTCATGAACTTGATATGGCATTGGAACTTCAGCAGTTTATCATGGAGGAATATGCTCCGAAACTGATGATGGTCAACCCTACGGATGGAGCGATTTACGATCAGGACCCACAGTTCTTCATGATGGTGGAATCAGATTCCACATCAGGAGATATTATGGGTTATAAGATCCAGACCAGCCGAATGATGAAATCGGCAGCCTATGTAGCAAGTGCAGGAAAAGCCCGTTACGAAGAGGTTAATGAATATGGTGCTTCCCCTACGGCTTATGTAACGGTTACATTGCCGAATGGCGAGCAGAAAGAAGGCTGGATCAGTGCAGGAAGTTTTGCGGCTTCACCGGCATGGCTGGCTTTGGACAGCACCCATACCTTGGCCATGGCACCGCCAGAACCCAAGCGTTTTGCATCCCGCGTAAAAGTTTTCAAAAAAGGCGAACAGGAAGCTGTTGAAGATTTGGTGGAAGTAAACCACCCAATTTCAGTAGGTGACTGGAAAATTTATCAGTTAAGCTATGACGACTCCAAAGGTCGTTGGTCCAACCTCTCGGTAGTAGAGTTGGTCAGAGATCCATGGCTGTGGGTAGTTTACATTGGCGTATTCATGATGATCGTCGGTGCATTGTACCTGTTTACTTTAAATAAAGACGACGTTAGTCCTGTAGCATAAATTTTTGAAAAGATGAGTTGGATGATTTTTCCTTTTATCGGTGTGGGCAGCGCAGCGTTCTGGCTTACCGGTACCTTTTCCGCTTACAAAAAGTGGGATAGCCGATTAACAACCGTATTGTTCATTTTAGGTTCCCTGATTTTTGGGGGCTTTGTGGCTGCCATGTGGGTGCACCTCGACCGCCCACCACTGAGAACCCTCGGCGAAACCCGCCTGTGGTACTCCTTATTTATTCCTTTAATTGGCTTGTTTGCCTATCGTCGCTGGAAGTACTTCTGGCTGTTGGCCTACTCTGCAGGAATGGCCGTGATGTTTATCACGATCAACATCATGCACCCGGAGGCCATGAATAAAGCTTTGATGCCCGCCCTGAAATCGCTGTGGTTTGTGCCACACGTTATCGTATATCTTTTTGCTTACGCGATACTTTCGGCATCTTCAGTGGTGGCTATTCAGGGGCTTATTCAGCCACAAAAAAGCCTTAATTTACTGAAAGTGGCCGATCACCTTGTCAATGTAGGAACGGCATTTTTGACGCTGGGCTTGTTGTTTGGTGCATTATGGGCAAAAGAAGCCTGGGGCCATTACTGGACCTGGGATCCTAAGGAAACATGGGCTTTCATTACCTGGCTGTCTTATATGGTTTACATCCATTACAGACACTTCCATCCGAAAAAAGAAAATGTAGCACTCTGGACGCTGGCCATTGCTTTCATTGTCCTGCTGATCTGCTGGTTTGGTATCAATTACCTTCCTTCAGCCCAAATGAGTGTGCATACTTATACATCATAACATTACTTAATCGAATTTTTTTAAATGAAAAATCTTTACATCGCCGCCTTGGGGATGGTTGCCATGCTATGGTCGCCTCTTCAGGTTTCAGCACAAGAACAACAGGATAACGCTTCCAAATTGGAGGTGAAAGCACAAATTCGCCCTCGTGCGGAATACAGAAATGGTGCTTTGGGGTCTACAGGCAGCACACCTGCTTTCTTCGTAAATAACCGTGCTCGTTTGAGTGCTTATTATACTGATGCCTCAGGAAAATTGACCGTCGGTATGTCGGGCCAAAATGTTTCTGTTTGGGGTGCAACACCACAGGTAGAATCAGTTGGTACATTTATGCTGAACGAGGCCTGGGCAGAATTGAAAGCCTCTGAGCATTTCGCTTTCCGCATTGGTCGTCAGCAACTCGCTTACGATGATGATCGTATCCTCGGTACTTTGGACTGGCAGGTGTCAGGAAGATGGCATGATGCCTTCCTGACCAAAATGAAGTTTGATAACTTTCAGGCACACGTAGGTTTGGCATTCAACCAGAATGCAGAAACAAAAGACAATACGTGGTACAATCCAACCGGCGCACAGCCATACAAAACCATGCAGTTTTTATGGATGAGCCAAAAGTTCAATGAGCGATTCTCGGCAACGGCTTTGTTGATGAACCTTGGTTTTCAGAAAATGGAAAACGGAAGTGCTGTTGATGGCATTTACGATTTGCAAACTTTGGGAGCGAACCTTCACTTCAAAGAAGGCGCTTGGAAAATTAATGGTACTTTTTATAAGCAATTAGGTCAGAATAACAGTGGCCAAGGGGTAAATGCCCATATGTTGGCTTTGAAAGCTATTTTTGCTGAGCAGGGATCTGCCTGGAGCTTCGCCGGTGGCTTGGATTACTTGTCAGGTAACGATGCTGAACTGGATGCCGATGGGGAAATTAACCCAACCGTTAAAGACAACACACAAAAGGCATTTGATCCATTGTTTGGAACACACCACAAATTCTATGGTTTCATGGATTACTTCTATGTGGGTAACCATGGCAGAAATATCGGTTTGTTCGATAAGCACATTGGTGCGACTTACAAGGTGAATCCAAAATTGTCGATCACAGGTACAGCACACCACTTTAACGGTGCTGGAAGTATCAAATCTGAATCAGGTGCTACAGAAAGCAACTATTTAGGAACTGAAGCGGATTTCTCCTTCAAGTACAAAATGATGAAAGATGTTGTACTGATGGGTGGTTTCTCGCAAATGTTCGGAACAGATGCCTTGAACCAATTGTATCCTGGAACCAACCAAAATGGCCAAAACTGGGGATGGTTGATGATCAACATCAACCCAACAATCTTCTCAAGCAAGTTTTAAAAAATACACTATTTTAATATGAAAAGCTACCTCTTAGGGGGTGGCTTTTTTTGTGTCTTTACCGCCCTGTGGATCACTGGCAAGCATTTGTGATCAACGGGTTGATTGCGGGGTGAAATTCCATACGTGCAAAAAAATGGTGTTCATCATTAAATAGGGAAATTTCATAACTACTGATAACAAAGCCTGTTACAGCCAATAGTATGATACCGAACGGTATATAACTTGTATCACTTTAATCTGTAGCTATGCTAAAAAACAGAAAAATTTGGCTGCCAGCTGTCTTGCTTTGCTTGATGGTCGGATTATGGAGTGCGGACCACATTGACGCTCCATTAGTCGGAACCTTGGATGGGGGGAGTTCACTCGCTGACATCACGGACTATTATGCTTTTGAAAGTCCTGAAAACAGCGATAATTATGTATTTGTAGGGAATGTTTATGGCTTGATTGCACCAGACAATACTGCAGATGTTAGCTTCTCTGAAGATTACCTTTATGAAATTAACCTTGATTATGATGGCGATGCGATTGAAGACGCGGTCATTCAGGTGATTTTTCGTGGCGACAAAGCCATATTTATCGGCCCTGTTGCCCCTTCAGCAACTGGCCTTGATTCTGAAATCATGGGTTCTGCTCCTCGTGTAATGGTAGATGTTACCAAAGCAGGAGAAGAAGCCAAAGTGATGGAGGAGAACGGCATTAAAGTTTTTGCCGGACCAAGAGATGATCCATTCTTTATGGATTTCTTCAAGTTTGTAGCTATTGTGAACGGTGCCGGTGGTGCGGAGAACCCTCCAACCAGTTTTGACCGTGATGGCGGAGCGGATACCTTCGCAGGTACAAACGTGATGTCGATGGTTATTGAGCTTCCAAAATCGATGCTCGGTGGGAATGAAACCACCAAATTTACTTCTTGGTTGGAATCTAAATCGAAAAAATAAGATGAAGAAATTTAATATCTACCTCCCCTTGCTCCTATTGTTGGGGGTGTTTGCAATTTCATGTAGCAGCGATGATAACGACAACCCGGCACCAAGCCCAAGTCCAGCACCGCCAGCACTGGCCGCTGATTTTCTGCTTGATGATGAGTACGACGTCCTTGACATGATTAACCTCGATGGATCAAACTCTGCAGGAACTAACCTGACTTACGACTGGACCGTGACCGATTCAGATGGCAATGAGATGACCGTATTGAATGCCAATACAGATATGGCGACTTTCATGCCTGAAATGGCGGGTGACTATACCGTAAGCTTGATGGTCAACGGAACTGAAGGCGATGATACCCTTGAAGAAACCATTACTGTTTTAAGCCCTGTATTCATGACTAAAGATCAGATGGGACGCCCTGCGATTAACACGGTTTTCAACTTCTTTGGTGATGCAGATACAAAAAATGCCTACAATCAGACCTTGCCTTCAGATGGGGCTCAGAATGCAGATGCATTTAAAGGTATTTTCGACGCTTTGCAAACTTATATTGGCTTGGATCCTGCAACTTACACTAACATTTTAGGACTTGACAATGCAACTACAGCGAGTGTTTTGGCTGTTGATGTACTGCAATCGGATAAGTCTTCAGCAACAAGCTATGGCACCTTGAATGGCCGTGGATTAGCAGATGATGTTGTTGATGTTACTTTGATTTTGACTTTCGGTGGACCAGACCTAAATAATATCAATGATACCCAGAAGGGCTTGATCAGTGATTTTGTTAATGCCAACGACAAAGAATTTTCGACTTCTTTCCCATATGTGGCAGCACCGAATTAATTAGGAATTACATAACACATGCTCTGATTCAAGCATCTCGCTTGGATCAGAGCTTTTTATTTTTACCGCAAGCGATAGGCTTGACCTAAATTATGGCAGGGGAAGCCCTGCTTCTACCATAACCAACCCCCATGAAAAAAATATTCTACCTCTTGATGTTGATTCCTGCGATGTGGGCTTGTCAGGATGATGCCGATTCCCCAAACATTGCTGAAAATCCCCCCACAGTAACCAATGTAGCCGATTACCAATTTGCTATTGATGCCTCCGCAGAAACCCTGATGAATGAAAGTGTGGCGAAAAATGCATCAGTGAAAAAATTCTGGGAAGAAAAGCGGTCGGAACAGCTGAATAATTTTCTTTACAAGCAAAAGCTGGCAGAAACGGCCATTGAACATTATGAACTGACGGGTGATATCGGCCAGTTGGCCATAGCGGACGATTACCTGCAGAAAGCACTTACCTTTGCACCTGCACCAGCCCAGGAACCGCTGTTCCAGCTGCGCAGTAGCAATGCCGTTCAACGCCACGATTTCCAGACGGCTAAAACAAGTGCTGAACAGGCGTTGTCTGTTACCGGAAACCCTTATTCCAGCCGTTTGCTATTGGTAGATGCCATTTTTGAGACGCAAGGCCTGCGCCCTGCCCTTGATGAGTTTGAAAAAATTGAAGAGACACAAGGTATCGGCTACCACATCCGGTTGGCAAGAATTTATGATGCACAAGGCAAGCTGGATCAGGCAATAGAAACTATGGAGCGAATTGTTCCTGCTATTCCTGAAGATCAAAAAGTACTTTTTGTTTGGGCACATTCCAATTTGGGAGATTTCTACGGACATAATAATGAGGTGGAAAAAAGCTACGAGCAATATTTAATGGCACTCAAAGTTTCCCCCCTTTCTTTTCATGCGCTTAAGGGCATCGCGTGGATCAACTTTTCGGGAGAAAGAAATGCCGATAAAGCCGAAGCCATAGCCGATCACCTGCTGAAGGTCCGCTCGGAAGATCCCGGGATGTTACTGATGAAAGCCGATTTGGCAGAATACCGAGGCGACAGCCAGAGTGCAGAAAGCTTTATGCAACAGTTCGCTGACCTGGTAAGTCAGGAAAAATACGGCGATACCTATAACCATGATTTGGTGAAGTATTGGCTCAGTAAGCCCAATACGCAGGATAAAGCTTTGCAGTTAGCGGAGCATGAGCGTTCATTGCGGGATTTACCAGACGTGGAGGCGCTTTTAGCCTATGCGCAGTATATCAACGGACAAAATGATACTGCCAAAAAGACGGCACTTGACCTTTTGGATGAGGATGGTTTGCCACCAGACAGCCAGTTTTTAGTCGCTAAAATTCTGCTGAATACGGGTGAGGAAGGTGAAGGGCGGGCCTTACTGAAAGAACTTCAGGGTGCTGTTTATGAATTGGGTCCCAATGCTGAAAAAGAAATCAACCAATTGTTGGGGGAATAATATGAAAAAAGAGACGTTCCGAAAAACGTCTCTTTTTTTATGGATACCATGGAATGGATTCCATGCCTTTTTTGAAAAAGCCTTTCAGGGTGTATGTACCGAAAGTACACTTTAGCCTCGGGTTTTAAAACGTAGAAAATAAAATATAAGGCTACATTGTTATCTCGCCAGCCACTCCACCATCTTCTCCGCCACAGCCTCCGCCGAAGCAGGGTTCTGCCCCGTGATCACTCGCTGATCTGCCACTGAGAACTCTTCCCATTTATTTCCATGCTCAAAAATGCCTCCTTTGGCCTTCAGCTGATCTTCCAATAGGAAGGGAACAATTTTGTCCAGCTTCACCGCTTTTTCTTCCGCATTGGTAAAGCCGTTCACCTTCTTTCCGTCAATCAGTGCCTTGCCATTGGAGAGTGTAACAGGTAGCAATCCGGCAGGTCCATGACAAACGGCCCCTACGACACCCCCATTTTCATAAATTTGCTGCGCCACATTCGCTAAAGGTTCGCTCTTGGGAAAGTCCCACATTGTTCCATGTCCCCCGGCATAGTAGATCGCCCGATAACCTTTCGGTTTAATATCCTGAGCGGCAATGCTGTTGTTGATTTTTTGTTGCGCCTGATCATCTTTGAGAAAGCGGGCATTTTGCGCATCGGTGGTATCGACCCCATCCATATAGCTTTTGCCTCCTTTTGGACTGACAAATTCCACCTCATAGCCGGCTGCCTTAAAGGTGTAGTAGGCATGGCTCACCTCAGAGAGATAATAGCCCGTTTTTTTAGCGTCTTCTGAAGTGCCCAATTTCTGATGACTCGTAATGGCCAGCAGTATTTTACCCTTTGATTTTGGAAGGGTCGGTTTTTGGTTCAGCTTATAAATTGCATAAGTTTGTTGCTCATCCTGCCCGTAGTTGATTTCCGAAGTGGTGAAGTACATATTCCCCTTACTGTCTTTGGCAAAAGTGTCAGCCCATCGGATTCGGCGATCTTTAATCCACCGGAAATAATAGCCTTCCTTATAAATGGCAATGGCTTCGTTTTCAAGGTCACCCAGGTATAAGTTTCCCTCCTGATCGAACATCATGCCATCGGGGGCATTAATTGAAGCTACTCGCTCCACATGTTCCACATAGTTTTCATTATTATAAGCAGGATGGTCGAGCACTTCTGTAGAAATCCGATAGAGGCTATGCCCTGAAAGTGCCGCGTAATAGAGGTGCTTTTTGTCAGGGCTCAGGGCGATGCCATCCGCATGAATATTGCGTTTCCACAAGCCATTTTTCAGCTTCAGGTAGCCGGTCTCCGCATGTGTGGAAGGGTGGTTGGCCAATATTTTTCTTGAAACACCTGTATTGAGATCCAAAATAATCAAACCACCTGCACCGGAATCGGTAATGTAGATCATGTCATTTTTATGATTGATACGCAGGTCGTTGAAATAGGAGTTCTGACTGTAAACGCTTGAGTCGAAATAAATGGTTTTTACGTATTCGTCATGGTCGCCATGCAAATGGAAAAGGTGAATTCTTGGCCCTTTGTTATCAACTCCTGTAAACTTGGGGTTGGCAGGGTCAAGTACCCACAAAAAGCCCGCCTCATCCGCCACTACCGACTGTACAGCAATAAAATGGGGTTCGTCTTTTTTGGTGTTTTGATAGTTGTTCCACTTTTTATTGGGAAACGGAACAACTTTCCCATCCACAATTTCTCCTACTGAAATCGGGACATTATCTGACCATCGGGGAAAGTTGACAAACATTCGTCCTTCGGGGCTGATGGTAATTCCTGTCCATTGATTTTTGGAGCTTGCCACGAGGGTCAGCGGGTCATCTGTGGAAGCAGAAGGAGCGTCTTTATTTTCCTGTTTGTCAGCGCAAGCACTGAAAGTAAACAATAAGGCCAGCAAATAGAAGTGGAGAACTTTCATGTTTGAATAGATAAGTAGGATAATGGTATCTCACTAAAATAATCAAAATTTATGATTATTCTGTTTTTATGCGCTTGCATTCAAACGGTATCATAGTCTTTTTCTATTTTATATTGCTGTAAATGAGGTTTTTTGAGTGTAATCCGAACGATTGTGCTGCGGAGTCTGAAAGTGTATTTCAAAGATTTTTAAATGACATTACCATCATTTCTACCCCCATTCATTTTGAAGAAGCATTGGCTGAAGTGGCTGGTGAACGGCAGACTTGACGGCTTCGTTCACCAGCCATTTTTTACCAGTTGATTTTTCAGCATAGGGGAACTTTTTCCGGAACTTAAATCAGTTCAGCAGGGATTTTTTCTGATTTGTCCTTTGGTAGTTCGGAGCTTCTTCTTCGCCACCATGAGGCCAGAGAGGAGCCTGTTACGTTCATCATAGACCCGAAAATAGCGGCTGCAAGGCCCAAGGTTGCTGTTTTTCCAAGCTCTACGGCAATGCCTGAGGCCAGGCCTCCATTTTGCATCCCCACTTCAAGTGCAATGGTGCGGCAATCCTGTTCTTTCAGTCGGAAAAGCCTACTCAGGCCGTAGCCAAGGGTGTACCCCATACAATTGTGGAGCAGGCACGCGAGTATTAGGATTTGCCCCACCTGTAGAAGGCTGTCCCGTCCAGCAGCCGTGATGATGGTGATGATTAAACCGATACCTGCCATGGAGATAAAAGAAAGGATTTTTTCAAGGTCAATGGCCTGATGGTTTTGTTGATAATAGCGCAGGGCGGTGGCCAGCGCAATAGGCAGACCAGCAAACAAAGCCATATCGGTACCGAAATTAATCATCAGGGTGTTGGTTTCCATTGGAGCTGTCAGGAAGCTGATCACGTTTTTGAGCAGGATAATACCACTCAGTACAAGAAGCTGTAATTGGTCGTTTTGCTTCATACTGATGCGGTGCATAAACATATTGAAAATCAGACCTGCGCATATTGGCAGAATCACCATACTGAAAATCCCGATCATCATGCCCCAGAAATCAATGGCGACCATGTGGCCTACCAGTAATTTCATCAGCAGGGGTGTCATGAAAGGTGCCAAAAGGGTGGCACAGGCGGTAATGGTTACCGATAACGCTAAATTGGCCTTGGCGATAAACGACATCACATTGGAGGCCATACCACTTGGCGAAGAACCGATCAGGATAATTCCTGCGGCTATTTCAGCAGGAAAATTGAAGATATAAATGATGATAAAACCAACGATGGGCATGATGGTAAACTGGCAGCACAGGCCGATCAGTACGCCCTTGGGCATCTTGATCACCCCAGCAAAATCATTTAGGCTCATTTGCGATCCCATGCCAAACATGATGATTTGTAACAGGGGGACGATGAGGTTTTTCATCTGAAATGAACCTACCAGGACAAAGGGGGCAGGAAAATACAAAGAGACTGCTACGGCGGTCAGGATCATTAAAGAATAGGAAAAACCACTGAATTTCTCTGTACCTTTTGCTGTGATGGCCATCGCCAGCAAGGCGGTAATCAGGCAGGGCCCTTCCCAAGTGGTGATGTCCGTGAGTTGGAAACAAAGGAATAGCAAAAAGGCGACAACCGAAATGAGGCCTGTAACTTTGTACTTGGTTTGCATTGTTAAATTTTTATTGACTGAAAAATGATCGTTACGGATGGAGTCAATCAATGCGCAAAAATTACTGATTGATGCGGCAGGTAATCGGGCTTGATCAATAAAATAAATTTAAGAATTGACTTTATAAAATCCTAAGATTGGTTAACCAAATAAAGCGCAAAAAAAACAGCCATCACTTTACAGTAAAAGTGATGGCTGTTTGGTATCAATAAAAACGGAAACCAATTACACTTTGTGCTGTTGGCGTTGCAGTTTTGTCCTGTAAGCATTAAATATTCGAGCTTTGGAAACGAAGCCTAAATATTGGTTATCATTCTCTTTGTCGATTACAGGCAAGTTCCAGTCGCCTGTACGCTGAAATTTAGTCATAACGTTACGCATATGTTCCGTAGGATCCACCTCGGCATGAGGCTTGTGCATGATCGTTTTAATGACCACCTCTTTGCGCTTGGTTTCATCGAACATCAGTTCACGGATATCATCAAGTGTAACAATCCCTCTCAGGTGCCCTTCCTCATTCACCACAGGGAAGATATTTCGCTTCGACTCTTTGATCAGCGGAATCATTTCTTCAATGGTCGCCGTTGGCAAAACCTTCAGCAGATCGGTCTCAATGAGTTTCGAGATATTCAGTGAATTCAGTACCTGACCATCGCGGTCGTCCTGGAAAATCTGTCCTCTTTCAATCAATTTCTTGGTATAAATAGAGTGTTTTTCAAAGAGCATACTGACAAAGAAACTCATGGCGGAAACGATCATCAGCGGTACCATCAGGGCATAACCACCCGTAATTTCTGCGATCAGGAAGATCCCCATCAGTGGAGCATGCAGGACACCACTCATGACCCCAGCCATACCTACCAGGCTAAAGTTGATAGGCGAACAAAGGGTATAACCCGCAATCAGGTTAATAACCGTAGCGAACAAAAATCCAGCAATACCGCCTAAGAAGAGCGAAGGCGCAAAGATACCCCCACAGCCTCCAGAACCGATCGTCAGGGAGGTCGCGAATGGTTTCAGTAGCAAAATACCGGCAAGCATGGCAATCAGGATGTATGGCCCTTGCCCTGAATTATGGAAGAAGAAGCCTGCAAAGTGGAATACCTCATGGCCTTGTCCATTCAGAAGTGCTTTGATGGTTTCATAACCCTCACCGTAAATGGAAGGGAACAAAACGATAATGAAGGCCAGGGCCAAACCACCAGCCAGTGCGCGCAGTGCGTAATGTTTAATGTTGTGAAGGCGTGGCTCCACGAAGTAAGAAACGCGAGTGAAATAAACAGAAATCAGTGCACAGAAGGCGCCAAGACCAATAAACCAAACGGCATCGCTGGCACTGAAAGCATCAATATGTTTAAAGGAGAACATGATCTCATGGCTTCCCAAAGCAAGGCTTGTCAGGGTTCCTACGGAAGAAGCGATGAGTAGCGGAATGAAAGCAGATACGGAGATATCTGAAAGAATGACCTCAATGGCGAAAATTACCCCCGCAATAGGCGAGTTAAAGATTGCGGCAATGGCGGCGGCGGAACCACAACCAATCATCAGTGAGCGGCGGTTGTAATCCAGGTGCATCATCGATGCGAGGTTGGAACCAATGGCAGAGCCTGTTACTACAATTGGGGCCTCCAGTCCTACTGAACCCCCAAAACCTACAGTAATGGCAGAAAGCATCATGCGTGACCATGTTTTGCCTCGTGCCATGACGGCTGATTTCTGGGAAATATTGAACAGGATGTCGGAGATTCCGTGCCCTACCCTTTCCTTCATGATGTAACGGGAAATAATTACCGTCAGCAAAATACCAATGATGGGGTACAGAATGTAGTAAGGAGTTTCATAAAGCTCTGTGTGGCTCCCCTGGAGCAAATGTTGCAAGGCGTGTACCGTCTCTTTCAGCAGTACAGCGGATACCCCCGCTAAAATCCCAACAACACCACTGAGCAAAATGGTGAAGTGTTGATTACTGATATGCTTTACCCTCCAGAAGAGGAATTTTCGTAGCATTTTCTTCATATTGTTCTCAAGTCATTTCGTTCCCCGTATGGGAACGGTATCTAAGCATATTAATTGACGCAAATATAACTAAAGCATTAGACCTTAATGGTTTTTCGCCCTATAAATACCTGTGGTAATAGTGAAATATTTCTTCCAAATCTATGCCAAGAACCACAAATTAGTAATCACTTATAATTGATTGGTGTTTTTATTAACTTAATCTTTAGGATATTGTCTTTTTAATTAAGGAGTATTTAATTTTTTTTAATCCTATGGAAAATTCGCTGTGTAAATTATTAGGGATAAAGCTGCCGATTATTCAGGCAGGAATGGTTTGGGTTAGTGGCTGGAGGCTGGCGGCAACGGTCTCAAACAGTGGTGGTTTGGGGGTGATTGGTGCCGGATCGATGCATCCTGAAATGTTGCTTGATCATATCCGGTCGTTTCGGGCAGTAAGCCAAGCAACATTTGCGGTGAATGTACCGCTGATGTACCCGGAAATTGACAGGATTATGGAAATTCTCATTAAAGAAAAAGTGCCGGTTGTAATTACTTCCGCAGGAAATCCCAAATTATGGACGGAGAAGCTGAAGAAGTCTGGGGCGAAGGTACTCCATGTGGTATCGAGTGTAAAATTTGCACTAAAGGCAGAACAGGCAGGCGCTGATGCGATTATCGCCGAAGGCTTTGAAGCCGGTGGGCACAATGGGCGTGAAGAAACCACAACTTTTTGCCTGATTCCTGAGGTTGCCAAAGCGGTGAAGGTGCCAGTGGTTGCGGCAGGAGGGGTAGGTTCCGGAAAGTCGATACTGGCAGCAATGGCACTTGGAGCAAGTGGTGTGCAGGTCGGGACGTTGTTTGCAGTGGCGGAGGAATCTTCGGCACATCACAATTACAAACAACAAATGGTGGAGGCCACTGAAGGGGCGACGGTGCTGACGCTGAAAAGTGTCAGCCCGACAAGAATGCTTAAGAATGCTTTTTACCAATCGGTGAAGCAGATGGAAGAGACCGGCGCATCAGGCGAAGTTATCCGTGAGCATTTAGGTCGAGGACGAGCCAAGAAAGGGATTTTTGAAGGAGATCTGACGGAAGGAGAGTTGGAAATTGGGCAGATTGTTTCATCGGTTGATCGAATCCGTCCGGCTAAAGAAATACTGGAGCAGTTGTGGGAAGAGTTTTTGGCAGAGCGGAAGCTGCTCGTGGAGGCGCTTGCTGATGAGCAGTTGTAGATATTCAGAATTGCCCAGTGAGCTAAGCGGGGCTACAAAAACGTACTACCCTACTGTAAATTCAGATTACTGGAATTGATGTTGAATTATTTATCACCTCTAAAATACTTCGAATTTCAAGTTTTGAACACGCTTTAAGGGAGTACAAATTAAAGGGGCAGCGATGCGATTCATTATTTGTAGGGCATTTCACGTTCACGCTTTTTTAAGCGTGAGGTGAAACGCCTTTCAAAATTCATGGCAGTCCTTTCCATGGCTAAAATATGACCATTGGCATATCAAGTACTCCATTATTCGTTCTGCGGCATAAAGATCTTAAAGTCCACCCGACGGTTTTTTTGTCGGCCTTCTTCGGTGCTGTTATCATAGGTTGGGTTTTCTTCCCCATAGCCAATCACGGAAATCTGCTCGTCCATTACCCCGATTTCAATCATCAGTCGCTCAATTTGCCGTACACGTTTCATGGAAAGCTGAAGGTTGTCTTCTTCTTTACCGATACTGTCGGTGTAGCCTTCCACCAATACAATTGCTCCCCGCAAAGCATACTCCACGGCAATCAGGAAGGGATCAAAATTGACATAGGCAAATTCATCCTGACCTGTAATAAAGTAGAGGGATTCCACCATTTCATCAGGAGAGCCTCCGGACTTTTCTCTTTTATCGATCATTTCCCGAATACGTGCATGATCAGGGTTGATAGGCTCGGGGAGAATTCTGTCCGAAACTTTTGCCAACTCAGGCTGATGTTTCAACTCGGTTGGTGGTACACTCATTTGAGGTACCGGAGGGGTGGTGACCACTCGGCTTTTTGGAGCTTCCGTAGGTGTTGAAACCACGACCACCTTATAGTCCTTTTTAGTGGCCTTTACTTTTTTGCGCCTTGCGCTGTATTTTACACGCTTCTTTTTCCGCCCTTTCTTACATTCCCTTTTGGGCTTGTGGTAGCGGGTTTTGTGACGAATACTGAATTGGTTAAAGCTCTGCGCTTTGCATTCTTCGGCGCATGAAAGCGACAAAATAGCTATAAGGAGATAAAATATGAATCTCAAAGCAGATTGGTTTATGTTGGAAATAGGTTCAATCTTGGGGCATTATTGAACGCCAATAAGATGCAATATAATTATTATTCATAATTATTCCGCTTAATGTGGTTATTATGAAGGTTATACTACTGGGGTACTTTTTGGTTTGAAGGCTTCAAATAGCTGACCAATAGGGCAAATATGTGATTGGTGATGAGAGGGTGGCGAATAGCGATGATCATTGCCCGCTGCAACGGTGGACTTGCAGAATGGAAGTGCCAATGAAAAGGGCGCTTGTTGATAGGCAATGAAAGCGAATCAGTCTGATGTGGTAATATAACGGTCGGGCAGCAACATAAAAAAAAGCACTTTGTACGATTGGCCGTTCAAAGTGCTTTTATTGCAGGTGAAACTGTCACCTTTTAATGATTTATTACATCAAATATTAAGACTATCGGGTGTACAAACACCAGTAACTTTTTCGTGTAAATCAATGCGAGGTTCATCGTAGTGAACCTGGTTCAGGCGCTTGACCATCTCATCGCGTACGATATTGTAAGCCTCGCGCTGATCGTCAGCAATGGGCTTTGCCGCTGGAATTTTTTGACGGCGAGGATCCACCTGTTTTCCATTTTTCCAGAATCGGAAACAACAATGTGGGCCAGTCGCCAGGCCGGTCATGCCGACATAGCCAATCACCTGCCCTTGTTTTATATGAACACCTGGACGAATCCCTTTGGCAATTTTAGACATGTGCAGGTATTGGGTGGTATAGGTGGCGTTATGCCTTACCTTAACGTAATTTCCGTTGAATCGCTTGTAGCGGGCATCCGTAATTACCCCATCTCCTACCGACATAATCGGTGTACCTGTTGGGGCGGCATAGTCGGTGCCGAGGTGTGCTTTCCAGCGTTTTTGTACCGGGTGAAAACGACGGCGGCTGAAGCTTGAGCTTATTCTGCTGTATTTCAATGGTGCCTTCAGGAATGCCTTGCGCATGGAATTTCCTTCCTCATCATAGTAAGAGTCCTGCGTTCCACTTTGGTAATAAATTCCCCAGTAATCGTTGCCCGCATGGTGGAAGTAAGCCCCTTCAATACGGTCAATTCCGACACTTTTTCCGTCTACCTGTTTTTCTTTGTAGATGACTTTAAACCGATCGCCTTTTTGCACATGGAAGAAATCCACCTGCCAGGCATAAAGGTCTGAAAGTTCATTGGCCAGCACGGGCGTTGCGCCTTCCTCGATCATAGTCTGATATAAAGAGCTGGTAATTTTTCCGGCAATTGCTTTTTCAACAATTTCTACCGGCCGTTGACCTTTGCGTACATAAACAGAATCTTTGAAGTTGAAGATTACAAAATTGACAGGATCAATTTCATAGATCATCTGCTCGGCAGTTTGAGCGGAATCCTGTGCGCAAATCAGGGTGTATTGATGTTCATAATTGATTCTTCTGACATCATATACTTTTTTACTTTTTTGAGCGACTTCGTTGATTTTTGAATAAGGAACATTATAAGGTTCCAGCAATTTGCTCAGCGGCTCGTTTCGCCTTATTCTATCCTGAATAATTACTTTATCATCCACGGGCACACAGCCATAAAGCATTTGCGGACTTTCCACGGTAACCTTTTTGATCGCTGCGGCATCTATGGGAAGATCCTGGCTATTGGTGCTGAACTGTTGCTGGTGCTGAAGGTGATTTAATAAATAGTATGAACCTGAAGAAATGAGTAACAAGAATAAAAGCCACCCGAACCATTTTTTTTTCATAAGACTGTATATGCGCTCACTGGTTTATCGACATTGGAGTGTGGTGAGATAAACCAGTTTTAATTTCAATTATAATTTACAAAGTTAGGCTTTATAATTTTGAATAGGTCTTTTTAACAAATGTTAACAAAGTGATATTGACCTATAAAAAAAGGAGTAAGATCGCCCTACTCCTTCAAAGATAATATTTTTGATGCTGATAATCAGGCTTATACCTGATTCTTTAAGCGTTTTTTAGAAAATGTACTGATACCCAATTATTTTCTTTGATATAGCCAATTTTCGTCAGACCGTGTTTTTTTGCTTCTTCCTCAATCACGGGAATGTCTTCTTCATAGAAACCACTCAGCAGTAGATGCCCACCACTTTTCAGGTTTTGGCTATAATCGCCCATTTCATGAACTAAAATGTTACGGTTAATATTGGCGATAAGAATATCGAAAGGAGTTGAAAAATTCATCTCTGCAATGGTTCCCTGATAAACCGGAAAACCTTCCATATCATTCAATGAGTAGTTCTCTTTGGAGTTTTCCACACACCACTCATCAATATCATAAGCTTCTACCACATCGGCACCAAGTTGCTTAGCCATAATGGCCAGAATACCTGTTCCTGTTCCGGCATCCAGAACGCTTTTATTCTTATGGTCAATCTTGAGCATGTTTTGGATCATCAGGCGGGTGGTCTGATGGTGCCCTGTACCGAAAGACATCTTTGGCGTGATGGTAATATCGTAAGGGAATTGCTTTGGCAATTCATGGAAGTGTGCATGAATAGCTACCTGATCACCAATAAAAATCGGTTCATAGTTTTTCTCCCATTCCTCGTTCCAGTTTTGCTTTTCGATTTCAACAAGCTCATAGCTCAGGGGCGTCATTGCTGTATAGCGATCCATGACCTCCTCCGTTGCTGCCTTGTCAAAGGCGCTCACCTCTGCCCAGCCGTCGAAACCTTCGGCATTGTCCATAAATGAACTGAACCCGGCGGCCTCTGCCAATTCAGCCTGGAGAATCTCCCCAAACTCAGGAGTGCTCTTTACTTTTATTTCTATGAATTCCATAACTAATATTTCCGATGACGGTAATGCTAACCTGTTTCGGGGCAAGGATGTTCCGCCCCATAAAAACAGATGCGCAATTTAAGGCAATTAATTGAGTCTGCGGGGGCGGGGGCAAATTTTTTCTATCGGCGGTTGCAGCCGGCAAAGCTTTCGGTATCGGTAAAATAGACGGTGAAGTGCGCCAGTGAACGGTCTTCAACAAAGGCGACCGTGAAGTTGGACTGTTCGATATTATCGACAAAGTGCCACAGGCCGGGCTTTGTGCAGTATAGCCAGTTGTCTTCTTCGTAAACAACCACATCGGCGCTGCTTTCATACTCTTCCTCATACACCAGGAATTGGGCAAACTTGGGGTTTTTGACTTCATAGACTTTGCCAAAAAGCTCGCATGGAGAGGCGTATTGTGCTTGTGCCGTGGAGGCTAAGCCTGCCCAGCATATCAGGAAGAAAAAAAATAGGACGAACTTTTTCATGGTGATTTTTGCCTTGCCTTGGCCGTATGGTGCGGCCCTGGCATAGGGAACATTTTTTGGGTTGGTGAATTGATCTTTGAAAGATAAGGCCTTAGTGGCATGGAAAAAAATTGCCTTCTGATTTTTGAGCCAAAAAAAACACAGCCCGTTGCCAAGCTGTGTTCTTATCTATTTTTTTCTTGATCAGAAAAGCTTTGCTTAGAAAGCCTTAACGATGTCGATGAAGTCACGAGATGCCAAAGATGCACCACCGATCAAACCACCATCTACATCAGCACCAGCGAAGATTTCGTTAGCGTTTGATGGCTTACAAGATCCACCATAAAGGATTGATACAGAATCAGCAACTTCCTGACCGTATTTAGCAGCGATGTGCTTACGGATTTCAGCGTGCATTAATTGTGCTTGTTCAGCAGAAGCTGTACGGCCAGTACCGATCGCCCAGATTGGTTCGTAAGCGATGATGAAACCAGTCATTACTTCAGCAGACAAGTGGAACAATGAAGCAGTCAATTGGTCGCAAACAAATTTGTAAGCAACGTCATCACCTTGCTCACGAGTTTCCAAAGCTTCACCACAACAGAAGATTGGCTTTAGGCCTGCAGCCAAAGCGATGTCTGTTTTAGCAGCCAACAATTCGTTAGACTCATTGTGGTACTCACGACGCTCAGAGTGACCCAAGATTACGTACTCAGCACCTACAGAGTTGATTTGAGATACAGAGATCTCACCAGTGTAAGCACCTGACTCATGTGAGCTACAGTCCTGAGCAGCAACAGCTACGTTTGCTGAATCTTTCACCAATTTACCTACGGCATCCAAGTGGATCGCAGGCGTACCCATGATTACGGTTACATCAGATGGTGCTTCATCAGCGGCCATGTTTACTACTTCAGACGCTAAAACTTTACCTTCTTCCAAGGTTTTGTTCATCTTCCAGTTACCTGCAACAATTTTCTTTCTCATGATCGGTTATATCAATAATGAATGTAAGTTTCTATTTTCGACAAATATAGGAGAATCCCAAAGGTAAACTTATGATCTATGTGGTATTTTCTTATTGCTTTTAAGGGATATGTGAAATCATGTGCGTAAAATTGAGGAATTACCTCCGATCTTTAGGATCTAACAATTACTTTGCGGTTAAAATTTCCTTTTATAATGAACAAGTTTCGCATAATTTCTCTGACTTTCCTGGTGATTTGCAGCTGGGCCACCACTGCCATCGGGCAGACTGTTGACCGGGGGCAGTGGCTCGACCGCCGTTTTGTCATCCGTCAGATTTCCCTCAATAATCAGCCCCTGACACCGATGAATGGGCAGTTGATTGTGAAGAAGGATGAGATGATGATCAAGTTTGAAGGGAGCAGGTCGGTGGTTTTTACCATTGAAACACGACAGGTACCAGGAAAGCGACAGCAATTTTTCTTTACAGGAATAGACAATCAGGGCAGGAATTATTCTGCCAAAATGGAAAATAAAATTTACCCTGACCTGCAAGGGCATTACGTTGCACTGAATATGGATATTCGTAAAGGCGGGCATATGCACCTGATTCTGGAGGATAATTTGCTGAAAAAACAGGCCCCCTCGGATTCCCTGAAAATCACGTTGCCTAAAAAGAAATTTACAGAATAAATAAAGACAACCACGACATGAACCATTTGCTTAGAATTTTCAGCCTGCTATTGATCGCAATGCTGTGGGGAGCGAGCCCTGCGCACTGCCAGGACGATGATATTGAGAACCTCAATGCGGCAACAGGCCTCCGTTTTCTGGATTTCGGGAACAAATTACCCGATGATGCCCTTTCGAGCCGATCGATTGTGCTGGTATCGATGCCCACCAAGGCCGATGGTACCACGGGCCGTACAGGCTGGGAGGCTTTTGCTACCCAGGCACATAAAGGCTTGAAAAAAGCACATATTGATGCTGTGGCCTACTATTACTATGATGATGTAATGGCGAATACGGATGTTACCGCAGCATTTGTAAAGGAATGGCGTGCCCGCCGGATCTCCAATATTGTGTTTTTATCCAAAGTAGAGCTGAAGATTCGCAAAAAGCCTTCGCTGAGAAATGTTGTGGTGGTCACCTCTTTCAATGGTAAAAGCTCGCTGACTAAAACGGGGCAACTGGCCTGGATGGATCAGAACAAAGACCTGAACAATGTGATGAAGAAGCTTTACAAGACCAGTCAGCGGGACGATCAGCCGGTGGAGAATAACCTGATTATCGATCAGCCGGAAATTTTTCGGTCAACGGATTTGTTCGGTAAAGGCAAACGCTACACTTCTTTCAGCATTAACCTGAAAACGGATAAAGTGGGGGTGGTGAAATTTCGGAAAATCAATATTCCGAATGATATCCCTGGAGGGATGATCAACAAAAACTTAATGAAGCAGGCCAAAAAGATGAATGCGGAAATTGACCGCGCCAATGATCAGCTGGCTGAGATGATGAAGCAGTACCCCTTCAAATATGAAATGCTGGACTATAACCCTTCCAAATTCAAAGAACTAAGAAAGCAGGGCATTCAGGTGATTTTGATCCCTATGAATACCTCTGGTAAAGCTATTCAGGAATTTTTGAGGTATGAGGTGGATCCGAACGAAACGGACATTATTACGGTGAAACAAAAGCCTAATGGGGCTATTTTCCGTTCTATTCCAGCCAATGCACCCGTGTATAAATGGTACATGAGATCGACGATTAACGGGGCAATCTACCTTGGCGATAAATGGGATGCTGACGAAACGTGGCAGGAGGCATTAACCAATCACCTCAACAATCTGAGGAGCGAATACAAAATGTAATTGATGGCACCTGCCGTGAAACTTTGTGAAACACCTGTTGGTCATTTTCAAAACATTGATTTTGTGATGATTGACAGGTGTTTTTTTATGGGGCACAGTATTCACTGGCTTTTGTGGAACACCGTGAAACAAAGAGGCGAGTCCCATTACAGGGTACTCAGCCCGAATAGCTGAGGACCGAGGCAGCCCCCACAAGCTCAGCTCCCTTATTGCCCTCCGTTTTATTTTAAAATTCCCGTGAAACACTGTGAAACAGAAAAGAGTGAAGTGGTAACTGATTGATTATAGTTGTTTTAATGCATGACGGAGGAGTCGTGAAACACTGTGGAACAGTATTTGGGATTCGTCTCAACGGCTTTCTGTGGTGGAAGGAATGTAAAAGGCACTGTTTTTCCTATTCACAATCCCCTCGGCCATTCCCTGAAATATAAAAGCATGGAACGGAAATACCGCCCACCAGTAGGCGCGCCCACTCACACCAACAGGTCGGAAAGTTGCATTTTGCACCAATACGTAGGGTTTGTCGGGGTCGTCATTTTTTTCAATTTTAAATTCCAGCCAAGCCTCGCCGGGTAATTTCATTTCAGCATACAACAACAAGCGCCCCGCTTCCCGATCGGCGACCAGCACCCGCCAGAAGTCCAGGGCATCACCGGCAATCAGTTGATTTGGGCTGCGCCGGCCTCTTCGGAGCCCTACCCCACCAGCCACCTTATCCAAAAATCCACGCAGTCGCCACAGTGAATCCCACTTGTACCAGCCGCGGTCTCCCCCGATGCTCCAGATGTTATCAATAACTTCTTCTTTGGATCGCCCGAAGGCTACCTTGCGAACATCCCGGAAGCAACCATTTTTAGGGATTTTAATATACTTTTTACTGTCCGTATGAAAGTTGCTTTCAGAATAAGCATCCTTCCAGCTACTGATCACCTCATTTTGTTCAATTTTACTGAAAGCCAGTTCCAGGGCTTCCTGATAGGTGAGTAAGTCCTGCGGAATCAGTTCCCGAATACCTTTTTTCTGAACCACAACCTCATTTTTCATGCTGTCCACTAAGCTTCGGGCCAAAGCAAAAGAGGTGGTTGTAACAAAATATAACCACCATGATGACAACCGCGGGGATACAAAGGGAACAGTGATGATGTGGCGTGTCAGGTTTCGCACCTCTGCATACTTGAGCAGCATTTCTTTATAGGTCAGCACTTCCGGCCCACCAATGTCATACACTTGCTGATAGGACTCTTCGTGGTCAATCACTTTCGCCAGATAATGAATCACATTTCTGACACCGATAGGCTGGCATTTGGTTTTTAGCCATTTTGGGGTGATCATCATCGGGAGCTTTTCCACCAGGTCACGGATAATCTCAAAAGAAGCCCCACCAGAACCGATAATAATGGCCGCGCGCAAAACAGTGGCCGGAATTCTGCAAGCTAAAAACACCTTCTCCACGGCCAGTCGAGAAGCCAAATGCTTGGAAAGGTCGTTGTCATTCACAATTCCACTCAGGTAAACAATCTGTCGGCATTGGGTAGGGTTTAGAATCTGCACACAGGCTTCGGCGGCTTTTTGCTCTAAATCCTTGAAGTCAGAATAACTCTGGCCCATCGAATGCACCAGGTAGTAGCAAAGTTCAATATCTTCCGGCAGTTTAAAATCATCGCCCATTTTCAGCAAATCTCCCTCAATCAGGGCGACCTTTCCCTCCCACTCTTCTTCAAGTTCAATTCGGCCTTTATCCCGCACCAGGCAGTACACAAAATGTCCTTCGCGAATCAGTACGGGCAATAATCGGCGGCCGATATACCCATTGGCTCCTGTCAAAAATATCTTCATAGTTTATTTGAAATGATTTGGGAAAGAAAAATGTTCTAAGGGAGGAAGCCCCGTTGGCAGGAAGAACGATTTTATTGTAGGGTGATGCCATAAAAGTTGATGTTTTAATATTCGGAAAGCAGGGTTTTTCGTTTAAAAGGTTATATCAACCATAACCCCCAAAACGATGAACGCAAACCCTATTTTTTCCCCCTCAGATTATGCGTCTGCACAAAGCTTGCGGGTTTTGATGCTTGGCAACAACCCCATTGAACTTGGGCGACTTTACGATTTACTGCAGGCAAGCAAGGAGCAGGAGTACCAGCTTGAGGTCAGTTTTAATGAGCATGACGCCCTGCGAAAAGCGACCAATTTTAAGCCTGACTGTATTGTGCTTGATGATAACCTGGACAAAGAGCAGATTCAGCATTTTTCGGAAATGTTGCAGCAGGACCAGTATTTGCGCCATGTGCCTATTACATTGGTGAAGAACAGTAACCGGTGGTCGGTGGTTGCCAAGGGCATTCATGAATATGTTCTCAAAAATATGCTCAGTACCAAAACCCTTTCGCGGGCAGTATTGAATGCCGTGCGGTACGGGAAGGTGTTTCGTAAATGGCTAAAATCCTGATCATTCAGCATTTATTATCTGAACAGATGACAAAAGGAGAAAAGGGCGTGTAGTCTTTTTCTCCTTTTTTTGTAATTTTGTGCTTCTTCAGCGTGAGGGAATCTTCACGCTTATTTTTTTAGAGAAGGGACAGGATAATATGAGCGAGCTACCATCAAACTTAATGGAACAAACCCAATGCTACCACTGTGGAGGCCCCTGCGAAGAGGAACATTTACGTTTTGATCAGAGGGATTTTTGTTGCCACGGCTGCCAGACGGTCTATGATATCCTGAAGGAAAATGACCTCGGAGATTATTATAACTTGGAGCAAAACCCGGGCATCAATCTGAAGCCACAGGATTTTGAAGACCAATATGCGTTCCTTGACCATGATGAAATTCAGGAAAAGCTGCTTGACTTCACCGATGGAAAGATGAGCCGTGTACGTTTATTGTTACCGGCAATTCATTGTTCGTCGTGTATCTGGTTGCTCGAGAATCTTTACAAGCTGAAAGGGGGGATTCGTCAGTCGCGGGTTAATTTCGGGAAGAAACAGCTGATGGTGGAATTCAGTAATGAAGCGCTGAGTTTACGGCAGCTGGTAGAAACACTGGTCTCTATTGGTTACGAACCTCATATTTCTCTGGAAGAAAACGATCAGCAGAAAAAAAGTTCCCCAAACCGCACCCTCTTCCTGAAAATTGGCGTGGCCGCTTTTTGCTTTGGCAATATCATGCTGTTGAGCTTCCCCGAATATTTTGGTTTTGATGGCGGATGGGATGATGAGTATCGCCGATTTTTCTCCTGGCTGAATGTATTTCTTTCCCTGCCGATCATTGGTTTTTGCAGTACAGATTATTTCAAAAGTGCCTATCAGGGGCTCAAACACCGACATATTAATATTGATGTGCCGATTGCTATCGGGATCGTTACGCTGTTCGTGCGTTCGGTCTTGGAGGTTGGTTTCGATTGGGGATCGGGTTATTTTGATTCGCTCGGGGGCTTGCTGTTTTTCCTTTTGACGGGAAAATGGTTTCAGTCCAAATCCTACGAGTCACTTTCTTTTGATCGGGATTACAAATCGTATTTTCCTTTGGCGATTAACCGAAAAGAGGACGAGCAAATGAAGCCCGTTCCTGTGGCGAATTTGCAGGTGGGTGATCAGATCATGGTTAGGAATCATGAGATTATTCCTGCCGACAGCGTCTTGACTTCCGTGGAGGCCAATATTGATTACAGCTTTGTTACGGGGGAATCGGAACCCGTGCGGAAAGTGCAGGGAGAAAAGATTTTTGCAGGTGGCCGACAGGTCGGTGCCTCGATTGAATTGGTGGTGAAAAAGCCGGTTTCGCAAAGCTACCTGACGCAGTTGTGGAATCAGGGAAAAGCGATGGAGGATGATGCGCAGGATCGCCGTTCGATGATCAATCAGATCAGTAAATATTTCACGGTGGTGGTTTTGCTGATTGCCTTTGCTTCGGCGGGCTATTGGGCGTTGGTGGATCCAAGTAAAATCCTCAATGCCTTTACGGCGGTATTGATTGTGGCCTGCCCTTGCGCCCTGACTTTGGCGACACCTTTTACGCTGAGTGCGGTTTTGAGTGTTTTCGGAAGGCAACATTTCTACCTGAAAAATACCGCTTCGGTGGAGAATTTGGCAGGTATTGATACTTTGATTTTTGATAAAACGGGAACGATCACTTATTCAGCCAAGGGCAAAGTCGAATACAAAGGCAAGGCGATTAGTAAGGATGAATTGGCGATTTTGGCGAATATGGTTCAGCATTCTACCCACCCACTGAGCCGGAAATTGGCGGAGTATATGGGGGAAGGAACTACTTTGGCTTTGGCGCAATATCAGGAGTTTGCAGGCAAAGGGCAGTCCTCGGTTTTTGAAGGTAAAACCTATTTGTTGGGTTCAGCCAAGTTTACGGAAGCCGACTATGTGGGTGCTACTCTATCGGGCGCTTCGAAGGTTTATGTGAAAATTGACGGGGAGTTCAGGGGCTATTTTATCCTGCATAATCAATATCGAAAAGGACTGAAAAGTTTGATTGATGCGCTGAAAGGTCATTTTTCGATGGCACTGATTTCGGGGGATAATGACAGTGAAGCCGAACAGTTGCGTGAATATTTTCCGAAGGAAGTCCCTTTGATGTTCAATCAGACGCCAGACCAAAAGCGGGCATTTGTGGAACAAAAACAGCAAGATGGCGCTTCGGTAGCGATGTTGGGCGACGGGCTGAATGATGCGGTGGCTTTGCAACAGGCAGATTTTGGTATTGCCGTAACGGATGATATCGGGGCTTTCACCCCTGCCTGCGATGCGATCTTGGATGCCGAAAAACTGCCGATGCTTCAGCGACTGATCCGTTTTTCGCATACCGCCAAAAAGATCATCATTGCTTCTTTTGTGATTTCTTTTGCCTATAACATCATCGGACTGAGTTTTGCCGTGGCAGGCATGCTGACGCCCGTCTTGGGTGCAATCCTGATGCCTGTCAGTAGCATTTCAGTGGTGGCTTTCGCGACCTTGTCGGTGCAGGTGTTGGCGCGCAGGTATCGGTTGTGATATGGAATTGTAGGTGCAGGGCATGCCCTGCATCCAAAATTCATATTTCTTTATACATCCTTTTGAAGGATTCCAAGACTGATTTTTTGTTTGAAAATTCCTATAAGTCAAAAAGAATAAATGCAAATAGCTGGTAACTCATGTGTTATGTATTTGCATTAACTTAGACAATACAGTACCTTATAAAGATATTGTATGATAAATATGGGGATTAATTTAGTTGATGGAATCTTTACTTAGAATTTTTAAATGCAGTTTTGGGCAAACCGCTTTATTTACGATCATTAGGCAATCGTTATTTTCCTTGGCCTTTATAAGCCTGTCATTAATTGTGTATGGGCAAGATAATGATAGCCGAAGTACCCATAAGCTTGATGTTATTGGTGCTTTTGGATTTTCCTATGGAGTACAGTCGTTATCTATTCCACCTTTCCAAAACAAAGTATCGGTAGGGTTAAACTATACAAGAAATAAGACTTCATTTTATGTCCTACCTGGTATTACTGCAGGAATATCTCCTGTAGGTACAGTAAACTTTGAATCGGGCTTTAGGTATAATTTCCTTACACTTGATTATAGCTATAGCAGTTCAAAAAATGACACTAAACCAGCGCCATATATTACTCGCAATCTTAATCTTGGGTTGCAGTTCAAACTAAACCCTTACAGGGGAGATAACCTATGGATTTGGGCAAAAGGAGGAAAAGACCTTTATAACTCTGGTTATTCGGAAGAAGATCCTATGCCTTTAAAAGGCTATAACTTTGAATTGAAAGTTATCTATGAGCTCTATAAATTAAGGTAATACAGGTTATGCCCTGCACTTGCGATTGGCAACATTGATGCATCAATATTTCATAAACTCATCCACCTTATTGAAGGTATCGCGGATCTGATCGGCTGAAACATCATATTGCTTGGCGATATTCGCCTCAATGGTATCATATGAATCATTGCTCTGATTGAGCATCTCCATTTCAATAAAATAAATATCAAACTCCTGAGCGGTCGGCAGGTCGGCTTCGGTCAGTCGGCCTACCTTATCCTTGATCTCATAAGTGGGCTCCTCATCCCCTGCCTGCCAACGCAATCGTCCATAAGAAAAACCATTGTTGATATTTCGCTCATCGGCATAGGCCAAAACCTGAACCTTTTCCGTACGTCCTGCTTTGGCCAAACATTGTTGATAAGCATCGAAAAGCGTGGCTTTGAGACTGTCGTAACCAATCAATGGATCCACCAAAATGCGGGCTTCCATGCCGTTAAGTCCTATGGGTTCCATGTTTACGGTCTGATATGCTCCAAATTCACCAAAAGGATTCGGTTCGGTGTTGCGATTACTGTAAGTTTTGGTGGTGATGTTTCCGTTGTTGTTGGTCGTATAGGTGATGTTGAAATCATCCGCTATGTCATCAACCGTCAGACTTCCATAAACAAAAACGAATAACAAGGCTACCGCAACAAGCCCTCCTGCGATCTTTCCACGCTTGGCTTCTTCGGCGTGCTGATCAGCGATAATGGTCTGTGCAGGCGCATTTTTTCGGTTTTCATGTGCTTGACGCAAAGCACTGATCCGATTTTGATATTCTTCTTCAGAAATAATGTTTTCTTCTTTCAGGTCTTTGAGTTCCTGCACTTTTTTGCTGATGTCGTTCAGGTGCTCTTCGGCAGGTCTTTGCTGAGCTTCCATGGTGCGTTGCATTTGGCGAACACTTGATTCACTCAATAGCGATACCACGATCAACCCTATTAACGGAGTCAGGAAGAAAGAAAGAAAAAAGGCTTTGACACCCGATCGTCCTTTGGTGGAAGCGTAATATGCGACCAAAAGGTCCAAAATGACATATATAGAAAATCCCGTCATGGTAAATTAAATTAAAGGTTGCTGTAATATTTCTTGCGAAGTCGGCTCAACTGTCGCTCGTATTCATCGACGGTCAGGATGCCTTCCTCCAATAGCAAGCGTAAATTACGAATCTTCTGAGCGACGGAGGAATTTTCGGTGCAATTATTTATGTATTGTTCGCAGGGGAATCCCTTGGAATAATCATGTAGGAGTGCCACGACAATCAGCCCAATGATGGGAGAGAAAAAAAAGGAGACCAAAAAGGCTTTAGCGGTAGAGCGTTTTTTGTTGTGTGCCAAAACACAGACCAACAAGCAGAATGCGATGTATGTAAGCATGGTTTAATATTTTGTTCCAATGAATGTAGGTTTCTTGGATTATATAGGCCAAACAATATGCCAAGTAAAAATTTAAATGTATTTTTACTATAATCCCGCCTGGCGGTATTTAAACGCCCTATTTGGGGTGCTCAAAATTTGATCTGCTGCACTGTTTTAGCGGACAATCGTACGCATTGTCCGATATCGTACATCAAAATATCTACCCATGTCTGTCATCTTTATTCTGATTTCTATCAGCATCGTGGTTGCGGTGATCTTTCTTTCCGCTTTTTTCTGGTCGGTTAAATCGGGGCAGTATGAAGATACTGTATCCCCTGGGGTCAGGATATTAATGGACGACCGCAAGACGGAAGTTGAGGATAACAAATCCCCAAAAAATAAGCAGATATCTAACTAAAATACCGATTTAGGCGCTGTTTATCGCCTTTCTTTTGGAAAAATAACAAACGTCATTTTATTTTATCTGAATAATGATGAATATCACATATTCAGTTTTTTTTTAATCCTTCGGGTTAATTACATTTGTCTATACCATAATAATATATTTTTTAATTTGATTTTTTAAATAAAACAATAAAACAATGAAAGTAACAGTAGTAGGAGCCGGAGCCGTAGGAGCAAGTTGTGCAGAGTACATTGCCATTAAAGATTTCGCTGATGAAATCGTTTTGGTGGACATCAAGGAAGGTTTTGCTGAAGGTAAAGCGATGGACTTGATGCAGACTGCTTCATTGAATGGCTTTGATTCAACAATTACAGGAACAACAGGTGATTATACCAAAACAGCCAACAGTGATGTTGCTGTAATCACAAGTGGTATTCCTCGTAAGCCGGGCATGACGCGCGAAGAGTTGATCGGGATCAATGCTGGTATTGTAAAAACAGTAGCAGAAAACCTGATCGCACAATCTCCAAACGTGATCATCATTGTGGTTTCTAACCCTATGGATACCATGACATATCTTGCTGCGAAAGCGACAGGCCTTCCTAAAAACCGTATCATCGGTATGGGTGGTGCTTTGGATAGCGCACGTTTCAAGTATCGTTTGGCGGAAGCTTTGGGTTGCCCTCAGTCAGATGTTGCAGGAATGGTTATTGGTGGCCACTCGGATACCGGTATGGTGCCGTTGATCGCTAAAGCAACACGTAACAGTGTACCTGTTACTGAATTCCTTTCTGCTGAACAGCAAGAAGAAATCGTTCAGGCTACAAAAGTTGGTGGTGCTACATTAACTAAATTGTTGGGAACTTCAGCTTGGTATGCTCCAGGTGCGGCAGTTTCTGAATTGGTTAAAGCCATTGCATTGGATTCTAAGAAAATGTTCCCTTGTTCAGCATTGTTGGAAGGCGAGTATGGTCTTTCTGACCTTTGTATCGGTGTTCCGGTAATTATCGGTAAAAACGGTATCGAGCAAATCGTAGAGGTTGCTTTGAATGAAGACGAAAAAGCAAAATTGACTGCTTCAGCGGAAGGCGTGAAGAAAACCAATGGTCTTTTGACACAGGAAGCTTAATTTTAGCTTAAAAAAATAAATTGATAAAGCTCACCCATTGTGGTGGGCTTTTTTACTTTTGCAGCATGAAGAAGATTGTTTTAGCCTTAGGAATGCTTTGTGCTCAGCAGGCATTTGCCCAGGATCTTAACCATATGCAGTGGTTCAATGAGCCTGCTCAGTGGAGCATCAAAAATCAGGAGTTGAAAATGCAGGTTACTCCGCAGTCAGATTATTGGGTAAAAACCCATTATGGCTTTACCGTTGACGATGGTCCATTTTTATATACCCTTCGGGGAGGAGAGTTTGAAACTTCGGTAAAGATTGAGGGGGCTTATAAATCCCGCTATGACCAAATGGGCTTGATGTTGCGGGTAGATGAAAAGCACTGGATTAAAACGGGCATTGAATACGTTGATGGGGTTTATCATTTCAGTGTAGTGACCACCAATGGTGTCAGCAGCTGGGGAGTAACTGCCCTCAAGGAAAAACCAGATGCCATTTGGATTAAAGCAACGCGTCGCCGAGATGGGGTGGAAATTTTCTATTCTACGGACGGTAAAAACTATGCCATGGCTGGCCTCTCCTATTTGCCCGAGCAGGTGCCTGTTAAGGTTGGAATGATGGCCGCAAGCCCTGATGGTGATGGATTTGAGGCGACTTTCAAGGATTTCAAGGTGAAGCATCTCGCAGATGAGCGCCGACTGGAATGGCTGAAGGATCATCAGTAAAATACAATTATAGCTGGTCGTAGCGGGGATGCTACAACCAGTTCAGTAGGTATTATGATTTGGCCATCAGGGGCTGTTGCACAACCATAATCTGATTTTATATCACGAAATTTTATTTGGTCACTGTATGGGCTGACCGATGTGTCTGCCCGATTCATCATAATTTTTGTAGGGTTTGGATACACACATAGGTGCATCCGCTATGTCATTAAGTTAAGAAACAGCCGATCATTTATTCGAAATTATGACTTTAAAGCAGGTTAAACCAAAGGGAATTCGGAGAGGTATGAGTTGAAAGGTCATTTAATGTGTTTTTAAGATTTCTGTTTTTATATCCCGAAGGGATTTTCCTTTCATTCTTCAAAGAATTATTCAAATTAACACATACCTTCAAGCAATATGCCCTTAACTTAATGACATTGGGTGCATCCGTACAGCTAACGAAATAATCTTTTGTGCTAAATTCATAGAACTGAGTTATGCGACAGCCTCCGATAGGGTATGCTCGTGCAAAAAACAAAAAATCATGGTAATCCTTTAAATCAAGGTAATCATGGTCTAAAACACCCATCCAATTTATCTACGAACCAAAAATCAGGACACAAAAAAACCACGCCCAAAAGCGTGGTTTCAGTGTTTTATATCGACGGTAGCTTACAGCTGAGCGTCCAATTTAGCCGCTAAAGCTGTTTTGGCTGCAACACCAACTTGCTTGTCTACAACTTCGCCATTTTTGAATACCAACAAAGTTGGGATAGAACGAATACCGAATTGTCCTGGAGTAGATGGGTTAGCATCAACATCCATTTTACCGATTACTGCTTTACCTTCGTACTCACCCGCCAATTCCTCAACTACTGGCCCAATCATTTTACATGGTCCACACCATTCAGCCCAAAAGTCAACCAATACTGGCGTGTCGCTGTTGATGATTTCTTGGAAGTTTGCGTCGGTAATTTCAATAGCTTTACCCATAGTAGTAAAATTAATTTTTTATGTATTAGATTTTAAATGCTTTAGATAATCAAATGTACGCTGAACACGCCCAAAGGGATTGTCAGCTAACAGGCATTTACGTGTTTTGTAGTCATAAATCAGACCAAGCTCAAAAGCCTGCCTTTCTGTCAGTTATAGATGACATTAGGCCTTACAAACCACGCAGGCGGTTAATTGTAATTTGATACCCCAAATATTGTCATTCTAAATTACAAAATAAATTTTATTTTATACTCTTTGCTAATGAGTCTATAAGGCTTTTCAATCAGAGATTTTTTTAAGCCTCAGCAAGCTGCTTTTCAACTGCTGAATTGCCTATCTTTGTTTTTGAAAAAGTTTTTTCGGGTCTAATTAACTCTTTTACAGGGTTTTGTTGTTATTCTTTTGAGCGGGAGATTTTTTTTCAAATCTTCATGCAACCATTTGCCCCCTGCGATCATCATGTAGGTGAACATCCTGAAATTTATGCTATATCATTTACCCCATGTTTTTACGTTTTAAGCCAAAATCTAAAGAGGATCGCCTCTTGGAGGGCTGCCGAAAGGGCGACCCTCAGCAGCAGCGATTGCTCTATGAGCAAGTGGCCCCGCAGATGCTGTCGGTTTGCCGACGCTATGTGGCGGATGCTCAGGAGGCGGAAAGCGTCATGGTACAGGGGTTTCTGAAGGTGTTCGAGTGTATTGATTCTTTTAGTGGTGAAGGGAAGCTGCAGGCATGGATTCGCAAAATTATGGTGAACGAATGCCTGATGTACCTGAGAAAGGAAAAGCGAGCGGTGCTTTTTGTGGAGGTGGAAGAAGCATCCCATGAAGCCCCTTTGCAAGCAGACAGTGACCTGCAAGCGGATGAACTGATGATGCTTATTGAGCAGTTGCCTACAGGTTACCGAACGGTTTTTAACCTGTATGCCATAGAGGGCTTTAGTCATCAGGAAATCGCTGACCAACTTGAGATCAGTATCAATACCTCAAAGTCACAGCTGAGCCGTGCACGACAACTGCTTCAGCAACAAATAAAAGCATTGGAAAAAATTGAAATAAAGGGAAATGGAAATTTTTGATCAAGAATTCAAGGATAAATTATCCCAGCACGAAACCCCACCTTCTGCTGAGGCATGGAGCCAAATTGCTATGGGGCTTCAGCAAAAGTCTTCCTCGAGAAGGGGCATGCCTTACTGGCGGGTGGCAGCAAGTTTATTGCTGTTGCTGAGTTTTGTTGGCGGGGGCTATTATTTATCATTAAGAACGGTGCTGCGGCAGGTGCCGATGCTGAGCCAGCAGGTGGAGGACACCAAGGTGGAGCAGAAGCACCAGCTGATTAAGCCTGATGTTTCAGCCTTGGCGACCAACATTTCGAAGGCAGAAACCACCACGCCGAGCCGTGGAGCCACGGAAATTGCGGCAGCAGTGCCAAAGAAGGCACACAAGCGACCGCAACACAGGGCACCGAAAATAGCGAAAGCAAGGCCAACGCCCGTGAAGGAACGGGCTGTGGTAAAGGCCCTTCCTGTTCAGACCCTCGCGATGGCTGCGCCTGAACCTGTAAAAATTGAAATGCATACTGAAGTGGCATTGGAAGAGGTGGAAAAAGTGATTGCGGCACCTGCGGCAGCGTCAGACGAGTCACTTTTGGCGATGGAGGAAAGTTTGCCCGATCAGCGGAGTGGTGTAGCGGTGACGATCACCTATATTCCTTCCGAAGAAAAACCGATCGACAAAGTGAAAGGCTTTTTGGAAAAGAAGTGGAACCAACGTCAGGACGGCGAGCAATTTATCGCCAAACAATTTTCAAAACTTAGAAGAAGATAACAACCTTATAATTCATACTCATGGACAATCAATATCGCAAAATCGTATTTTGCCTCATTTGCTGTGTTTATTTTTCGGTGCAGGCCCTGGCCTCAGGCACCTCACCAGTAACCGACACCCTCAAGGTGGAAACCAATAAAGGGGCGAAAATCTTGATCATCGCTAATGATAAAGAGGCCTTGAAAGAGCTGAAAGTACTTGACGTCAATCAGATTCTGCAAGATATGGACGTGGCGGCAGACTCGGTCAAAAAGGAGAAGCTGGTGATTAAAAAGACTGATGACACTTACCTGAGGGCTGAAAATACCCTTGAGCCTTTCGATGCACCGCTTGAAGATCATTCCGATGAGGCTTTCAGAAAGCGCGGGAAGAAATATCAGAAACAGCCTTTGAAAGAGAAGAAACGGTTGATTATCCATTACGGAAAGGATTCTGAGATGAACAAGGATCTTGAGGCCCAAGGAGCGATGCGCTTTGATAATGACGAAGGCATGGGCATTTATTGGGGCGAGAAATACAAGATGGAGATTAATAAAAAGTACCGTGACAAGCCTGCCAAACGTCGCTCTTATGGCTATGGCCTGATAGATTTCGGCGGAAACAACTGGCTGGAAGATGGCAAGACGGTCAGTGGAAATCAACCTTATAACGTAAGACCGTGGGGGTCGTGGTATGTGGGGCTTGGTGGAGGTTATATGCTGATGCTTGGCAACCATTTTGGGTTTGATTTTTCCACCAGCATTTCATGGTATAACTTCAAGTTTCAGGATGCTACTGTTCGGTTGGTCAAAGGGCCTGACGAGCTGGAATTTGTTCATGAAACGGCGCCAAATATCAGTTCTATCAAATCTAAACTGACGGTGCCTTACATTAACGCTTCGTTTATTCCGACTTTTAAAATTGGTCCTCGCTATCGTGGGTTAAGTATTGGTGCAGGGGTTTATGGCGGTTACCGAATAGGGGCGCACACCAAAGTAAAGCAAAAAGTGGACGGCTCTACCAATAAGCCGAAAAGTCATAAGGATTTTTATCTTGAAAACCTGCGCTACGGTCTCCGTGCGCAATTGGGTTGGGAAGACAGCCAGTTCTTTGTGGCTTACGACCTGAACCCGATCTTTCAGAAAGATCATGCACCTGAGCTGAATGCTTTTACCATAGGGGTAACTTTCCAGATCAGATAAACGAATTGTTGTTGTTCTTAGCATAGCGCCACAGCCCTCCATGATCGTCTGATCTTCTATAAGAAGTTTAGGCAGATGACTACTGAATTCGCTCTAAACAGAACGGATTGGTGTAAAAATTAATCGTGGGGACAAAACTATTGTGTAAACATTGAGCGTTGTGGCTTTAGTGACTGAAGGATTCTTACGATTGCTGAAATAATTTATCATTAAAGAAGCCATGTTCCTTGCATGGCTTTTTTACTTTTGAGAGAAACAAGCCGCTTCGTTATGTTCGATTTCCGATTACAAGTTTTTGAAATGGTGGTTAGGCTGAAAAGCTTTACCGCGGCAGCACATGCCCTTTTTGTGAGTCAGCCTGCAATTTCCAAACATATTAAAGCCCTGGAGGAACATTGGGGCATACCGTTATTTATCCGTCGTGGGAATGAGATACAGCTGACTGCGGCTGGCGAGCGGCTGCATGAGCATGTGATGGGCATTATGCAAAAGTATGCGCAAATGGATTTTGCCATGCAGGAGTTTAAAGGATCGTATAGCGGAACACTTCGGATAGCGGCCAGTACCACCATTGCACAATATATTTTGCCAAAATACCTTTCTGAATTTAAGGCGCAGCATCCTGAAATAATTATTCACCTTGAAAGTGGCAATACAACGGAGGTGGAAAACCTGGTCAGGCAAAATCAGGTGGATTTTGGGCTGTCTGAGGGAGATACTTTTCACCACGGACTGAAATATGATGACCTGTGGCAGGACGACCTGCTGATGGTCTGCAGAAAAGGGAGCCAATGGAAAAAACAATGGGAGGCCAAAGGGCTTGAGGCATTGCCGAAAATGCCTTTTGTATTCAGGGAAACAGGCTCTGGCACGTTGGTTGTTATTGAGCATTATCTGCAAAATAAGGGCGTGCGGTTGAATCAGATGAACATTCAAATGATGTTGGGCAGTACAGAGGCCATCAAGTCTTATTTACGCCATACAGATGTTTGTGCATTTTTACCGCAGTGTGCTATTGAAGATGAGTTGCTGCATCGGTTGGAAATAATAGACGCCAAACAGTGGCATATCAAACGCCCGCTTTTTTTGGTGCAGCATGGGCAACAGGTACTCTCGGATTTAGGCGGACTCTTCCTTCGCTTTTTAAAGTCATAACCTGTGGTTATTTTGAATAAAGATTTAGCATAACTTTTATTCATGCCTTTTTTCTTCTTTTGTAATGTCGCTTCGACACAGGAATCAAAAGAAGAATACATGAACACATTAACAATAGCCGCTAAGCCTGATCAGAAAAAAATCCTTTGGTGGGTGGTCGGCTTGTTTTGCCTTTCACCCATCTGCAGCCCTTTTATCGCACTGATTCTCGGCATGCTGCTGTCTAATTTTGTCAGTACCTCTTATCAGGCCAAATCGCATAAATGGACTAAAATACTGCTTAATACCGCTATTGTAGGTATGGGCTTTGGGATGTCGTTCAAAGAAGCTATGGCTATTGGAGGGGAAGGATTTGGCATAACAGCCATTACCATCAGCGTAACACTCGTGCTTGGTTTAATCTTTACAAAGGTTTTTAAACTCGAAAAAGAAGCAGGTTTATTGATTGCCTGTGGAACGGCCATTTGTGGAGGTAGTGCCATCGCTGCTGTAGGAACAACCCTCGATGCCAAGAAGGAGGATATGTCTATCGCACTGGGCACTGTTTTTACATTTAATGCCATCGCCTTGGTGTTGTTTCCATTACTTGGCCACCTGATAAACATGAGTCAGACGCATTTTGGCTGGTGGTGCGCCATGGCAATTCACGACACTTCCTCTGTGGTTGGTGCAGCCTCTGTATACGGCGATAAAGCACTGAAATTGGCCACGACAGTTAAGCTCGCCCGAGCACTCTGGATCATTCCCGTTTGCATCGGTATTGGCTGGTGGAAAAAAACCGAGCATAAAAAATTGCCGATCCCGTTATTCCTCGTTTTGTTTATAGCCGTTATCTTTTTTCATGGCTACTTGCCTTATGTTTCAAGCTGGGGCCCAAAAGTGAATGTGGTTTCTAAGCACCTGATGACCTTGGCGTTGTTTTGGGTAGGTACGGGTTTACATTTTCAGACACTGAAAAAAGTAGGCTGGAGATCTTTCGCGATGGGCTTATGCCTGTGGGTGATTATCGGATGCTTATCGCTCTTTTTAATCTGGTAGCACAGCATGAAGCGCTCAAAGTATTAAATCAGTATTTCAATAAAGGTCGTAACGGGAGGTACGGCCTTTTTTTAATGGGTAAATCATGCTCCCAAAATACTTTCCGAAGGTAATTCACAAAAAAACCTCTACCCGAACGGATAGAGGTTAAAGGCTTTCGACGGAAGGCAAAACGATTAGATTTCCTATTTCAGAACCGGCCTTACCCTCCGATCAAAAGCATTATTATTTTTAAATATCAAGGGGAACACTACTGATAGCGCAGCCTGAAGGTGCTATCCACATTTTTAAGGAGGTGCTCCAAAAATAATCTGCGGATAAATCCCTTACGCCCTTTTTATTTTATTTAATCATGTCGAAACCACAGTATGGTACCAAAACCTCAGGGATTTTAATGCCTTCCGGTGTTTGGTTGTTTTCAAGGATGGTGGCAACTATACGAGGCAAAGCTAATGCCGAACCGTTCAAAGTATGCAATAATTGTGTTTTCTTTTCTCCCTCTGGGCGATAACGCAACTTCAGGCGGTTGGCCTGATAAGTCAGGAAGTTAGAGATGGAAGAAACTTCCAGCCACTGATCCTGCCCTGCAGAATACACTTCCATATCAAAAGTGATGTGAGAAGTGAAGCTTAGATCGCCACCACACAAGCGCAATACGCGTGTCGGCAAGCCCAATTTTTTCAAGAGTCCCTCTACATGAGCAACCATCTCGTCCAAGGCATTCATAGAATCCTCAGGCTTGGTGATCTGTACAATTTCTACTTTATCAAATTGGTGCAAGCGATTTAGGCCACGTACGTGAGCACCCCAAGATCCTGCCTCACGACGAAAACAAGGCGTAAAACCTGCATTTTTAATCGGCAAGTCTTTCTCAGAAAGAATCACGTCGCGGTACATATTGGTGATCGGTACCTCAGCTGTTGGGATCAAATAATAATCATGCCCTACCAGTTGGTACATCTGCCCTTCTTTATCAGGCAACTGCCCTGTCGCAATCCCCGAAGCTTCGTTGACTACAATCGGAGGCAATACCTCGCTAAAGCCTGCCGCTTCGGCTTCGTCCAAGAAGAAGTTAATCAACGCACGCTGTAAACGCGCACCTTTACCCTTGTAAACAGGGAATCCAGCACCCGTTAATTTATTGCCCAGTTCAAAATCAATGATGTCATAATCCTTGATCAGCTCCCAGTGTGGTTTTTTGTTCTCTGCCAAAGTAGGGATTTCTCCAAACTGGCGCAATTCCTCATTGTCCTCATCACTTTTACCTGTTGGTACAGACTCGTGCGGGATGTTGGGAATTGTGAAAAGCAATTGTTCCAAATCGCCTTCGATCTTCGAGAGCTTTTCCTGCAATTTTTTTGATTCCTCCTTCAGTGCCGCAGTTTTGGATTTCACCTCATTGGCTTCCTCTTTTTTGCCTTCGCGCATCAACAATCCGATTTGTTTGGAAAGCTGGTTGGATTCCGCCGATTTGTCATCACTTGCTTGTTGTGTATGACGGCGCTCTTCGTCCAATGCCAAAACCTTTTCTACGGCTTCTTCAGGATTGCGAAAGTTCTTAACTTTTAAGCCCGCAATCAAGGCTTCTTTGTTTTCCTTAAATTCGCTGATTTGTAACATGTTGCAGGAAAATATATGAATAATTTAATTTCAAATAAGTTTTGAGTGTTGCTTGTGCACGGCGGTGGGCTGCATAAAAACCCATTTGCCACACGAACGACCCAATATCGTCGCTAAGTTAAAAAAAACCAATGGCTTTCATTGAATAATCTTTCAGAGGATTTTATATTCTGGAGATAATAATGGCGATAAATGTGAATTTTACCGAAACCTTCCTTAATTAGGCAAGGTTATTTCCATGGATACTTGACATTTCTAATGCTTTAGTATATAATTGCATATCTTAAATCATTAGGAACCTCTCCTAAGTTTCAAATTAGATTATTCCTATATTCTAATATCACTGATTTTTTTCATTCTTAATCATTTCTCCCTCAAAAGAGAATCCCCTCGCACGTAAGTGCCCATTATATTACTATTCTATGTACAATATCGAAGAACTGAGTGTCAAACTACTTTCTGAATTGAAAGAAGTTGCCGAAGAGTTGGGAGTTACCAAATATAAAAGCCTTCCTAAAAAAGAGTTGATCTATAAAATCCTCGATCAACAAGCGGTAATGCCCGAAGACCAGTTGCAAAAACTGATCGAAAAAAAACAAACTGCTCCTGCTGCTGAGAAAAAAGAAGCAAAACCCAAAGCAGAAAAGAAAGACAAACCTGCCAAAGAAAAGCCTGCACGCAAACCTCGTGAGCCAAAAGCAGCCAAAGAAAAACCGGCACGTGCACCAAAAGCAGAAAAGCCTGCAGCTGATGCCCCTGCTTTTGAATCGAAATTACCAAAGCGTGAATCTGTAAAAACGATTGAGCCTGTTGGTATTGACGAGAAGCCTGCGGAAAAGCGTGAAAAACGTGAGCGTAAGCCTCGTGCTGAACGCCCAGAGCGTACTGAGCGCACCGAGCGCCCTAACGATCGCAATAATAACGACCGTAACAAAGAGCGCAAGGAGCGTAAACCACGCAACAACAACAAAAATAATGAGTCGGATAAGCAAGAGGATTTGCTTGACCTATTCACTGCTGCGGTAACGTCAGGAAAAATTCCTGAGCCAGCACCGGCTACAGCACCTACCCAACCTACCCCTGAAGAAACAAAGCCTGTGTCAGAAGAGAAAGCGCCTGAAGAGGCCGCAGAAACTATCGCTCCTGTAGCTAAAAAGCAAGACGAGCCTGTGGCCATTCCACCACGCAAGCGTGAGCCTGTTGCACCGATTGCACCTGCTGAAGAAGAAGTGGCAGCCACAGAAGAGGCTGATGCTCCAGAAGAAAAAACGGAGCGTCGTGAACAGCGCGAGCCAAGAGATAATCGTGATAACCGTGACGACCGCATGAACAAGCGCCAGTTGCAACAAACGATCAAGGATTTTGACGGTATCGTTGAAAGCGAAGGTGTGTTGGAGATCATGCAGGATGGCTATGGTTTCTTGCGTTCATCAGACTACAACTATTTGGCTTCGCCGGATGATATTTACGTATCTCCTTCGCAGATCAAATTGTTCGGTTTGAAAACAGGTGATACTGTTTGTGGATCTATCCGCCCACCAAAAGAAGGTGAAAAATACTTCGCTTTGTTGCGTGTAGAAACTGTAAACGGCAAAACTACCGAAGAAATTCGTGACCGCGTACCATTCGAACACTTGACGCCTTTGTTCCCACAGGAAAAGTTGAACTTGGTAGATCAAACCAACAAATACTCTACCCGAGTATTGGATTTGTTTGCACCTATCGGTAAAGGTCAGCGTGGAATGATCGTGGCACAGCCAAAAACAGGTAAGACGGTATTGTTGAAAGATATCGCCAATTCAATCGCCAAAAATCACCCTGAGGTTTATTTGATCATCTTGTTGATTGATGAGCGTCCTGAGGAGGTTACTGATATGGCTCGTTCGGTTCGTGCAGAAGTAGTATCCTCTACTTTTGATGAGCAGGCAGAACGCCACGTGAAGGTATCGAATATGGTCTTGGAGAAATCCAAACGTATGGTGGAGTGTGGTCATGATGTAGTAATCCTTTTGGATTCTATCACTCGTTTGGCACGTGCGCACAACACCGTTGTTCCTTCATCAGGTAAAATCTTGTCTGGTGGTGTGGATGCTAACGCATTGCACAAACCTAAGCGTTTCTTCGGAGCGGCACGTAATGTAGAAAATGGTGGTTCATTGACTATCGTTGCAACAGCCCTGACAGAAACAGGTTCAAAAATGGATGAGGTAATCTTTGAAGAATTCAAGGGTACAGGTAATATGGAACTTCAGTTGGATCGTAAATTGGCCAACCGTCGCGTTTACCCTGCTATTGATATTCTTTCTTCAGGTACACGCCGTGAGGATCTATTGACTGACCGCGATTCCCTACAAAAAGTATGGTTGCTGCGTAAGCATGGTTTGTCGGATATGAACTCGCAAGAAGCGATGGAATGGATGTTGGAGAAAATGAGAGGCACCAAAGACAATGAGGAATTCCTGTTGTCGATGAATGGTTAATCTCTGATTGGATATAAAAATAAAAATCCCCTGTACGGTTGAGCGTGCAGGGGATTTTTTTTAACATTTTATTATCAAAAAGAAGGAATATAAATACGATAAGAGATAGCGAGTCTTTTTCATTTAATTTATTTTTAATAAATAAATTATTTATTTTGTAAAATAAAATAATGATTTAGTATAATGATATCACTTAATAGACTTTTTTTTCTGCTCATTTTTTGCTTAGTATCTAACATCACCTTTGCGAATGAACTGCCCAATTTGAAGTTTGGCAAACTGAAACCGGCTTTTTTGTCGAAAGACTATCCTGAGCTGGACGCCTCAGCAGAGGCCTTGATTCTTTTCGATCAAGGAAGGCAAGGCATTGAGTACATTTCCAATAGAGGTTGGGTACGGACGTATAATCGCTACTTGGTGATCAGAGTCAATAACGAGTCTGGAAAAGAGTGGGCTGATGTTGATTTGGACCTGTACGGCCAGATGGAGCAGTATTCCGACCGCGCTGTGATCAAAGGAAATACCTATAATTTGCAAAATGGAAAATGGGTAAAAGATAAGCTGGATAAGGATCATATATTTAACGATAAGGTGTCGGACGATCAGCTTCGGAAAAAAATTCGTTTCCCTAACGTGAAGGTTGGTAGTGTGATCGAGTTGAAATATAAGATCACATCAAGTTCAATTGCTGGATTTAAAACATGGTTTTATCAAACAGATATTCCTACGGTTTGGAGTGATTACACCGTAAGTATTCCCGATTATTTTTCTTTTGTGAGCCCAAATCAAGGTTTTTTATCTTTTCATACCAACCAAAGAGACCAGGTGGTTGGACAGTTTAAATTTGATCCTTCAGAACAGCCAAAGATTGGGAATATTAATGTTTTACATCAAACGTGTTATCTGGTGCCGGCATTGAAGCCTGAAAAATTCTCGACGGCAGCGGTGGACTTTTATCAGCAAATGCGGGTTCAACTGAACTCCTACAGAAATCCATTTACTCAAATGCAAACAACGCTGTTGGGGAACTGGAAGGAGTTGTCTTATTCCTTAAGCACTTATATACATTTCGGTAATTATTATGATGGGCACTCGGGTTTTTATAAAAGATTCAGTGCAGAACTTTCTGAGGGTAATCTTCAGTGCTCCAATGAGAATTTAGCCATTGTTTACCACAACCTCAGTAAAAAGGTGAAATGGAATGGCGAGAGCCGTTTGTACGCCGAGGAACGCTCCCCCTCAAAAGTGGTAGAAAAGGGCCTCGGTAATTCTGCAGATATTAATTTGATGCTCATTGGATGCCTGAAGAAACTGGGCTATGAGGTTTCTCCCCTAATATTGAGCACACGTTCACATGGGCGGGCCAATATCTCTGTTCCTATGATTCAGGATTATAATTATGTATGTGCTTTGGTGCGCTTGCCTGACAGCCGAGCGTCGATCGTTCTTGATGCGACCTCTCCCCTGCTCACTGCCGGCCAGCTTCCTTTCAGATGTATGAGTACTTTCGGGCAAGTGATTGATGACAAGAACCCCTCACAATTTAATATCAGGGCATCAAAAGGTTTTTTTCGCACTTATCAAACCACTATTTCATTCGATTTAGAAAAGGAGCAAAAGCAGCTTGCCGTTAAATTGAAATACCAGGGCTTGAGCGCAGTACAGGAGCGGGCATTGGAAATTAAGCGTAATGAGCGAGAGGAAGAAGAGACTGTCGCAGATATGTTACCCGACTATGAAATCTCGGATTACCATGCCAATAATTTGAATCAAATTTATAAAACGTTTGAAAGACAGTTTTCAGCAACTCAGCAGATTGACGACCCTGAGTTTTTGACCGTCAGTTTGCCTTTTGGCCTGAAGAAAAATGAATTTTTAAATGAAGGCAGAAAGGTGCCGATTGATTTTGGTGCACCCATTAAAAATAAGTACCTGTACCAGATAAAGATTCCTGAGGGCTATACGATTGAAAATGAATTGAAGCCAATTCGGGTAATCATGCCAGACAAGGTAACGTACTTCAATTTTACCCCTTCGAGGAGCCCAAATGTTTTGACATTGATGCTCGAGGTCAATATCGGTAAACCTTTGTATGAGGCGGACAGCTTCGCTCATTTCAAGGCAATTTATGATCAGGTACTTAATAAGTTTGCAGAAGAGATTATTCTCACTAAAATATCGCAATAGCATGAGTGTTTTACTTTACCTGTTTTGGCTTATTTTACCACAGTCATCTACTGCAGATGCGATGATTCTGCAAGAAAAACTCGGGGTAAAGGTGGAGTCTCCGATGAGCTACACGGTTACCCGAGAACGGGATGTGATGATTTTTAATGTTGAAGGGGCTCATTTGGCGGAAGATTATCTGTTTTATGATGACGGAGGCTCGATTGTCTCTTTCAAAGGGGCCGTTTATAATTTAAACAGTGATACACCCGTCAGGAAATCCAAGCAAAAAGACTTTATTGACCGCTCTATTTATAATGGCGGGGTTTCCGATTATCGTGTTAGGCGCCTGGACATGACCAGTGGCAATTACCCTTATCGAGTAAAAATTGTCTCTAAAATCCGAGTGAAAAAGGGCTTTTTGAGCCTTCCTTCCTGGAATCCCGATCGGTATTTAAAAACTCCTGTAAAGTCCTCCATATTTGAGGTGCAGCTGCCGGCAGATTACCCTGTAACAGTTGCGGAGCAAAATTACCCCACAGCAGTTGAAGAAACAGCCCTCGAGAAAGGTGGCCGTCTGTTAAAGTGGGCGGTGAACGATTTGGAGGCCAGGGACCAATGGGAAGATTATTATCCGAAAAATAAGCAAACGATAACGGTGAGTGTGGTTCCACAGCATTTCAGTTATGGAAATACGGTGGGTAACAATGCGAGTTGGCAGACTTTTGGGCAGTGGTATTTCGAGCTAAATAAGGATAAATACAGCTTGCCAGTTGCCTTACAGGAGAAAACAGCCGAATTAGTGAAGGATAAGGACCGCGCTTCGGCGATTCAGGCAATTTATCAGTGGGTTCAAAAAAACAATCGCTACGTCAGTATTCAAATAGGTATTGGCGGCTTTGAATCCGCTCCGAGTGCTTTGACGTTCAGTCGGGGGTATGGAGATTGTAAGGCGCTGACCACCCTGACAAAAGGAATGCTCAATTATGCTGGAATTGCCGCAGACCCTGTTTTGGTTTACGGTGGGCAGGCAAAGCGAGAGGTGGATGCAGGTATGGTGAACAATCAATTTAATCATGTGATTTTGGCACTTCCGAATGCGCAGGATACCACTTGGCTGGAATGCACCAGCGATACGAGTCCTGTGGGGTATTTGGGTGCCTTTACAGGCGACCGCTATGGGCTGTATATTAAGGATCAGGGCAGTGGGCTGGTAAAAACGAAGCAGTATACCCTTTCCGATAATATACTGATGAATCGGGCAGAAATGCAGTTACAGGCCAACGGAACGGCAATAGGCGAAATCGAAAAAACCTATCAGGGGGTATATTTCGGGGAATTTTTGAACTGGAATCAGCGGACACAAAAAGAGCAGAAAGCGTACTACTACAGTTCACTAAGAATGAAGTCGTTTACACTGCAAGCTCATGAGGAATCCGATGAAATGGCACAATTTATCCACCGCAAGAAAATCAATATTGAGGCCAGTAACACCGTTAAAAAGGCAGGCGCAAAACTTTTCCTGACCCCGAATATTTTTCAGAACATGGGGGAACAGATCAAGGGCGACAGCCGTCACTTTCCCATTCAGCAAAGCCAAAGTTTTGATCAGCAGAATGTGGTTCGCTGGCACTTACCTGCCGGCTATCATCCGCATAAATTGCCAGAGCCTGTTGAATTGAAAAGTCCTTTTGGAACTTATCATGGGCGATATGAAATGCAAGGCAATGTGCTGGTATGGACACGGAACTATCAGTATACCGCAGGTAAATTTCCTGCCGATGATTTTGAAGCTTTCAAGGCGTTTGAAAAAGCCATTTACAGGGCCGAGAAAACAAGATTGATGCTGGTGCCCACAACTTAATAACTGATCAGGCACGGGGCATGCTGTCCTGGCAATTGGGCATGGAAGCCCCAGTGCATTGATTTAAGAAAATGAGGGGGTACCTCATTTTTTTGCTGATTAAAAACCCAGAATATCCATCATTTTCGCGTCCAGATGTCTGTTTTTCCCTTTGTAGGGGTGGCAGTGGATGTGAATGGCGGGGTTGAAGTTCATTTCAATCACGGAATAATTTTGCGCCGTTGCAGGCTGATCGATTTCCTGAATCATCATGTCGAGGCCGGTAATTTTTACCCCCATGGCTTTTGCGGCATCCAAGGCAATTTGTTTGTAGCTTGGGTGAATGTCATCGGTGAAATCAATGCTGTCACCACCAGTAGAAATATTGGAATTTTCACGAAGGAAAACCACTTCTCCTGCTTTGGGGACATCCTCAAAAGTGAGTCCCTGAGTGGCTAAAAACAACTTTTCCGGGGCACCAAGACGGATTTTCTCCAAGGGGGTTCGGTAGCCGACACCCCGTAGGGGATCCAAGTTTTTCTTTTCAACCAATGTCGCGATGGTTGAATTTCCATCGCCGACAACATTGGCAGGAACACGATGAAGTATGCCGACAACTTCCTCGCCAATAACGAAAATCCTAAATTCACGCCCAGCAATAAATGGCTCTATGAGAATCGTGTCATCTTCATTGAATGCCGCCTCAATAGCTTCCAAAAAGAGTGCTTCCTCGTTATTTTCTTTCAGAATGCTGATCCCCAGGCCAAAGTTGGTGGATTTGGGCTTGATGACAATCGGCTGATTTGCAAACCGAGCAAAAGCCTGCTTCGCCCGTTGGGGGTCATCGAAATCGGCGCCGAGTGGTACTTGTACTCCTGCCTGGTGCAGCACTTTTTTTGTAACCACCTTATTTTCCATCATCAGTACCCCACTGTAAGTATCAAGGGAGGTTTTGGTTGCTTGCTGAACAAATTCAGTTTTCCCGTCTTTGGTGAATTTTACAAAATTGGCAGCGGGGTCAATCAGCTCGAAAGTTATGCCTCTTTTTATCGCCTCGCGGAGCATCAGCTGTGTGGATAGTTCGAGCTGTTCCAGCCCTTTGAACTGAAAGCCATGTTGATGCGCCTGCTGTCGGTAAGTTTTTGCCAAATTCAGGTGATAGTCAATAAAGCCTTGTTTTTGGGCTTCCTGCCTGATTTTATGGGTGATATTCCCTTCGGGTTTATCGTTCAGTTGCTCGAAATAGGCGATGGCCTGATGGTAAGTGCTGGTGGGTAAATCCTTCGGAAGAAAGTTTTTTACCGCTTGAAGAAAGGCCCCGACAAGCTCCTTCTGATTGACCATCACCTGCTCTTGTGCGTCCCATAATTCCACATGAGTACCACAACAGGCGACCTGATATTGGTTTCGGTAGGCAACAAACTGTTCAGCCTGTGTAAACTGTGCATTTTGTTCCTCGGAGTACAAGGCCCAGAGGAAGAACAGGTGGTACAAGGCCAGGTCCCGCAATTGCAACCCCATGTCCACAGTCGGATTCAGGTCGAGAATACGTATTTCGAGATGTGAAATGCGGTTGGTTTCGGGTTGTTGCTTAATGCGGAAAGGTAGATAAAGTTCTTTTTCAGCTTTTAATTTTCCCTGCTGAATGAGGGCCTGAATCGAGGATTTATACTGCTTCCAGCTGCTGTAATTTAGGAAAAACTCCTCTTTGTTTTTGTATCCGCAGATACTGGTACGGATAGAATGGGAATGCTCATGCGTGTGGGTATCGCCTTTGGCGGTAAGCATATCACAGCCATTATTGAGGAAGGAATGATGTGCCACGGGGCTGTTGCCTGTCAGCATAAGCGGGATCCATCGGTAGCGCATCATTTGGCGCATGACTTTCAGGTAAAGCGCCTGTTCAAAAGTTTCACGGTCTTTATGGTCACTTTGCTCAAACAATTGCTGGAGCATGGCTTCCGTGGGACTGATATTGAAATGAATACCTGAGATAAGCTGTTTTTTTCGTCCGTATGCGGTAGATAAATGATTTCTGTACGCTTCAAAATCTTTCCCTGCTTGCCCAAAATTAGCCAAGGGCACTTCATCTTCAGCCTCAGGTAAAATCGGGGGCATGCTCGATGGCCACAACAGCTCTTCGCCGATATTGGCACTGACCACTTCATGAATGGTGGATAAAAAACCATGCGCCTGCTCAATACTCGGCAATGGGGGCGTGATCATTTCCAATTGGCTTTCGGAAAAATCAACGGTAATGTAAGGGTTCTTGAGTTTGTCGCCCAGTGCTTTCGGGTGTGGGGTCAGGGCCAGGGTACCGTCAGGGTTTACGCGTAAATTTTCTTTTTCCAAACCGAATAAACCTTCTATCTGGAAAGGGCTGGTTGCTTGTGGGAGGGTAAAAACAGAAGTGTCCATCATTTATATAGATTTAGAAAAGGAAAATGAATGTTTCTTGAATTGGTAAAGTGTCCAGAGAAATAGGTTGGGGAGAATGACTCCTTTGGCAATAGAACTGACCGTAACGGCTGCCCAGATACCTTCGACACCACAATCCAACTGGTGTGCAAGCAATAAAGCCAGGGGAATGCGGGCGCCTGTACAGATAATACTGACGATAGGCGGAATTTGTGTTTTGCCGAGCCCATTGAAGGCGCCGACGGTTACCATTTCCCAGCACATAAATACCTGAGAAGCGCCGAGGATATACAGGTAGATGGTGCCCAGTGCGATGGTCTGTGGGTCTTTCAGGAAGAAGCCCATAAGCTGTTGAGGCAATAGCCAGAACAGCGCGGTTATACTCAGCCCGATGATGGTGGCGAAAGTGATGCCTTCCCGGTAAGTTTTGGGGATAAGCTTGTAATGCTGTCCGCCATAATCCTGACCTGTTTGAATGGTCATGGCCTGTGAAAGTCCGGCCATGGTCATAAACGACAAAGCCTCCATGCTCAAACCAATTTGCTGTGCGGCAACAGCCTTGGCACCCCATTCGGCAAGCAGCTTGGCCATAATAATCTGAATGCCCGTGAAGGTCAGGCGTTGCAGGGCTATGGGGCTGCCCAATTTAATAATGGGCCTGATCAGTTTAAAGTCCGGACGAACCTTCCATATTTTAATGTCCTGCTGTTTTTGTAACAGGTACAGATAACGGACAAACACCACTGCCCTCGCAATGACGGTCGCATAGGCAGCACCTTTTACGCCCATGCCGTAGCTTGTAATCAGCAGCGGGTCGAGGATAATATTGGTAAGGATACCCAGGGAATTGATTTTTAGGGTAGTTTTGGTTTTGCCATGAGCATTAATCAGCGAAGCAAAGAATAGGTTCAGGTATTGAAGCACAACACTGAAAGCGACAATATACAGGTATTGCTGCGCCTGCTCTTCTACTGCGGGGTCGTTAAATTTGAAAAAGCCAATAAGGGGCTGCTTTCCCCAGCAGAGTACTGCCGTTACTGCCACAGCCAATATACTGATTCCCCAAAAAGCGGTGGAGGCCACCCTGTTGATTTTTGTTTTGTCGCCTGCCCCAACGCTTTGTGGTACGAGCACATTCACGCCTGTCAGCAGCAGGGTAAGCAAGGCCCAGGCAAGGTTCATGTAGAAACCCGCTGTTCCCACTGCCGCAACAGCACTGCTGCCCACTCGCCCAACCCAGAACATATCGGTAATATTGTAGGCCAGTTGCAGTAGCGATCCCGTGATGATGGGGAGTGCCAAACGGATCAGCCGGTTTTTAGGGGGAAGTGAAGCCTTTGAATTTAACATGGGTTAATCGTTATTTTACGATGATTATGGAGTGAAAAAAAGCCGATATTTTCGGCTGAATGCTTATTTTTCACAACAATCTTTAATGGCCTTTCTGTTGACTAAATTTTTGAAATACTGCTCCAGCTCATCGAAGGTGGGCTTATTGATACAGTACATCATTTTGGGAGGGTTGGCACTCGCATTGATCAAACCCGCATTTTTCAGTTCTTTTAAATGCTGACTGACCGTAGATTGCGACAAGGGAAGCTTACTGACAAAATCTCCACAAATACACTCGTTGGCATCAAGTAAATGCTGAAGAATAGCAATGCGGGCAGGATGCGCAATGGCTTTTGCCAAAGTGGCCATACGGATTTGTTCCTCGCTGAAGCTAATTTTGTCCTTGCTATTCATATTTATCGTTTATCGTGAATTTACGATAAATATAGCCAATACAATGCCGGTTTTAAAATCATGGGGAAAATAATGCTGCTGAAAAACAAAAAATCCGCCTTCTGCGTGCGAGAGTGCGGATTAATTTTTTAATTGAAGCGATTTTAGAGGCCTACTTTTCTGATTTTTTCAATCATATTGGTGGTGGAGAATCCTTCCACCAACTCGACCGTTTCGACACTCCCGCCGCGTTCCAAAACGAAAGGCGCTCCCACAATATTTTCTATGGTATAGTCATTTCCTTTGACCAAAACATCAGGTTTGACGGTCTCAATCAATAGCTGTGGTGTTTCTTCACCAAACAGGATTACATTATCCACAAAAGCCAAAGCAGCCAGCATTCTTGCGCGGGCATACTCGTTATTAATCGGGCGTTCCGGGCCTTTCAGCTTACTGACGGAGGCATCTGTATTCAGTCCCATCACCAGGCGATCCCCTTTTTCACGGGCTTTTTCAAGGTAGTCGATGTGGCCTAAATGAAGGATATCGAAACAGCCGTTAGAGAACACAATACGCTCGCCGGCTTTGCGGTAGGCGTCCATGGTTTCTTCGATCTGTTCCCAGGTAATGATTTTATTTGCTGTGGTATTCATAATGATATTTTTTCGGTATTGATAAGCGCGGGTGCTTAATTTTTTGGGGATCGTAGCGGGACGCCACGACCTGTCATGAGTAGATCTCACAAAAATATCTGCGGAAATCTGTGTAATCTGTAGACAAAATAAATACTCCTTTACATCTTTTACTTTAACCTTAGGAGGTACTGATTATGGATTCCCCAGAAGAAGCTTCTCCTTTCTTCTGAAACATGATCAGGGAAACCGCTAAGGACAAGCCACCGACAATCAGAATCATCAGTGTTTGGGTGGTATGCATTACGGTGGCAAAGAACACGCCATCGGTCAGGTTCATCCCATATAAGGCGAGGGTTTGGCTGACAATCCAGTGGTAGGCACCAATGCCTCCTTGTACGGGTGCCGCCATTCCGAGGCCACCCATCACAAACATCGCAAGCCCGATACGGAGCGTCAGGTGTTCGGTGATAGGAGTAGAAAAGAAAATGACATATGACATGGTGAAATACATCACCCAGATGACGATCGTCGAGAGGAAAAAGCCGGTCTTGTTTTCAAGAGATTGAATGGACATCAGTCCCGCACTAAGTTGTTCGATGAATGCTTCCACCCGAAGGAAAAGGGCATTTTTGCGTAGCCATGTTCGCTGTTTTTTCCACAGGTAAATACCGAGAAAAACCATGGTAAAGAAGCCTCCAATCAAAATAAGCAGAATAGGCACAATGGCCGAATGCTGATCGTATTTATTGGAAAACAGGCCAATAATAAAGCCATACAGTTTATCGAACTCCAGAAAAATGACCAAAACAACGCTCGCCAAAAGCATGATCAGGTCCAGAAGTCTTTCTGCCACAACACTGCCAACACCCGTGGATACTGGTACCTGATCTGAGCGTTTCAGCATACCGCAACGAATCACCTCCCCTGCCCTTGGGATAATCAGGTTGCCAAAATACCCCACCATAACGGCGAGAAAAGTTCTGAAAACACTCAGATTTTTATGGCCAAGCGGCTTGAGCATCAAGTTCCATCGGTAGGCACGGGCAATATGACTGACAATCGCCAGTGCCATGGAGAGTAACAACCAGCTGTATCGGAGGTCGGTGGCGCGGCTGCTCAGCTCAGAAAAATCAATGTCTTTAAAGACATAATATAGCAGCCCAAGAGAAATACTCAGGGAAATGAGGTATTTGATGACGGTGGTCAGATGCTTCATAGGAGGGGCATTCATGTAAAAAAAGTTCAGCGCAACTCATAAATGGAGGTGCGCTGAACTTAACTAAATTTGACCCATAAAGGTCTCGCTATTTTGTTTAGGCGATTTTATTGTCGCCATCAGGGAAGACGATCGACGGCTTAAAGCCTTTTTTCGCTTCTTCAAAATCCATGCTTCCGTAAGAGATGATAATAATGATATCCCCTACTTGTACACGACGGGCAGCAGGCCCATTCAAACATACCATACCACTGCCTCTTTCTCCGGCAATAGTGTAGGTTTCGATGCGCTCGCCATTATTGACGTTTACAATCTGGACTTTTTCGCCCTCTAAAATGTTTGCGCCATCCAATAGGTCGGCATCAATAGTGATACTTCCTACATAGTGCAATTCTGCCTGCGTAACTTTTACGCGATGGATTTTAGATTTTACTACTTCAATGTTCATCTTTCCAAAATCTGTCATCCCCTTTGGGATGGGATAATTTTTGATTGTGCCTTCATTATTCAACAGTTGAAAGTACAATATATTTCAAAATGCAATTTTATATTTTTATCCAACTATCCCTAATAAAATAGAAAAATCTGATGCTGAAAAGCCAATTTTAGCAAGGGAACAGCATTTGTTTGGCTTTTAGCCGCTTAGATGCTGAAGGTGCGGTTATCAATCAGGCGAACGCCCTCAAGATAAGCAGCAACACATACCGTTACTTTTTGTCCCAGTTTCAGTCGTTCAACGGTCTCAAGGGTCGCTGTATCGACAATCTCCAGATATTCCAGTTCCATTTCTGGGTGTTGTGACATCACGTTATCGAAAGCCTTTCGACCTTTCTCCAACGAACCCAAACGTCGCAAGCATTGTGCCGTACTCATCAGCGCCTGATTGATCGCCGGTGCAATTTCGTTTTTGGCATGTTCAGAAAGGCGTCTGTTGCGGGAACTCATGGCTAAGCCATTGGCCTCCCGAAGGATAGGGCAGCCGACAATCTCAACGGGCATATCAAGATCATATACCATTTTGCGGATAATGGCCAGTTGCTGAAAGTCTTTTTCGCCGAAGAAAGCCTGATCTGGCTGAACAATATTGAACAGCTTATTAACCACCAAACCGACACCGCTGAAGTGGCCTGGGCGGAATTTCCCTTCCATGATTTGATCGAGGGGGGAAAAATCAAAGCCCAGGGGTGTTCCTTTGGGGTACATGATCTCAGCAGTAGGAGCAAACACTGCCGCACAGCCTGCACGTTCCAGCATCTCGACATCGGCCTCGAAAGTCCGCGGGTACTTTTCCAAATCCTCGGCATTGTTGAATTGCGTCGGATTGACGAAAATACTGCAGATGGTCGTCAGGGAACGGTCCGTAGATTCTTTAATAAGTGATAGGTGGCCTTCGTGAAGCGCCCCCATTGTTGGCACAAAGCCAATCGCCTTGCCGTCACGTTTTTGCTCACGTACATAGGCCCGGATCTCAGAAATAGTATTTATAATTAGCATGATTAATCTTTATTCCTGCAAATTTAAACCCTAAATCTATGATTTTAACCTAAATAAATTGAGAATCGCTTAAATTTTCGTAATTTTGTGTTCCCTTTGTTTGATTAATCTTACTCAATAACAGTATGTCAAAACTTCGAATTCTATACGTAGCTACCGAAATTAACCCATTTCTCCAAACTTCGCAAGTCGCTGATTTTGTGCGCAAGCTTCCTCAGGAGATGCAAGAGCGCGGAATGGAGATTCGGATTATGGTACCTCGTTTTGGGTTGATCAACGAACGCAAAAATCGTTTGCACGAAGTAGTTCGTTTATCAGGTATTAATATTGCCGTAGGAGAAGAGGAGAAACCATTGGTAATCAAGGTTGCTTCTATCCCTAACGCCCGACTACAAGTGTACTTTATCGACAACGAGGATTACTTCCAGCGCAAATCTGTATTTGTGGATAAGGAAAATAATCTGCACGCCGATAACGATGAACGGGCGATCTTCTTTTGTAAGGGAGTGATCGAAACCGTGAAAAAATTAGGCTGGGAGCCAGATGTTGTACATTGCAACGACTGGATGACTGGTTTGATTCCAATGTATTTGAAAACCTCTTACAAAAACGATCCGATTTTCAAAAATGCGAAATCGGTGTTCACTATTTACAACAATCACTTGCCTCAGAAGTTTTCTCAGGATATATTCGAGAAAATTAAGATGATTGATATTGAAGATGAGATGTTGCAAGCAATGTCAACAGACTTCGAAGGATTCATCAAGATGGGCGTTGAATATGCTGATGCTGTCGTGAAAGCCGAACAGGACGAATACAATGATACATTGAAAGGTCTGTTTGAAGGAATGACACATAAGCAAATTGACACTGTCGAAGAAGAAAACTTTTTAGATAAATATTACGACATTTATAATGAGCTTGTTGGGTAGTAAATCCATCCAAAACATATTAGGACTAATGGTAGTGTTAGTCCTTTTTTTATCCTCATGTAAAGATTCTCAGAATCCAACATTTGGTTTCGACCCCGGTTTCGACCCTACGGACATGCATTATGTGGAGCTTCATGTTCCTGTGCAGGTGTTCCGTTATGATTCTGTCCGTACATCTGTTAATCAGAGTGGCCGTGCATTGGTGGGCACAATTAAAGATCCTGAGTTTGGAACGCAGAAAGGGAGTGTTTATACCATGATGCGTAAATCATCAAAAATCATCCCTACGGATGCTGTTTATGATTCAGCGACCTTAAGCCTGACAGGGATTTATGGTTATGGTGATGTTTTCACGAGTCCTTTGGCGATCAGCCTGCACGAACTGAAAAACACGCCAGATTCTACAGATCGTGAGAATCGTAACTTTTATACCTTTGACCAAGTCGATTATAATTCATCGAGCCTTTTGAACAGAAGTATTCAGGTAGAAAACGAAGATGCCACGAGCAATACGGTAGATTCCCTTTTCAACTTGCGTATGCCTGATGGTTACGGCATTAGATTGTACAACTCGGCACAGGTAGAGCAGGAAGATTTGGATGAGTTGAGCCAAAAAGATTTCAGTACTGAATTCCCTGGTTTCGCCATTACAGATGATCGAAACACCACCAACGGTATGTTGGGCTTCAACCTGGACAATTCAGGAATTCGTGTTTTTTATCACACCCCTACCGATACCTCCAATGCGGTATTCTCTTTCTCCTTCTTTAATAGTGCAGACACCTCGTTCTTTGCGAACTTTACAGGTATCGCTCAGGACTATTCAGGAACGCCACTGGCAGCGATGAAAGATACCCTCGCATTTGTAGATGTGAATAAAGATTTAGGCGGCGATGCTTATTTGAAAGCTGGTGCAGGTATTTTTGCAGCATTGAGAACAGACTCGATTCTTGCTGACTACCAAAAGGCAGTGGAATCTGATAGTATTCAGGGTGGAATTATGGTGAATTCAGCAGAATTGCTGATTCCTTATGATGACACTGATGTGACGGACTTCAAGAAAGAGCCGAACCCGATATTGGTTTACCGAGCGGATGAGGATTTTCGGACATTGAATTCCAATTTACTGCCGAACGATGCCGTTGACCCAACCCTTGAAAACCCTGGCGAGAATATCGTACGATTATCACCGAATACTAACAAGAAGTATTATAAGGCGACCATCACACGATATGTTCAGGCATTGCTCAACGGGGATATGGAAGAGAAGAATAAACTGATGTTAGCCCCTGGCCCATTTCATGATCAACTGGAAGGTTTGAAAATTGAAGGTGATCAAGTCGTGATCAGGATGTACTTTACAACAGGTAAAAAACCATAAAATTTAAGCCACTCACTTTGTTGAGTGGTTTTTTTTTAAACTATTTTTTCGTGCCTAAATGTGCAAATTTGACTTTGCTGCTGATCCTTAGAAACCAAAGGATTAAGCGTAAAAATTGCCTTTCCGTTCAATCAGTTTATTTTTTTAAAACTGGTAGTTTACACGTAATGTAAATTTTCTGTGATTGCATTTTGTTAAAATGGAAGTTTGGAGGCCTTTGAGGTACTCGATATAATTGTAGTTCTATTTTTTATTACTATTTTTACTTAATAATGTAAGAAAATAATGAAAGCTGGACTACGTCACCGACTCACGAGCTTCTTTGTTAATGAGGTTGCAAAACCTCAGGAGAAAGATGCTGACCACTCTCTTGTGCGAGGAGGGATCATAGCTGCGCAACTTGCAATATTAGTTCAGATCGGTTTGAGCTTATTTGTAAGTCACGATGCCAATCTGTTTCTGCATTTGGTTTTTTTGGGGCTGATGATGCTCCCTTATATTTTTTACCTCAGCAGGGAACAAGGCCTGGCCATCGAGTTTTTCTTCCTGATCACGAATACATATGTTTTTTTAGTGTGTCAGTGGTCATTTCAGTCCACAGGGATTTCCTATTTCTTCTTTCCCATATTGGTGCAAATCAGTTTAAATCACCGCAAGAGTGAGATTATTCCTTTTGTCATTAAGCTGATCGTTCCTATCGGCTCATTGCTTTATTGTTCTTATACCGTTTATTTTCGGGCCAATGTAGCGCTGCCTTTAGGGGTAAGTGAGCTGACCGTTGTGTGGGTGAATCAGATTTTAGCCATGATCTATACCGGTTTGCTGGTTTATATTAAAGTCAGCCAGGATTTGCAAGAGCATCATAAACTGGAATATATGCTGGAGGAAAAAGGGAAGGCGGAAAAATCATTATTGGAGCAGGCCGAGGAGCTTAATAAGGTCAATGAGGACCTTAATCAAGTGGTGTATCAGATGTCGCATAGCTTGCGTGGGCCAGTAGCAAGTTTATCGGGCTTGTTGCGGGTGATTCAGAATGAGCAATCCTTTTCAGATTATAAAAATTATTTTGATCAGTTTGGGCATTTGATCGAGAAAATCGATGTTTTTGTGACTGAGGTGAATAACTATCATGCCAGTCAGCCCAGTAAAAAGAGTGAATTGCGGGCAGTCTGTTGCGATCAGCTGATTACCGAGGCTCGGGAAGAAGGGATGCGCTGCAACTCGGATATGGGCGAGCTGATCAAGTTTGAGGCAAACACGCAGATTCCTGAGGGGATGCAGTTGCCGGTGCTTGATATCGAAATTATTCTGTTCAATCTGGTGCAAAATGCTTATCGTTTCCATGATCGCAGAAAGGCAACGCCTTATGTGAAAGTGTACCTGATGGTCTCTAATCAGCAGTTGATTATTAAAGTGCGTGATAATGGCCTGGGCATACCTGAAGAAGGGCAAACCCGAATTTTTGAACGTTTCTTCCGAACCAATTACGAATTTATGACCACTGGACTGGGGCTTAACCTTGTAAAGCGTCGGGTGGATGCACTCGGTGGCCGCATCAATATGGTGTCAGAACTTGGTGTAGGCTCTACGTTTGAAGTAATTCTACCGACTTTTTACGAGGAAATAACAGATGGCAGCAGCCTGCATTATCATGATATTATCAGTCGATAATTGATGGCGGCGGAGAAAGTTTTATAACTTTGTGTTTTCATCATTAAAGTGCTGTAACATTGAAGTTGTCCATTATTACGGTTGTTTTTAACGCCAAATCTTTATTTGAGCTCACCCATCAGAGTGTCATTTGCCAAAGCTTTCAGGATTTTGAATATGTGGTGATTGATGGACAATCGACCGATGGCTTTGCGGAAGCACTGCCCAATTATGAAGGGATTGATCAGTGGATTTCCGAGCCCGATAAAGGCATTTATGATGCGATGAACAAAGGGCTGGCGTTGGCCAAGGGCGATTATGTCCTTTTTCTGAATGCTGGCGATTGCCTGCTTTCTGAAAGCAGCCTGCAATCGGTTTTTGATCACCTCCCCCCTGCCACAGATATTATATTTGCGGAAACAATGATGGTGGATGATGCCCGCCACCACCTCGGGCTTCGCTCCGAACTGACCAGCCGAAAGTTACCTCAAGTCTTGAACAAGAATGCCTTTGCGGAAGGAATGGTCGTGTGCCATCAGGCTTTTATGCCTAAGCGCAGCCTGTGTGAGCCTTATAACCTTGCTTATCGCCATAGTGCAGACTACAATTGGTGTTTAGAGATTTTGAGCAAGAGCAAGCAATGTAAGCGCTTTGAAACGCCACTGGTGGAATATCTTGTGGGTGGGCATTCTGCCAAACATCTGAAAGCAAGCTTGAAAGAGCGGTGGACCATCATGAAAAATCATTATGGATGGATGGGGGCGGTAAAGGCGCACCTGTTTATTGCTGCCCGAACTTTGGGGCGCAAATTCCACGGTCAGCAAAATCAGTGGTAAAAAATAAGTCAGCCTCCTGAGCGACTGACTTATCTTTAATCGTGACTGGGAATTGCAATATTCATCGGTGATACCCTGTGTATATCAGTGTCGAATCATTGAGTATGCATCATTAGCCTGATGGCCGGGCAGCCTTAATGAGCCTGCAGCCAGTTCTCGCCTACACCAGCTTCCACCAGTAGCGGTACTTCAAACTCAATGGCATTTTCCATCAGCTCTGTTACTTTCTCCTTGACCTTTTCCAGCTCCTCTTTGTGTACATCAAAAACCAATTCATCATGTACCTGCATGATCATTTTTGACTGTAAATTTTCTGATCGCATCCATGCGGCAATATTGATCATTGCTTTTTTGATGATGTCGGCAGCAGATCCCTGAATCGGTGCATTGATGGCGTTTCGTTCGGCAAAACCGCGCACGGTGGCATTCCGCGAGTTAATGTCCCTGAGGTATCGACGACGCTTCATAATGGTTTCCACATAGCCCTGTTCGCGGGCCTCATTCACCACACGGTCCATATAAGCCTTTACTGCGGGAAATTCTTCAAAGTACGCCTTGATAATGTCAGAAGCTTCGCCCCTCGGAATATTGAGCCTTTCGGAAAGCCCGAAAGCTGAAATACCATAGATAATCCCAAAGTTGGCCGTTTTGGCTTTACGGCGCATGTCGCTGTCCACTTCTTCTGGCGTTACCTTGAACACTTTCGCTGCGGTAGCACGGTGAATATCTTCCCCATTTTTAAAGGCTTGAATCATGTGCTGATCCTGTGCAAAACCCGCCATAATGCGCAACTCAATCTGGGAGTAGTCAATGGCGAGGATCAGGTGGTCTTCGTGGCGAGGAACAAAGGCCTTGCGGATTTCCTTACCCCTTGCGGTTCTGATCGGGATATTTTGCAAATTGGGGTTGGTAGAACTCAGTCGTCCTGTGGCGGCAACTGCCTGTCGGTAGGAAGTATGAATGAGGCCATCCTCGGCAATCAGCTCGGGCAGGGCATCTACATAAGTGGACTTCAGTTTGTTCAGTTCTCGAAATGCGAGAATCAAAGCACAGATTTCATGTTCTTTGGCCAGTTTGGATAAAATCTCCTCCCCAGTGGCATATTGCCCCGTTTTGGTCTTTTTTGGTTTATCCACCAGTTTCATCTCATCGAAGAGGATGATCCCGAGTTGTTTTGGGGAAGCGATATTGAATTCTTTTCCCGCCATAGCGTAGATTTTATCTTCAATCTGTTTGCTCTCGGCACCCAGTTCTTCAGACAAATCCGCCAGGGCATCAGTATTGATCTTGACACCGTTACGCTCCATTTCTTCCAATACTTTCAGTAAAGGCATCTCCAGGCCGTTCATCAGGTCCTCTGAGGCTACTTCAGCCAGTTTAGGGGCAAAGTATTGCTTTAGCTGTAAAGTAATGTCAGCGTCCTCGGCAGCATAATTGACACGCTTGTCGACGGGCACTTTATAGAAGAGCCCATCTTTGGCTTTGTCTTTTTCTTTCCCCGTGAGGGATTTAAAAGAAATTGGACTGTAGTTCAGGTAATTTTCAGCCATGACGTCCATGCCGTGCTTGCCATCTGGTGATAACAGGTAGTGAGCGATCATGGTATCGAACAATGACCCTTTAAGCTGAAGGTTGTACTTTTCCAGCACCAGCATATCGTACTTGAGGTTCTGGCCAATCTTGGTGATCTGCTCATGCTCAAACACCGCCCTGAAATCCTCAACGACCGTCTGAGCCAGTTCAGGTGTTTCATCAGGAATATGTACGTAGTAGGCTTCATTGGCCTGATAAGCGAAAGAGATTCCGCAAAGTTGTGCTTTCAGCGGGTCGAGGGAACTTGTTTCTGTATCGAAGCAAACCTCATCCTGTTGGAGCAAATATTCACAAAGGCTTTGGCGTTCTTCTGCCGTGCTCACCATGTGATAGTTTTTCTTCGACTGCTCAAAGCTGCTTTTCTCCGCCACCACGGCATGTCCCTCCAAGGGGTTGGCATTGGGTGCCTCCGTTTGCTTAGGCGAGGCCTTGGGCTTCGGTGCGGCATCAAACAAGCCCATTTGTGCGGGCTGAGACTGAGGTTTTGCCTGTGGTTGGCTGAACATGTCCATTTGCCCCCCTGCGGAAGGTGCTGCAGGAGCAGGAGGCACAGGTGTATTGGCCGTAGGCGCTGCGGGGGCATCCTCACCGAGTACTCGGCGCTTGAGGGTGCGGAATTCCATTTCATCGAAAATTTCAGCGACAGCCTCTTTGTTCAGCGGGATAAGTTTCAGGTCTTCCCCATCAAAGGCAATCGGTACATCGAGGGCAATAGTGGCCAGCCTTTTGGAGAGCAGGGCCTGGTCTTTATTGGCTTCCACCTTTTCTTTGGCCTTGCCCTTCAGCTCGTGGGTATTTTCCAGCAAGCCCTCTACTGATCCATATTTTTTCAGGTACTTCACGGCTGTTTTTGGTCCAACTCCAGGAATGCCTGGAATATTGTCGGAAGCATCTCCCATCAGGCCGAGGTAGTCAATCACTTGATCAACGCGGTCGAGGTCAAATTTAGCCAAAACTTCATTGATGCCGAGCACATCAACAGCATTGCCCATATAGGCAGGTTTGTACAAAAATATGTGATCTTCAACAAGTTGGGCATAATCCTTGTCCGGCGTCATCATAAATACTTCGAAATCTTCCTTTGATGCTTTCTTGGCAATGGTTCCAATTACATCATCGGCTTCGTAGCCTTTTACTTCAAGGATGGGAATGTTGAAAGCCTGCACCAACTGCTTGACAATCGGAATAGACATGCGGATGTCCTCTGGGGTTTCCTGCCGTTGTGCTTTGTACTCAACATACTCCTCATGGCGAAAAGTCGGGCCTGGCGGATCGAAGGCAACACCAATATGGGTGGGCTTTTCTTTTCTCAGTACTTCGAGTAAAGTATTGGTAAATCCAAGGACAGCACCAGTACTGAAACCTTTGGAATTGATTCGTGGGTTTTTGCTGAAGGCAAAGTGCGCACGGTAAATCAGCGCCATTGCATCAAGCAAGAAAAGTTTATTGGATGGCATGCTTAGCTGTTGTAAGTGAAGGATGCAAAATATATTGAAAGGCAATATACAAAATTATCAGTCGAGGCATGGATATTTTGAATGGGTTGTGCTTAGGGGCTGGTGAAGAAATAATTTAATTTTAATTTCTTCAAGCCTATTGGATAACCCATTAATTGGAATATTTTTGCGCAAAATTATTATGGATTGAAAGAAAAGATGAAATCGTTAAAGAATCTTAGAATCTATGCAGTAATGACTGTAGGGATATTTTTACACTGTTTGGGGTGGTCGGCATTTATTATTCCAAACAAGATTTCCAGTGGTGGACTGACGGGGGTTTCGACGGTTATTTATTACGCAACATCAATACCTGTGGCGTATTCTTACCTGTTGATCAACGTGTTTCTGATTGCGTTGGGAATTAAAATTTTGGGGCCCCGATTTGGCTCAAGAACGATATACGGCGTCCTGATGTCATCTTTTCTTTTCTATGTAATGCCCATGGTGATTAGCGCGCCTTTTGTGAAGGATCTATTCCTTTCGGTGGTTGTCGGCTCGGCAATGTCGGGCTTTGGCATTGCGCTGGTGCTCTCGCAGGGAGGAAGTATGGGAGGAACGGATATTGTCGCCATGATTGTGAACAAGTATCGGAATATTTCTCCAGGCAGAATCATGCTATATTGTGATGTGCTGATTATTTCGGCCTCTTTTTTAGTGCTGAAAAAGGTAGAAGCCGTGGTGTACGCAGGGGTAATCATGTTTGTGATCTCCTATATGGTGGATCTGGTACTTACTGGGGAGAAGCAATCGGTGCAGGTGATGGTTTTCTCAGAACATGAAGAGGAAATTGCTTCGCAGATCAGTAAAAGATTTAACCGTGGGCTGACAGTCATTCATGGTCGGGGCTACTTTACCAATAAGGAGCGACAAATTCTGATGATTATGGCGCGAAAGGCGGAAACCAACGGACTGCTTGATATTATCACCAGTGCCGACCCGAAAGCTTTTGTTTCTGTGGGGCAGGTTATGGGGGTTTACGGCGAAGGTTTTGAAGCCTACCGCAGATAAGCCCTGCGCTTAGTGGCGTAAAAAATAAGGAAATAAAAAAGGTGACTTGTGAAGGTCACCTTTTTTCAGTTTAGGGCATCAGGACTTTGTCAATCATTTGTACCATGCCATTTTCAGCTTTCATGTCTTTTTCCAACAAGCTTGCGCCACCAACACTCAGGTTTTTCCCACTGCCAGAAACATCCAAGCTTGAACCTAACAAATTGGTCAGTTGCCCTTCTTTCGCCATATCTTTAGCGGTGAGGCTTCCTGAAACTACATGATTTTTCAGTATATCTGTCAGCATCGATTTATTGTCAGGCTTTAGTAAATCCTGGAACTTACTCGCCCCCAGAGAAGCGAAAGCGTTGTTGCTTGGTGCCAAAAGCGTGACGGGGCTACTGCCACTGAGCAGGCTTGAAAGTCCCGCTGCCTGGGTCAGGGTCATGAATTTGGTGAGTTTGGGATTCCCCTGCACCAGTGAGAGCAACGAACCCGCAGATCCTCCGAGGCTTCCGATAGAAGAGCAAGAGCCCAAAAAGAAAAGCAAAGTCAGGGCGGGTAAAAAGAGCAGTTTGCGTAAGTTCATAGTCATAAAATTATACTTCTAAAATTAAGTTTCAGTATTCTTGTGGTAACTTGAATGATTAGAATTGGTTTAATCCTAATTCATTATTTTTTTGTAAAATTTCTTGAATTGAACATATATAATGGCAACGAAAGCACAGATTTGTTTTTTTGATCGCGCAAAGGAGCGCAGAGCAACAGGGAGCCCTGTAAAAGTTTTTTTATTTAAGGAGCAATCATCAGCCTTATTGAGCAGTTTTAAATTTGTTTATGAGCGTGCGTTGGTGCAATTGCCTCGCTGTAAAAGATCGGAGTCTATTCATTTACTGATCAGCTTTATAAAATGGATTGGCGTACCTGTATTGTGGTATTATGGCCAATACGGAAGCTGGTTTTGGAATATGGTGATGGCCATTTTACCGATAGGTTTGGCTTGTTTAGTGCTTCAATTAGTGCTCAGGGTACGCCCTAAGGCCTATTATATTTACACACCGCTGTTTGTGTGGGAGGTATTGAGCTATTTGGTGCCAGCCTATTTGTTTACAGAACAAGTTCTTGGCCGATGGTATATTGCCAACCGCGATATTGCCCTGACGGTATTGATTGGTTTGGTGTTATCTCAGATTGGTGCCACTTTTTTCAAGGTGATTCACCTTCATCTCGAGCACTATGTACTTGGCGGGCATTTTGAGCGTTTGAAACAAAAACTCACGGAGGGTTTCAGTATTGGGCCCAACCCTTTCATTCATTCTTTTCTTGGATTATTTCTGAAAATTTATCGCTGGTTTGTGTGAGGGCTGACATTTTCTAAATTAAATGAATGAAAATGCAACCTTTTGATTGATGGTTTACGTTCACAGAATTAAAATAATATATTACACGTAAACAATTATTTCATGCGCTACCATATTCTTGTTCTCCTATTGGCAATGAGCAGTTTACTGACCGCTTTTGCCCTCTCGAACACTGCGGAACAATATACTGTTGATACGGATCACAGTCAGGTGAAGTGGACAGGGGAAAAAGTAGGCGGTTCCCATTATGGCCATGTGGCTGTAAAGGAAGGCGTGCTGCATGTTGCTGACGGAAAAATAGAAAGCGGCCTTGTGGTATTGGATATGAGCTCGATGGTGGTTGAAGACCTGAAAGGGTTTATGAAGCGCAAACTTGAGAAACATTTGAAATCGGAAGATTTTTTTAATGTGGAGGCTTACCCAACCGCCACTTTCAAAATCAAAAAAGTATATCGTCAAGGAAAACAGCAGGATGAATTCAAGGTAATAGGCGATTTGACGATCAAGGGGATTACCAAAGAGATTCACTTTCCTGCAACCATAGCTTTGTCTCCTACCTTTATTACCGCAAAGGCACTCATTACCGTGGACAGAACCGCTTTTGATGTACGCTATGGGTCGGGAAGCTTTTTTGACGACCTCGGAAATAAGACCATTTATGATGACTTCAAGCTTGAAGTGAACATCAAAGCCAATCAGAAATAATTATTCAAACAACCAAAACCATAAAAAAACTATGAAATCATTTAGCAAATCGCTTTTCTTCGTGATGAGCATGGCGCTTATCGTTGCCGTAACTTTTGCCTTTAAGCCTGCGGCAAAAATGTACAAGGTGAACCCGTCATTATCAAAAATTAAATGGACTGGTGAGAAAGTTACTGGTGAGCACTGGGGAATGGTAAAAGCACAGTCTGGGCATTTACACATGGATGGCGACCAAATCAAAGGTGATTTTGAGATCGACATGTCTTCAATTGATGTTCGTGACCTGGAAGGTGAGCACAAGCAAAAATTGGAAGGGCATTTGAAGTCAGCAGACTTTTTTGGTGTTGAAAAGCACCCAATGGCGAAATTCACGATCAAGAAGGCTTACCGTCAGGGCAAAGAAAAAAATGAATACAAAGTGGTTGGCGATTTGACGATCAAAGGAATTACCAAAGAGATCAGCTTTCCAGCAAAAATTGATGTATCGAAAGATCAAATGACGGCCAAAGCAACGATTAAAGTTGACCGTACGGCTTTTGATGTACGCTACGGATCAGGAAGCTTCTTCGATAATTTGGGTGACAAAACAATCTACGATGAGTTTACGCTCGATGTAGATTTAGTCGGTCAGGCCAATTCTTAATATTTAAAGCATAAAAAAAAGGCTATCTCGAATGATGAGATAGCCTTTTTTTTTTGTTTAGAAGAGTTTGTCCAAAATCTTTTGGGCTTCTTTCTTTACGTCTGTTTTTTGGGTTTCCTTATTGGCATTCGAGGAGTTGCTTTTGGAAGAACTTTTTCCAGCGACAGATTCCGTCCCTACCAATTTGTATTTTGGCTTGTCGTAATTGCCATCCACTTTAAAGTTGAAGCGCATCGCCTCGGGTACCACATCCGTTTTTGTGCCAAACAAATCACCAATCACTTTATTGGCCTCTTTGCCCAACCCTTTGGTAGGCACCAATACTTTCATATTGTAATCAAGGGATTTATCAAAGCCGTTGCTGCCATCAATTGTTGCGGTGTACTCGCCAATTTTCACATCAAAAGGCTGCACCTTCACCCGACCGTTTTCAATTCGTGTTTTAATGATGACATCTTTCATATTGATGTTCTCACTTTTACTCGAGAAGCCTGAAATGGCCGAAATGCCTTTTACAATTCCTGAATTTTTTACCGATGCCTCACGGATCTCAATATCTCCTGAGCCATCCATCGTATTCATATCAGGGCTCATATCTTTCAGCAAAATACCCTTCATAGAGAAATTGGTACTGAACTTTCCATTCATCTCCTTGGCAATAGGTGCCGCCGCCTGTACGGTGTTCAGCGATGCATAAGCCTGCGGAATGTCTATCTGACTCATATCGAAATTAAAGCCGAAAGATGGTTTCTTGACATTGGTAGAGTTATAAACGCCACTCATGCCTACCTTACCGCCCATGGTATTGAAATTCACACCGTCCAGGGTTGCCAGGCCATTTTTCAGACTGATTTTCCCTTTCAGATTTTTGAGAACCATCTGATCGTAGATGGTTTCTTTGATAGATGCCATGAACGTAAGATCGAGATTTTTAGGAATCACCACCACCTCTTGCGCGCTGTCAGGGTCTTTGGTTTCCGCTTTAGCGACCTCTTCATCTTCAGGCGCTTCGACCATAAACTGATTCAGGTTGAAACGGGTACTGTTGAAAGTCATCGTCCCGCGAAGGGTTTCGTCCTTGAGGGCATAAGCAATGTAGTTGCTGATTTTCCCCTTAATGTTCATGTCGCTGTTACCAATCTTGCCACTCAGGTTGCTGAGTTCGATATTTTTTGGATTGAAAACGGCGTTGGCACTTGCAATGCGTACTCCCTGCGGGAAGTCAGGACTGATAAAGATGAGGTTTTTCAGATTGACTTTACCACTTGTTGGGAGCTTGTCGTAGGCTTCTTTTTCTACATCAGACATTTTCCCTTTGGTGGTGATGTCGGCATAGATTTTCCCTTCGAGCTCCATGCTGTCGAGCTTGAAAGCTTTGGCCATAGTCGCCAAATCCACATTTCCTTGAGCCTTAATGTCCCACTTAGGATCATTCAGGTCGAAAATTTTCATGGAAGCCGTAAACGTTTCCTGCTCCATCATCATGCGGAAATTATCCACCATCATGGTTGTTGAGCTCATTTTTCCTTCAGGGCTCTGTACCTTTGCCGTAAAGTTCATCCCTTCCACAGGAATCGGGAAATCTTTGGACTCAAAGTAGCCATCGGTCAAACTCATGCTACCATCCAACACTGGAATCGTATTGGTGAGGCTGTCGTAATAACCGTGCGCATTGATATCGATCTTATAAACCCCTTTCATTTTCAGCCCCTGCTGGTGCGCCAAATCTGCCAGGTCAGTCAAATTGATGGTTCCTTTAATGGCACCGTCAATAGGGAATTTCTTCAGGTCTTTGATCATCAGGTTCCCATCAATAGGGTTTTTACCAAGATCAACATGAAACTTCGGAATGTTGACAGAGGTGTTGTCGATCACCCCATCCTCATTTTTTACATGAAGTTCAAAGTTCAGATTACGGATGGCCGTAGGCAAATCAGGGTAACGGATATTGCCATTGTCCAATTTAAAATCGAGCCCGAATGCAGGCATCTGTTGCGCGTTGTAAAACCCTTTAGCAAATCCTTTGAACTCAAAGTTACCATCGGTTTTAACATCTTTAATATCTTCGAGGAATACTTTTGGTACCAGCGAGAGCACCGATTTAATGGTGTTGTCCTGCGAGTTGAATTTCAGGTCCACCTGAATGTTTTCATCTGCAAGCATGGCCACAAAGCCTTCCACATGCAAGGCAAGATCATTCATCTTCAGGGTGTTTTCCTTGAGGGTGAATTTCATGTGTTCCAAATCCATATTGACCGTCGCATCAAGGTCGAAAGGCCTGTTTTCAAGATAGGCCGTTTTTTCCATCTTCAGGTTCATGCCTTCGATGTGGGTTTTGCTTGTCATATCGAAATTTGACTTCGCAAAATCTCCTGCGCCACGGTGTTGAAGTCCGTGCATATTGAAATGGAGATCACTTGAAAGGTCGTCGTAGCTTAATCGGCCATCAATAATTTCCCAGTGGTTGATGGAAATCGCAGGGCCGTCGCCTTCTGAGGCCGTTTCTTCTTTTGGGGCTGTTTCTTCTGTCGCTTTAGCGATGTCGTAATTCGCACGGCCATCCTGAAGGACTTTCACCCGAATGTCGGGCTGCTTGAGAGATACATTATTCAGGCTTACTTTTCCCGAGATTAAACTGGCTACATTCACCGAAATGTTAAACTCGCCAACCTTCACCAGTGTATCGCCCTCAAAAGGGGCATGATTTACAATTCCAAAATTTTGCATCCCAACGGTGAGGTTGGGGAAGTTTTTAAAGAATGAAAGTGAAAACTCATTAGTGTTGTAATAAACATCTGCATTGAGGTTTTCTTTCATGGCCTCATTTACCGCCCCTTCTATCTTATCTTTAAAAAGAAAAGGGGCAATAGCCAAGGCAAGAATGATAAGCACAATAACGCCTCCAAGCGTAAATAACAGCTTCTTCATATAATAGTTCTTAGTTTTTATTTAGATCGATGCTCGTTGTAATAAGGTACAAAATAAAGACACATCATTTTGAATTCATTTTCATTAATATACCCGATACTTTCTAAGGTGCAAAATTACATGATGTGCAGTTAGCTTAAAAATGTTTTTTATATAAATATTAATAAACTCCCTTTAAATCAAGGGAGTTTAAGAACTATAAGTATCTTGTATTTTTCTCATTAATAGATTTTTATACCATTATGATTTTAGAAAAAGCAAAGTCTATTCAGTCCTATATCCTTGAGCATCGTAGGCATTTTCATGCCCATCCAGAGTTGGGTTACAAGGAGTTTCAGACCGCAGAACGAGTGGCTGCTGAGCTGAGCGCATTGGGGCTTGAACCACGAACGGGCGTTGCAGTTACAGGGGTGGTGGCGGATATGGTTAAGGGAGAGGGCCCGACGATTGCATTGCGTGCTGATATGGATGCCCTGCCCATTCAGGAACAGACCAGCCTTCCTTTTCAGTCGACGGTACCCAATATTTCCCATGCCTGCGGACACGATGCACACACGGCCATGCTCCTTGGGGCGGCGCAGTTGCTGCATCAGGAAGACTTTCAGGGAACGATCCGTTTTATTTTTCAGCCTGCTGAGGAGAATAATTACGACGATCCCGACCGTTACTCGGGAGGAGAACGCATGGTGAAGGAACAGGTGATGGATGGGGTGGATTATGCGGTGGCTTTGCATCAGGTACCAATGATGCCAAGTGGTGTGATGAGTGTACAGGAAGGGCCAATTATGGCGGCGGCGGATATTTTCACTATTGAGATTCATGGCAAAGCCTCTCATGGTGGATTGTCGCCTGAGATGGGGGTGGATGCGATTGTCATTGCCGCGCAGGTGATTAGCCAGTTACAGACGATCGTTACAAGAAATATCTCGCCTACTGAAGCGGCGGTGGTGTCGATAGGGACAATCAATGGCGGCTTTGCTCCGAATGTGGTCGCTGACAAAGTAGTGCTGGAGGGCACTTCGCGGGCGCTTTCTCAAGCGACCATGCAGGTGCTCCGAGATCGGATTTCTGCGATAGCGAAACAAACAGCGGAAATGTATGGAGGAACGGCCATCTATGACATCACTCAGCATTATGATGTTACGGAGAACCACCCTGAAGCGGTAAAGGTAGGTGCTGAAGTGGCTGTGGGCTTGCTTGGCAGTGCGGAGCGGCTGATCAGGATTCCGCCAACAATGGGTGCGGAGGATTTCTCTTTTATGGCACAGCAGGTACCTTCTGTTTTTGGTTTGTTGGGCAGTATGATTGCTCCTGAAGTTTCGCATTCGTTGCATCACCCTGCCATGACCCTCAATGAGGAGGTGTTACCGCTGGGTACGGCATGGCTTGCTGAAACAGCTTTGGCACTGATGAAAAAATAGTGTTACCGCCCTTCAGGGTATAACCTGTAAATAGCCCCCTAAAAATTGTGGGTTGTAACAATACGATAAAAAACAAAAGGCGAGGATATGATGTCCCCGCCTTTTGTTTTCGTGCTATTGTAGGTTATCCTTTAAAATGGTGCTTAACACGCATGCCTACTTCTTCTTGCTTGCCGTTGTTAAAACGCTCACGAAAGTTTCCTGTGATATACCCCGTTACACGACGCAAACGCATGATGTCATCAGAGCCACATTTTGGGCATTCTTCAGGCATCAGGCCTCTTTCGCCACATTCCATACAATCATCGATCGGGATGTTCATGGCGAAATAATACACCCCGCTGTTCATGGCATGCTGCACCACTGGCAGCAATACATCAGGGGCACTGCTTAAATCGGAATTCAGTTCGATATAAGTGATCGAGCCTCCCGTACAATAATGATGGAAGAAGGCTTCTTTTTCCACTTTTTCAATGGCATCAATCTCGTGCCATACTGGAATATGGAAAGAGTTGGTGATGAAATCCTTGTCGCTGACATTCTTAATTTCACCATACTGTTTGTTCAGTAATTTGGCAAACTTATGACACAGGGACTCGGCAGGTGTGGCATATAAAGACAGGTTCAGGTTGGTGCGGTCGGCATGTGTATTGACACGCTCATACATCAGTTTTGTAATCTCCTGAGCTTTAAGATAAGCGGCCTGATCTTCTCCGTGGTGTTTGCCCATCATGACGATCAAAGCTTCTGCCATACCAATAAAGCCAACGGCAAGTGTTCCTGAGTTCAGCACTTCACCAATGCGGTCGTTTTCCTTCAGCTTGGCGCCGCCTTTCCAGGTGTCGTTTCGGTACATGAATGGTGCCGATTTTGCGAGCTGTTTTTTCTGCCATTTCAATCGCTCAGTCAGCATATCTACACCTGTATCGATCAGTTCCAGTAGTTGGGCATTAAAAGCAGCCCACGGATCGGAAGGGTTTTCTTTCTGAATTTCTATGGCCAGCTTTGGGAGGTTAATGGTTACAGGGCTCAGGTTACCGCGACCAGACTTCCCGTTGGATCCGTGGCGATTTTTTCCGTTACGGGTACGGCAACCCATTGTCGCGGCTTCTTCATCGGGGGTTTTAGCTTCGTAAACTTCTGCGTCAACATTCACATAGTTGGGATACACGCGCTTTGTTGTACACTCGATCGCCAATTTCAGCAAATCGCCATTGCGCCCCGTTTCGTCGCTCACGCCTTTTTTATGTTTCCAGATCTGGATCGGGAATATAGGCGTAGAAAATTCCTGCCCGATCCCTTTGATGGTTGATCGGAGCATGGATTCGATGACCAGTCGGCCTTCAGCAGAAGTATCTGTTCCATAATTGATCGAAACAAAAGGAAGCTGATTTCCTGCCCGTGATTCAAGGTGGTTGAGGTTGTGAATCAGTGCCTCTGCTGCCTGAAAAGCCTCTTCACGTGTTTTCTTCAGGGCAAACGCATAAGCTTTTGGGAAATTCGCCATCAGGTCGGTATCTTCCATCTGAAGATTCATGCCTGGGGTGATGTCTATCCCTAAAAGTTCTGCGGCATTTTTGAAGTGTTTTTCAAATGACATCCCTATGAAAGGTGCCATGTCATAATCAAATTTATTGGAGGCAATACCACCAAACTGGCAATTCGACTGACACTGAAAAATGACCGCCACCAACTGCATGGCAGAACGGATTGAACGTGGAGGTCGCATAGATCCGTTGGAAGTGTAAATTGGTTTGCTCATCAGATCACCCAAATCCACGAACATACAGTTTTGCATTCCTACGGCATAAGAGTTGAAGTCATGGATATAAATCCAACCTTCCTCATGCATTCTGATGTGCTTCTTTGGAATCAGGAAGTTTTTGGCGTATTCCTTAGAAACCTCCGAAGACATACGGGTCAGCTTGGCGGTGAAAACGTGCTCGGGCATGTTGGCATTTTCGTTCTCTACATTCGACAAGTTGATGGCCTCATCCGCAAACTTGAGGATCATGCTGTCGGTTTGGCGTGTTACCGCATGAATACTGCGGTATTCGATATAGCTTCGTGCCACCTCATATTCATTATGAAACATTAAACGGTCTTCCACCAATCGCTCTAAATCGAATACTGATAAAAATTTATAGTCAGAAGAGGCGACAATTTTTTCCTCGACTTCTTGTGCAATACAGAGGGATAACTCATGCGATGCACCTGCTTTTTCAGTAGCGATAGCGATTCTTTGGGATTCAAATGGCTCAACAGCCCCACTTCGTTTAATGACATTCATAAGACGGGTGAATTATGTTTTTGGGTAATATATCTTTTTTGAAGGCTCGAAGTACACCAAATTTTAAGCTCATTTTCATTTCTTTTATCAGTTGATCGACTGATAAGAATCATGAATGTGGCTAAGTTTCTTGTTTTTAGCGATTTGATTTTGTCAAGTGGGAGGTGCTTGTTGGAAATCTATAAAAAGTGATAAAGCGAACTTTTGAAATGGCTATTTTTCGTAACATTTACGGTCAAGCTATTTTTTTTGTCCAAAAAATCAGGGTCGGGAATGATTTCTGAAAAAAGTAACTTCTTTAATATGTTATATTTTTGATTGAAAATTTCTTTTCAATGCGTAGCAAGTGCCCTTCTGAAAATTTTTGCGAGCACTTTAGGCGAAGTATTGATGAACCCAGGAGGAAGTGGTGACAGGACGCCTCAACGCCACATGATCTTTTTGACTTCGTGAATCAGACCTTCTATATTTGATTACTGATTAAGGAAATCCGATTGGATGGTATGCGCTGATGCCTTCAATAATTGATCATGAGGCAATCGCTAAGCTTAGTGTGGTTTTCTGTTGTTCACGAGAGCATCTGTAGATAAAATATATGGGGACAATGGAAGGTTATCGCGCGGGATTTAAAAACTAATCGAGGCCATGGGGTGTTTCCTTCAGGTAACGATCGGTTGATGCTGAAAACAAGGGAAGCGGCTGCCCTCTCACTTACCATACCACTGCCTGAAACAGCCCATCGGGGAACAAGGGAAGTGTCGGGGAATGAAGGCGGTTTAGGGTTTTATTCTCCTTGCCAATTGTTATCTTTGTTAATTGGTGCCTATAATAAATACTATGCCTAAAAAGACTGCATTGCAAAACAGCCAATTTGATGAAACAGGTCATAGCCATGTTTCGGTTTTTGGAGCCAGAGAACATAATCTGAAGAATATAGATATTAGCTTTCCACGAAATAAAATGGTCGTCATTACTGGCGTCAGTGGCAGTGGGAAATCTTCCCTGGCTTTTGATACCATTTATGCCGAGGGTCAGCGTCGGTACATGGAGAGTTTTTCTGCCTATGCCCGCTCATTTATGGGGGGAATGGAACGGCCAGATGTCGATAAAATTGAAGGGTTGAGCCCCGTAATTTCTATCGAGCAAAAAACAACGGGACGAAATCCCCGCTCTACCGTGGGAACAACCACTGAAGTTTATGATTTCTTGCGCTTGCTGTTTGCACGGGCATCTGAAGCCTTTTCTTATCAGACAGGTAACAAGATGGTCAAGCAATCGGAAGATCAGATTATCGATCAGCTTATTCAGGCTTATTCTGGGAAGAAAGCCATTATTTTGGCACCCGTCGTGAAAGGGCGTAAAGGGCATTATCGGGAGCTTTTTGTACAAATCCGTAAGTTGGGCTTCACGAAAGTTCGTGCCGATGGCGAGATTTTGGACTTGGAGCCGAAAATGCAGCTTGACCGTTACAAGACCCACGATATTGAAATTGTTATCGACCGCCTGAAGGTGGAGGAGAAAGACCGTTTCCGTTTGGCGCAGTCGGTAAAAACGGCCATGTCGCACGGGAAAGGCTTGATATTTCTACAAGATGAGGCGGGCGATATTCATTACTACTCCAAACTTTTAATGGATCCTGCCTCTGGCCTGGCATATGATGAGCCCGCGCCAAACTCTTTTTCCTTCAATAGCCCTTACGGTGCGTGCCCAAAATGTAACGGCCTGGGACTGATTGAAAAGTTTACCAAAGAATCTATTATTCCTGATGCTGATTTGAGTATCAGCCGTGGAGGTATTGCACCTTTGGGAGAATATCGGGATACCTGGTTTTTCAAAAAAATTGAAGCGGTACTCAAGCGCAATGATTGCTCTATCTCTACCCCTCTCAAAGATCTACCCAAAGGGGTATTGGATAAAATCCTGGAGGGCGATGATGAGCCTGTGGCGGTTTCTTCCAAAAAACACCCAGGCACAGACTGGAACACCACTTTTGAAGGGGTTTATGCGCTTTTGTCGCAGATCATGACTCAGGGCACCGATAAAATGCAAGCACAGGTAAAAGACTATGTTGCCCGAAAAACCTGCCCCGATTGTGAAGGTAGCCGATTGCGTATTGAGTCGCGCCATTTCCTAATCGATGGCAAAAATATTTCTGAGCTGGCAAACATGAGTTTGGATACGCTCGGCGCATGGCTCGAAGGGGTTGAAGATCGCCTGAATGATCGCCAACGATTAATTGCTACCGAAATACTGAAAGAGATCCGAAAACGTCTGGGCTTTTTGCTCGATGTTGGTTTATATTACTTATCACTGAATCGCCCGCTGAAAACCCTTTCGGGAGGGGAAGCGCAACGCATCCGACTGGCCACGCAAATAGGAACCCAACTCGTGGGCGTGATGTATATTCTCGATGAGCCGAGTATTGGTTTGCATCAAAGGGATAACGTGAAACTCATCAACTCTTTGAAGGCTTTGCGCGATGTCGGTAACACCGTTGTTGTGGTCGAGCATGACAAGGACATGATGCTGGCTTCTGATTATATTGTGGATATTGGTCCTGGTGCTGGTCGTTTGGGTGGAGAGATTGTGGCCAAAGGGGTACCTGCGGAAATCCTTAAACAGCGAAGCAACACTTCGGATTACCTGAGTGGCCAAACTGAAATTGCTATCCCCAAAACCCGCAGGGAAGGAAAAGGAAGCCTGCTGAGCTTAAAAGGAGCGACAGGAAATAACCTGAAAAATGTAAGTGTGGATTTCCCTTTGGGGAAAATGATTTTGGTAACAGGGGTTTCAGGAAGCGGGAAGTCTACCCTGATCCACGAAACCCTCTACCCTATTCTGAGCAATCACTTTTACCGTTCCCATAAGGAACCAATGCCTTATCAGAAAATTGATGGGCTTGAAGAGATTGACAAGGTGATTGAGGTGGATCAGTCCCCGATTGGCCGTACACCAAGATCGAATCCTGCCACTTATACAGGCGTGTTTACAGATATTCGTGCGTTATTCTCGGCTTTGCCTGAGGCTAAAATTCGTGGTTATAAGCCTGGCCGATTCTCTTTTAATGTAAAGGGCGGAAGATGTGAAACCTGTGAAGGGGCTGGGATGAAACTCATTGAGATGGATTTTCTGCCAAATGTGCATGTGCATTGCGAAACCTGCAAGGGCAAGCGCTACAACAGAGAGACGCTGGAAGTTCGATTTAAAGGCAAGTCGATTTCCGATGTTCTGGACATGACCGTTACACAGGCCGTGGACTTCTTTGAAAACCAACCGAAAATTTTACGGAAAATTAAAACGCTCTCAGAGGTAGGATTGGGCTATGTTACCCTTGGGCAGCACGCAACAACCCTTTCTGGTGGAGAGGCACAGCGTGTAAAATTGGCCTCTGAATTATCGAAAAGAGATACTGGAAAAACGTTTTATATTCTTGATGAACCAACCACGGGACTTCATTTTCAGGATATTCAACACCTGTTGAATGTACTGAATAAACTTGTGGATAAAGGAAATACGGTGTTAGTGATTGAGCACAACCTTGATATGGTGAAAGTCGCTGACCATGTTATCGACCTTGGTCCTGAAGGTGGGGATGGCGGTGGAACGATCGTGTTTACTGGAACTCCCGAGCAGCTGGTGAAATCAAGAAAATCCTATACGGGGAAATTCCTGAAAGAAGAACTGAAGTAACGACCACTAAGGCATAAGAAACCCGACCATATTCAAACATGGTCGGGTTCTTTCATTTAACAACGCTACTACTATTTTCGCTAAAAATAATTTTACATCAACATGTAAAATGCGTCACCTCCAATTTCGGTGATAAAAAATGAATGTTTTAAAAGTGGACGAAGCGCAGGGTTCTGATTTACCTTCTGCAGATCAAGTGTCTCTTCACAACGAATGATCCCTCCATCCTGATCAATCAAAATAAACTTACCCATAGTTTTCGGCATTTCAATCTTTCCCATCGGTGGTAAATCCTCATTGATTTCTTCTGAGGTACCCGCCATTGGTAAAGCGAAAACTGGAGTAACAAAGCTAAGACTAAGAATTGCGAATAATGTAAAAAACAAACCCTTCATAGTCGTATATTTTAAAATGACTGTTAATTTCGTTTTTGTATTTGCGAATATATAATATATGACGCTGACATGCTATTTTTTGTTGCCTAAGTTCAAGCGGTGAAATTGAGATAAAATTGAGGTTGTTTCAGCGTGTTTTTTCGGTGAATTAGACCTTTCAAAGATGATTATTGGCTTTTACGAATCATCCTTGAAATTTTAGTCGGCACAACTGAATAATGCTTTGTTTACCGCTGACAATAATCATGTATTTTGCGGGTTTAAGGGCTGATAATTTTTTTGAGAAAAAATCATTATTCGTTAAAATCGAATCAGAATAATCACTTTAGGATATTTTATTTTTCGGTCTTCTTTCCTTTTGGAGCTGATGTCGTGGATCCGTGGAGTGGCTTTATCATTTTTTCAGACCTGCACTTTAGTAATCAGTATTCCTGACCTCCCACTTGAAAGAGGAGGAAGCAGTACCAACAGAAAAAAAATCCGCTTCAAACGGCAATTTACCATTGGTCAAAAACAAGATGCGTATTCGTTTCCTTCTTTCTACATTGCATAAAATTATTGAATCCGATAAATGAATAAGATAAAAGCCTATTGGTTGTTACAGTTTTTGGGCTGGACTGTCTACGCATGTTTGCATATTGTACTGTTGATCATTTCAAAAAATTTCGACTCCTCCAAAGTTTTTGAAATTGTTGCTGTCGCTTTATATTATTTGGTCTCCACACACTTGTTTCGTGAGTTCATCAAAGTAAACGGGTGGCTCAAAGAAAACTTTACCCGACTCGTACTTAAAGTATTTGTCGCCTCATTTCTATTGGCGATATCAACCTATTGCTTTCAGGTGATCACTTACTTTTTTGCAGGTCTGCTCGATCCCGCTCACGATTTCGGAATACTCTTCATCAGTGTCTCGGTGTTTACCGCTATGGTGTTTTATTTTTTGTGGTCGTTGATCTACGTTTTGTACCATTACCTCGAACAAAGAAATCAGACGTTGAAGTATCAGGCGACCACGCGTGAGTTTGAGCTGAACAGGCTCAGAGCCCAAATGAATCCTCATTTTATTTTCAATGCACTTAACAGCATTCGCGCACTCGTGGAAGAAGAACCCGAAGATGCTAAAAAGGCCATCACTCAGCTTTCAGGGATTTTGCGGAATTCATTGGTGATCAACAGAAAGAAAGTCATCAAATTAAAAGATGAGCTGGAAACCGTCAGGGATTATTTGGCATTGGAAAAAATTAGATATGAAGAACGGCTGAGCTTTGATTTTGATATCGATTCTGATACTTTACAAGCCAAAATCCCTCCCTTGATGATACAGACTCTTGTTGAAAATGGGATTAAGCATGGTATCGGGCAATTGACCGAAGGTGGTTTTCTGACCATTAAAAGTCGATGGAATCAAGCACAGGATATTTTGATCTTTTCGATTTGGAATAGCGGCGCACTTGATGAAGTGCAGCTCAATAATGCAAAAGGAAGCGGAATAGCCAATACCACCCAGCGACTGGAGTTGCTGTATGGGGAGCAGGCAAAATTTGAGATAAAAAATGATCAGGATGGCGTACTGACCACCTTATATATTCCTCAAAAACTGAAAAATTATGAAAACACTGATTATTGATGATGAACGCTTGGCTCGAAAAGAGCTGACCTCTTTGTTGAAGAAACATAGTGAAATTGAGGTGATTGGGGAAGCCAAAAATGTGGATGATGCCTATGAGAAAATCAAAAGCCTTCAGCCTGATTTAATTTTTCTTGATATTCAGATGCCTGGCAAAAATGGCTTTGAGCTACTTTCGATGTTGGACAAGGTGCCTTATGTGGTTTTCGCAACGGCCTATGATGAATATGCCATTCAGGCTTTTGAAGTGAATGCGCTGGATTATCTACTAAAGCCTATTCAGCCAGAGCGGCTGGAGGATACCATTAAAAAATTGATGGAGCTGAATTTGCCGTCAGAAGAAAATGGCGATGATGCCAGCGAAAGTGTTGCAGAGCTGAGCCCCGCTCGTGATGTCTTGGGGGTGAAGGATCAGGTTTTTGTGAAAGATGGCGACCGCTGCTGGTTTGTGAAGCTGGAAGAAATCCGCTTATTCGAGTCTGATGGTAACTATATCAAGGTGCATTTTGATAAATATAAGCCGATGATCCACAAATCACTGAATGCTTTAGACGAGCGTCTTGATACCCGTTATTTCTTTCGGGTTTCAAGAAAGCATATCGTGAATTTAGGATGGATTGAGCGTATAGAACCTTGGTTTAACGGAGGGCTGATGCTGGAGCTCAAGGGGGGTGAAAAAGTAGAAGTTAGCCGCCGACAAGCGACTAAGTTCAAGGATATGATGAGCCTTTAGTGCTTTTTGTCCCATTTTATTGCATAGGCTTAACATCCGCCAAAGGTTTCAGTTTTCGCATTTATTAATTCATCAAAAAGAACAAATTCTGGGAGAATATTACATCTGAAATAAGTGCTCAGTAATTTCATCTGCGATCATTTTTCCTGATCTGGTCAAAGTAATATTTTCCTCATTTATGAACAGATGTCCCTGTAACTGGAGGTGATTGATATAGTCGCCATAGTTTTTCATTAAGTCGAAATGAAGGTCTTTTTCCATCCTGCGGAGGTCAATTCCCCACTTCGTGCGTAATCTGGTCATCAAATATTCATTGATACGGTCATTATCTGTCAGCTTTTCACCTTCGCAGGCCAATAAGCCAGCAGATAGCTGTTTGACGTATTTCGGGTTGTTACTGACATTAAAGTGGCGCTCGGTCCCATTGTAGGAGTGTGCTCCCGGGCCCAAGCCCAGATATTTCTTCTGAAGCCAATAACTACTGTTGTGCTTGGATTCATAGCCTGGCTGGCAGAAGTTGGAGATTTCATAATGCTCATACCCATGCTGCGCAGTAACATCCATCAGCATTTCCAGCTGATCAGCAGCCTTGTCTTCATCAACAGGCCGCAGTTTTCCTTTCTGATACCATCGTCCAAAAACGGTCGACTCTTCGATGGTCAAGGCATAAGCAGAGAGATGCGTCGGTGCAAGTTGCATCATCTGCCTCAGATTTTCTGCCCATTCGGCATCTGTGCCATGAGGCATGGCATAAATAAGGTCGAGGTTCAGGTTGTCAAAGCCCGCATCACGTGCATCTTTTACGCAATTAAGCGCTTGATCCCGATCGTGAATCCTGTGCAGTAATTTAAGGTCTTTTTCAAAAAAGCTCTGAATTCCGATGCTCAGACGATTAACGCCAAGCTTTTTTAAATCCTGAAGATAGGTTTTATGAAGATCATCGGGGTTGGCTTCAAGGGTAATTTCTGGAGAGGAAACGATATTGAATTTAGCCTGAATAGTATCTAAAATACGCTGAATTTCATTAGCGGTCAATAAAGAGGGAGTGCCTCCGCCAAAGTAGATCGTTTCAATGGGTTCGTTGGAGAGGTAATGTGCCCTCAGGGCAGTTTCTGCAATGATAGAGGTAATCATTTCGGTGCGCAGACGTCCGCTCGTGCTAAAATGAAAATCACAATAATAGCAGGCCTGACGGCAAAATGGGATGTGTATGTATATTCCAGCCACTTTTTTTTACAAATTAAATGAAAATAAATGGAAAGGCTTTCGGATAATCCACGCTTTAATTTTTCCCAGTAATGGGAATTTAAACTCTGTTGCTTATTTTTGACCTTTCAATTGATCTTATGCAAAAATATAAACAATATATTCTGCTGTTGTTGTTCGTTCTCAGCGCAACGGCGCCTTCTTTCTCTCAGGTGATTGCCCCTATTAAAGATACCAATGATTTGCGGGAGTATATTTTGAATGCCTCTGACAGTGGCCAACTTCAAATTACTATTCCAGCGCATACGGCTGTTTTTATTGATCAGGCACCCTATCATTATTTTAGTGAAGATACCCTGCTGCAAACGTCGATAATGGCGATTCAGAAGCCTTATGGAGCTAGACAAGAGGCGTTAAGACTGGGCTTTTTACGTTGCGGAGGAACCTCGGGCATTCAAATTCGGCAGGCAAAAACGGAAGTAAATAAGAAGAAGTTCATCGAACTAAGCCAGCGGAGTGAAGATTATCGGGTAGAATTTTTGGTGATCAGCCTGATTGTTCTTTTGGCTTTTTATGCCTTATACATGAATGCTTTTCCATATGCCGCATCGATGTATTTATCGCTATTTCCAAAGAAAAACAGGGCAGATGGTGTATTATTTAGAGGTACTCCATTTACTAAAGAGAATGCTGTACTATTGATTTTTCACTCTTTTGCATTGGCCATCCTGATTGGTAGCCTACTGATGAGGTTAAATGCAGAATTAATCTTTAGTTTAGGTTGGGAAACGATTATTTTTTATTTTTTATTATCGGCATTATTAATTGTATTTTTCTTTTACATTAAGTACCTGTTCTTATTAAACTTGGGGTCTGTACTAAGTCTGAAAGAAACACCAAGTTTCCATTTTCTTGAGTATCTAAGGCTATCAATATGGTATGTCAACATCAGTTTGTTGGCTGTTTTAGTGATTTCCATATCGGGAGATATGCGCTTGATTACACCACAAATCATCACTTTTATTGTATTATTTATGGGTCTGTTCCGTACTTTATGGCTCGCTGTGAAGTTAGGGTTCAGTGGCGTATTTAGTTATGTGAATTTATTTTCTTACCTTTGTGCCTCAGAAATTTTACCACTTTTTATAGCGGTGAAAATCGTTTCAACTTGGTGATAATTTACATAATTTTTCCAATTTATTATGTCAACAACTACTGATAAAGATAATCTTAACCCAGTACAAAAAATTTTGGTTTCCCAGCCAAAGCCTGCGAGCGACAAATCACCATATTTTTTATTAGAGAAAAAATATGGTATTCAAATTGACTTCCGCCCATTTATTCAAATTGAACCAGTAGGTTACAAAGAATTCCGAAAGCAAAAAGTCGATATTTTGGCTCACACTGCGGTGATTTTTACCAGTAGAAATGCGGTGGATCACTTTTTTAAACTCTGCAAGGATTTGAAACTGGAGGTTCCAGCTGATATGAAATACTTTTGTATCTCGGAACAAACCTCAAACTATTTGCAGAAGTACATCCAAGTTCGAAAGCGTAAAGTATTTGTAGGGCAACGTACAGCATTGGATTTAATCGAAATCCTTAAGAAGCATAAAAATGAGAAGTATATCTTCCCATGCTCGGATATTCGAAAGGATGATATCCCCAACTTTTTAGATGACAATGATTTCACATGGAGCGAGGCAATTATCTATCGCACTGTGGCAAGTGACTTATCAGATCTTTCTGATGTGAACTATGACATTATTGCATTTTTCAGTCCTTCGGGTATCAATAGCTTGTTCGTAAATTTCCCTGAATTTAAGCAAAATAATACACGAATTGCGGCTTTCGGACCAACAACAGCAAAAGCGGTTAAAGATGCAAATTTAAGCTTGAATATTGAGGCTCCATTACCAAATGCCCCCTCAATGACGGGTGCTTTGGAGCTTTATGTGAAAAAAGCCAACGGTTTATAGAAATCCTACACCAATTTTTTTGCATGTTAATCACATTTTAAGTAAATATAGCGTTGATAACAACGCTGTATTTATTTTATAATGTACCCGACCTAACCTATGCGTTTTAACGTCAACTTTTTTTCGATACTTTTGATCGGTGTCTTTGGTGTAATTATACAGGGATTCGCACAGCAAGCTCCCATGTATTCGCAAGCACCATTTGTACCCCTATCCTTTAACCCCGCCTATTCAGGAGTGGAGGGTTATACCCGTGCCACCTTGTTGCACCGATCGCAATGGTTGGGCAATACCTCATCATTTGATGGGCGAGCAGGGCTCAATACTCAGCTTTTTACCTTGGATGCGCCCGTTTATCGTATTCGAAGTGGGGTTGGTTTAGTCATTGAGAACTCCAACCTGCCCGCGGTCAACGACCTCTCTATCAGAGCATCATATGCTTATCATCTAAAAATTAAGGAGTCTAAATTAAGTTTTGGTCTGAATATGGGAATGTATTCCAGATCTTTTGATAACGATGTTTGGAGGACGATCATACCTGAGGATTGGACAGCCACTGGTCAGGTGTCTCAGATTCGGCCAGATATGAGTCTGGGAATCTTTTTCCAATCACAGAAATTTTATGGTGGAATGTCCTATAACCATCTTTTGGATGTGGAATTTGACTTTGGAACTTCCGATCTGCGTGATGCAGCACCCCAAACATTAGATTTATTTGCGGGATATGATTATGAATTTAATTATGATTTAATCATAACTCCTTCTATCTTTATGAGAACAGATTTCGCTAATTATGCTATGGAACTGGCCGTTCGCGGAACTTACAAAGAGAAGATGTGGGGCGGCATGAACTTTCGCTGGTCCGAATCTGTTGGATTAATGATGGGATATTCTCTGCTCAAGGACAATACATTGAAACTTGGGTATGCCTTTGACTACGTGGTGTTTGGTCAGGCAGCTAAAGCGTCTACTTCCCATGAATTTATGATTTCTTATGCATTGCCGATGTCAGGGAATATTAACAAGAAAATTGTACGTACCCCTCGCTTCAGGCATTAAGCGTAAATTTTGTGTAAAGTATAAATAAAGATGTGAGCTTTTGGGCTATCCCGTTATATTTGGGTAGTTTTGGGAGCTTGTATCAAACAATTAGTAGAATTCAAATTCTTCAAAACAGGTGTTATGAATAGTGTGCTGAAACTCAAGACCCTTTTTTCTTTGGGCTTGATAACAATTGCGCTGCAAAGCTGTGGGCTTTTCGGTGGCGGTGGAGGCTTCGATGATCAAGGTGAATTGATCGGAGCTGATGGCCGTGAAGGTTGGTCCATGGATGTTCCATTTGGGATGGTTCCAATTCCTGCGGGTACGTTCCACATGGGGCAAGCTGACGAGGATGTCGCGCGTTCTCAAATCAATATGAATAAACAAGTGACGATCGGTTCGTTCTATATGGATGATTCTGAAATCACTAATAATGAGTATCGTCAGTTCACCAATCATTTACTGGAGGATTCCGTGAGTGTATTGGGGGAAGAAGAAATTATGGCGAAATATTATCCAGACACCACTGTTTGGATGAAAGACTTCACGCACCATTATGGTGATCCCTTACTTGAAAGTTATTATTTCCACCCTGCATATGACGACTTCCCAGTTGTTGGTGTGAGTTGGACTGCCGCGCAATACTTTTGCGACTGGCGAACCAACTACCTGAATGTGTGGAGAGAAGAAGAACAAGGACTTTTCCGCATGCCAAAATTCCGCTTGCCTTCTGAGGCTGAATGGGAATATGCTGCTCGTGGTGGCCGTGATATGGCAAAATACCCTTGGGGTGGCCCATATCTACGTAATGCCAAAGGTTGTATGTTGGCGAACTTTAAGCCTGGTCGTGGTAACTACTATGATGATGGCTATGCATACACTTCCCCAGTGTATTCTTTCTTTTCCAATGATTATGGTTTGTATGAGATGTCTGGTAACGTTTCTGAATGGTGCCAAGACGCATATAACCCTGCAGCTTCTGCATTGGTATGGGATATGAACCCTACTTACAATGATGATAACGAGCCTCGTAAAGTTGTTCGTGGAGGCTCTTGGAAAGATATTGCTTACTACTTGGAATTGGGAACAAGAGATTTTGAATACCAAGACTCTACCCGATCTTATATTGGATTCAGATGTGCAATGACTTATTTGGGTCGTTCGACAGGAACCGAATTTTAAAAATTTTTATTTTCCCATTAAAAACCTAAACATCTATTATAATGAGTAAGAAAAAAGGTGGATTCATGGAGTATTTTTATGAAAAAATCGCTCCTAAAGCAACAGGTATTGGTGCTGCTATTGTAATTATTGGTGCCTTGTTTAAGATTCAGCACTACCCAGGTGCAAGTATTATCTTGAACATCGGTATGATTGCAGAAGCAATCTTGTTCCTTATGTTTGCTTTTGCTCCTCAGCATAAAGACCCAGAGTGGTCTCGTGTTTATCCAGAATTGGCGGACGACTATGTAGGAGATGCTCCTAAAAGAAATATACAACAAGGAAATGATTCTGTAGCAAAGCAGCTTGACGGTATGTTAGCTTCAGCAAATATTGGCCCTGAATTGGTGAACAGTTTAGGTAAAGGCATGCAAAACCTTTCTACTTCAGTAACTAAATTGTCTTCTTTGGGAGGTGTGGTTGATGCTACGAATGGTTATGCTAATGCTGTTAAGCAAGCGTCAGTTCAAATGACAGAAGTAAATAAGGCTTACGGAAACACGGTAAAAACCATGAACGAGGCGGCTTCTAACTCTCAGCAGGCGGTTACGCAAATCATTTCAGCGTCTAAATCAGCTTCAGAATCTATGGCTGCTGTGGCAAATAACACGCAGGCTTACCAAGGACAAGTTCAGACGGTAACGAAGAATTTGACTGCATTAAATGCTGTTTATGAAATGGAATTGAAAGATTCTAAAGATCATATTCAGGCAATGAACAAGTTTTACGGAAACATTTCGAACGCAATGTCAAACATGGCTGATGCGGCGAAAGAAAGTGAGCAATTCAAAGGTGAAATCAACAAGCTGACGAACAATCTTAATTCATTGAATAAGGTTTATGGTAGCATGTTGACAGCTATGAAAGGGTAATTTTCTCCACTAAAAAATAATATTAATTATGGCAGGAGGAAAAGAAACCCCAAGACAGCAACTGATTGGCTTGATGTACATTGTATTCTTGGCCTTGATCGCAATGCAGGTGAGTGGTTCGGTGATGGAGAAATTCCATATCATCAATCAGTCCATGGAGCGATCAAACAACGAGACAGTTGATACAAACAGCCAATATGTGAATAAATCAATGTCTGCTAAAGTTGAAGAGGGCGGTGACCGTGCAGAAGACAAAGCAGTATTGGAAAAGGCACATCAGGTACGTGAAGAGACACAAAATGTGTTATCTTATATCGATGGTGTTAAAGAGCATATCACTGAATTAACAGGTGGTATTGATCCAGAGACAGGAATCCCTACAGGGATGTCTGATGAGGACAAAGTGGCTCAGTATTTTGTTCTTGAAAAGCATGGTACTGAAGTAAAAGAGAAACTGAACAGTTATGTCAGTTTTTTGAACGCAAAGGCAGCGGAAGCTGAGGTGAAAGCAAATCTTAAGCCTATTGCTTTAGAGCCTGCAGACATGCCAGAATACAAAAACAACAAGGATGTAAAGAAAAAAGACTTTACTTCTTTTACGTTTGAGCATACGCCGATGATCTCGATTTTGGCAACGCTTTCTCAGTTTGAGTCAGAGGTGTTGGCACGTGAGTCGGAGACTTTGAAAAAGCTTGGCGGTAAAATTGGTGCAGGTACTATTCAGTTTGACGAGATTGTTCCAATGGTATTGCCTGAGTCTCAGGTAGTGGCTGCAGGAGCTAAGTACAAAGCTAAAATGTTTATTGCAGCTTCTTCTTCAGGTTTGAAGCCAAGGATGGCTATGAACGGTAAAGAATTGAAGGTTGGCGCTGATGGAAAAGGGATCGTCGAGTTTGTCGCTACTCCAGGTAAATATGACAAAGATGGTTTGGCTAAGAAGACTTTCAAGGCTACTATTACAATCCCCCAACCAGGTGGAGAGGATAAAGTTTACCCTGAAAATATCGAGTATTTCGTTGCTAAGCCTGTTATCCAAATTCAGTCGGCTTCAGTTCAAGCACTTTATTTGAACTGTGGTAACTCACTGAACGTACAGGTTCCAGCATTGGGGTCTGCATACCAACCAACATTTTCAGCGACAGGAGGAAAAACATACCCTGGCAAGAAAAAAGGTGAGGTAACGGTTGTTCCTAACTCGAAATCTGTAGCATTAACGGTTCGTTCCAACAATAACACAATTGGTGTTGAGAAATTCAAGGTTCGCCAGATTCCATTGCCTACAATTGAGATTTTCAACATGAAAGGTAAGCCAGTGGACTTGAAAAAAGGTGAAGCACCAAGTAACTTGAGAAAAGTTAGACTGGTTGCTGCTCCAGATAAGTCGTTTGCTGAATTCTTGCCGAAAGATGCGCGTTACCGTATCGCTGAAGCTGAAATTACTTTGGCGCAAGGTTCTCGCCCAGTAGCTAAGCCTATCCGTGTGAGAGGTGGTCAGGCTGATTTATCATCCGTGATTGGAAAAGCAAAGCCAGGAATGCGTTTTGTAATTGAGATTAAAAAAGTTGAGCGTCGCAATTTCCGTGATAAAACTGAAGTTGTTGAGATGGGAAGTAATGTAATTACCAACGTTGCGATCAACTAAGAATTATAGACAGGTGTTATGAAAAATTTTGTATTATTATTAAGCGTGATGCTTTTGTGTGTGGGTTCAGCCTTTGCACAAGAGAACGACGAAGGTTTTAATGAAAATAGCGTTCGTCCTATCCATGAATCCAAGCAATTGTTTAAAAAGCGTGTTTGGAGAAGAATGGACCTTCAAGAAAAACAAAACCGTCCATTCTTTGCGGTTAATAATGAAATCACAAGATTCATTATCGATGCGGTAGAAAACGGAGAACTTACGGCCTATGATACTGATTCAGTATCTGATGATCGCCGGATTTCAAAAGAAGAGTTCATGAAGCGCCTTGAAGTGAAAGGAATTGACGATGGCGGCGGCGACGACTGGGGCGGTGGCGACAGTTGGGGAGATGATGGAAATGCTACGGCTTCTGCAGCTCCTTCAAAAACCTATATGCGCCCTGATGAGCTTACTTTGCTGGAAATTGTTGAGGATGCTATTTTTGATAAGAGTCGTTCAAGAATGTTTTATGATATTCAGTCGATCACGATCAAGATTCCAGCAACCCTTACATTGAATGGATTAGAAGTGCCTTTGGCTTCTTTCAAGTACAAGGATTTGGAGCAATTGTTCAGATCAATGCCTGACAGAGCACAGTGGTACAATATGTACAATCAGTCAAAAACATTGAATTTTGCTGATGCATTCTTACTTCGTTTGTTCAAAGCCAGAATTTATAAAGTTTCCAACCCATCTGATGAGGATCTTTACTCTATCTATGGTGGTGCTAAGGAAGCTCTTTATGCCTCTCAACAAGAGGAATACAAGTTGATGGAGTTTGAACACAATCTATGGGAATATTAAAAACTTTTCATAACACCTAAATTAAAAAGCCGAGGCATATGCTTCGGCTTTTTGTATTTAATGGATTTTAAGATAATCGAGAATGGCATGTGCTTTCTGCTTACCAACAACCTGAGTCAAGTCAGATAAGCTGGCTTGTTTTACCTTTTCAGTTGATTTGTAGGCTTTCAGTAAAGTTTCGATGGTTTTGGGGCCAACTCCCGGAATATCCTCAAGGATGGTTTTGAAACTGTTTTTACTTCTTGTATCGCGGTGAAATGTAATGGCGAAACGGTGTGCCTCATTTCTCAGGTGTTGCAATACTCGAAGTGTTTCGGACTTTTTATCCAGGTGCAATGGAAACTGATCTCCAGGATAGTAAAGTTCTTCAAGTCGTTTTGCAATGCCAATAATGGTCAGCTTGCTATAAGCACCCACTTCTTTTAAAGCCTCTACGGCGGCACTCAGCTGTCCCTTCCCTCCATCAATAACGACCAAATCTGGAAGGTCAGCCCCCTCTCTAATGAGCCTGCCATACCTTCTGCCGACGACTTCCTTCATCGAGGCAAAGTCATCGGGACCGACGACAGTCTTTATATGAAATTTCCGATAATCCTTTTTACTTGGTTTGCCATTTTTGAAGCAAACCATTGAGGCGACAGGGTTAGTGCCTTGGATATTGGAGTTATCGAAACACTCAATATGTTTCGGCGGGATTTTCATTCTCAGGTCATTGGCCATCACTTTCATCAGGCGGCTATCCTCCTGGCGATTATTGACAGCATTTTTAATTTTTTCCTTTTTGAAGAATAAGGCATTTTTTATCGCCAGCTCGAGCAGTTTACGTTTGTCGCCTATTTTGGGAATAGTAACTTTTAATTCATCCCAGGGCTCTACTTCAATATTGGTCAGTATCTCACTCGCCTGGCTGTTGAAGGTCTTTCGAAAATCAACCATGCATAGTTGCAAAATTTCGTCATCTGTTTCTTCCAGCTTTCTTTTAACCTCAATGGTTTTGGTCTGGCTAATGGCTCCGTTGATGATTTTCATATAATGAACGAAGGCCGATTGTTCATCACTCTTGATAGCGAAGACATCAATGTCTTCATATTTAGGGTTGGTAATGATGCTTTTTGCCTGAAACTGTTCAAGCAATTCAAGTTTGTGCTTGAAGGTCTGAGCTTTCTCAAACTCCAGGTTTTCGGCAGCAAGGTTCATTTGCGTCTTGAAATAGCTTTTTGCAGGACCTAATTTACCCTTCAGAATGTTTTTAATCTGATCGATGTCCTGAAGGTAGTTTTCTTCAGATTGCTTGCCTACGCAAGGGCCAAAACATTTTTTAATGTGATATTCCAGGCAAACCTCAAATTTTCCTGCCTGAATATTTCTTTCCGATAAGTTATGGCTGCAAGTTCGAATATGAAAAAGCTCCCGAATGAGCTCCAAAATAGTGTGCATACTCCTTACGTTGGAGAATGGACCATAAAAAATACCGTAGCCTTTTTTGTATTGGCGTGTAGAAAATACTTTTGGAAAGGGCTCATTGGTGATCACGATATAGGGGTACGATTTATCATCCTTCAGAAGAATGTTGTACTTCGGCTGGTAGGCCTTGATATGATTATTTTCAAGGAGCAGCGCATCAAGCTCAGAATCTACAATGGTGATTTCGAGGTGGTGGATTTCGTTGACCAGTCGGAGGGTTTTTCTGTCGTGTCGATTTTTATTAAAGAAATAACTTTGAACACGTTTTTTCAGATTTTTAGCTTTTCCGACGTAAATCAGTGTGTTGTCTTGATTAAAATATCGGTAAATCCCTGGTTTTTCTGGCAGGGTGTTGATTTGCTCTGGGGTATATATCGTGCTTTCCATATTGTAATCCTAAAACAAAAAAAACGGATATTGGTGTCAATATCCGTTTTAAATTTAATGTTTTTTTTGATGATTAAAGAATGTCATCTGAATCAAGCTCTTCCAATTTAGGTTTAGGAGGCGCAACGGTCGCTGTTGAATCTGTCTCCGCTTGTGGCGTTTCTTCTTCCTGATGATAAATTGCGCTGTTGAGTACATCACAATCAATCTCTGTGGAAAGGGGCTTAGATGGACGCTCAAAGGCTCCCTTCGTAATGCCCAGTGATTCGTCTTTATAGACATCCCTCATGAATTTATCATAAATTGGACGGGCAGTTCTTGCACCCTGACCCTGATACCAATTTTTAAAGTGGATGGAGCGGCTGTCGCCACCTACCCAGGTACCACAGATCAGGTCTTTGGTAACCCCCATAAACCAACCATCGGAGGCATTTTGAGTAGTTCCTGTTTTACCACCAATTTCGTTGTTGTGTTTCAGTTCCCAGCTCAATCCTACTGCGGTACCACCTTGTTCCTCGGCAGCACCACGAAGCATATAAACCATCAGGTAGGCGGTCTCTTCACTGATCGCTTCCTTGGTTTGTGGTGGGAATTCCTGAATCACGTTGCCAAATTTATCTTCAATTCGAGTAATGAAATTCGGTCTTACATATACTCCTTTATTCACAAAAGTACCATAAGCACCGACAAGCTCATATACAGAAACATCAGCAATACCCAATGCCAGGGCAGGAACGGCCTGTGATTTTGGAATATCAATACCTAAACGGGAAGCGAAATCCACGACCTGTCTCGGGCCCACTTTATCCATTACAAAAGCCGTGATAGAGTTTACGGATTTAGCCATAGCCTGGCGGAGTGTCATATTCTCGCCAGTAAATTTACCATCTGCATTTTGGGGTGTCCAGGTAGGTTTTGTAGAACCTTTAGGCAGCTGGAAAGTGTAAGGCATATCTTTTACCTGATAGCATGGAGAGTAGCCATTTTCAATCGCTGTACCATAAACCATTGGTTTGAAGGTCGATCCTGGCTGGCGCTTCCCTTGCATTACGTGGTCATATTTGAAATGATCATAGTTGATCCCTCCGACCCAAGCTTTCACGTAGCCATTGTGTGGATCCATGGCCATAAAACCTGCCTGCAGGAATCGTTTGTAATACCTCAGGGAATCCATAGTGCTCATCAGGGTATCTACATCACCCTGCCATGAAAATACCGTCATGGGGTGTTTGACGTTCAGGTAATAATCAACAGAATCAGAGCTTGCACCGAACTCTTTTACCAAAGCGCGATAAGCATGCGTTCTCTTGATTTGATTTTCAATGAAATTTGGAATCTCCTTGCCCTTTTCATCAATCCATGGGTTATGGCCATCCCAGCTATGATTAAATTTAGCCTGAAGGGCTTTCATATGATCATCGAGTGCTTTTTCTGCAAGTGTTTGCATACGGCTGTCGATGGTCGTGTATATTTTAATACCATCTTCCCAAAGGTCAATTCCGTTATTCTTTGCCCATTTCATCAGCCACGGACGAATCGCATTACGGAAATAAGGCGCCATTCCGTGGTTATTGTTGTCCATTTTGTACTGAAGCTCAATCGGCAATACTTTCAGGGAATCAAATTGTGCCTGTGTGAGGTCTCCGTAAGCCAGCATCTGTCCCAAAACCATATTTCTTTTGTTTTGAGAACGCTTAGGGTGATTTTTTGGAGAATAGCGTGTTGGCGCATTAATAACCCCCACTAAAGTTGCGGCTTCCTGTACGTTTAGGTCCTTCTGATCTTTGTTAAAGAAGGTTTTGGCGGCCACCTGAATTCCGAAGGCATTACTGCCATAGGGTACAGTGTTAAGGTACATGGCCAAAATTTCTTTTTTGGTGAATCGGCGCTCAAGCTGCACTGCGATGATCCATTCTTTCATTTTTACAATGAAAAGGTCAACGCCCCTGCGGATTGTCCGGTTGCCAATATTTTTCACCAAGGAGCCTTCAAATTCATCACCACGGGTAGAGTAAAGGTTTTTGGCCAGTTGCTGAGAGAGCGTACTGCCACCACCTGCACCTTGACGAAGAATGATTGACTTCACCCCTACTCGGATCAAATCCTTGAAAGAAATTCCTGAGTGGTCAAAAAAGCTGTCGTCCTCGGTGTCCACCAATGCATGAATCACATTCGGACTCAGGGAGTCGTATGGGACATTTGTCCTGTTTGTTCTGAAATATTTTCCAAGCAGTTTTCCGTCAGCAGAGTAAATTTCTGAAGAAAGGTCATTTTTGGGATTTTCTAATGATTTATAGCTCGGAAGGCCTCCAAAAAGACCATTCATATCCACGCTGATGGCATGAACGATAAAGTAGATAGATAAGAAACCACCTAAAACGATGAGCCAGCTTGCCCACACGATGCCACGAACCCACTTTCTGGTTTTCGAGCTCTTTTTGGGGGTTTGTACTTCTTTTTCTGTTTCTTCCATGGAAAATGGTTAATTAATTGCCGAATGCAAAAAGCTTATTTATAGTGTTCAATAAAGAATTTTTCGTACAACTTCAATGCCTTATTTTTATAAAATATTTGGAAGTTATCATTTGTGATCGCAAAATTATGAATTTTAACACCAGCAACCCTTTTTAAAGGTGATTTTTCTCCATTAAATGTTTCATAAAACTGCATCGCTTCTTCCTTGGTTTCAAATTTGGAAACGATAATCATGGCATATTCTTTACTGAACTCAAGGTTACCCGTATTGAGCTGATTATAGCGGAATTCCTCTTCAATGAATGATTTCAAAAGTGCTGGAATAGCATTTACATACTGCTTTTCATTCGGATAGATCAGTACAAATAGGTGTTCCTGCTCAAAATACGGAATGTATGCCACCGCTTTTTTCTTGCTTTCTTTATTTTTAAAGTTTTGTGCGGCATCCAGTAATTTCTGCGCATAGGCATGCATGCTGCTTTCAGGGTAATTGTCCAAAAACTTCTGCAGTTCCATTTCATACTTGTCGGCGCCATAGGTTTTTCCATCAACAAGGATGTTCAATACCCGCAGTTGATCTGTAAATGGCAGGTCAGGGAATTGCTGAATGGCAGGGTCCGTAATCTTCCGTACTTCTTTAAGACTGTCCAGTTCATACCACTGATAAGCTTCCTGATAAGCTTTTTTAAGCTTTTCAGTCGCCAGATTACTTTCTTCACGATAATTTGGGTTGAGGATCAATTTGGCGTAAAGGGTTTTAGGGTATTTTTGTACCAACTCATCAGCCATCGCCTTCATCTTCGGGTCCTTTAATTTCTGATAGATCAGATATAAGGTGTACAGTATTTCTGGGCGTTGTTCAGAATTCTCAAATCGCTCGAGATGTTCCTCGAATCGGTCGATGGCATTTTGCTCTTCATACAGTTCAAAATGATAAATCTTACCGAGTTCAAACAAACCTTCCTCTACTTGTGCCAAAGCCGCCTGCTTCGCTGTTTCCGCAAAAGGGATTTGGTTGTACATGGCAGTGTATCTGTTGGATCTGCTATCGAGTTGCGCCTCCGCATCCGATGGGCTGTTTTCATCCTCCTTAGGCTGGTTACCTTCTCCAGTAGCTTCTCCAAGGGTGAGGGTTTCATCTTCTTCAGGCTCCTCTTGCTCGGCATCGGATTTCTGCATTTTCGAAGCCAATCGCCAATGATCTACTAATGGGCGTTGCCCCCAGTTGCTGATAAAAACACTTTTGCCTCTTGCAATTGCCGATGGGTCGTAAAAATACCACTTACCACCATTTAATGGTGGTGGGCCGAAATTTCCGTCCCCATTAAAGCTGCCGTCTGTGCCACCAGTAAATCCACCGCCAGCATTTCCACTGAGTGCTTTTTCCTTACGTTGTTGTCGGCGTTCCTCTTTTGCTTTTTCTTCTGCTACGCGGTCCTCCTCATCCAGAATAGCATTCAGCACACCTGCAATTTCAAGGGTGTCTTTTGCGGAAAGGGCTAAAAGGGAATCTTGAATCGTCACCATGTCGTGGTATTTCACAAACCTGCCCAGTACTTCCTGCCTAACGGCGATCGGAGCGTAATTGGGGTCTGATTGTGGCATGGCAGAAATTGTACTGTCATAATAAGCCTTGGCAAGGTGATAATCTTTGATTTTATCGTAGTAGATTTTTCCCAATGCCCAATAAGTGTAGCCTTTTTGGCGTGGGTCCTTGGTGGGTTGATAAACGGAAGTCTTATAGGCTGTTACGGCCTCGTCGAGGTTGTCTTGTTTTTCTTCAAAAGCCCCGAGTTCATAGAAAATTTTATCTTTGAAATCGATGTTTTTCTGATCCCTGAGCAGTTTTTTAAAGTATTTTCGAACCCTTTTAACATCAGAAGCTTTGGTCAGTTCTGTTACCTGTGCCATGTTGAGCTTGGCATAAAAGGACAATTCGTAGCTTGGGTTACTCTTCAGTACGTTGCGATAATTATCGTAGGCAAGGGCATCGAATTGCAGCGACTGATAGAACTGTCCGAGAAGAAAGTAAATACGGGCTTTACGATCTTTTCGACTCATCAAGGGAATGGCCAATTCAAGACTACGAACGACTTTATCCTTGTCTGAAAGTTGTTGGTACAGGTGGGCCTGCGTCAGGTACCAATTCATGCTGTTGCGTTTATTGAGTTTCTCCTTGCGGATAAAATCATTCACGGCGATGGCATTATTGTATTCCTGATGATCGGTGAAAGCGCGCATTAAAGCCACAAGGGTTTGGTGCCGTACATCGTCATCTTTGCTTTTGGTATTTACAAATTTGAAGGTGTCGAATGCATTCGGGTAATCTTCTGCATAAGCTCGGGCACGACCTACCAGATAATAGCTGTCGAACTCCCAGGCACTACCGGGGTGGCGTTGAATCGCTAAAGAGGCCATCTTGATGACCTCATCCAGTTTTTCCTGATTGGCTTTGGCAAAGGTACTGTCAACGGTTGGCAGCACATGAAGAAAGTCATTGAAATTATCTGGATTCGCATCCCATAAGGCCTGGTCAATGGCTTTCATTTCCTCATTGGCATAAAAATAACCATTGTAATGAGCGGCCATGTTCTGATACAGGGAACCTCCTTTTTTCTTTTTTTCAGAAGCACAGGAGCAGAGGCAAAAACAGATGAAAAGTAATATATATCTTGCGTTGGGCATAAGACACTTATTCAGCAAAAAGATTAAAGCACCAAAGTTCCAAAAGTCGGTAATTTTTCCCAAAATATTGCGTTATATGAGATCAAAATAAGGTTTTATTGAGATTCCGCAAGAATCTTTTTTGGAAATTGATGGTGTTTGTTCTAAGAAAAAATCGAAATTATGAATTCAAGGATTGGACGGCGAGCAGAAAAGCTTTTTACTTGCAAGGCAATCAGAGAAAAGTATGTAATTTTAAGATTAATTTTAACAAGTAAATAATTTTTTCCTCCTATTTTTGTGTAGGACAATATCAATCTTGTGGAAAAGAAGAAGAAAATAAGCCATTGGCTGAATACCCGTTATTCATTAATTGTTAGGTCGGAAGGGAATCTGGAAGAAAAAACCAATTTGATATTTACCCCTGGCAGGGTAATGATGCTGCTTTTTGTGTCCCTTTCATTGATGTTTGCCGTCAGTCTGTTTTTATCGAAGACAATTTTAAGCCAGTGGTTTGATCCTACCTTTGTTCAGACTCAGCAGGATAGAACATTGATCGAACTTCGAACGAAAGTGGATTCTTTGCAAATGGCCATGGTCCGTAGGGATATGTTCATGCGTAATGTAGAAGATATTCTTGCTGGGGTGGATGGAAAAGCGGAGGAAGAAGAACGGGAGGAACTGCAGGCGGTGATCAAGGAGAAAGACCTGACGAAGCAAGCGGCGATTGATTCGGCATTCAGAGCTGATTTTGCCAATGTATCACTGGATGATATTGAGGGCAATGTCGGGGAAGGTCCCCTTTCGGAGATGTCGTTCTTTAAACCTGCAGATGGAATGCTTTCAGGTGGGTTTGATCCTGCCAAAGACCATTTCGGTGTCGATATTGTTGCTAAAAAAGATGAACCCATTAAGGTGGTGGCAGATGGCACTGTATTAATGGCAACCTGGACGCAAGCCACAGGCAATGTGCTTTTGGTTCAGCATTCCAACAATATGATTTCAGTATATAAACACAATGCCGCCCTTTTGGCCACGGAAGGCCAACATGTTCAGGCGGGAGATATTATAGCAATTATGGGGAACAGCGGAGAACTGACCACTGGGCCACATTTGCACTTTGAAATCTGGCTGAATGGCCATGCGGCCAATCCAGTGGATTTTATCGCTTTTTAAAATGCCTACTTTTAACTAAGTATTCAAAGATATAACTTCAACTTTGAGGTGTCGCCAAAAAATCATGGTTCGTAGGCGCATCTCTGCCCTTGTGGGTTAAAAAATAACAATATGTTCGGAAATAAAAATCAAGAAAAAGTGGCTGCAGTAGAGGCAATTAGTAATTCATCTAACCATATTGGTATGGGAACTGTTATTCGTGGAGATGTAGAAACCTCTGGGAATATTCGTATTGAAGGCACTTTAACGGGTAACATCACCTGTAAATCAAAAGTAGTGATGGGGCAGTCAGCAAAAGTTGACGGTAATGTTATTGCTCAGATTGCTGAGGTCGAAGGCTTGATTACAGGTCGTGTAGAGGTGAGTGATGTTTTGGTACTGAAGCCAACTGCGCGTATTGAAGGAGATATTCTAACAAATAAAATGATCGTAGAATCGGGAGCGCAATTTAATGGTTCTTGTCAAATGTCTAATGTGAAGAAAGATGAACAATCAAAAACAAGATCCGGAGTTGAGTCCAAAGAAGGGAAAATCAGCAAGCCCGCTTAAAAGTTTTGTCCGATTTTCGGGTATGGGCCTGCAAATGGTCGTTTATATCCTGGCTGGGTATTGGGTGGGCAAACAAATTGGCCATTTCTTGGGCAGTGATTCACAACTTTGGCTTATCGGAGGGACATTTTTTGGCGTGATTGGCTCGATGGCCTACATTATCGCTCAAGTAAAAAATTTGAATAAATGAAAAAAGAAGCGGAAAGAGCCTCGATGCTGAGGTTGGTGTATTTTTCGGTTGTGTTGGGGTTGTTATTCTTTTTAATCAAAATTTTTGACATTCCTTATTTCCATGACCAATCCTTGATTTTGGTAGCTATCATGTTCAGCCTAAACTACATGAACATTCGGATTTTGTTCCGCTTACCCGAAGAAGATTTTATCGGAGGCTTCTTTTCGTCAATGGTTTTACGTGTTTTCGGTGCTTTGGCAGCGGTTACATATTTCATATATATTGATAAGGAAAACGCAAAAAGCTTCATGTTGAGCTTCGGGATTCTTTATTTGTCATTCCTATGGTTTGAAATTTACAGTTTATTAACTACATTTCGTCGCATTTCAAAAAATTCAAATAAATGAACGCTACAAGGTTTAAACGTTTACGTTGGCTGTTAGCTTGTACGATGGTTTTTATGACCTTGTTTACAGGAACAGCTTGGGCAGCCGATAGCGGAGGTCATTCAGCACAGAATGAGGAAAAAGAGTTCAACGCTAAGGAGACTATTTTCCATCATATCTTAGATGCACATGAGTGGCACTTCTTTGACGGGCCCTATGGGACACTCTACCTTCCGGTGATTGTGTACTCTAAAGACAAGGGATTGGAAGTTTTTTCCTCTTCCAATTTTTACAACGATCAACACGAGGAAGTTGCTTACAATGGGTATGAGATCGAGCACGGTCACATTACTTTAGAAGGTAAGCCTGTTCTTGATCTTTCGATCACAAAGAACGTTGCTTCAATGTTGTTGTCGGTAGTTTTACTCTTGGCAGTATTTTTGTCTATCTCAAAAGGATACAAGACAAAAGACGGCAAGGTAAAAGCTCCGAAAGGGTTGGTATCCTTTCTTGAGCCACTGATATTATTCGTTCGCGATGATATTGTGGTGCCAAATATTGGCGAGAAAGATGCAGACCGTTTCATGAACTACCATCTCACGTTGTTCTTCTTCATCTTGTTCAATAACCTTTTGGGATTACTTCCAGGGGCAGCGAACTTGACAGGAAACATTGCGGTAACCGTTACATTAGCGGTATTTACCTTCATCGTGACGACCATTAGCGCCAAAAAGCCCTACTGGAGTCACATTTTTAATCCTCCAGTGCCATTAGCATTGAAGCCGATGATGATTCCAATTGAATTTATTGGTATCTTCACTAAGCCATTTGCATTGACGGTACGTCTTTTTGCCAATATCACGGCAGGACACATTATGATTTTGGTTTTGATCAGTTTTGCTTTTATCTTTAAGAGTGTAACAGTTGGAGTTGTTTCTTCATCGATCGCAACCATGATGATGTTACTTGAGATTCTTGTAGCTTTCATCCAAGCATATGTTTTTGCATTGCTTTCCGCTATCTTCATCGGCATTGCCATGGAGGAAGCACATCATTAATGAATTACATTTCGAGGATTAATTTCACAAAGAATATAAGAAAATCCTTTTGTTTAACTCTAAATAACGCTTAGTTATGTTTAGCTCTTTATTTTTCGCCGAAGCTATCGGCTTGTTGGGTGCAGCTCTTGGTGCTGGTATTGCTGCCGTAGGTGCAGGTATCGGTATTGGTCAGATTGGTGGTTCAGCTATTGAAGCCATCGCTCGCCAACCAGAAGCCGCAGGTCAGATTCAATCGACTATGATTATCTCAGCAGCCTTAGTGGAAGGTGTATCCTTGTTTGGTGTGGTAGTATCCCTTTTGATTGCATTGGGTTAATCACATCTTTCTAAAGTCACTTGGAGCGGTAGGCTTCAGGTGGCTTTTTCAAAACAACAAAAATTAGAAGCAAATGGATTTAATAACCCCTGGATTTGGGCTTATAATTTGGCAATTCTTAGTATTTGTAGCGCTGTTAATTATTCTTGGTAAATTTGCATGGAAACCTATCCTTAAAGGTGTTAAGGATCGTGAGTCAGCAATCGAGGATGCTTTAGCTGCTGCAGATAAAGCAAAGGAGGAAATGAAAAACCTTCAAGCTGGAAATGCCAAATTGATTGAAGAGGCACGCAAGGAGCGCGAGAAAATCGTTGCTGCTGCACAAACTGCCGCTAATAAAGTCAAAGAAGAAGCGAAAGCTGATGCTCAGCAAATAGCCGATAAAATGATTGCAGACGCTCAGGCTGCAATTGCTGCAGAGAAAAGAGCTGCACTGGCAGAAGTTAAAAATCAAGTTGCAGAGTTTTCTGTAGAGGTTGCCGAAGTAATTTTGCGCGAGAAGTTAGCTTCTCAAGAAGCACAAAAGGCATTGGTGGACCGTTACGTAAGTGACCTGAAAATTAGCTAATTATGTCAGATATCAAAGTCGCATCAAGATATGCGAAGTCCATCTTTGAATTGGCTTCAGAAAAAGGCACTTTGGAACAGACAAGTCAGGATTTTAAGCTGATCGAGGAAGTATGCGAGCAAAATCGCGAATTTACCTTAATGCTTAAGAACCCTATCATTGACATTTCCAAAAAATGGGAGATTGTCAAGGCGATATTTGAGGGTAAAGTTTCAGATTTAACACTGAGATTCCTTCAAGTGGTTAATGACAAAAAGCGAATTGACCATATTCGTTCCATAGCAGACAGCTTTGAAGCTCGCTACAATGAGAAGAATGGGATTATCAAGGCACACCTTGAGACCACCTTCCAATTGGATGCGGAACAATTCAGCCAATTTGAACAAATAGCCCTTGCCCGTACTGGCGCTAAGGCGGTTCAATTGGAGGCAGCGGTTAACCCTGCCCTGATCGGCGGTTATATTTTCCGAATTGGAGATCAGATGATCGATAATTCAGTGAAAAACCGATTGACCAAACTCAGACAGAGCCTGACGGCTAAAGTCTAATTCATATAATATTTAGGAACTATAATTTAGAGTAATAATGGCTGAAGTAAGACCAGATGAGGTTTCGGCAATTCTTCGAGATCAATTATCTAACTTCAAATCTGAAGCAGAACTCGAAGAGGTAGGTACCGTCCTTCAAGTAGGAGATGGTGTAGCTCGTATATATGGTTTGACCAAGGCACAGGCTGGTGAGTTGATCGAATTTGAAAACGGCACCGAGGCATTGGTATTGAACCTTGAAGAGGATAACGTAGGAGCCGTACTTTTCGGTAATTCTACAGGTGTAAAAGAAGGTGATAATGTACGCCGTACTGGCCGTATCGGTTCTGTCCCTGTTGGGGAAGGCATGGTAGGTCGTGTAGTGAACATGTTGGGTGAGCCTATTGATGGTAAAGGCCCTATCGCTGGAAAAACATACAATATGCCTTTGGAGCGTAAAGCTCCTGGTGTAATTTTCCGTGAGCCAGTAACTGAGCCATTGCAAACAGGTTTGAAAGCCGTTGATGCAATGACACCAGTAGGTCGTGGTCAGCGTGAGTTGATCATTGGTGACCGTCAGACAGGTAAAACTGCGGTAGCGATTGATACAATCATTAACCAACGTGAATTCTTCGAAGCAGGCGAGCCTGTATTCTGTATTTACGTGGCGATTGGTCAAAAAGCTTCTACGGTAGCCAATATCGTACAGGCATTGGAGAAACATGGCGCAATGGAATACACTGTTGTAGTGGCTTCTCCTGCTTCTGATCCAGCACCTATGCAGTTCTACGCTCCATTCGCAGGTGCTGCTATCGGGGAATTCTTCCGCGATACAGGACGTCCAGCATTGGTAGTTTATGATGATTTGTCTAAACAAGCGGTAGCATACCGTGAGGTGTCTTTGTTGCTTCGTCGTCCTCCAGGGCGTGAGGCTTATCCTGGTGATGTATTCTACCTTCACTCACGTTTGTTAGAGCGTGCAGCGAAGTTGAACTCCAACACTTCGGTAGCAGAGAAAATGAACGATTTGCCTGCTGACCTTCAAGGTATGGTAAAAGGTGGTGGTTCATTGACTGCCCTTCCAATTATTGAAACACAAGCGGGTGATGTTTCGGCATATATCCCAACGAACGTGATTTCTATTACGGATGGTCAGATTTTCTTGGAAACCAACTTGTTTAACTCTGGTTTGCGTCCAGCGATCAACGTAGGTATCTCGGTATCTCGTGTAGGTGGTAACGCTCAGATCAAGTCGATGAAGAAAATCGCAGGTACATTGAAGTTGGATTTGGCGCAGTTCCGTGAGTTGGAAGCCTTCGCAAAATTCGGTTCAGATTTGGATGCAGCAACGAAATTGGTGATCGAGCGTGGTCGTCGTAACCAGGAAATCTTGAAGCAAGGGCAATATCAGCCAATGCGTGTGGAAGATCAGGTAGCAATTATCTTCGCTTCTACTAAAGGATACTTGGATAAAGTTCCTGTTGATAAAGTAAAAGAATTCGAAGCAGATTTCTTGACTACGCTTCGTGAGCAAAACCCTGATGTTCTTAACGGACTTAAAGCAGGTAAATTGTCTGACGATGTTACAGGTGGTTTGAAGACGATCGCTTTGGATGTAGCTAAAAGATACGCATAATATTAAAAGTTAAAGGTTCGAGCTTTTGGGCTTGAGCCTTTTACTGATATAAAATAAAATTATGGCAAACCTCAAAGAAATCAAGGCTCGGATCAAGTCTGTAGATTCTACCCAGCAAATTACCAAAGCCATGAAAATGGTAGCGGCATCGAAACTACGTCGAGCGCAGGATAGAATTATGCAAATGCGTCCTTACGCAGAGAAATTTGACGAGATTCTTGATCACGTAAATGAAGTGGCATCAGGTGTACAGGTAAAACGCGACTTCGCTCAGGTTAGAGAAGAAGTGGAATCTGTATTGCTTGTCGTGATTACTTCTGACAGAGGATTGTGTGGCGGTTTCAACACAAATGTCATTAAACAAGCTGTTCAGCGCATTGAAGACAACTATGCATCGCAACGTGATGCTGGAAAGTTGACCATCTTGCCTATCGGTAAAAAAGCATATGAGTACTTTGCGAAGAACAAGTATGTGGTGATCGATAAGTATTATGAGTTGTTCAACGACTTGTCATTCAACAGTGCTCGATTGGTTGCAGAATACATGATGGAAATGTTCATTGAAGGAAAGTACGATCAAGTTGATTTGATCTACAATGAATTCAAGAACGTGGCTACTCAGCTTTTGCGCGAAGAGGTATTTTTGCCTGCACAACCTCGTGAAGAGGAAGAGGAGGCAAACAAGGAAGCTAAACATGGCGGTATGGCGATCGATTATATTTTCGATCAAAACCCAGGCGCTTTGTTGGATGAATTGATCCCTCACGGTTTGAAAATGCGTTTTTTCCGCGCAGTTCTGGAATCCAATGCTTCTGAGCATGGTGCCCGTATGACAGCGATGGATAAAGCAACTGATAACGCTGCAGAATTATTGAAAGACTTGAACTTACTTTACAACCGTACGCGTCAGGCTGCAATTACTACGGAGATCTTGGAGATCACCGCAGGTGCAGAGGCATTGGCTCAATAATATTTATTATTCCGACCGACGGATTGTTGATAAAACAGAAATCCACTCAATTTTTTGGGTGGATTTTTTATGCGATTAACTTTTTTCATCCGCTTATCCACAAAAAGGAATAGTTGAGACTGAATTTCGGGCAAAAAAACTAAAATAGCGTCCAGTTATACACATTTTATTGAATTCAGTTCTATTTTTACATCTTTGAACGCTTGAAATAAACCCTTTAGAAAGAAGTTATCCACAATTTGTGGGTAGTTTGTACTTTGAATATGTGGATAAGCAAAAAACCTTACCGTGATTATTTATTTAAGAGCCAAATTTTGATTGGCCTGATCGGCTGTATCATGCTATTTTCAGGTGTTAAGTCATTGGGTTATAATTGGTTCGATATAGGTGGGTTCAACTGGGTATTGGTCTTTTGTGCTTGTGTATTCATCTATCGCATAGATTGGTTTATGCACAAATTAGCTGTGGATAAGTGCATAAACCTGTTGATAAGTGGAAAACCCATCGAAGCCAGCGTATTTTATCCCTGCCTGCTCCTGCTTTATGCATTGGTGATGCTGACTTTTGCCCTGCCTGTTCAGCTACTCTTTCATTTAGGAACTATTGCGGTGCTCTATCATTTTCCTGCAAGCCTTCCATTTCAGTTTCGTACCTGGCGACGAATCCCCTATCTTAAAGTTTTTTTGATTGCCTATGTATGGGCTATGCTTGGGAGTTACTACCCTGCCGCTTTGTTGGGCCTACCGCTTGATAAGGCAGATATCTTCACTCATTTTCTATGCTGGTTTGTCTATATTTTAGCCATCACCTTACCATTCGATATTCGCGATATTCATTCTGATCAATCGCAAAATCTATGGACAATTACGCGAGCGGTAGGCGCAGGCTATACCAAGCTAATTGCTGTTCTATTATTGGTTGTTTTTACGGCTATTGCTTATTTCGTGGGAGCCTACCCTTTGGGAGGGTTACTGGCCTTACTGCTGATCAATGTAGGCTTGGTACTTGGGGTCAATGATCAACGTCCGGTGTATTACTTTAAAGTGCTAATGGATGGGATGGTGGTGGTTACGGCCCTCTTTTTTGCTTCGTATTCCCACTGATGCAGAAGAACAGGATGTTTTTGCGATCAGCTTATTGGATGTCATTTACAAGTGAAAATAAAACGGGTTACCAATATCCTTAACCATTGTGGATATCGGTGACCCGTTTTAATGCTTTTGAAATATCTATAGACTAAAATGATGCTCGTTCGCTCCATTAATCCTCTACGCGAGCACCATCACCAGTTACTACGGAATAGCAAACTAACTTGCGATTGAATTGCTTCTGATATGCTTCCGTTTGCATTTCGATGAATGAATCTACGGCATTTGTTCTTACCAAATTAATTGTACAGCCTCCAAAGCCGCCGCCCATCATTCTTGCACCAAATACCTGATCGTTATCTCTGGTTTGGTCTACCAAGAAATCAAGCTCCTTACAACTCACCTCATAGTCATGTTGCAAGCCGTCATGAGAAGCGTAAATTAAGGTACCAAGGGCATCGAGTTCATTATTCTCTAAATGCTTACAGGCCTTCAGGACACGTTCGTTTTCATTAATAACAAATTCACACCTTTTATAGATGGTTGGATCCATGGCTGATCGGTGCGCTTTCAACTGCGCTAAGGTCGCGCCACGCAAATCTTCCAGCTTCGGCATCTCTTTTTGAAGAACGGCAACACCTGCCTCACATTGTTCCCGACGTGTGTTATATTCTGAGGATGCCAGAGAATGACTCACTCCAGTATTACAAAGCACCCATTTGAACCCTTGTGTGTTTAATGGAAAATGTGCTGTTTTCTGATGCTTACAATCGATTTTTATCACATGATCTTTTTGACCAAAAGTGGATGCAAATTGATCCATAATACCGCATTTCACCCCCGCATAATTGTGTTCAGCGGCTTGGCCTACAAGTGCGATTTCCCTTTGACTCAGCTTTCCGCCAAATAAATTATTCAAGCCTGTTGCTAATGCGCATTCCAGGGCTGCGGAAGAGGATAAACCTGCCCCTAAGGGTACATCGCCACCGAAGACAAGATTAAAACCCTGTACTTTCACCCCTTTTTTAATCAGTTCAGCAACAACTCCTTTGATGTAATTTATCCAGCCTTTAGTTGCTGTTATTTGTTCAAGAGTGAAACTTTCTTTTTCGTCAAGGTCACTTGCAATGGCATTGATCGTATTGGTATTGTTGGCCTGCAAGATGCAAACAATCTCTTTATCGATTGCCGCAGGAAGAACGAAGCCTCCATTGTAATCGGTATGCTCACCGATAATGTTCATTCTCCCGGGTGCCCGGGAGGTGATGTGATTCTCATCCCACTGAGATTCAAATTTTTCAACAAGTTTTAAAGTATCCATAGTTCTATTTTCAGAAAGTTAAATGTAAGATTATTTTGCTGAAAATCAGTTTTGAATCCTTATGGATCTTCAATAAATACCCTTCAGTTTTGTTAGGATTGCGACAAGATTAGGTAATTGTTCGATTCCCCCGTCAGGGCGTGGTGAGGATCAAGAATTAGAGCAGTTGAGAAAGGTTGCGTTAAAAACATGATTATTATCAATAAAATTATCTATATGCGCTTATTTTTTAAAAAGGTAGTGGTTCATTTTTTAAATTTGATAAAATGAATGCTATATTGTGCTTCATATTTGGCAATATGGTCGGTTTGATAGTTGTACAATTAACAACCGATGAAAAGATTTAATTTTTAAGAAATCATGGCAGAAGTAATGACAAAGGAAAACAAACAAACCAAGGAGACGAACTACACTGGTCCATTTATGATCATGGTAGGTTTGTTTTTCATCGTTGGTTTTTTGACGGTAGTAAACCAACAATTTCAGGCCCCACTTAAGGAAGCATTTCTAAGTGATGCGGGTTCTTTGAAAAACACGCTGACGACTCTATTGACGTTCGCATTTTTTATGGGTTTCCCAACAATGGGTAATATCTCCTCTCGTTGGGCAGAGGCTTTCGGTTACAAAAATACACTGATTCGAGGACTGATCATGTTGTTGGTTGGATTGGCTGTATTTGTATCTTCTGCATTGGCAGGTTTAGATATGGGAAGCATGGCTTTTGGGGCGGCTTCAGTACCATATGCTTATTTTATTTTCTTAATAGGATCTTATATCCTGGGTTGTTCTATTGCAACGCTTCAGGTGGTTATTAATCCTTATTTGGCAGTTTGTCAGGTTCCTGGTACATCATCAGTAACCCGTATGAGTATTGGTGGTTCTTCGAACTCTATCGGTACTACTATTGCGCCATTGTTTGTAACTTATTTGGTTTTTGGAAACGTAGCTCCTACAGTAGATAAAGTAATCAGTCCTTTCTTTGTACTGATCGCAGTAGTAGCAGTTGTTGCATTCTTGGTAAGCCGTTTGAACCTTCCTGAGGTAGCGTCTTCAGCTTCTGAAGGTGGTGAGGTAGCTAAGTTGAAAAACAGTGTTTGGTCATACAGACACCTGGTTTTGGGTGTAGTTGGTATCTTCGTTTATGTAGGTGCTGAGGTTTGTATTGGTGCAAACATCAACTTGTATGCTGAAAACTTGGGTAAAATCGGTGCGATTTCAAAAACTACAGACTTCTTGTTCTGGAAAGAATTAGCCGTTCCATCATTGATGGCCTCATTGTATTGGGGTGGTATGTTGGTAGGCCGCTTGTGTGGATCTTTCCTATCTAAAATTTCAGGAAGTGTGCAGTTGACTGCAACAACAATTATCGCTATTGTTTTGATTGTTACTGCAATGCTTACTTCAAACCCTTGGTATTTGGTAGGTGTTGGTTTGGTACACTCAGTAATGTGGGGTGCGATCTTCTCATTGGCAATTGATAAATTGGGTGTTTATACTTCTAAAGGTTCTGGCGCATTGATGATCGGTGTAGCCGGTGGAGCTATCCTTCCATGGGTACAAGGAATCTTCGCTGATGCTTTAGGCGGATGGTCTATGACATGGGTATTGGTGATTGCTTGTGAGGTTTATTTATTGTTCTATGCTTTGGTAGGACACAAGCACAATTTCACAAAAGAAATTACAGAGTAAGCATTCAGCTGATCTTTGAAAATATAAATAGCACCTTCTCCTTGTGGGAAGGTGTTTTTTTATGCCCGTTTCATCTTTAAATTCTCCTGTCTGGTCGGATTATTATTTTTAGAATCCGTACAATAAGCTATCTTGGATGCTCAACGAAACCTAAATTAAATGAGAACTTTAATCACCTTAATATTGCTGTCGTTTGCCTGTGCCGCACAAGCCCAAAGCAGTTTAGTTGTCAATGTAAAAGGGCTGAGTGGCCCAGAAGGGAAAGTCCTTTTTGCTTTATTTTCTACAGAGGAGGGTTTTCCGAAAGAATGGGATAAAGCTTACAAACAAGGTAACCTGAGCTTCTCTGATGGTGCTTGTCGGATTGTGTTCGATGATCTTCCTGAAGGTACTTATGCGATGATGGTAGCCCATGATGAGAATGACAATGGTAAGATTGATACCAATTTTATCGGGATGCCGAAAGAAGCCGTAGGGATCAGTAATTATCCAAAAATGGGAAAGCCTGATTTTCAAAAGGCGAAATTTACCATGAATGGACAGGACAAAAAGACCATCGAAATAACGGTTGAAAAAATATTTGGATAAAAAAAATCCCTCTGAAGCATCTGTTCAGGGGGATTTTTTATATTTTATGATCAGCGGATTAATCCTCTTTTTTCAAGTTCAAAGCGATTTGTAGCTCATTAAGCTGTGCGTTGTCTACCAATGCAGGAGAATCAATCATCACATCACGTCCTGAGTTGTTTTTCGGGAAGGCGATATAGTCACGGATAGATTCAGAACCACCAAACATGGCACACAAGCGGTCGAAACCAAGGGCGATACCACCGTGAGGAGGTGCACCGTATTCGAATGCTTCCATCAAGAAACCAAACTGCTCTTTGGCTTCCTCTTCAGTGAAACCAAGGTGTTTGAACATCAATTGCTGTTGCTCGCGGTCGTGGATACGGATAGAACCACCACCAATCTCTACACCATTGATCACCATATCGTAAGCATTGGCACGAACCGCACCTGGATCAGTATCCAACAAGTGCATATCCTCAGGCTTAGGCGAGGTGAATGGGTGGTGCATCGCATGGAAACGAGAAGTTTCTTCGTCCCACTCCAACAATGGGAAGTTTACTACCCACAATGGCTTGAATTCACCTGCTTTGCGCAAGCCCAACTCATTACCCATATGCAAACGCAATTCGTTCATTTGCTTGCGAGCAGCGTCCATGCCACCCGATAATACCAACAACAAATCGCCTGGCTTAGCTTCCATCTTCGTTGCCCAGGCAGCCAAAGCCTCCTGATCGAAGAATTTATCAACAGATGATTTGAAAGAACCATCTTCGTTGCATTTCACATAGACCAAACCTTTGGCACCTACCTGCTGAGATTTCACAAAGTTGGTCAAGGCATCCAATTGCTTACGAGTGTACGTACCACAACCTTCAGCTTTGATACCCACAACCAATTCAGCATCGTCAAATACTTTGAAGCCTTTGTTCTGAGCCACATCGTTCAGCTCAACGAATTCCATTCCGAAACGGATATCTGGCTTGTCTGAACCATAAAGGCGCATTGCATCGGCGTATTCCATATGTGGGAAATCACCAATTTCCTGATTCAAGACCATGCGGAACAAGTGGCGTACCATGCCTTCGAAAATATCCAGGATGTCCTGCTGCTCAATAAAAGCCAACTCGCAGTCTATCTGAGTAAATTCAGGCTGACGGTCCGCACGCAAATCCTCATCACGGAAACATTTTACGATTTGGAAGTAACGGTCAAATCCTGAAACCATCAACAGTTGTTTGAAGGTTTGTGGCGACTGTGGCAAAGCGTAAAACTCTCCTGGGTTCATACGTGAAGGAACGATGAAATCACGCGCGCCTTCAGGGGTAGATTTGATCAAAACAGGTGTTTCGATCTCCAGGAATTGTTGCTCATCCAAATAACGACGAACCTCCTGAGCGATGCGGTGGCGCAAAGCCAACTTCTCACGAACAGGTTTACGGCGCAAGTCCAAATAGCGGTACTTCATGCGAAGGTCATCCCCACCATCGGTATCGTCTTCAATCATGAATGGAGGCAATTTTGCCGCATTCAATACTTTCAAGGCAGTTACTTTGATCTCAACAGCACCCGTTGGGATTTTGTCATTTTTAGAATAACGCTCCACCACTGTACCGGTCGCCTGGATTACAAACTCACGTCCCAAAGAACGCGCGCTGTCCAAAACTTCCGCAGCAGAAACACCATCTTCAAACATCAGTTGCGTGATACCATAGCGGTCGCGAAGGTCCACCCAAATCATGCCGCCTTTATCGCGAACACGTTGTACCCATCCGGATAGGGTAACTTCTTTATTTACATCCTCAATGCGGAGTTCTCCGCAGGTATGTGATCTGTACATATTTCGGTAACTTGTTTTTCGTTGCAAATTTAAAAATATTCAGCGGTAAATCGTTGATTCATCACAGATTCCATGAGAAAGAAGTGGAATATTTTTTTCTGATGAGTTGAACACCTAACAGGGAGCAATTTTTTAACGACCAATATTTTATTTCCTTGGCTAATCTCAATAAAAAGCACATACATTTTCAACAACTGCAGGGCTTGAAACGTTCTTATTTATAGATGACTAACCTTTTTAAAGTATGATTAACAAAGATATTTTTACCCGTTACCTGACAGGGCATATTGCTAAAGAAACAGCCACACCCAAGACCAAGAATGCCTTGCCTGTGGTGACTATTTCCCGTGAGGCGGGTTGTGGGGCTGAGCATATCGCCAAAAAATTAGTCGTTAAGCTCAATGCACTTTATCCCAATGCCAAGCCCAAGTGGCGGTATATCAATAAAGAGGTGATGGAATCGGCAGCTGAGAAGCTGAAGCTCCGTGTCGATGAGGTAGAGCGTAACTATAATCAGGAAGGTCGGGCATTGGTAGAGGATTTGTTTTTCAGCTTCGGAAAGAATTACTACAATTATAATGATGTGAAGGTGAAGAAAACCATCATGAAGGTGGTGCGTGACTTCGCTATGGAGGGTAACATTATTATTGTAGGTCGTGCCGGAGAGAGCCTGACACAAGGCTTTGATCGGGCTTTGCATACCTCGCTAAAAGCCCCTTTAAGTTGGCGGAAACAGAATTTGATTGAGCGTTGGGAGATTGATGAGCAGGAGGCAGAAGAATACATCGAGCGCAATGATAAGCGTCGGGAGCATTTCAGGTCCTTCTACTCCAAAGGCAAAGAGGTTCAGTTTGATTTTACAATAGACACCTCCCGCTTTACAGAAGATGAGATTGTCGAGATTTTGCATGATACCCTCAAATTGAAAAAGTACCTCAAATAGGCTCACGTAAATGAATATTATAAATTAAGGAACGCATCGGTCGTTCCTTTTTTTATATTTGCTGAAATGATATCGCTTGTTATGATTGAGGCTGTTTCTTATGTTTTGCTCGGTTTTGCCCTCTTTAGTTTAGGGTCTTTATTATTAGGGCTTTGGGAGCCCTGGCGTGTGTTGTGGTTTTATGATGAAGCTCACCGCTGGCGTGTTGTAAAATGGTATGGAAGTGCAGCAATGGTGTTTTTTGTACTGTATTACCTGGTTGGAGCATTTGTTTAGTCAGCCTCGGGAGTCTGTTCAATCCGTTTTAATGTCCGTGTAAAAGTAAGGCGCGGAAAACCAGTCGGCTGTGAATTGCCAGCGTTTACCTCTTCTTGAGTGAGGTGGAGTTTCTTATTGGATTCGTATTGTAAAATGGAAATGGAATCTGTTGCGGTATCTACCAGCTCAAAGTATAAATATGGGGAGGGCAAGTGGGGGTGTTTCATGCTTACAGAAAAGATGTTGTGGAAGAAATAACCACCATCATGCGTTCCACTGAAAAAGTTATTGAAATAGCCAAAGTGGCCATCTTCTCCGAATTCATAAATGATCGGGGCTTGGTCGTCAAGCTCTTCCGCTGTACCGTTAGCATAAAAACTTTCGACAACTTGCCACCTGCCATATGCTTTGTTCATTTGCATTGAGGGCCCGTAAGAGGGCGTCATTTCCGTGGCGATAGGCTCACACGCTCCTATTCCAAATAACGAACTACATATCAGTGCGAATAAAAATAGTTTGGTCAAACTTTGCATAGGGTAAAAAATGAACGGTTGATATTTTTTTCCATGAGCTCCACTCGAAGGAATACTGTCGTAAATATACAAAAAAAGCAATGAACAGTTCGTTCATTGCTTTTTTTGTAAGGTGGTAGACTGTTTTACAACTGTCGAAGAATGTATGCACTATGCGCAGGGACATTTACTTTTCTATTTATGCGTTTAATTCCTTTCTCCTTGACCTGTTTGCCATCTGCCACCAACGACCAGTTGCCTTTTGGCAACGGCATTTCCTGGGCATGCTGTTTGGCATTGAAGATGACCATAATGTTTTTCCATTCATCATGGTTGGCGTAGTTCTTAATTTGATATGCGACAACAGAGGTTGGAGCTTCCATAAATTGAAGGTTCTCCTGAATCATGGCTGTGGTTGGCATTCTAAAGGCTGGATGGTGCTTACGCATCGCAATTAAACCTTCATAATATTTAAGAACCGATGCATGGTCTTTTTTCCACGACCAGTTGATCTCATTAACGGCATCAGGTTTATTGTAAGAATTGTGCTCGCCGCCTTTGGTGCGCAGCATTTCACTCCCTGCATGCAAGAATGGAATCCCCTGGCTTGTCAGTACAATGGTTGCAGCCAAGCGGTCAAGTTGCTCAATAGTGGCTTCGCTGGCATTAGGATTTGCCATTTTCAGTTTGTCATAGAGCGTATTGTTGTCATGACAAGAGACATAATTGATACACTGCGAGGGTTTATTTGCCCATGGAGCCTTGCTGTAATTGACCTTTTGGTAATCAATGCTATCGTGTTGCGTTGCTCCAACAATACCAAATTTAATGCTTTCCTCAAGCCCTTTTTGTCCGCCAATAAAACCACTCTCTTTTTCCACAAAAACAGAGCCTTTAACAGCATCGCGAATGTCATCAGAGAATGCCGCTACATCGGTAAGCTTAACGGTATTCACCTTCAACGCCTGTTGTTCCTTAGGCAATGGTGAAGCACCAGCATTCCAGCCCTCGCCATAAACAAATAAGGTAGGATTGATATTCTTCAGTTCAGCACTTAGCTCGTTCATCGTCTTCACATCATGTACTGCCATGAGGTCAAATCTGAAACCATCCAAGTGGTATTCTTTCGCCCAATACTTACAAGACTCAATGATGTATTTACGCATCATAGGGTGATCCGAGGCCGTTTCATTACCACAAGCGGAAGCATCGGACAATTGGCCATCCTGTGTGTGTCGGTAGTAATAACCTGGCGACTCAAGATTGAAGTTGGAATCTTCTGTTTTTCCTGTATGGTTGTACACAACATCCAATATCACTCGGATTCCAGCTTTATGAAAAGCTTGTACCATCTTTTTGAACTCACGGATTCTTACCGTCGGATCGTAAGGGTTCGTCGAATAAGAGCCTTCTGGTACATTATAATTCAGTGGGTCATAGCCCCAGTTGTATTGTGGCTCATTAAGTTTAGATTCATCAACGGAACGATAGTCAAAAGAAGGCAGCAGGTGTACATGCGTAACGCCTAATGCTTTAATGTGATCAATCCCAGTCGAAAGGCCATCAGGAGATTTGGTGCCTTCTTCCGTCAGTCCCAAGAATTTACCAGGGTATTTGCTGCCGCTATTTTTAGCAATGGTAAAATCACGAACGTGCAATTCATAAAGGATAATATCGTTAGGACGTGCCAGCAAAGGTCGTTTGTCAGCGTTCCATCCTTCAGGGTTGGTCTTCGCTAAGTCCACCACCTGAGCACGTTGGCCGTTCACGCCTACCGCCTGCGCATATATACCTGGGGTTTCATCTAAAATTTTGTCACCGATATGAACCTGAAAAGTGTAAAAACGCCCCAATTGGTCGCCTTCTACTTCCAGAGTCCATAAACCAGGGTGGTTGTCTGATTTAGACATGCTGAGCGTTTCTTCTGCCTGATCGCCTTCGCCATTTTTGTAAAAGTGTAGGTCGATCGCAGTAGCGGTAGGTGACCATAATTTGAATACCGTTTGAGTAGGGGTATATTCAGGCCATAAATTGCCTTCGTAAGTGGGGTAATCCATATAGCTCTCATATTTTGGAACCGACGGTGAGCAGGCTGTAAGCCAGCAAACGCTACAAGCCAAAAGTAAGAGGGTTTTTAAAATATCGTTCATTTTTTTACTGATTTAAAGAATGGGTAAATTTATAAAGAAATGCTCAATAGACAACCGTATGGACTATTTGTATGGTAAGATCAGTATTCGGATTTAGTTAGAAAATGATTACGACCCGTGATTGTTCATTATTTTTGACATAAAAAAAGCCATGTACGAAAAATGTACATGGCTTTGGTGTATTGTATTTTGAGCTGATCTGTGGCAGTTTCTAATATTCGAAAGTACCGTTCTCAGTTTTTAGCGTTACTTTTTTGGCAGGAGCTTCCTCTACCCTACCGATGATTTTTGCATCTACACCGAAAGATTTGGAGATGTCGATAATTTCCTGCGCATATTGTTCGTCAAGGTAGATTTCCAATCGGTGTCCCATATTGAAAACCTTGTACATTTCTTTCCAGTCAGTACCTGATTCCTGATGGATCAGCTTGAACAATGGTGGGATCTCAAAAAGGTTATCTTTGATCACATGGATATTGTCACCAATGAAATGGCCAACTTTGGTTTGTGCGCCACCTGAACAGTGAACCATACCATCGATGTGTGCACGGTGATTTTTGAAAATCGCCTGAGCGATTGGGGCATAAGTACGGGTCGCTGAAAGCACCAATTGTCCAGCATCGAGAGGACTGCCTTCAACAGCATCGGTCAGTTTGCATGAACCAGAGAAAACAAGATCAGAAGGAACAGCACCATCGAAAGCCTCAGGGTACTTTTCCATATAAATCTTATTGAAAACATCGTGGCGTGCGGAAGTTAAGCCATTAGAGCCCATTCCTCCGTTGTATTTGTCTTCATAAGTGGCTTGTCCGTAAGATTCTAAACCTACGATTACATTCCCAGGCTTGATGTTGTGGTTCGAGATCACATCCGAACGTTTCATGCGGGCAGTAACGGTAGAATCGACGATCACCGTGCGTACCAAATCTCCTACATCAGCAGTCTCGCCACCTGTCGAAAGAATATTAATGCCGTTGTCGCGAAGCATCTGAAGCACCTCTTCTGTTCCGTTAATCAGGGCACCGATAACCTCTCCTGGAATCAGGTTTTTATTTCGGCCGATAGTGGATGAAAGCAGGATATTGTCTGTTGCACCGACACAAATCAAGTCGTCAATATTCATGATCACCGCATCCTGAGCAATGCCCTTCCATACCGAAAGGTCACCAGTTTCTTTCCAGTACATGTAAGCCAGGGAGGATTTTGTTCCCGCTCCGTCAGCGTGCATGATGTTACAGTATGCGGAGTCACCGCCAAGGTAATCTTCTACAATTTTACAAAATGCCTGAGGGTAAAGCCCTTTGTCTACATTTTTGATTGCGTTGTGCACGTCTTCTTTAGAAGCGGACACACCTCTTTGCATGTATCTTTCGTTCATGAGTGGGGTATGTTAAAATTTAGCGCAAAGGTAGCCGTTTAAGAAGAAAACAAAAATATGAGATGCATATTTCTTCTTGAATCATTACAAAATAGGCTGATAATGACGAATTAACCCTATTTTTTGCTGCAAAGTGATAGATTTAGTTTGTTGGGGTTTTATTTTATCTAAGCCTTTAAGATTTATTGTTGATATAAAATTTTGAGCATGAAAAAAGGTGCTTCTTCAAGAAAAAGCACCTTTTTTATTTTAGGCGAATTTAGTTTCAACGTCCCACTCGGACTAAAGTATTTTTTACACAGCACTCGCTGATCCAAGCGGGAGGTTTGAACCTGTTTACATAGTTCTTATTGTCCTTCGTCGTCCTCATCGTCGCCACCAAAGAAACGCTCTTCAAGGTCTTTGGACTGATATTCCACTTGGCCATCAGCATTCTTTTTGGCATCGAGTCCGATAATTTTGAACTCCGTACGACGGTTTTTCTGGCGCCCTTCAGGGTTATCCGACCCATCCTCATTGGTATTGGCAGCAATCGGAGTGCTTTCACCATAACCTTTTGCTTTCAGCCTGTTGGCCGCAATGCCGCTTTTAATCAGGTATGCAACGGCCGAGTTGGCTCTGCGTTGTGAAAGGTCTGCATTGTAAGCTGCTTCACCACGGCTATCTGTATGCGAACCAAGTTCAATTCTGATTTTTGGGTTGTCATTGAGCAGATTGGTCAGTTTATCCAGTTCCACGGCCGCGTCTTCCCGAATTTCAGCCTTATCGAAGTCGTAGTAAATATTTTCAAGAACAATAGGCTTATCAAGAACAATAGGCTCAAGGATGATCTTTTTCTCAAAGACCACATTGGTAATTTTTTTCACCAGTCGGTCTTGAGAAACGGTTTTTCCAACGGTGGAGAATGGTGTCCGAGATGTCAGGTAATCTGTTTTAGCTCCAAAGAGGGTATAATTTTCCGCAGGATAAACCCTGAACTTGAATTTACCATCCTCATTGGCAGTCGCCTCACCGAGCACTTCCCCATTGGCATCCATCAGTTTTACCTGAGTGTCGGCCAGAATTTCTTCAGTGCCTTCATCGTTAATGGTAACGGCTGTTCCTGTGAGGTAATAATTCACCACCTTAAGCTGTGGATCGCTATTGACGAAGGTATAAATATCATCATCTCCCGCCCCACCTTCACGGTTGGAGCTGAAAAAACCTTTATTCAGTGAGAACAGGAAAATCCCAAAATCATCAGCAGGGGAATTCACTGGTTTGCCGAGGTTTCTGATTTGCAGCTTACCATCTTTACGCTCGGCAACAAATAGATCCAAACCACCAAAACCAGGGTGCCCTTCAGAGGCGAAATACAGTTTTCCTGCATCTGAGAGGTAGGGGAACGATTCGTTGTCTGCGGTATTGATTTTATTTCCGAGGTTACGCACATTTCCCCATCGGCCACGGCCATCTTTGGAGGCCACATAGATGTCGGTACCGCCCATGCCGCCTTTTCTGTTGGAAGCAAAATACAGCAATTTACCGTCAGGGCTGAAAGCGGGAGCAGAATCCCACGCCTGTGGATCGCTTGCGGCAATCATTTTAGGTTCCGACCACTTTCCTTTTCGGAATTTTGTTTCGTAGAGGTTCACGTCGTTGGTTCCTTTTCTTCGGCCGGTGTTTCCTCTTGCGAAGATCATCGTTTTGCCATCAGGGGAGAACGTGATTGTTCCCTCATTGGCTCCATTGCTATAGAGTTCTTTAATTTGCTCTGCGGTTTCCATCTCTACACGGGCACCTTTTGTTTTTACCGTCCAGATATGGGTAAAGGGTGTTCCTGTTGCACGGTAAATATCATTTCCAGCTTTATTGGAAGTGAAATACAGTTTGCCTTTGGTGTATACAGGAGCATATTCAGCAAATTCAGTATTAATCGCCTCCAGGTTTTTTACTTTGAAAGTTGGCTCTTCCTCCTCCTCTTTCATCAGGACGGTCAGGTTGTCTACATAATTATTGCAGATATCAATGACCTCTTCATCTTTGGCGCCTTGCAAAAAGTAGGTCAGGTGATCTTTGGCTTCCTTATATTTTTGGTTAGCGACCAACGATTTGGCGTAATAGTAATTTGCCATCTCTTCAGGTACACCACTTTTTAGCGCTGCCTCGTAATATGGGAGCGCCTCCTTCGTGCGGTTTGACAAGCGATAGGCTTCGGCCAGATGGTAATTGGCCTCAGCCACTTCTTTACCTGAAGCAATTTGCTTTTTGTAATGCTTGATGGCAATATTGTATTCGCCATCGTCAAATTTTTTATGTCCCTTCTTCAAGCTCATGTTCTGCAAAAAACAGCCAGAGAGCGAGCAGATGAGCAATAGCATTAAGGAGAGGAAGCGTATTTTCATAGTGTAGATGTTGGAAACGAGATGGTGTTATTTAAAATACCTGGAGAGCCATGATTCACGGGCAGGGATCTGCCACTTTTGTTCAAATTCCCCCTTTGATTGAACGACGGTGTTGAATAAAAGACTATTTTCAGTAATATTCCCTACGCTGATTTCTTCCTTTAATCCATTCATGTTGATGCCATTTTCCTGACCTTCAAAATAAAGGGTTGTTCGGTTGAAAGGGTCGAGCTGAAAGTGTTCCGCAACTTTTCTCATAAAGCCTGCAGAAGCATCAATAGAACAGCCACTCGCTTGAGCCTGTGATTCATCGACCGCTAAAATCAAGAATCTGTTTTCTTCAATTTTCATCGATGCTTTCAGGTCTTTTCCATGGGCTTGCCATTGATTGAGGAAATTTATGGTAGCCTCCTCAAGCTGTTTTGTTTCTTCTTGGTTCAGTGGTCTGTCAAGGGAATAGATCCAAAGTTTTGCCGAGGCAGGGAGTTGATCAAAAGGTACGTACATAGTAATTGTTAATTTAAGCTTGGACTGTTGATTGTTTGTTTTACAAAAATCTTCGCTTTCAATCTATTTACGAAAAAATAAAACATAAAATTGTGTTCAATCATGAAAAAAAATGGATTTCATGAAAAACGACCACTAAGAATAATCCTAATGGTCGTTTTAAAAAATGATTATTGCTGGAAAAAGGCACTTTTAAATTAAATCTTCCGCTTCGGCGATCAGTTCGGCAAGGTCTTTTACAACCACTTGGCCTTCCTTTTCTTTGTTTTTCACGCCGTCGCTCATCATTGTCATGCAAAAAGGGCAACCCGAGGCGATAATTTCAGCGCCCGTGTCGAGGGCTTCTTCTGTCCTTTCAATGTTAATATCTTTTTTGCCATTTTCGGGTTCTTTAAACATTTGCGCACCTCCGGCACCACAGCACAGTCCGTTGGTTTTACAGCGTTTCATTTCAACGAGTTCGGCATCGAGAATTTCAAGGACTTTTCTCGGTGCTTCGTAAATATTGTTGGCACGCCCGAGGTAGCAGGAGTCGTGAAAAGTGATTTTTTTACCTTTAAAATCTCCTTCTTTCGCAGTAACTTTCCCTTGGTCGATCAGTTCCTGCAAGTAGGTGGAGTGATGCACGACCTCATAATCTCCGCCGAGGGCAGGATATTCATTTTTGAGGGTATTGAAACAATGTGGACAGGCGGTAACGATTTTAGTGATTTCATAGCCATTGAGGACTTGGATATTGGCCATCGCCTGCATCTGGAACAAAAACTCATTGCCCGCACGGCGTGCAGGATCACCCGTACAGGTTTCTTCTTCTCCCAAAACGGCGAACTTCACCCCCACCTTATCAAGAATTTTGACAAATGCTTTGGTTACTTTTTTATATCGGTCATCGAAGGAGCCTGCACAGCCCACCCAAAATAAAACGTCTGGTTTTTCGCCTTTGGCGGTCAGTTCAGCAACAGTGGGTATTTGAATATTAAAATCTGACATAGGAAGTAAATGTTGAGGTTGATTTATTGATCGGAGATTTTTGCTTTGACGTCCTGCGCCCAGTTGAAGCGGTCGGTCGGTGGGAATTTCCAGGGCGCAAAGCTTGTCTCTACATTCTGGAACATGGCATTCCATGATTGTGGGGTGGAAGATTCCTCCATCGCCATATATCGACGCATTTCAATGATAATAGACAGTGGGTCAATAGTAATTGGACAGGCCTCAACACAAGCGTTGCAGGTGGTACAGGCCAGTAATTCCTCCTTATTGATGTAATCTCCATAAAGACTTTTACCGTCCTCAAGGCCTGCACCTCCTTTACGGATACTCTCGCCAACTTCTTCGGCGCGGTCACGGGTTTTCATCATGATGGCACGGGGGGAAAGTACTTTTCCCGTAGTGTTTGCAGGACAACTATCGGTACAACGGCCACACTCTGTACATGCATAAGCATCCATCAGGTGTTTCCAGCTGAGGTCATTGATGTCCTTGGCGCCAAAACGGGGGATTTCCGCTGGCGGTGGATCAGCAGGTAAGCCGAGCATAGATTTCACCTCATTGGTAACATTGTCCATATTTTTGATTTCCCCTTTTTCTTTCAGGTTACTGAAATAGGTATTCGGGAAGGCAAGAAATATGTGAAGGTGTTTGGAGTAAGTGATGTAGTAGGCAAAGGCGAAAATACCAGCAATATGCCCCCACCAAGCCACGCGTTCAATAATGATGAGTGTATTGGCACTCAGGGGCTCGAATAAGGGAATAAAAATACTGCTGAAGAAGAACGCGCCTGTTACTGGGTAGCCAGCCACCGCTTTGGTTTGCAAGACCTGATCGGCGCCGTTCATGGCTAAAATAGCGACCATCAGTACCAGTTCAATGACCAAGATTAATGTGGCGTCCATTGTTGGCCAGCCTTTCATTTCTATTTTTGTAAAACGGCTGATTTTCAATACGTGCCTTCTGATAAGAAAAACGACACAGGAAAATATTACGCCTACCACCAGAAATTCAAAGAAATTGATCAGCACAGGATAAAAGCTCCCCAATAATGGCGCAAATAATCGGTGTGTACCGAACAGGCCGTCGAGCACGATTTCAAGCACTTCGAGATTTATCAGCAGAAAGCCTACATAAATCAGAAGGTGGAGGAAAGCGGCGATGGGTCTTTTGAACATTTTCTTTTGACCAAACGCCACCAACAGCATCTTTTTCAGGCGCCGTTGTGGCTGATCGGTTCGGTCTTCTTCTTTGCCGAGAAGAATGTTTTTGCGTATCTGCAGGATCCGCCTGCCAATGAAAAAGGCTGAGACCCCGAGCAGGATCAGAAAAAATAGCTGAGATAATAGGCTCATATCGTCTTTTTTTGGGTATAAGTGGTCGTATTGATCTTCTTAGAACAGGCTGTTGAAGTCACTTTATTTCCTATTCTTTATATAAGATAACCAATGTTTATAAATTATGGTTGATTAATGCTATAAAATGTTCGGCATGCCGAGCATTTTTTTCAAATTCACCGTTGAGGGAAGATTAATGGGCTTGATTATCAATTTGTTTGCTTAAATGTTCAGATTTTTTCGGAAAATGGACTTGTGTTTCGGCGAAAATGCCGTATGTTTGCAATCCGAAACGACGAGGTGCTTTAGCTCAGTTGGTAGAGCATCGGACTGAAAATCCGTGAGTCGGTGGTTCGAGTCCACTAAGCACCACAAA